>NZ_JBLBWI010000006.1:0-192732 GCF_047308515.1 Nocardioides sp. Bht2
TGCTGAGCAACCCGCCAGCAGACAACAACGTTGCTTCCACCACCTGAACCCGCCGCCGAATTTAGGGGCGAAACGTCAGGGACTATCGCGAGGGTGACTAGAAGACGAGGTAGTGCAGCAACAGCCAGATCGGGGCGATCGTGGCGAGCAGGGAGTCCAGGCGGTCCATCAGGCCACCGTGGCCCGGGATGATCTGGCTCATGTCCTTGATCCCGAGGTCACGCTTCATCACGGACTCGCAGAGGTCGCCCAGGGTGGCCATCACGACCGCGATCAGGCCGAGCAGGACGCCGACCCACCAGTCGCCGTCGAGGAGGTAGACGACGAGCGCCCAACCGGCCAGGACACAGGAGAGCGCCGAGCCGGCAAAACCCTCCCAGGACTTCTTCGGCGAGATCACCGGAGCCATCGGGTGCTTACCGAAGAGCACGCCCGCGATGTACCCGCCGATGTCGCTGGCGATGGTGACACCGATGAAGACCACGATGCCCTTGACGCCGGCGTCCCACCGATCGAAGTCGGTAGCCCCGCCCTCGGCCAGCATCAGCGCGACGAATGAGCCGAGGAACGGCACGTAGATCAGCGTGAAGACGGCCGCCGAGGCGTTCTGAACGTACCCGTCGACGCCGCGACGCAGCAGCCACAACATCACTGCCAGCGCGGTGACCGCGGTCGCGGTCACCAACGCGGGTGCACCCCAGAAGTAGGCGACGACCACCATCACCACACCGCCGACCATCAGCGGCTGTTCGGGAAGGTCGATGCCCTTGGCGGACAAGCCACGACCGAGCTCCCACAGCGCCACCACCACGGCGATCGCAACGATCACCATGAAGGCGGTCTTGTAGAACCACAACGAGGCGGCGATCGCCGAGAGCAGCACCACCGCAGAACCGATGGCGGCGGGAAGGTTGCGCCCGGCGCGCCCGTGGTCCTTCTTGGGCGCGGCCGGCGGGATGGCGGACGAGGTCGTCATCTCAGTCGAGTGCGGTGGTCGGTCAGACCTCCAGCAGCTCGGCTTCCTTGTTCTTCAGCATCTCGTCGATAGCGTCGGTGTGCTTCTTGGTGAAGCCGTCGAGGCGCTTCTCGGCACCGGCCAGGTCGTCCTTGCCGATCTCGCCGTCCTTCTCCAGCTTCTCGAGGTTCTGCTTGGCGGTACGGCGCACGTTGCGGACCGAGACGCGACCGTCCTCAGCCTTGCCCTTGGCGACCTTGATGAACTCCTTGCGGCGCTCCTCGGTCAGCTCGGGGAAGTTGCAGCGCAGCACCTTGCCGTCGTTGGCCGGATTGACACCCAGGTCGCTGTCCCGGATGGCGCGCTCGATCGCAGCCATCGCGGAGACGTCGAACGGAGCGATGATGATCACCCGCGGCTCGGGCGAGGTGAACGAGGCCAGCTGGTTGAGCGGCGTCTGCGAACCGTAGTACTCGGCGCTGATCTTGTTGAACATGCTGGGGTGCGCGCGTCCCGCACGGATCGCCACGAACTCCTCGCGGGTCGCCTCGACCGACTTGCCCATCTTGGCGTCGGCTTCAGACAGAACCTGGTTGATCACGGTTTCTCCTCGTTATGCCCGGATCCGGGCCGTCGGTGGTTGTGCTGCGGTGGTGCGGGTGCGCTGCGCTCAGCTCTCAGCGCTGACGAGCGTGCCAATCTTCTCACCCTGCACGACCCGCAGGATGTTGCCCTCAGGCTCCATGCCGAAGACGATCATCGGAAGCTTGTTCTCGCCGCAGAGCGCGAAGGCGGTCTGGTCCATGATCCGCAGACCCTGGCCGATCGCGTCCTCGTACGTCACGTGGTCGAGCTTGACCGCCGTCGGGTCCAGGTGCGGGTCTGCGGTGTAGACCCCGTCGACGCCGCTCTTGGCGACCAGCACCACGTCGCACTTGCTCTCCAGCGCGCGCTGGACGGCGACGGTGTCGGTGGAGAAGAAGGGCATGCCCATGCCGGCACCGAAGATCACGACGCGGCCCTTCTCCATGTGCCGGATCGCCCGGCGCGGGATGTAGGACTCGGCGACCTGCCCCATGGTGATCGCGGTCTGGACCCGGGTCTCGACGCCGAGCTTCTCCAAGAAGTCCTGCAGCGCCAGGCAGTTCATCACGATGCCGAGCATGCCCATGTAGTCGGCACGGACCCGGTCCATGCCGCGCTGCTGGAGCTCAGCACCTCGGAAGAAGTTGCCGCCACCGGTGACGACAGCGATCTGCACGCCGGCCTCGGCTACGGCTGCGATCTCCCGGGCCACCTTCTGCACTACGTCGGGGTCGACCCCGACCTTGCCTCCGCCGAATACTTCGCCGGAGAGCTTGAGCAGAACTCGCTTGTACGACGTCATGCATGTCCCTTCAGTGCCTACGCACGCGTGCTATTTACCAGGAGGCAACTTACACGTAAGGGCCGGCACGACATCAGTCGTACCGGCCCTCACGGAGCTGTTACGGGATTCCCGTCACAGAGTGGGTCAGGCGCCAACCTCGAAGCGAGCGAATCGCTTGATGGTGGTGCCGGCCTCGTCGAGAACCGCCTTGACGGACTTCTTCGAGTCGGTGACCGAGTCCTGCTCGAGGAGAACGATCTCGCGGAAGAAGCCACCGAGGCGACCCTCCACGATCTTCTCGACGGCCGCAGCGGGCTTGCCCTCTTCCAGCGTCTTCTTCTCGAGGACGACGCGCTCGGCGGCGACGATGTCGGCCGGAACGTCCTCACGGCTGAGGTACTGCGCCTTCATGGCAGCAACCTGCATCGCGGCAGCGCGAGCAGCTTCCTCGTCACCCTCGAACTCGACCAGCACGCCGACGGCGGGCGGCAGGTCAGCCGCACGCTTGTGCATGTAGGTGGTGGTGCCGCCGTCGAAGTAGGCGACCTCACCGAGCTCGATCTTCTCACCGATGGTGATGGCCAGGTCCTCGACGACCTCGCCGACGGTCTTGCCGTCGAGCGGGAGCGCCTTGGCAGCCTCGGTGGTGGTGGCCTTGCCCTCGTTGATCGCCTCGGCGATCTTCTGGGCGGCCTCGATGAAGGTCTCGTTCTTGGCGACGAAGTCGGTCTCGGACTTGATCTCGACCAGGGCACCACCAGCGGTGGCGACCAGGCCGGCCGAGGCGTCGCGCTCAGCGGCACGGGCAGCAGCCTTGGCGGCACCCTTGACGCGGAGCAGCTCAACAGCCTTGTCGAAGTCGCCGTCCGTCTCGGTCAGCGCCTTCTTGCAGTCCATCATGCCGGCCTGGGTGAGCTCGCGGAGCCTCTTGACGTCGGCAGCGGAGAAGTTAGACATAAGTTCTTCTTCCTAGACAGGTGTGGTCAGTGAGAGGTTCAGGCCTGCTCGGCCGGAGCCTCAGCAGCGGCCTCAACCGGAGCCTCAGCGGCAGCCTCAGCGGCAGCCTCAACCGGAGCCTCAGCGGCAGCCTCGGCCGGAGCGGCAGCCTCGGCCGGAGCGGCAGCCTCGGCCGGAGCCTCAGCAGCGTTGCCCTCGAGAAGCTCGCGCTCCCACTCAGCCAGCGGCTCGGCCGGGGCGTCCGACTTGGCACCGCTGCGGGCGATCAGGCCCTCGGCGACGGCGTCGGCCACGACGCGGGTCAGCAGACCGACGGCGCGGATCGCGTCGTCGTTACCCGGGATCGGGAAGTCGACGACGTCGGGGTCGCAGTTGGAGTCCAGGATCGCGATGATCGGGATCCGAAGCTTGCGGGCCTCCTCGACGGCGAGGTGCTCCTTGTTGGTGTCGACGATCCACACGGCCGACGGGGTGCGACCCATGCCGCGGATACCACCGAGGGTCTTGTCGAGCTTGTCGCGCTCCCGCTTCATCTGCAGGAGTTCCTTCTTGGTGCGACCCGAACCGGCGACGGTCTCGAAGTCGACCTCGTCGAGCTCCTTGAGGCGGGTGATCCGCTGGCTCACGGTGGAGAAGTTGGTGAGCATGCCGCCGAGCCAACGCTGGTTGACGTAGGGCATACCGACGCGGGTGGCCTGCTCGGCGATCGCTTCCTGGGCCTGCTTCTTGGTGCCCACGAACATGATCGTGCCGCCCTTGGCCACGGTCTCCTTGATGAAGGCGTAGCTGCGGTCGATGTAGGAGAGCGACTGCTGCAGGTCGATGATGTAGATGCCGTTGCGCTCGGTCATGATGAAGCGCTTCATCTTCGGGTTCCAGCGACGGGTCTGGTGTCCGAAGTGGACGCCGCTCTCGAGGAGCTGGCGCATGGTCACGACTGCCATGAGGTTCTTCTTCCTGGTTTCGCCGCCGGTTCACCCCTGGGGTCACCTTGACCCGCGAGCGGGAGGTGGCCGGGCTTGACGGCGGCTGGTGTTTTCAGTTGCTGCGACCGGCAGGTGCCGGTCACCCTGACGCCCGCGCGCGAGCCGATCTGCGCCCATTTCGGACACGGAACTGAGGCTCGACGCCCGCGGTGGTTCGGGCTCCTTGCGGAGCTCGCCGCGGCAAGCAGACGTGCGAAGTCAACCCACAGGGGGGTTGCCAGCGATCAGTCTATGCCGCGGGGCCGGATCGGTGCGAATCGAAGTGACCGGCCCGTTCCTACTCCACAGAGGTGCTGGACGGTCCGGGAGCCACAGCTACCCGCCAGGCACTGGTGGCGCCATCGCGGCGCTCCCAGGATCGCCCTATGACCGCCACTCCCCATCGGGCCCCTCTCACCCTGCTGATCGCGCTGCTGCTCACGTTGATCCTCCCCTTCGACCGAGCACCCGGGCGCGCGGCGGCAGGCGACGAGGAGCCAGGCGGTCAAGGTTCGGCGGTCTGGCCGCTGAGCCCGCAGCCCACGGTGGCGGCCGGCTTCTCCCCGCCGGCCGCCCCGTGGGCCAGCGGCCATCGGGGCGTCGACCTCCGCGGAACCGCCGGGCGCCCGGTACACGCTGCGCTCGCCGGTCGGGTCTCGTTCATCGGGCGGATCGCAGGTCGCGGAGTCGTGGTCGTCGACCACGGCGCCACCCGCACCACCTACGAACCGGTGACAGCGACCTTGGCCCGTGGTGCGCAGGTGGTGGCGGGCACCGTGATCGGACGCCTCGAACTCCTCGGCTCACACTGCCATCCCACAGCCTGCCTGCACTGGGGGCTGATCCGCTCCGACGACGTCTACCTCGACCCGCTCGGTCTCCTGAACCACCCGCCGATCCGACTGCTGCCCTTCTCAGGCGCGTGGATGAGCCTGTTGGTAGGCGGCCCGCAACCGTTCGTTGGAGATGTGGGTGTACAGCTGGGTGGTGGCCAGCGAGGCATGACCGAGGGTCTCTTGGACACTCCGTAGGTCGGCGCCGCCCTCCAGGAGGTGGGTGGCCGCCGAGTGGCGGAGTCCGTGCGGGCCGATGTCCGGTGCTCCCGGTACCTCCGACATCCGCCGGTGGACCAGAGAACGGACGGCGCGTTGATCGATCCGCCGGCCCCGGACCCCCAAGAAGAGGGCCGCGCCCGAGCCCTCGACGAAGAGCCCGCCCCGGCCTCGCCCGAGCCACGACTCCAACGCGTCGGCGGCCGGCACCCCGAACGGAATGGTCCGTTCCTTGCGGCCCTTGCCGAAGACCCGGACCACATGCCGGTCGAAGTCGAGGTCGTCGACGTCGAGCCCGCAGAGTTCACCGACCCGCATCCCGGTGGCATAGAGCAGTTCCAACATCGCGCGGTCGCGTAGCGCCACCGGCCCGGGAGGGCCGTCGTCGCCCTCACTCGCTTCGGTCTCGAGGAGGGCTCGTGCCTCTTCCGCCCGGAGCACCGGCGGCAGGGTCTTGGGCATCTTCGGCGAGAGCAGCGCGGCACCGGGGTCGCCGGCCAGCCGCCCGGTCCGGTTGAGCCAGGCGGTGAAGACCCGGGCCGCGGTCGCCCGGCGCGCCATCGTCGTCCGGGCCTTGCCCAGGCTCTTCTGCTTCGCCAACCAACTCCGCAGCACCGTCAGATCGAGGGCGTCGATCTCCTCGATCCCGAACCGCGCAGCATGGTCGAGCAGGGAGACCAGGTCGCCTACGTAGGCGCGCACGGTGTGCGGCGCGAGGTCGCGTTCGGAGACCAGGTGCCGCTCATAGGCAGCGAGCACCTCGGCGAACGCCTCGGGAAGCTCGTCGTCGGACACGCGTTCGACACTACGGCACCCGGCGCGCCCATCGGCTGAGGCACCACCGGCCGTCGAGACCATCGACGAAGCCCTGTTCCTGGAGCCGCCCGAGCAGGTGCACGACCTCGCTCAGCCCGATCCCAGCGGTGCGGGCGATCGACTCGGCGCGAGCCGTTCGCGCCGCCGGGACGGCGTCCAGCACCTGGCGCTCGCGCAGCGACAACCGGTCGCGAGGCCGCGAGGGCTCCGGCTCGGGCTGCGGCGGGAGCCGCCCGGAGTCGGAGATCAGTTCCAGGACGTCGTCAGCGCCGGTCACCAGGCAGGCACCTCCGTCGCGGATCAACCGATGACACCCCTCGGAGCTCGCACTGGTGACGGAGCCGGGAACCGCCATCGTCGGGCGGTTGAGCTGGGTCGCCCAACGGGCGGTGTTCAACGCCCCGCTCCGGGTCGCCGCCTCAACCACCAGGGTGCCCCGGGCCAGCGCCGCGATGATCCGGTTGCGCGCGAGGAACCGGACCCGCATCGGCGCCCATCCCGGCGCGGCCTCCGAGATCACCGCGCCATGATCCGCGAGGTGGTTCAGCAGCTGGCGGTGCGCGGCCGGGTAGACCCGGTCCACGCCACAGGCCAGCACCGCGACCGTGATCCCGCCGACCGAGAGCGCGCCCCGGTGCCCTGCCTCGTCGATCCCGAAGGCCGCACCCGAGACGACCGCAGCGCCCGCACGGGCCAGGTCGGCCGCGATCCGCGCGGCCGACGTCGTGCCGTAGCTGGTCGCGGACCGGGCGCCGACCACCGCGGCCGAGACACCCAGTTCGTGGAGCGGCACGGGTCCTCGGGCCCAGAGGCCGAGCGGTACTCCCCCGCGATCGCTCAGCACTCCGGCATGGGCCAGGTCCTCGACCCCGCTCGGCCACTCGGTGTCACCGGGCATCACGAAGCGGATGCCCCGGCGCTGGGCCTGCTCGAGGGCGCGGCCGGGATCGCTGGTGCTCAGCCGGGTCGCGACGTCCACCGCGCGCGGCTCGTCGGTCGCGGGATCGGCAAGGCGGCGATAGAGCTGTTCAGGCCCCAACTCGGCGGCAAGCTCACAGAGCTTGGGGTCTCCGGGCTCAGCCATCAGGCTCAGCGCGACCCGGATCAACCGCTCCTCCTCGTTCGTCGCACTCATCGGCCAGCACCGGCCAGCACCGATGCCGGGAGCGGCTCACCGGTGCGCAGCGCGATCGCGACCGCCACCTGGTCGACATCGGGCACCTCGGCCCCGGCCAGGTCTGCGACGCTCCAGGCCAATCGATGCACCCGCACCCTGCCGCGTTGGGTCAGCAGACCGGAGCCCACAGCGCGTTCAACGAGCATGCTTCCGGCCGCTGTGAGCGGCCACTCGGCGGTGAGCAGCGGCCCCGGCGCCTGCGCATTGACCCGCCACCCCCGGCCGCGGAACCGTGCTGTCTGACGCTCCCTGGCCGCCGTCACCCGTGCTCGTACCGTCGCACTCCGCTCCGCCGTCCGGTAGCCGACCGGCGCGGCACCCACGGCAGCCGGCATCACTTCGCGGACGATGTCGAGACGGTCGATCAACGGCCCTGAGAGCTTGCGCCGGTAGCGTCGTCGCGCCGCTTCCTCGCAGTCACACCGCGAGTGCCCCGGATGTGCGGTGTAGTTCCCGCACGGGCAGGGATTGCAGGCCAGCACGAACATGCAGCCTGCCGGGAACGTGGCGCTCTCCTCCCCACGAGCGAGGGTGATCTCCCCCGACTCCAGCGGCTGGCGCAGCGCCTCCAGTATGTCGGCGTTGAAGAACGGGAACTCGTCGAGCATCACCACCCCGCCGTGGCAGCGACTCAGGGTGCCCGGCCGGACCCGGCCCGAACCGCCACCGAGAAGACTGGCCCGACTCGCACTGTGGTGGGGCGCGGAGAAGGGCGGTCGCCGCACCAGACCAGCCGAGACGTCGAGGGCGTCGCCCAACGACAGCACCGCCGTCAACTCAAGGGCCTGGTCGATCTCCAGGTCGGGGAGCAATCCCGGCAGCCGTTCCGCGAGCGATGTCTTGCCCGCCCCCTTGGGTCCGGAGAGGAGCAGGTGGTGCCCACCAGCAGCGGCCACCTCGAGGGCGTACTTCTCATCCTCCAGGCCGTGCAGGTCAGCAAGATCCAGCTCGACCATCCGGTCCTCGCCTCGCCAGTGCAGCAGGTTGGCGCGGGCAGGCAACGGGACCGGCGCGGCCTCCGGCACCTCCCAACCTGCGAGGACGGCGACGGCCTGTGCCAGCGAGCGGACACCGATCACGCTCAGGTTCGGCACCATCGCCGCCTCCGCCAACTGGGCCTCCGGCACGAAGACCCGGCCACGCCCGTGGGCTGCCGCCGCCATCGCCATCGCCAGGACGCCGGGAACCGGGCGCACCTGCCCGTCGAGGGTCAGTTCACCGATGAAGACCGAGTCGTCCAAGGCGATGCGCTCGAGCCGCTTGTCGGCTGCGAAGACCACACCGACGGCGATCGCCAGATCGAAATGCGAACCCCGCTTGGGCAGATCGGCCGGCGAGAGCAGGATCGTCAGCCGTCGGGTACTCGGCCACTCGAAGCCGCTGTTGCCCAGTGCGGTCCGGCAGCGGTCGCGGCCTTCGGCGATCGATGCGTCCGCACGGCCCACCAGCGTGGTGGCCACGACGCCCTGGGAGACATCGACCTGGACGTCGACCAGATGGCCGACAGCGCCCTGGAGGGCAACCGTGTACGCGGTGGCGATCGGCATCAGCCCACCCCTGCCACGTGCTCGATCTGCGCGGCGCCACGATATGGGGCGAGGACCCCGACCAGGTCGAGTCGCACGTCGGCGGCATGGACGTCATGGGCCGCGATCCACCGGGCGGCCAACCGACGCATCCGGGCAGCCTTCTGCGCGTGGACCGCCTCCAACGGCGAACCGTGACTGGTGCTGCGGCGGGTCTTGACCTCGCAGAAGACCAGCACGTCGCCGTCACGGAGGATCAGGTCCAGCTCCCCCAACTCGCAGCTCCAGTTGTGGTCGAGCAGAACCATCCCCGCGGCGACCAGGTGCCGCGCCGCCAACGCCTCTCCGTAGGCGCCGAGTGCCTTCGTCGCCGAACTTCTTCTCGCCATCTCGATGACCTCCTAGGAGGCCAAGGCTCACCGAGACAGAGTCGCGGCAGGCCCGGCGTCAGGTTGCCTGGGGAGACCTGGTGCGGACCGAAGCTGTGGAGCAGAAGCGGGTCAGCCGCGCAGTGCCGGGGTACCGCAGTTGGGCTCGCGCAGGACGAAGACGTCGGCACCGCTGACCTGGAGGCCGAGGGTCTGCAGCAACGGGCTGATCACAAACTTGTCGAGACCCTGCAGCAGCGGGTTGATCAGCAGGTCGAGCACCGGATTGAGCACCCAGCTGAGCAGCGCACCGATCGGCAGGTTGAGCACCTTGAGCTGGCTGGTGTTGACGTGCAGCACCGGCAGTCCGATGTTCCCGTTACCGACCGGCAGCGCGATGTCGTAGTCGCCGTCGTTGATGATCACCTTGGTGACCTCACCGTTGGTCGGCGCGGTCCCGGTCACGGTGATCGGGCCCTCGATCACTCCGAGCAGACCGAACTTCGCCTTGATCTCCACCGAGAGGTTGACCGTCGCCAGTCCGTCGCTGACCTTGACCGTGACCGACTTGTTCGGCCGGCACTTGGCGTTCGTGATCGTGCCCTTCGCAGCGCCCACGTTGACCTCGCCGTGCAGCGCGACCTTGGTCTCGATCTTGGTCAGGCCCAGCGGGTCGAGCACACCGAGCGGGGTGAACGAGAAGTCCAACGCCGTCGCATCGAGAGTGACCCCGACCTGCGAGGTCTTCGCGATGCCGTCGTTGCAGGCGGGGCGCAGCGGCTCGGTAATGTGCGCCTTCGCCTGGACCTTCGCCAGCGGGCCGAGGTTCACGTTGAGCTGCGGGATGCTCACCGCGTTGTCGCCGTTCGCCACGAAGGCGGCGGTGCTGACCAGGTCGAGCAGGTTCAGCGCCGCGGCGAGGCCCGACGAACCGCCGGTGCCGACGTCGAGCAGCTCACCCACCGGAATCTTCAGGTTGGGGACCTTCAGGGCCAGCGCCTGCAGCAGGCCGACGGCGGCGGTGTTGCCCGCCTGCTTCTGCAGCGCGGTCGCGGTGGCCAGATAGAAGTCGGCGAGGCCGAGCAGCTTGTTGCCATCGATCAGCTCACCGATGGTGCCTGCACTGGTGTTGACGTCGACCAGGTTGAGCAGGTCGAGATTGACCGCGGCCAAGGCGTTGTAGTCGCCGACGCCGAGGTTCAGGTCGGTGTCGAGGGCGCCCAGAAGCGGTCCGAGCAGCGGCGACTGGCCGGCCTTGAGCCGAGCCGCGTAGGAGCCGAGCTGGATACAGACCTTCTTCTGCGCCTCGGCATAGGCGGTCTTGGTGACCCAACCGGACTCGTCGTAGATCGGGAAGAAGCGGTCCACCCGGGTCCGGGTGATCACCCGGACGTGGGTGGCGGCGGAGCCGTTGCTGTCGCTGAACGTCCCGGTAACCCGGTCGTAGACGCCGGGGGTCGCGCAGATCTGCGCCTCGTTGAGCGTCGTGGTGCTCGCCGCGCAGGAGACCGGCGTGAGCACCTCCCCCACGCTGTCGCGGTTGCGGTTCAGGGAGTTGGTGAGGCGCGAGTCCCAGTTGGAGCCGACCAACGCCGAGGTGGAACGACCGTCGAGTCCGCGCGCCATGTCGAAAGCGACGACGTCCGCCACCGCCTGCATGTCCCGCGCGGCGACCCGCTGATAGCCGATGTCGACCGCGAAGCTGGCCAGGCCGACCAGGATCACGACCAGGATCGCGACCATCGGCGCTACGGCGCCGCGTTCGTCGCGGGGCTTGCCGGCGATCACGGGTTGATCTCTGCGCTGGAGGTGAACGAGAGGGTGTTCGGCATCGGGATCAACGGGATGTCGAACGGGTCGAAGGCGCCGTAGTCGAGCCGCACGGTCACGGTCGCGCACTGCGCTGCGGCCGAGCCGCACGGGGCGACGGCAGAGGTGCAGGTCAGGCCGTTGGTGTTGCAGGAGAGGTTGCCGGTGCCGCTCACCGCGCGGTTCACGGCGGCGATCGCGGCGGCGTTGGGATCGGTCTTGGCGACCGCGGCAGCACGCGCACCCTCAGCGGCGGCCTGAGTCAGCGCCTGGCGCACGCTGAACATGTAGGCGTAAGTGATGATCCCGAACAGCAGCAGACACAGCGGAATCACCAGCAGTGCGAACTCGACCGCCGAGGCGCCGTCCTCTTCCCGACGGCGAATGCGCGCGCGAACCATCCACCCCACCCCAAGTCAACGTCTGACGCCCCACCGGAGCGCCGACGTCAGGATAGGTTCCGCGCGCCCGAACTGTCCTAGTTTCGAACGACTAGGACCAAAGTCGGTCTAGACCACCGGGACGGGCCCGGTTCAGGACTTCGGCGGCTCGATGTCCGAAGGTGCCAACTCTTCGACGTTGACGTCCTTGAAGGTGAGCACCTTGACGTTCTTGGCGAACCGCGCGGGTCGGTACATGTCCCACACCCAGGCGTCGCTCATCGACACCTCGAAGAAGACGTCGCCCTGCTCGGTACGGGCCTTCACGTCCACCTGGTTGCACAGGTAGAACCGGCGATCGGTCTCCACCACGTACTTGAAGATCGAGACCACATCGCGGTACTCGCGATAGAGGTTGAGCTCCATCTCGGCTTCATACTTCTCGAGATCCTCAGTGCTCACGGAGCCTCCTTCACAGCAGCGGTCAGACGAGAGTCTAGGTCCACCCCAGGCAACCGCCAGGAGACCCGGTGTTCGCGACACGGGCCGCGTTGCGCTAGCGCGCTCAGATGCTCCGGCGCCGAGTAGCCCTTGTTCTCCGCCCAGCCGTATCCCGGGTAGACGGCGTCGAGGCCGACCATCAACGCATCGCGCTCGGTCTTGGCCAAGATACTGGCCGCTGCGACGGCTGCGCAGCGCATGTCGGCCTTGATCCGGGTGAGCACCGGCGGCATCTCGGCGGCAGCGCCGGGCTCCGGCAGCAGGCTGAGCTGCTCGGGCGGCGTCAGGTAGTCGTGGTTTCCGTCGAGCAGGACCAGATCCGGCACCGTGCCCAGCATCCCCAAGGCGCGATGACCGGCGAGGCGTAGCGCCGCCATGATTCCGAACTCGTCGATCTCATCGGAGCTGGCATGACCGACGCCGTAGGCCAACGCCCAGCGTTGGATCCGGGGCACCAGCCGAAGCCGGGCGGCCGGCGTCAGCAACTTGCTGTCGCGAACGCCCTGGGGCGCGGTCCTGGTCTCCAGGCTGATCAGCACAGCGCCGATCGACACCGGGCCACTCAACGCGCCCCGGCCCACCTCGTCCAGGCACGCGAGGTGGGTCCGCCCCTCGCGTAGCAGGCTCCGCTCAAACCTCAGCGTGGGCTTCACTTCGGGTCCGGCACATCCTTGAAGACGTCGGGGCGGCTGAGCTTGTCGAACCGGTTGGCGGGCCAGATCAACGCCCAGACCTTGCCGACGACGTTGTCGATCGGCACCAGCCCCCGGGTCGGCGGGCACTGCTCCGCCTTCGGGTTGCGGCACATGTGCGCGGTGGAGTCCGCGCTGTGCTCACGGTTGTCCCCCATCACCAGCAGGTAGCCGTCGGGGATCTTGGTGGGACGCATCTTGCACTGCAGCATCGGGGCCGCGCAGCCATCGCTCTTCGCGATGTACTCGCTCTCATCGAGCGGGTATCCGTTGATCGAGAGTCGGCCCTCGGAGTCGCAGCACTCGACCGTGTCACCGGGGACGCCGATCACCCGCTTCACCAGGTGACCGCCGGTCGGATAGAGACCGACCTTGGCCAACCCCTTGGAGAAGAGGTTGGTGGGACCGGGCTCCTCGGTGAAGGCGAGCCAGTTGTCCGGGTCCTTGAAGACCACGACGTCACCGCGCTCGGGCGAACCATCGCCCCAGTAGGAGATCTTCTGCACCAGGATCCGGTCGTTCTCAACCAGGCCGGGCTCCATCGACTCCGAGGGGATGTAGAAGGCCTGCACGAAGAAGGCCTTGATCACCACGGCCAGCACTAGGGCCAGGACCAGGAGCAGGATCGACTCCAGCCAGACCGGGAGCGCCTTCTTCTTGGGCTTCTTCACCGCACCGTTCTTCGCCGGAGACGGCAACGACCGCGACGCCTCCTGCTCAGCGGATTCGAGGCCTGGGGCCTCGCCCGATTCGGGGAGATCGTCGCGGTCGTTTGAAGTCACGCGGCAGAGCCTAACCAGAGACTGGTCGGCGTGGCACTCAGGCCTCGCGACGCTCCTTGATCTTGGCTGCCTTGCCGCGCAGGTTGCGCAGGTAGTACAGCTTGGCGCGACGCACGTCACCGCGGGTCACGATCTCGATCTTCTCGAAGATCGGGGAGTGCAGCGGGAAGGTCCGCTCCACGCCGACGCCGAAGGAGACCTTGCGCACGGTGAAGGTACGGCCGATGCCGGAACCGTGCACGCGGATCACCACGCCCTGGAACACCTGGACACGCGAACGCGAGCCTTCGATGACCTTGACGTGAACCTTGACGGTGTCACCGGCGCGGAACTCCGGGACGTCGTCGCGCTTGATCGCGTTGTTGAGCTGGTCGATGACGTTGGTCATGATCTCTCCTCGCGGAAGCCACAGGTCAAACCGCGGAATCGGTGAAGCTGATTCGGATGGCCCAGCAACAGCTGGTCGGCACTGCGTGCACCCCCTGTGGCAGGTGTACGAGCCGCTTCCCGGCACGATGAGTTCCGGGCAAGGTCGACCGACTGGACCAAAGGAGAAGTTTGCCATACCGGCCGGTGGCGGCCGAAATCAGCGACGCCTGGTCAGGACCACCGTGCCGTCGTCACCGGGCAGCGCACCGACCTTGCGATAGCCGGCCTTGCGGTAGAGCTTCAGGTTCCGGGCGCTCTCCGTGCCGGTGAACAGCCGGAACTCACGAGCCTCGGCGGGGGCTGCGGCCTGCGCGAACTCCAACACCTGACGCCCGAGCCCACGACCCTGGAGGTCCGCGGCGACCATGATCCGACCGATGTCCCAGACCTCGCCGTCGAGCCGAGCGCGCACCGCAGCCACCAGTCGCCTGTCGGCCCGAGCCACCCAGGTCCGCCACTCCCCCAGCCAGGCGGTGACGTCGTCCAGCGACTCGTGCAGCGCCGGAATGTCGAGACGGTCGTTGGCGATCGCCTCCTGCACCCAACAGGCCCGCTGCAGGGTCAGGAGTTCCGCGGCGTCCGCCCGTACGGCGGGCACCAGGTGGAGCTCATCGGTAAGCGCGGAGGCCGGCAAGAGGTCGGGACGCCGCTCGGCGGTGCGCCGCTCGGCCTGCTCGTGGCGCCAGGTCGCGATCGCCGCGTGGTTGCCCGAGAGCAGGATCGGCGGGACCTCGTGGCCGCGCCACTGGGCCGGCTTCGTGTAGACCGGGTACTCCAGCAGACCATCCTCGTGCGACTCCTCAACCAGCGAGTCGGGGTTGCCCATGAATCCCGGCAGCAGCCGGATGGTGGCTTCGGCGATCGCCAGCGCCGCGACCTCGCCGCCGTTGAGGACGTAGTCGCCGATCGACACCTCGAGCACCTCGGCACGCTGCCCGGTGTCGTCGATGACGCGCTGATCGATCCCCTCATAGCGCCCACAGGCGAAGACCAGGTGCTCCCGGGTGGCGAGCTCCCGCGCCAGCGCCTGCGAGAGCGACCGTCCGCTCGGGGTGGTGAAGATGACGGTGCTCCGCTCGGTGAGCAGCTCATCGAGCGCCTCACCCCAGGGTTCGGGCTTCATCACCATGCCGGCACCGCCGCCGTACGGGGTGTCGTCGGTGGTGTTGTGCCGGTCGTGGGTCCAGCCCCGGAGGTCGTGGACGCCGATCTCGATCAGGCCCTTCTCCCGGGCCTTGCCGGCGAGCGAGAGCTCCAGGGGCGCGAAGTAGTCGGGGAAGATCGAGACCAGGTCGATCTTCATTCGTCGTCCATCGGCGCGACCAGGCCGGGGCGGTCGGCGACGACGACGCGGTTGCCGCTCACGTCGACCTCGGGGACCAGCGCCTTGACGAACGGCACCAGCGTCGGGCGGCCATCGGTCGCCTTGATCGCCAGCAGATCCTGGGCGCCGCCGTGGACCAGGCTGGTGACCACGCCGATCTGGGTGCCGTCGAGGTCGAAGACGGCGAGGCCGACGAGCTGGTGGTCGTAGAACTCGTCCGGGTCCTCCGGACTGGCGTCGGCCGGGATGGTGGCGTGCAGCAACGAGCCGCGCAGCGTCTCGGCGGTGTTCCGGTCGTTGGCCTCGGCGAAGTTCGCCAGCATGATGCCCTGGTGCCACCGGGTGCTGACCACGGTGACCGAACGCAAGGTGAGCGCGGAGCCCTTCGGGGGCTGCAGGCGCAGGACGTTGCCCGCCGCGAAGCGCCGGTCGGGCTCGTCACTGCGTACGTCGATGGTGACTTCACCACGAATGCCGTGCGGCTTGCCGATCCGGCCGATCACTACCTCGATCTCACTCACGGACGACAAGCCTAGTGGCTCCAGAACGCAACAACGGGCGTGGCCCCGTGAAGGAACCACGCCCGTTGCCGGCGAATGCCGAAGACTCAGCGCCGGCGGTCGACGTCGACGAAGTCGACGCGCGCTCCGCCGCGGCCAGCAAGTGCCGAGACCACGGTGCGGAAGGCAGAAGCGGTACGACCGCTCCGACCGATCACCTTGCCGAGGTCGTCAGGGTGGACCCGAACCTCGAGGATCGAACCCCGTCGCAACTGCTTGTCACGGACGGAGACGTCGTCGGGGTGGTCCACGACGCCACGTACCAGGTGTTCCAGCGCATCAGCCAGCATCAGGCTCAGCCCTCGCTCGGCTCAGCGGCCTCAGCGGGAGCTTCCTCAGCAGCGGCCTCAGCCGGCGCCTCGGCGGCGGGGGCCTCAGCGGCCTCCTCCTTCTCAGCCTTCTTCTTCTTGGTCACCGCGGCGGCCTTGGGCTCGCTGGCGGCGTCCTTGAGGGCCTGGTTGAAGACCTCGAGCTTGTCGGGCTTCGGGGCTGCGACCTGCAGCGTGCCCTCGGCGCCCGGGAGACCCTTGAACTTCTGCCAGTCACCGGTGATCTTGAGGATCGCCTCGACAGCCTCGGACGGCTGAGCGCCGACACCGAGCCAGTACTGAGCGCGGTCAGAGGTCACCGCAATGAAGGACGGGTCCTCCTTGGGGTGGTACTTACCGATCTCCTCGATCACCTTGCCGTCGCGCTTCTTGCGGGAGTCGACGACGACGATGCGGTACTGCGGCACCCGGATCTTGCCCAGGCGCTTGAGACGAATCTTGACGGCCACGTTTGTGGTGTCTCCTTGAACGTTGTGTGTGGGTGAGCCGCTCGTTCCAGGTGGGGACCGGGTAGAGCGCCTCGATGGACCCTGCAGCATCCGGGTGAGAGGGTCCGGCTGCACAGAACTCAACGGGTGATTGTGCCAGACCCGCCCGAGCCGAGGAAATTCAGCGCTCCCCGAGGGCTCGCTCGACATCGACAGCGAGCTTCTCGGGCTTGGTCGCCGGCGCATACCGTTCCAGGACCTGGCCATCGCGCCCGATCAGGAACTTGGTGAAGTTCCACTTGATCCGGTCCCCCAACAGTCCGCCCTGCTGCTCGCGCAACCAGGCGAAAAGCGGATGTGCGTCGCGACCGTTCACCTCGACCTTGTCGAACATCGGGAAGGTGACTCCGTAGTTGCGCTCACAGAAGGCGCCGATCGCCTCTGCGTCACCGGGCTCCTGATTGGCGAACTGGTTGCAGGGGAAGCCGAGGACGACGAGGCCGCGCTCGGCGTAGGTCTCGTAGAGCTTCTCCAGTCCGGCGAACTGAGGAGTGAAGCCGCACTTGGAGGCGGTGTTCACCACCAGCACGACCTGTCCCAGATAGTCGGAGAGCGCCCGCTCCTCGCCCGTGATCGTCGTCGCCTTGAAGTCGCCCAGTGTGGCCATGCCCCGAAGGGTAGCGGCATGACGCCGCTCGCACACCCCTGATAAATTTGGTTAGGCTTACCTAATTCGTATCACAGGAGGAAGCATGGCCCCCGAGCCCCAGATGATCATCGACGTCGCCAGCGTGCGCGCCGTCACCCAGCTCAGCCCGAACTACACCCGCGTCGAGCTCACCGGGCCGTCGTTCGCCGAACTCGGCGTCGCAGGCCCCTGGCTCGACCAGCGGATCAAGATCGTCTTCCCGAGCACCGACGGCCTGCCGCCGACCACCCACGACGGCCCCGATCTGTGGTCCTACTGGCGCTCGCTGCCGGAGTCGGAACGCGGCCACATGCGCACCTACTCGGTCCGCGACGTGGTCGGCGACGGCGACCAGCGCACCCTGGTCGTAGACATGGTCCGCCACGACGCCCCTGGCCTCTCGGGCCCCGGCGGGCGCTGGGCCACAACGGCCGCCGTCGGGGATCAGGTGATCGTGGTCGCGCCGCGCCGCGGCGCCGAGTTCGGAGGCATCGAGTTCGCACCGACTCCGGGCCAGCCCCTCCTCCTGGTCGCCGACGAGACCGCCGTCCCCGCGGCATCCCGGATCCTGGCCGACCTCCCCGACGACGCCGAAGGCCACGCCTTCTTCGAGGTTCCGCACCCCGAGGACTTCCTCGACCTCGAGCGACCGGACGGCGTCACCGTGCACTGGCTGGCCCGCGGGGACGCCGACTGGGGAACCCGCCTGGTCCCCGAGGTGCTCTACCACCTCGGCCACACCGGCGCCGTACTGACCGCGACCGACGACGAGGTCGACCCCAACCTCTGGGAGGTGCCCGCGGCACCTGAGGCCGCGCCGAGCGAGCACTACGCCTGGATCGCCGGCGAGAGCGGCGTCGTCACCACATTGCGCCGCTACCTCGTCCGCGACCTGGAGTTGCCCCGCAGCCAGGTCGCCTTCATGGGCTACTGGCGCAAGGGCGTCACCATGGCCTGAGTAGTTAGGTTAGGCAAACCTAAATCCAAATGCTAGGTTCCTCACCCATGACCGCCTCTCCCCTCCCCGACGACGCTCACCCGGCGCCGCTGGCAGGCCATGATCTGGTCCTCGGCTACGCCGGCAAGACCGTGGTCCACGGCGCCAGCCTCGATCTCGTCGCCGGCCAGGTGACAGCGCTGGTCGGCCCCAACGGCAGCGGCAAGTCGACCCTGCTGCGGGCGCTGGCCCGGCTCCACCCGATCGGTTCCGGCGCGGTCTCGGTAGCGGGGACCGAGCTCCGTTCGCTGCGGGCCCGCGACTTCGCCCGCCGGGTAGCGCTGCTGAGCCAGTCCCGCCCGCATCCCTCCGGTCTCACCGTGCACGACGTGGTCGGCTTCGGCCGCCACCCGCACCGACCCCGCTTCGGGGCACTGAACGACGCCGACCGCGATGCGATCACCAGCGCCTTGGAGATCACCGGCACCAGCCACATGGTCGACCGCCCCGTCGACCAACTCTCCGGCGGCGAACTGCAGCGGGTGTGGCTCGCATCCTCGCTCGCCCAGGAGACCGGGGTGCTGCTCCTCGACGAGCCGACCAACCACCTGGACCTGCGCTACCAGGTGGAGACCCTGCGTCTGGTCCGCCGCCTGGCCGAGCGCGGCACCACCCTCGGTGTCGTCCTACACGACCTCAACCACGCCGCCGCCGTCGCCGACCGGGTGGTCCTGCTGCACCGCGGCGAGATCCACGCCGACGGCGCCCCTGCGGCCGTGCTGACCTCCGCGCACCTCAGTGAGGTCTACGGCATTCCCATCGAGACGACCGTGTCAACGGCGACCGGTCACCTTCACGTCGAGGCGCTCGCCAGCACCCGACTCCGTCCCTGATCCGAGAGGAACACCCCCGATGAAGCGAGTCACCCTCGCCGTTACGCTCTCCGCCGCGCTGGCCCTCACCGCCTGCGGCACCACGAAGGAGAACGACGACGCCCCGGCCGCGACAGCCTCCGAGGCCTGCGCCGACGACACCACGGCCACCGCCACCGGCCCCGTCGAACTGACCGACGGCTTCGGGCGCACCGTGAAGCTGGACCAGCCGGCCAAGCGGATCGCCGTCCTGGAGTGGCAGCAGATCGAGGACGCACTCAGCCTCTGCGTCACCCCGGTCGCCGTTGCGGACGCCAGCGGCTACGGCGCCTGGAACAGTGCCGAGAAGCTGCCCACCTCCGGTGTCGTCGATGTCGGCACCCGTGGCGAGCCCAACCGCGAAGCGCTGCTCGGGACCAACCCGGACCTGATCATCGTCGAGGCCTACAGCGCCGATGACGAGAGCATCAAGACGCTGGAGAAGTACGACATCCCGGTACTCGCCACCAAGGGCGCCGACGCCGCCGACCCGATCGCGCAGATGCGGTCGACCTTCGAACTGATCGCCGAAGCGACCGGACGTGGCGAGCGCGCCCAGGTGGTCCTCGACCAGTTCGACGCCACCCTCGCCGAGGCCAAGGAGAAGGTCGCCGCGGCCGATGTGGCCACCAAGGAGTTCGTCTACTTCGACGGCTGGATCGACGGCGGCAACGTCAGCATCCGGCCCTTCGGGCAGGGCTCCCTGGTCGGCGAGCTCGGCGAGGAGATCGGGCTGACCAACGCCTGGACCGGCGAGGTCGACCCTGCCTACGGCCTCGGCCAGAGCGACATCGAGGGCTTCACCAAGGTCGGCGACGCGCTCCTGCTCTACACCGGCACCCGTGACCCGGATGCCGAGGACGTCAACGAGCGGCTGGTCGGCAACCCGATCTGGAAGAAGCTGCCCTCGGTGCAGGCCGGCAACGCCCACCCCTTCCCGGCCGGGATCTGGACCTTCGGCGGTCCTCGCTCGGCCGAGCAGGTGATCGACGCCTACCTCGGAGTGTTGGTTGACTGACCTCGCCACCCGCATGCCGGCCGCCCCCGAGTCCACACCTGTGGAACCGGGGGCAGGCCCGTCCCGGGTGGGTGCACGCGACACGCTGTGGGGTGTGGGCGTCCTGGTGACGCTCACCGCCGTGGTCGTCGTCCTCTCCCTGTGGCACCTCACCCAGGGCACCTCCGGAGTCGGGCCGATCGACCTGGCCCGCTGGCTGTTGGGCGGCGAGGACGTCTTGGCTCCTTCCGGGGTCACCATCGGCGACCTGATCTGGGGTTCGCGGCTGCCACGGCTCGCCGCCGCCATCGTGGTGGGCTTCGCCCTCGGCGTCGCTGGCTGCCTCTTCCAATCGATCGCCCGCAACCCGCTGGCCTCCCCCGACACCCTCGCCGTCACCGGCGGCGCCTACCTGGCGGTCACCGCTGTCGCGGCCTTCGGGATCACCCTGCCGTTGTGGGCTTCGGGGCTCTCCGGTTTCATCGGCGGCTCCGTGACCGCGCTGCTCGTGCTCTCGCTGGCCGGCGCGGGTAGTTCGACCAGCCGCCTGATCCTGGCCGGCTCCGCCGTGGCGATGGCTACCCAAGCCGCCACCGCGACCCTGTTGATCCTCTTCCAGGAGGAGACCACCAGCCTCTTCGCGTGGGGCAACGGCTCGCTGACCCAGCTCGGCTTCGGGGCCGTGAACTTCGCGCTGCCCCTGGTGGTGGTCGCCTTCGCCGGCGCACTCTGGCTGGCGCGCAGCCTGGACGTGCTCTCCCTCGGTGAGGACACTGCTGCCAGCCTGGGCGTGCCGGTCCGCAGGATCCGCGCCGGCGGCGTCCTGATCGCGGTGGTGTTGACCGCCGCAGCAGTCACCGTGGCCGGTCCGATCGGCTTCGTCGGCCTGGTCGCCCCGGTGCTGGTCCGCGCCGCCGCCCGGGTGGTTCCGGGACTCCGTCTGCACGCCTTCGCGCTGCCCGCCTCCGGCCTACTCGGCGTGATCGTGGTGATCGCCGCCGACGCCGTCGTCCGCGCCGCGCTCGGTGCCGAGGAAGGACTCCGCGTCCCACCCGGCGTCACCACCACCATCCTGGGCGGCATCCTGATGATCGCCCTGGCCCGTTCACACCGAGGCTTCGGCGGCTCCGCCAGCTCTCCGACCGCCCGTCGGCTCCCGGGCCGCCTCGGCTTCACGGTGGTCCTCACCGTGCTGGTCGCCCTGGTCGTCACACTCAGCGTGGTCGGGTTGCTCGCCGGTCATACCTGGCTCCGGTTCGGTGACCTCGGGCTCTGGCTCAACGACTCCGCCGGGCCGTTGGTCGGCTTCGCGCTCGACGAACGCGCACCTCGGGTCGGAGCTGCCCTGGCCGCCGGCGCCGCGCTCGCACTCGCCGGCGTCCTGGTCCAGGGCACCTGCCGCAATCCCCTGGCCGAGCCAGGGCTGCTCGGCATCACCGGCGGTGCCGGATTGGGCGCCGTCCTGATCGTCACCGGCGGTGGCAACCATGCGCCGTCGTCGGACCAGGTCCTGATCGCCGGAGTGCTCGGCGCGCTGGCCTCGTTCGGGTTGGTCTACGCATTGGCCTGGCGCGGCGGTCTCGACGCCGACCGGCTGGTGCTGATCGGAATCGGCGTCTGGTACTCGACCACCGCGATCTCCACCTTCCTCCTGGTCCGCAGCAACCCGTGGGACACGCCCCGGATCTACACCTGGTTGTCGGGCACCACCTATGGCCGGACCTGGGACCAGGTGCTGCCGGTGGCCGCGGTGCTGCTGCTCGCGATCCCGCTCGCCTTCGTGCTACGCCGGGAACTCGACCTGCTGGCTCTCGACGACGACGTCCCCCGTGGCGTCGGTGTCGCGCTGGAGCCGGTCCGGCTAGCGATCCTCCTCCTCGGGGCGCTGCTCGCCGCCACCAGCGTCGCCGCGGTCGGAGTGGTCGGCTTCGTCGGCCTGGTCGCACCGCACGCCGCTCGGGCTCTGGTCGGCTCGCGTCACGTCCGGGTGATTCCCACCGCGATCGGGATCGGCGCTGCCTTGATGGTGCTGGCCGATCTATTGGGCCGGACCGTGATCGCACCAGCCCAGATCCCGGTCGGGTTGCTGGTCTCCCTGATCGGGACGCCCTACTTCATCTGGCTGTTGTCCCGCTCGCGAGCCGGGTGAGGTCCCACAACTAGCGGCGCACCACCTGCAACTTCAGCACCTTGCTCCTCGACGGTTCGTGCCGCGCGCCGCCCAGATAGCGGATCTGAACCTTGTGCCTCCCGACTTTGAGCCTGGGGAGGGTGACCTTCGCCCTTCCCCTCGACGAAGACGACAGGGTGACCGATCTGCGAACCTTGCCGTCGACGCGGACCTGGAACTTCCCGCTCGGCGTCATCGAACCGCCGATGGACCGCACCAGGACGGTGACCACGGCACGTTTGCTCGCCTTGACCTTGGCACGCTTCAGCTTCGCGGTGGTAGCCGTGCCGCTCTTGGGCGGAGCGGGCGCGGCGGTCAGGGCGGTGAAGGCGATGTCGTCCCACGGCCCACTGGCCGGGGCAGCGCAGGAAGCAGCGATCCCGATCTCGTCACTCTCGGCGTAGCTGCTCGGCACCGTCACCGCAAGGGCGAAACCACCCTCGCCGTTCGCGGTACCGGTAGTGGTCGCCGTCACCGGCGAACCGGCAGGACGCCAGAGGAAGACAGTCACCCCGCTGCCCGCCCCGCAGCCACTCCCCTGGACGACGACGGTACCGCCGGGGTACGGAGGCGACGGCGAGAAGGAGTCGATGGTGGCGGTACCCGCCGCCTGCGCCGGCGCCGCGAGGCTGAGCAAGGACGCGCCCAACATCAAGGCTGCCCCGCGGGCGAGTGAACGAAGCGGCAATACTCGCGCTCTGACCGGCATCAGCTACCCCCGCGGAGTGAGACGAGCTTTCACCCTAGGCCGGAGATCTCTCTTTGTCGGCTGATTGATGCGATCAGGCGACGACGGCGCCACGGAGCACCACGGCGACCGGACGCCGCAGGACTGAGAGATCCACCCGAGGATCGGCGTCGTAGACCACGAAGTCGGCGCTGGCCCCCTCCTCGATCCCGGCGAAACCCAACCAGGAGCGAGCCTTCCACGACGCGGCAGCGATCACGTCGGCTTGGGGCAGCCCCATCGCCACCATCGCTTCGATCTCCCCGGCGAGCTCACCGTGCCGGGCCACCCCGCCGCCGTCGGAGCCGACGAAGAGGTCCACGCCGGCCTCGTGAGCGGTCAGCAACGTCTCGCGGCGCCGCGCGAAGAGGTCGTCCATGGTGGCGGAGTACGCCGGGAACTTCTCCCGGCCGTCGGCCGCGAACTGAGGGAACTTGGCGGTCTGCATCACGGTCGGCACCAGGGCGACACCGCCCGCGACCATCTGCTCGAGGTGCTCCATGCCGAGACCGGTGCCGTGCTCGATGCAGTCGATCCCGGCGTCGAGGAGCCCCTGCAGGACGTCGGTGCCGAAGCAGTGCGCCGTCACCTTGGCCCCCTCGGCGTGCGCAGCATCGATCGCCGCGGTGAAGGTGACGACGTCGAACGACGGGGTGAGGTCGCCGGCGTCGCGGGAGATCCAGTCGCCGACCAGCTTGATCCAGCCGTCACTGGTGCGGGCCTGCTCGGCCGCGTAGGCGACCAGCTGGTCCGGCTCGACCTCGTGACCGAAGTTCCGGATGTAGCGACGGGTCCGGGCCAGATGACGCCCACACCGGATCAGCCGGGGCAGGTCGTCGCGTTCGTGCACCCATCGGGTGTCGGTCGGGGAACCGCAGTCACGGAGCAGCAGTGCGCCGGTGTCCCGGTCCGCGAGCGCCTGGGCCTCCACCTCGTCGTCGGTGATCGCACCGTGGTCCTCGAGGCCGAGGTGATTGTGCGCGTCGACCAGCCCGGGCACGATCCAGCCCGACGCGACGACGTCGGCACCGGCTTGAGGCTCGAACGTGATCCGGCCGTCGACCACGTAGAGGTCGCGGCTCTCGCCGTCGGGCAACACGGGTCCGGTGAACTTCGTGGCGCTCATGGCCCGACGCTATCGCGACCGCATTTGTGCAATCTGGGTGGTGCCGTGGGCCGAGGAACGTGAGCAAGGTGGACAGCGGTCCCTTGGAGGTTCCCATGAAACCCATCCGTCTATCCGCAACCCTTTCCGTTCTCGCATTGAGCGCCTCACTCGGCGCCGTACCCTCGGCTCTCGCGGACTCCGCGCAGTCGACGTCGCCCGATTGGCACGTGGTCGCCACCGGTCTCGACAACCCCCGGCATCTCTCCGTCAGCGGAAACGCGCTCTATGTCGCCGAAGCCGGCACCGGGGGATCCGGTCCCTGTCAGGCCGGCCCCGAAGGCGATGAGGTCTGCTTCGGCACCAGTGGAGCGATCACGAAGATCACCCGACACGGACAGCACCGAGTGGTGCGCGGGCTCCCTTCGCTCGCCGCACCCGACGGCAGCGCCGCGATCGGCCCGACCGACGTCATGGCCCACGGCCGGCACTGGGTGGCCACCATCGGCCTGGGCGCCGACCCGGCGGTCCGCGCCGATATGCCCACGACCGGACGCAAACTGCTCGGCACGATGGTCACCGGCAAGTGGTGGAAGGCCAAGCACCACCGGATGATCTCCACCAGGCCCCGGGTGCTGGCCGACCTGGCCGCCTTCGAGGCCGCCAACGATCCGGACGGCGTCGGCCCGGACAGCAACCCCGGCGGGTTCGCCCGGACCCGGCATGGCTTCGTCGTCGCTGACGCGGGTGCCAACGCGGTGCTCAAGGTGAGTGCGCGGGGCCGGATCAGGGTGATCGGCGTCCTCGACTCCCCTGGAACCGAGCCCGCGCCGTTCCCGCCGTTCCCTGAGATCGAGATGCAGGCAGTGCCCACCTCGGTGATCGCCGCGCCGGATGGCTCGGTCTACGTCAGTGAACTGGTCGGCTTCCCGTTCAAGGCCGGTGCTTCTCGCATCCACCGGTTCTCGCGGACCGGCCATCACAGCATCGTGGCGACGGGTCTGACCAACGTCACGGATCTGGCCTGGTACCGCGGTTCGCTGTACGCGGTGCAGATCGCCGATGAGGGCCTGCTCGCGGCTGGCGAGGACCTGCCGATGGGCTCCCTGGTCAAGGTCATGCCCGGTGGCATGGCGAAGACCGTGCTGGACGACCTTCCGGCACCGTACGGCGTCGCCTTCTCGCGCGGTCGTGGCTACGTGACCACGTGTGCGGTCTGCCCCGACGGCGGTCAGGTGGTGGCGTTCAACCTGTCAGGAAAGTGAGCAACCATGAGGGGCTCATCGCCATCGCGCCCAAGCCTTCGACCCGGGCGCGGAGGAACTGATCGGCGGTGATCACCGTGACCCGGCTACCTGCCGCTACGGCAGCCGCGGTCTGCCGCTCGATCTCGGAGTCCCCATCCTTGGCGGCGTGAACGGTCCGGACGTGTTGATCGCGTCCGGACCTCACGCCTGCTTTGGCTCCTCCTTCGAGGACGAGCACGATCTCGTCATGCGGCGTGTCGCCCACCAGCAACTGTTCGTGGAGCCGCCGGGCCGCACCGGCCCGGTCCTTCCACCAACCGTCCGGCCTAGTTCCCACCACGTTGGCGGCGTCCACCACCAACACCGTGCCCGGCGTCCGTCGTTTCGCGCTCATCGCCCACTACCCCCGACGTGGGAGGTGCGAGCCGTCAACGAACCGTACGAGACCATGCACCAACGCTAGGCGGTCGTGCCCACCCGTGGTTCAGTCGGGGCGCCGCGGCTCCGGTCCCGGCGACGCGGGACTTCGATGCTGGGCCCCCGGGTGGGGTCCTTCGGTGTCACCACCACCGCGATCTCGTATCCAGCAGCCTCTACGAGGCGCGCCAGGGAGGCGACCCGAACGTTGCCGTCGGATGCCAGAAGCTGGGAGATCCGCGCCGGCGTGATCCCCATCCGCTGCGCGATCTCCTGCTTCTTCAGACCACTGCCTTCAACGACCTGCTCCATCAGCGACCCGACTGCGTTCGAGAGAGCAGCAGCCGCCAGGTCCACGCACTCACGCTGATCGTCATCGGTCATGGTCGAGATCCTCTCGTCGAATCAGTACGGCGTAGTCCACGTCGCGGCGCTCCACCTTCTGCCCGACCTTGGGCCACGCATTGGCGAGCCGCAGTACCTGGCCATCGAACGCGGGGAACCACCACATGGGGCTGTGGGGAGCCGCCGAGTCAACCCGCACCAGGACCTTGCCGCGCTCCTCGGCCCGTACCACCAATCGTGGCTGAAGTGCAGTACACAAGATCGTTCAACTTTAGTAATTCCTAAAGCTCATTGTCAAGGAGACTGACTCCACGAAGGCGGTCCTCGCGAGCGGCTTCAAAGCTAGGCCCGATCGAGACCGGCAGACGCTCTCTCCACAGGCCACTTTGCCCAGAGCGCCACGCGAAGCCCGTTCGGGCGCGCAAGCCCGTGCCCGGAACAGGGGTCGTCCCTGGCCGCGCCGGGCAGGAGTCCTAGGCGGTCAGCGAGGTCGAACAGATCAGAGACTGGGTCTCTTGGAACCCGCCTTCCCAACTCGGGTCGGCCAGGTGGGCGGCTTTGATCGCCTCGTGCAAGATCGCCGACGCCAGAGCAAGAGGGTGGTGGTCGAGGTGGGCACCTGGCGCCAAGACGACTACTGACACCAACCCCGACCTGCCCGAAGGCTCACTTCAGGAACTTGGAGAAGTCCTTCGGGAGGTCCAGGTTGGCGGCGGCGGACTCGTAGTCGATGCCTTCGGGGCTGCCGAACGGGTTGCCGGCGGAGGCGGGCTTGGAGCCGATCTCCTTGCGCTGCTGGGCGGCCTTGGCGGGGTTGCCGGAGACGCGCTTCTTCTTGCCCTGCTGCTGCTTCTTCTGCTTGGCTGCCTTGGCACCGCCACCGGGCAGACCGCCCATGCCGGGCATCCCGGGGATGCCGCCGCCCTTGGCCATCTGCTGCATCATCTTCTTCGCCTCGAAGAAGCGGTCGACCAGGGTGTTGACGTCGCTCACCTGGGTGCCGGAACCCTTCGAGATCCGGAGCCGGCGCGAACCGTCGATCAGCTTCGGGTTCTCCCGCTCGGCCGGCGTCATCGACTGGATGATCGCCTGGATCTTGTCGATCTCGCGCTCGTCGAAGTTGTCCAGCTGCTCGCGGAACTGACCCATCCCGGGCAACATGCCCATGATCTTGGAGAGCGATCCGAGCTTACGGATCTGCTGCATCTGGGAGAGGAAGTCGGTGAGCGTGAAGTCGCCGCCACCGGTCAACTTCTCCGCGGCCTTGAGCGCCTCCTCCTGATCGAACGCCTTCTCGGCCTGCTCGATCAGGGTGAGCATGTCGCCCATGTCCAGGATGCGCGACGCCATCCGGTCCGGGTGGAAGAGATCGAAGTCGGTCATCTTCTCGCCGTTGGAGGCGAACATGACCGGCTTGCCGGTGATCGAGGCGATCGAGAGGGCCGCACCACCTCGGGCGTCGCCGTCCAGCTTGGTCAGCACGACGCCGTCGTAGCCGACGCCCTCCTGGAAGGCCAGCGCCGTGTTGACGGCGTCCTGACCGATCATCGCGTCCACCACGAAGAGCACTTCGTCAGGCTGGGTGGCGGTACGGATCATCCGGGCTTGGCCCATCATCTCCGCGTCGACGCCGAGGCGACCCGCGGTGTCGATGATGACCACGTCGTGCAGGGTCCGCTTGGCCTCGGCCACACCCTGCTTGGCCACCTCGACCGGGTTGCCCACGCCATTGCCCGGCTCCGGGGCGAAGACCGGGACGCCGACCCGCTCACCGTTCACCTGGAGCTGGTTGACGGCGTTCGGCCGCTGCAGGTCGCAGGCGACCAGCATCGGAGTCTTGCCCTGCTCCTTGAGCCAGAGCGCGAGCTTCGCAGCCAGGGTCGTCTTACCGGCACCCTGCAGACCCGCCAGCATGATCACGGTCGGGCCGGTCTTGGCGTACCGGAGACGGCGGGTCTCGCCACCGAGGATCGCGACGAGTTCCTCGTTGACGATCTTGACGATCTGCTGGGCTGGGTTCAGTGCACCCGAGACCTCTTCGCCACGGGCCCGCTCCTTGATCGCGCCGACGAACTCCTTGACGACCGGAAGCGCAACGTCGGCCTCCAGCAGCGCGATACGGATCTCGCGCGCGGTGGCATCGATGTCGGCTTCGGAGAGCCGACCCTTGCCACGCAGGTTCTTGAACGTGCTGGCGAGCCGGTCGGAAAGAGTGGCGAACAAGTCGGTGTCCTCGGTCTGGGCCTGACGGGGTGATCGAAGGACAAGCCTAACCGGGTGGCCACGCGTAGTCTGGACAGCATGGGTATCAGCGCACCGTTCTGGATGCCGTTCAGCCTCGTGATCGCCTTCGTCGCGGTGATCTCGCTGCTCACGGTGCTGGTCCAGCGCGACATGCGCCGCGGTGGAGGCGGCAGCGCCCACGGCAACCCGTTGGGCGCGATGGACGAGGTCTTCCACCCAGCCGCGCACCGCGCCCGCTTGGAGTTGCAGCACGTCGACGAGGTCGCCGAGACCGTCCCCTCCCCCGACGGCGACCTGCCGCCGGGCCAGAGTGGCGTCCAGTTGGTCCGCGGCGCCGACGGCACCCCCCGGACCGCCCGGATCACCCGACGGCGCTAGCTCCCCGGCCGACATCGAGAGCCGCTCGCACCGCATGCGCGGCCTCCGCCGCCCGGGAGTCGCTGAGCGCACCGGCGCCCAGTTCCTGCATGTAGAAGACGTCGACGGCCTGCGGACCTAGCGTCGCGACATGGGCGGAACGGACCGAGATCCCCAGCTCCGCCAACGCCGCACAGACCAGATGCACCACGCCCGGGCGGTCCTCGGTCCGGATCTCCAGGACCGTAGCGCTGGTGGACGCCTCCGGGCGTACCGCCACGCTCGGTTGGAGGCGGTCGGGCAGGGCCCGACGCAGCCGGTCGCTCACTTCGATCCGACCATCGACGATCGCCTGCAACCGCTCCCTGAGGATCCGCGCGTCCAGGTCCTCGGCGGCGGTGAACCATTCAGAGACGCCGTACTCGTCCTGGGGCCAGGCCTTGGCGGCCCGCACCGCGATCCGCTGCACGGCCAGCATCCCGGCGATGTCGGCCAACAGCCCGACCCGGTCACCGGAGACCACCCGGACCCGTGATCCGTCCTCGGTCGGCGTCACCTCGATCCCGACCTGGCGCGGGTCGCGCCACACCGCATCCGGGACGTCGACCAACGGCGGCAACGCCCGGGGCAAGGTGGTCTCCGCCGCCCGGGCCCGCAACGTCTGTTGGCAGCGGGTCAGGAGTTGGTGCACCAGCGCCGCCCGCCAGCTCGACCACGCCTTCGCGGAGGCCGCGAGGCTGTCCGCCTGGGTCAGCGCGGCCAGCAGCTCCAACGCTTCTTGGCTCTGAACCTTGTCGAGGACCATCGCCACGGTGGCCGGGTCGTCGGGGTCACGGGAGGTGGCGACGTCGCCGAGCAGCAGGTGCCAGCGGACCAGGGTGCCGATCAGCTCCACCTCGACCTCGTCGAACCCGATCCGGGTCGCGATCCGGCGAGCGATCGGCGCTCCGGCCTGACAGTGCTCGCCCAACTCCCCCTTGCCGATGTCGTGCAGCAGCGCCGCGACCACCAGCACGTCGGGACGCGCTACCCGGCGGATCAGCCCGGAGGCCTCGATGCAGGTCTCCACCACGTGCCGGTCGACGGTGAAACGGTGGATCGCCGAGGCGTGCGGGAGCAGCCGGATCTGCTCCCACTCGGGCAGCACCCGGGCCAGGGCCCCGGTCTCGTCGAGGGTCTCCCAGACCGCCCGCAACGCAGGTCCGGCGGCCAGCATCCGAACCAGCAGGTCACGGGCCTCGGCCGGCCACGGGTCCGGCAACGGCGGGCACTCACGAGCCAGTCGAGCCGCCGTCACGGGGGAAAGGACGAGGTCACGCTGGGCTGCCACCGAGGCCGCGCGCAGCAACAGGATCGGATCGTCGGCAGGCGCCACCCTGCCGTCCAACACCACCTCGCCGCGGACCTCCGCGACCCCGCGGGCCAAGGAGACCAGATGCGGTCGGCGTGTTCCCCGCACCGCAGTACCGGAGAGCACGGCCTCGACCCGGCGCCAGGTCAACCGGGACAGGTGCGCCAGACGGCGCCCCAACTCACGGACCTGGGCCTGCGCCTCCATCGGCGAGGCCACCTGAAGCAGCTCCGCCAACGGCTCCCAGTGTTCAGGCGCGATCCGGTCGGTGGCCCGTCCGGCGACCTGATGCACGAGATCACGGACGTCGAGCAACGCCTGGCGGCTCCGCTCCAGGTCCGGGTTGGAGGCGTCGACCAGCCAGGTGGCCACCAGCGCTTTGAGGACGGTCGCGTCCCGCAGGCCGCCTTCGGCCTCCTTCACGTCGGGTACCGAGCTGTGCGCCAGTTCGCCGGTCACCTCATGACGCTGGTCGGTCATCTTCTGGAGCTCCGGCAGACGGCGTCGTGCGTCGCGGCGCCACGCGGCCAACAGTGTGGTCCGCAGTCGGAGGGTGAGGTTGGGGTCTCCGGCCAGGTGCCGTGCGTCCAGCATGCCGAGTGCTACCCGGAGGTCTGTCTGCGCCATCTCCAGCACGCCGCTCCAGGACCGGACCGAGTGGTCGAGGCGGTGGCAGGCGTCCCAGAGCGGGTACCAGAGCTGCTCGGCCAGAACTCCGGGGTCGACGTCGTCGGCGTGCAGCAGGACCACGTCGATGTCGGAGTGCGGCGCGAGTTCGCCTCGTCCGTAGCCACCGACGGCGATCAACGCGATCCCGGTCTCGGGGCCGTCCTGCGCGGCGTAGGCGTCGCGGCACAGGGTGTCCGCTGCCTGGGTGCGTTCGGCTCGTTCGACTGCGCTCATCGGGGCCTCCGGTTGCTGAGAGCCGACCGGCCCGGCCACGACAACGGTGTCGTGACCGGGCCGGTCGAAGGTGGTGCTGCGATCAGATGGCGGCGCCGTCACGGTCGCCGGTGCGGACCCGGACGACGGTGTCGACCGAGGTGACCCAGACCTTGCCGTCACCGATCCGGCCGGTCTGTGCGGCCTTCACCACGATGCCCACGATGTCATCGGCATCGGCGTCGTCGACCACGATCTCGAGCCGGATCTTGGGGACCAGGGCGATGTCGTACTCCGCGCCGCGGTAGACCTCGGTGTGGCCCTTCTGCCGGCCGTAGCCGCTGACCTCGCTGACGGTCATCCCGGTGACACCGAAGGTCTCCAGCGCCTCGCGGACCTCTTCCCACTTGTGCGGCTTGATGACCGCAGTGATCAGCTTCATGCCGACACTCCTTCCGAAACGGTGTCCTTGGTGAGGATGGAGCTGCGGCGAGCCGCGGAGGTACCGGCCAGGTCGTAGCCCGACTCGCCGTGCTCGACGAAGTCGATGCCCTCGACCTCGGCCTCTTCGTCGATCCGCCAACCGATGGCGGCCTTGATGATCAGGGCCACGATCAAGGTGGCGATCGCCGACCAGATCATGGCGAAGAGTGCCACCACGATCTGCACGACCAGGACCTTGGCACCATCACCGTAGAACAGACCGCCGGTGGTGGCCAGGAAGCCGATGCCCACGGTGCCGACCAGGCCACCGACCAGGTGGACGCCGATCACGTCGAGCGAGTCGTCGAAGCCGAACCGGTACTTCAGGCCGACCGCCATGGCGCAGGCCATACCGGCGACCAGGCCGAGGATGATCGAGCCGACCGGCGAGAGCGCCCCACAGGCAGGGGTGATCGCGACCAGGCCGGCGACGATGCCCGAGGCGGCACCGAGGCTGGTCGCCTTGCCGTCACGGATCTTCTCCAGCAGCAGCCAGCCGAGCATCGCGGCACAGGTGGCGACGGTGGTGTTGAGCCAGACCAGTCCGGTCTCGGAGACGAACTGGTTGTACATCTCGGTCGGGTCGTCACTGGCGAAGACGATCGAGCCGACGTTGAAGCCGAACCAACCGAACCAGAGCAGACCGGCGCCGATCATGGTGAGCGGCAGGTTGTGCGGCTTCATCGGGGTCTTGCCGAAGCCGAGCCGACGTCCCACGACCAGGGCCAGGATCAGGCCGGCGATACCGGCGTTGATGTGGACGACGGTGCCACCGGCGTAGTCGATCGGGGCGATCTCGGCGACCTTGTCGGCGCCTTCGCCGATGGTGCCGAAGATCATCGCGGAGAGGCCGTCAGCACTGTGGCTGAGGAAGCCGCCGCCCCAGACCATGTGGGCCATCGGGAAGTAGGAGAGGGTGACCCAGATCGGCACGAAGGCCATCCAGGCGGAGAACTTCACCCGGTCCGCGATCGCGCCGCTGATCAGCGCCGCGGTGATCACCGCGAAGGTCAGCTGGAAGGCGACGAAGATGTAGTTGGCCGGGTCCAGGTCGCTGATCCCGAAGTTGTGGAACGGGTTGGCGAAGAACTGGCCGATCTCCTTGCCCACCGCGCCGTTGGCGTCCGGGTAGCTGTCGCCGTAGGACATGTTCCAGCCCCACAGCACGTAGATGACGCCGACGATGCCAAGCGCACCGAACGACATCATCATCATGTTCAGTACGGACTTCGAGCGGCTCATGCCGCCGTAGAACAGTGCGAGACCGGGTGCGGTCATCAACAGGACCAGGGACGCTGCGATCAGCATCCAGGCGTGGTAGCCGTCCATGGAACCTCCAACGTTGGGCAGGGGCTCCCCGCTCCGACCACGCTGTCGCGACCGGTTCGCCCTCAGGTGACCCCAACTCTGGTCGGCGCAGATTTCACGGCAACAGATGCTGTGTTTCGTCTCGGAAACATGATTTCCGACCGTGTTTCGCTCGTGTTACGCCTCTCCTGCTCCCTGGAAACGCCGCGGACGTCATACGTTGCGAGCAGGCGGGTGCTCGGAACGTACGACGTCCGCGGGGGTTTCGGGGCGGGCGGGAAGGTCAGCCCAGCAGTGCGTCGACGAACGCCTCGGCGTCGAACGGCGCGAGGTCGTCGGGGCCCTCGCCCAGGCCGACCAGCTTGACCGGGACGCCGAGCTCACGCTGCACGGCGACGACGATGCCGCCCTTGGCCGAACCGTCGAGCTTGGTCAGCACGATGCCGGTGACGTTGACCGCCTCGGAGAAGACGCGTGCCTGCATCATCCCGTTCTGGCCGGTGGTGGCGTCGAGCACCAGGAGCACCTCGGTCACCGGGGCCTGCTTCTCGATGACGCGCTTGATCTTGCCCAGCTCGTCCATCAGGCCGGCCTTGTTCTGCAGCCGGCCGGCGGTGTCGATCAGGACGACGTCGCGGTTCTCGTCGACGCCCTGCTTCACCGCTTCGAAGGCGACACTGGCCGGGTCGGAACCCTCTGTCCCGCGGATCACCGGGACGCCGACCCGGTCGCCCCAGGTCTGCAGCTGTTCGACGGCGGCGGCTCGGAAGGTGTCGGCCGCACCCAGCACGACCTGCTTCTCCTCCGCCACCAGGATCCGGGCGATCTTGCCGACCGAGGTGGTCTTGCCGGCGCCGTTGACGCCGACCACCAGGACCACGCCGGGCTTGCCGTCGTCACCGCTGACGGAGAGACGGCGGTCCATCGTCGGGTCGACCAGGTTGACCAGCTCCTCGCGGAGCACGGTGCGGGCGTCCGCGGCGCTGGAACCCTCGACCCGGAGTCGGGTGCGGAGCTTCTCGGTGAGTTCCTGCGTCGGCGCCACACCGATGTCGGCGGTGAGGAGGACGTCCTCGAGGTCCTCCCAGGTGTCCTCGTCGAGCTTGTCGCGCGAAAGCAGCGCCAACAGACCCTTGCCGAGTGCGCCCTGTGAACCGGCCAACCGCTGGCGGAGCCGGACCAGGCGGCTCTGGGTGCCCTCCGGCTTGTCCAGGGTCGGCGCCGACGGCGCGGCAGGCGCCTCGACGGCCGGCTCTGCGGGCGCCGTGTCGAGGTCGGAGACCTCCTGATCCGGTACCTGCGTGGGTACCTCGCGCGGCGGCGCCGAGGGCGCCGCGGGGGGCGTGCCACGACGGCGCTTGCTCGACACCACCAGTCCGGTGATCGCGAGGACCGCGACCACGGCGATGCCGATGATCAGGTAGAGCCAGTCAGCCAGGAGATCCATGGGTGAATCCAATCAGAGGTTCAGCGCGTCGAGGTACGCAGGAGCGGGGTGACGGCGGCACGGATGATGTCGGGCATCGGCACGACGGGCCGGTTGCCGGCGCCATGTGCGTTGTCCACGTAGACCTGGACGAACCTGCCCTCTGCCGCCGCCTCGTCGGAGTCGCCCTGGAAGAGGCCGATCCGGTAGACGATCGAGGAGGTGCCGACCTTCTCCGCGACCAGTCCCATCTCGATCGGCTCGGGGAAGCCGATCTCCCGGAAGTACCGGCACGACGTCTCGGCCACCACACCGATCTGCGGGAGCAGCCGCACGTTGGTGCCGGTCGCCTCGAAGAGGTGCGCGTTGACCGCGGTGTCGAAGAGTTCGTAGTACGTCGCGTTGTTCAGGTGACCGTAGGCGTCGTCGTCCCGCCACCGGGTGGTCGCTGTGCGCCAGGCGACGTAGTCGGCGCGTACCGGGCGCCCGGCGGGGGCGGACTGTTCAGAGGTAGACACGACGTCGATCCAATCAGACGGGCCCCACGCCGAGATCGGCGATGTCGAGGACCCGGTCGCAGAGCACCTTGAGCAGCGCGTCGTCGTGCGAGATGACCAGCACGCCGATGCCGCGCTCAAGGGCCTGCGCCAACAACAACTGCCAGATCCGGGCTTGGGTGATCGGGTCGAGACTCGCAGTGATCTCATCGGCGACGATGAACGCCGGGTCGGCGAGCAGCGCACGGGCCAGATTGATCCGCTGCAACTGGCCACCACTGACCTCGTGCGGGAACCGGTCCAACCACGCCGGGTCGACCAGGGCAGGTGTCAGCTCGGCCAGGTCGCGCCCGGACCGTGGCTCGGCGAGGATCTCCGAGATCCGCCAACGTGGATTCATCGCGGTGACCGCATGCTGCATCACCAGCTGCACCGGGTGGCCACGTCCGGCGACGACACCATCGACGGCGACGGCCCCCTCGACCGGGGTGAGCAGACCGGCGAGCAGCCGCGCCAACGTCGACTTGCCGGAGCCCGACGGGCCACGTAGTCCGACCACCTCGTCGCCGGCCAGGCTCAGGCTCGCCTCGCGCAGCACCCAGGGTCCGCGTCGGCGATACCGGAAGGAGAGCGCTTCGGCCCGCAGCGAGGTGCCGCGTTCGGTGCCCAGCATCGTCATCGTTGCTCCTCCGCGTGGAAGCCGTGCGCAGGCAGGGCTGCCCAGAGCGCTCGGCTGTACGGGTGTTGGGCGGTGCCCGCGCCGAACCGCTCGGGCGCCAGCGTCTCCACGGTACGGCCGCCCTGGCAGACCACCACCCGATCGGCGACGCCGATCACGGCGTCGAGGTCGTGGGAGACCGCGACCACCGCGCACCCACTGTCGGCGATCTCGCGAAGCTCACCGAAGATCGCACGCACCGAGTCCTGGTCCAGCCCGGGCGTCGGCTCGTCGGCGAAGATCAGGCTCGGCCGACCGGCCAACGCCATCGTCAGCAGCACCCGGCGCGCCATCCCTCCGGAGAGTTGGTGCGGGTACTGCGCGAGCACCTCAGGCCCCAGTCCCCGCTCCGCCAACGCCTCCCGGACGGCGTCGCCACCGGCTGGGCGGTCGGCCAACTGGAACGCCCGTCGTACCTGGCGTCCGACGGTCGCGGTCGGGTCCAGGTAGGTCACCGACTGCGGAAGCATCACCATCTCCCGCCCCGCCAGTCGACGCCGGCGGGCGACGGTGAGCTCTTCGTCCCGGAACCGGACCGTCCCCGCCACCTTGGCGTTCGGCGGGAGCATCCCCAGCACCGCCTCACCGAGCAGGGTCTTGCCGGCTCCGCTCTCCCCCACCAGCGCCACCAGTTCGCCGCCGTCGACGCGCAGATCCATCGACTCGACCGGGGTCACGGTGCGCCGCCGCAGCCCGCGGTCGTACTGCCGGAACGAGACGGCGAGGTGTTCGATCTCCAGGAGGTGGCTCACAGGTGGTGACTCCTCGGGTCGGTGAGTCGGCGCAGGTTGTCGCCGATCGAGTCGACGCTCTTGACCAGCAGCAACAGACAGAGACCGGGCAGCACCGCCAGCCACCACATCCCGCTCGAGAGGTAGCGCATCGACTCCGACAGCAGGATGCCGATCGCCGGGCGCGAAGGGTCGACGCCCAACCCGAGGAACGAGAGTGCCGCCTCGTGCAGGATCGCGTGCGGGAAGAGCAACACGAGACCGACCACGAAGTGCGGCACCAGGTGGCGGACCACGTGCCGGGCCATGATGAAGCGGCGGCTACGACCGAAGCCCCGCGAGAGCGCCACGTAGTCCGAGGAGACCACGACGCGCGCCTGGGCCTGGAGCACCCGGGTGAGGGTGGGCCAGTGGGTCAGTGCCACCGCGATCACCACCGCCTTGGTGCCGCCGCCCAGCGCGAAGGCGATCAGGATCAGCAGGACCAGGTGCGGCAGCGCCAGAAAGAGGTCGACCAGCCAGTTCACCACCGCCGAGACCCAGCGGCCGAAGACCGCCGAGGCGGCTGCCAGGGTGATCGCGATCAGGGCGGAGGCGGTCGCCGCCACCACGCCGACGAAGAGACTGAGCCGGAGCCCCACCAGGGTGCGCGCGAAGACGTCGCGGCCCAGCCAGTCGGTACCGAACCAGGCGTCCGGCGACGGTGCTTGGCGGCGGTCGTCGAGAGAGGTGACCCCTGCCGTGCCGTCGGCCCAGAATCCCGCCACCACGATCGCGAGGACGAAGACCAGCAGCGCGGCCGTCGTCCACAGGGTGCGCCGACGCCGTCCGTCACTGCCGAACTCCTCGTCGGCGACATGGGTGGTCGGGGCGCTCATCGGCCCGCTCCGGCAGTGAGCTGGACCCGTGGATCGACCCGGGTGTGCAGGAGGTCGCCGATCAGATTGCCGGCGAAGACGAAGAGCGCCATCGCCAGTGAGATCCCCATCAGCAGGGGGATGTCCTGGCGCAGCGCGGCGGTGGTGATCGCCTGACCGAGACCGGGATAGTTGAAGACCTGCTCGGCCAGTACCGAGCCGCCGAAGAGCTCACCCAGCGAGGCGAACTGGAGCATCAGCGCCGGGCCGGCGGCGTTGCGGAGCACCCGGTGCACGATGACGCCACGCGGCGACTCCCCCAGCGAACGAGCGAAGGTGACCTGATCCGAGCCGAGCACCTCGACCACCGCTTGCCGGGTGTGCAGGATGACCGGGGCGACCCCGACCACGCTCAGGGTCAGCGCGGGCAGGAGCAGGTGGTGCAGCCGTTCCAGCAGGCTCACCTCACCGGGCAGGGCGCCGATCGGCCCGGCACAGCAGACGGGGGTCCACTGCAGCGAGACCGAGAAGACGTAGAGCAGGAGCAACCCGACCCAGAAGACCGGGGCCGAGGCCAGGGTGTAGGCCCACCAGGAGATCCCCTTGTCGAGCCAGCTGCCGTGCCGGGCCCCGGCGAGAACGCCGAGCCCGAACCCGATCAGCCCCGAAAGCAACCAGGCGGTCGCCATCAGGATCAGGCTGGAGGCGAACTTCTCGCCGATCACCTCGGTGACCGGTGCATTGAAGACCTGCGAGGTGCCCAGGTTCCCCTGGACGACCTGGCCCGCCCACGCCACGAACCGCTCGACGGGCGGGTCGTCGAGTCCCCAGCGCTCGGCGATCTGCGCGCGCTGTTCGGACGACATCTGCACGGAGTCGGCTCCGACGTAGGCCTCGATCGGGTCCACAGGAGAGGCCGACATCAACGCGAAAGTGCCGACCGCCACCCCGATCATCAGGGTGAGCAGTCGGACTACGCGCCCGGCGACGAACTTGGTCAACAGGTCCGCTTCCACCCGGCGATGCCGGCGGTGAGCGGCCAGCCGTGGCCGTGCGGCTCGATCTGCGGCGTCCCGATGTCGAGGCAGTCGCTGACGTAGTAGGTGTGTTCCAGATTGACCAGCCAGACCCAGGCCGCGTCGGCAGCCGCGGCGGAGCCCTCGCCCTCGGCGTTCAGTTGAGCGTCACGCCAGTGCGGGATCGCCTCTTCCTCGCTGTTGGCCGCGAGCGCGGCATCGAGGGCGGCGTCGACCTTGGGGTTGCTGTAGAAGCCCGGGTTCAGCAGCTCGGTCCCGGCCTTCTTCGAGTAGAGCAGGTTGTAGAGCTCGGTCGGGTCGTGGCTGCCCCAGCCGAAGAGGATGGCGTCGGTGTGCTTGATCTTCTCGATCTCGTCCCAGCTCTTGCCGGCGACCTTGAACTCGATCCCGATCGGCTTGACCATGTCGGCGACGCTGAGCGCCAGGCCCTGACGGAGACTGTCGCCGGCCGGGTGCACCAGGTTGATGCTGGCCTTGACGCCGTCCTTCTCCCGGATGCCGTCGCCGTCCGAGTCGACCCAGCCGGCCTCCTGGAGCAGCTTCTTGGCGCCCTCGATGTCGTTGTCCTCGATCGCAGAGGTCGGCTGGAACCACGGTGCCGCGTCGGCGGGGCCGAACGCCGGCGACCCGTAGCCCTCCAGGACGCCGTCCACCAGCTTCTGACGGTCGACCGCCAGGTTGAGGGCACGGCGCACGGCTACATCACTGGTGACGTCGTTGCCGATCGGCACCCCGGACTCGGAACGCTTGCCCTCGTTCGGGACGGCAGGCAGCGACATCCCCCGGTTGTCGACCGAGGTGACCGCCTCGATCCGCATGCCCTCGACCTCCGTCACGGCCAGTGACGACGGGACGCCGACGATGTCGACCTCGCCCGCCTTCGCCGCGGCCAGCGCCGAGTCCTCCGAGTCGAAGAAGAGGAAGGTGACCTTGTCGAAGGCCGGAGCGGTGCCGTAGTAGTCCTTGTTCCGCTCGACGACGAGCTGCTGACCACGCTGCCAGTCGACCAGGGTGAAGGGGCCGGAACCGACCGGGTTGCTGGCGTACTCCTTGCCGTGCGCGTCCTTCGGCACGATGCCGAGACTGATCAGCCGGTTCACGAAGGTGCTCTGGGGGCTCTTCAGGACCAGCTCGACGGTGTCCGCGTCGACGGCGCGAGCCTCCTTGAGCGCCGTGACGTCGGTGAGTCCGCCCGACTCGGCGGCGGTCTCGAAGGTGTAGGCGACGTCGTCGGCGGTGACCGTGGCGCCGTTGGTGAAGCGGGCGTCCTTGCGGATGTCGACCGTCCAGGTCAGACCGTCCTTGCTGACCCGGTAGTCGGTGGCGAGGTCGGTGGTGATCGACAGGTCCGGGTTCCGGGCCAACAGGGTCGACTGGAAGAGCGGCGAGCCGTAGCGGCCCCAGCCGAGGGTGGGGTCGTACCCCTCGGCGCTCTCGCCGCCGAGGGCGAGCACGAGTTCCCGATCGGCGCCGCCGACCGAACCGTCGTCGTCACTGCCGCAGGCGGCCAACAGGCCACCGACCATCAGCACCGCGACGGCGCTCACCACTCCACGTACGGTCCGCATCTCCCAGCCCTTCTTGCAAGTCTTTCGCAATAAGGTACTGGAAGCAGGAACGGCTACGCCGGTTGGGTATCCCGAAGCCGCTGACTGATCACCGCGGAGACGCCGTCGCCGCGCATCGTGACGCCGTAGAGGGCGTCACCGACCTCCATCGTCCGCTTCTGGTGGGTGATCACCAGCAGCTGCGAGTTCTCCCGCAGCTCCTCGTAGATCTCCAGGAGCCGACCGAGGTTGGTGTCGTCGAGGGCGGCCTCCACCTCGTCGAGGATGTAGAACGGCGAAGGCCGGGCTTTGAAGAGCGAGACCAGGAAGGCGACCGCCACCAGTGAACGCTCACCGCCCGAGAGCAGCGAGAGGCGCTTGACCTTCTTCCCGGCGGGGCGGGCCTCCACCTCGATCCCGGTGTTGAGCATGTCGCCCGGGTTGGTCAGCACCAGCTGACCCTCACCGCCCGGGAAGAGCCGCTTGAAGACGTGGTCGAAGGCGACCTTGACGTCCTGCCAGGCCTCGGTGAAGACCTGTTCCACCCGGATATCGACCTCCCGCACGATGTCGAGCAGGTCGCGACGGGTCCGCTTGAGGTCCTCCAGCTGCTCGGTCAGGAACTTGTGCCGCTCCTCCATCGCCGAGAACTCCTCGAGCGCGAGCGGGTTGACCTTGCCAAGCATGTTGAGGTTGCGCTCCGCGGTCTTGAGCCGCTTGGTCTGCTCCTCGCGGACGAACGGAATCGGTTCACCCTCGGTCGGGCCGTCCTCGCCGTCCACGATCACCGGGATCAGCTGGTCCGGACCGTAGTCGCGCACCAGCGCGGCCACCTCCAGGCCCAGCTCCTCCATCGCGCGCTCCTCCAACTGCTCGATCCGCATCCGCTGCTGGGTGCGGGCCATCTCGTCGCGGTGCGCGGAGTTGACCAGTTCGTCGTGCTCCCGACCGAGGTCACGCAACTGCACGCGTACCGTGCGCAGCGCCTCCTCACGGCCGGTCCGCGAAGCTTCGATCGCGGCACGCTCCTCGGCGGCCCGCTGGACGGAGACCTCCAGGCGCTCCAGCACCACCACCACCGCGTCGCCGACAGCTTGCGCGGCCTCGGCCTCCCGGGCGATCCGCTCGCGGCGGGCCGCCGCCTTGGCTCGGGCTTCGCGCTCCTGACGGGCCGCTCGGCGCAGCCCGTCGGCCCGGCCGTGCAGTGCCCGGGCCCGCTCTTCGGAGGTGCGCAGGGCCAACCGGGCATCCATCTCGCTCTGCCGCGCGGTCCGCGACTCCTCGACCAGCCGCTCGCGGTCGTCGGTGTCGGGCTCCTGCTCCGGCGTCTGCTCGGCCGCGGCCAACCGCTGCTCCAACTCCACCAGGCCGGACGAGTCCTTCTCCCGCGACTCCTCCGCGCGGACGATCGCGGCGGCCAACCGCTCGGCCTCGCCGCTCGCGGCCCGCGCCTGGGATCCGTACTGGCCCAACTCCTCGGCGACCGCAGCCAGGTTCGCGTCCGACTCGTGCAGCTTGGCGAGCGCGTCGTCGACCCGCTTCTGGGCCTCCAACCGCTCTGCCCCCAGCGCAGCGCTGGACTCCTGCAGCGCCTGCTCGGTCTCGGCCACCGAGGTCAACGCCGCCACCGTCTCGTCGAGCGCGGCCTGCACCTCCAGGAGCGATTGCCCGCCAGCGGAGCCGCCGGAGGCGAAGTGCGCGCCCAACACGTCGCCGTCGCGGGTGACCGCGATCAACTCGCTGTGCGCCTGCACCAACGCCCGGGCGGCGTCCAGATCGTCGACGACGGCGACCCGGTCCAGCATCCTGGCCAACGCGGCACCCAAGGTGGCCGGCGCACTCACCACATCGAGGGCGTAGCAGATCGACCCCGTCAAAGCGGGCCAATCGGCCCCGGTCCCTGCGGCGCCGGCTCCCCCGCCGACCACCATGTCGCTGCGACCGAGGTCGCTCTTCTTGAGGTGGCCCATCGCTTGGACCGCAGCAGCAGAGTCGGCCACCGCGACGGCGTCCGCGGCACTGCCCAGTGCCGCGGCGATCGCGGTCTCGTAGCCGGACTGGACCGTGACCAGGGCGGCGACCGAGCCGATCATTCCGGAGAGTTCGCCGTCCGCCGCGAGCAGCGCCCCGGCGCCGTCCTTGCGGGCCAGGCTCATCTCCAGCGCATCGCGGCGAGCCGCCAGCGCACCGCGCTCCCGGTCGAGCCTGGTCAGCTCGTCGCGGGCCGCGGCCAGCCGCTCCTCGATCTCGTCCAGGATGCCGACGGCTTCCTCGTGCTCGGCGTCCAGGCCCTCTTCGCCCTCGTCGAGCCCGGCAACGCGGCTCTCCAGCTGCTCGAAATCCGCCTGCGCCTTCTCCGCACGGTGCAACGCCTCGGCGCGGGCCGCGGCGAGGCGCCCCAGCTCCTCGTCGGCGGCCGCGGCGCGGGACTTGATCGCATTCACCTGACCGTGCAGCCGGGCCAGCCCCTCGCGGCGGTCCGCCGCGGCACGCTGCAGGCCGGCGATCCTCCGGTCCTCATCGGAAGCCGCCTCCTCAGCGGCCTTCCGCGCCGCGACCGCGGCGGCCAGCGCAGCCCGCTGCCGGTCGATCTCGGCGTTGATCTCGAGCTCATCGGCGAGGACCCGCTCAGCCTCGGCCTCCAACTTCTCCGGATCCCGGCCGCTCTCGACCTCCGGGCCCTGGGCACTCTGTGCATTGCGCAACCGCTCCGAGGCCAAGGACTGGGTGCCGCGAAGGCGCTCGCGCAGACCTGACAACCCGAACCAGGTGTCCTGGGCACGGGAGAGCGCCGGCAGGTCCTCGCGCAGCGCTGCCTCCAGCGCCGCCTCGTTCTCCCGGGCCTTGGTGGTGGCGGCCTCGACCTCGGCACGACGCTGCGCCAGCGCCGTCTCGTCGGCCATCTCCTGCTCCAACGAGGTGGTCACGGTGACCAGGTCGTCGGCGAGGAGTCGCGCTCGGGCGTCGCGCACGTCGGCCTGGATGGTGGCCGCCTTCCGGGCCACCTCGGCCTGGCGCCCCAACGGCTTCAGTTGGCGCCGGATCTCGGTGATCAGGTCGCCGAGCCGGTTGAGGTTGCCTTCGGTGGCGTCGAGCTTGCGGAGCGCCTTCTCCTTGCGCTTGCGGTGCTTGAGGACGCCGGCCGCCTCCTCGATGAAGCCGCGGCGGTCCTCGGGGGTGGCGTGCAGGATGGTGTCGAGCTGGCCCTGACCGACGATGACGTGCATCTCCCGGCCGATGCCGGAGTCGCTGAGCAACTCCTGGACGTCGAGCAGACGACACGAGTTGCCGTTGATCGCATACTCGGAGCCGCCGTTGCGGAACATGGTCCGGCTGATCGTGACCTCGGAGTACTCGATCGGCAGGGCGCCGTCGGAGTTGTCGATGGTGAGCGCCACCTCGGCCCGGCCCAGCGGCGGGCGACCCGAGGAGCCGGCGAAGATGACGTCCTCCATCTTGCCGCCACGCAACGACTTGGCGGCCTGGACGCCCATCACCCAGGAGAGGGCGTCGACCACGTTGGACTTGCCCGAACCGTTGGGCCCGACGATGCAGGTGATGCCAGGCTCGAGTTGCAGGGTGGTCGAGGAGGCGAAGGACTTGAACCCCTTCAGGGTCAGGCTCTTCAGATACACACGCACTCCTTGGGCCGACGATCGAGGCGAGCCTACGCCGAGCCGCCGACTCAGCGCACCACCTCTGTGACCTCGGAGCGCCTCCTGAGGGCGATGTCGCCGCCGCGGTCGGTGCGCACCACCTGGACTCCGGCCCGCTCGAACGCCGTCACCAGCTCGGGCGCGGGATGGCCGTAGTCGTTGTCGGCGCCGACCGAGATCGCTGCGATCGACGGCCGCAGCCCGAGCAGGAAGTCGAGCTCCTGAGCCCGGCTGCCGTGGTGCGGCACCTTGAGCACGTCGACTCGAAGATCGCCGACGACCCGCGCCAACGCCTGTTGCGCAGGTGGCTCGATATCCCCGGTCAGCAGCAGGCTGACCCCGGCAACCTCGGCCAACAGGACCAGCGAGGCGTCGTTCGGCTCCGCCGCGACCAGGCCGGCGCTGGTGGCGGGCCCGAGCACCTGGAGAGTGGCCGCGCCGACCTGCCGGGTCTCGCCGACAGTCGGCACCCGACCGCGGGCTGCCAGTGCGGCGGCCGCAGGCGGCACCACCGGCGAGATCCACAACGCGCCGATCCGACGTCCGCGGCCCACCCCGGCGAGACCGTCGGTGTGGTCGGCATGGAAGTGGGTGAGCACCAGCAGCGGAATCTCCCGCACCCCGAGCTCGTCCAGGCAGCGGTCCACCGCTGCCGGTTCCGGGCCGGCGTCGACCACCACCGCAGCCCCCGAACCGGCGTTGAGCACGACGGCATCGCCCTGCCCGACGTCGCACAGAACCGCAGCCCACCCCTGCGGCGGCCATCCCCACCTCGGGATCGGCGTCAGCATCACCAGGATCAACCCGATCACCACCAGCAAGGTGAGCCGGGGCCGGGCGAAGAGCCAGGGCAGGGTCACGACCAGCCCGGCGCAGAGCGCCGTCAACAGGGCCACCGACCAGCCGCCGCTCCCCCAGCTCACCGCGGGTAGGGCGATCCCGGCGCAGCCCTCGGCGATCTTCACGATCAGCGCCGCACACCACCCTCCCGGGGTCGCCACAGCGTTTCCCAGCGGATCTGCGATCAGTCCGAGCAGACCGCCGAAGAGGCCACAGATCGTCGCCGGAGCTACCAGCGGTGCGGCCAACAGGTTGGCGAGCACCGCCACCAGACTCACCTCCCCGGAGATCGCGGCGACGATCGGGGTGCAGGCGATCTGCGCGGCCAGCGGGACGGTCACCGCCGCCGCCAACGGCGCCGGCAGCCAGCGGCTGAGCACCCTCGTCCAGGGCGGGGCCAACAGCAGGATGCCACCGGTGGCGAGCGCCGAGAGCGCGAAGCCGACCGTGGTCGCCAACCAGGGCTGCCAGACCAGGAGCACCAGCACCGCCAAGCCGAGCGCCCGGACCCCGCGCCGGGTCCCGTTGTGGGCCATCCCCACCAGCGCGGCGGCTCCCATCGCAGCCGCCCGAACAACGCTCGGCTCGGTACGCGCGACCAGCACGAAGCCGACGATGCCCAGTACCGCAACCAGGTAGTGCCACCGCCCCCGGACGCCGAGCCAGCGCCCGAGCAGGACCAGGAACCCCACCACCAAGGTCAGGTTGGTACCCGAGACGGCCAACAGGTGGGTCAACCCCGAGCGCCGGAAGTCGGTGCGGGTCGTCTCACTCAACCCGGCGTCGTCGCCGACCACCAGAGCCGGCACGAGGGCCGCTCCGTCGTCCGGTCCCCCAGCGTGGGTACGGACCGAGTCGCGGACCGCACCGGCAGCGCGCCAGATCCGCGACGGCGCCTCGACCCGTTCGGGATCACGCAACGGCCGAAGGCGTGCGGCCACGTCGTGATCCTCACTCGGCGCGGAGCGGACCAGGACCCGGAGCCGCGAGCCGAGCGGGTGGTCGGCCTGGCGGGGCGTGGCGACGACCACGACCGGAGCCCGAAGCGCGACCCGCCCTGTCTCGGTGTGGATCGCGCGCAGCGTGGCCCGGAAGGTCACCTGATCGGTGAAGCCACCCGGCAACCGCCTCGGATCGCTGGTGACGAGGAGTTCCACGGTGGCTGCTTGACGCGTGGCTGCCAGTTGCGCGACCGAGGAGTCCGCCACGGTGGCATCGCGCCAACTGGCGCTGACCCCGACCGCCGTTGCCAACACCACCCAGGCGACCACGGCACGCCAGCCGAACCGGCGGATCGCGAACGGAAGCAGAACCGCAACGGCGACCAGCACCGAGATCCGAACGCCAGCACCGGCCCTCAGCCCGACCAGAGCACCGAACCACGCCGCCGCTCCCCATGCAGGTAGCCGGAGGTCCAGCGGACCTGCTCGCTCCGTCCCGCCCGATCGATCCGGCTCACCCGAACCCGGTCGCCTCGCTCGTGGACCGCTCACAGCGTGACGTGCGGAGCAAGGTCGGCGAGCGTCTTCTCCCCGATACCGTCCACCTCCAGCAACTGGTCGACCGCCCGGAAGCCCCCGTTGGCATCGCGCCACTCCACGATCGCCTGCGCCGTCACCGGGCCGACCCCGGGCAGATCGTCGAGCTCGGTGAGGCTGGCGGTGTTGAGGTTGACCAGCGTCCCCACCGAGCCGGTGCCCTCCGGGGCGGCTGACGCGGCGATCCCGGACGGCGGCGCGCCTCCCACCACGATCTGCTCGCCGTCGACCAGGACCCGGGCCAGGTTCAGCCCGGTCAGCTCCACTCCACGCCGGGCACCGCCAGCCTCCGCCAACGCGTCCACCACCCGCGCGCCGCGGGGCAGCACCACGATCCCGGGACGGCGTACCTTCCCGGCCACGTCGACCACCACCTCGGGTTCGGCAGAGGCGGTGGGCGGCACCGGCCCCTCAGGCAGCCCTGAGACCGCGGCCAGCGGCGAGGCGAGCGCAGGCTCCGGGAGCTCCCCCGCGCTGCCGCCTGACCGGAGCACCCACCACCCGGCGAGGGCCACCGCCAGGACCGCCAGCAGTACCGCGACGATCAGGTGGGGAGAGCCGAGGGCCACCCGGCCACGCAGCTCCTCGAAGGCGACCACCCGTCGTCGCGATGCGTGCCGCCCGGGACCGAGCACCACCGGAGCCGCCGGACCCGGCACCGGATCGAAGTGGGGCGCCGGAGGCGGCGATGCCGGTGCCAGCGGCGGTGGCGGGGGCCCGCCGCCGTCCGCCGCTGTGGTGGGCGGCAGCGCCCTGATCCGGGTGTGCTCCTCGGCTGCACCGCCAAGTTCGGCGCGCAGCAGCTCCAACCGACGGGCGACCGCCTCAGCGTGCTGTTCTGCTCCACGACCTCGCATGGCGCGAAGCTAGAGCCCACCCGGCTCGCCCAGGGCGGACCTCGCCCTCATCTGTGGACGAGAGCCTGAGCTAGTCGAGCGCTGGTGCCACGCAGACCGCGACCACGCCAGGTCCGGCGTGTGCGCCGAGCACGGCCCCCAACTCCACGATCCGAGCGGGCTCCGCCAACGCGACCCGGGCGGAGAGCCGGTCCGCGAGCGCTTGGGCGCGGTCCGGGCTGGCCAGGTGCGCGACGGTGACCTCGACCCGGTTCTCCCCGGCACCCTGCGCGGCCAGCTCCTCCAACCGGGCCAGGGCCCGGCCCGCGGTGCGGACCTTCTCCAGCGATTCGATCTTTCCGTCGATGACCGTGAGCAACGGCTTGACCGCCAACGCCCCACCGAGCAAGGCAGCGGCCGCTCCCACCCGGCCGCCGCGGCGCAGGTACTCCAGGGTGTCGACATAGAACAGCGATGCGCAGGCCGCCGCGCGGGCGCGTGCCGCCTCGGCCGCCTCCTCGGCACTCCCGCCGGCCTCAACCACGGCCGCAGCTGCCAGTGCGGCGTAGCCGGTAGCGGGGCCGACCTGTAGCGAGTCGACGGTGTGCACCGGGATCGGCGAGCTCCGTGCCGCCACCTCGGCGGAGTCGAAGGTCCCGCTCATCTTCGAGGAGAGGTGGACCGCGACGATCTCGGTATAGCCCTGCTCTGCCAGCGATGCGTAGACCTCGCCCATCCGGGTCGGGGTCGGGCGCGAGGTCGAGACCGGGGTGAACTCACGCAGGGCCTGGGCCACCATCTCGGGGCTGGCACCCTCGTCGACGCCCTCGTCGTAGGAGGTGGCTCCCACGATCACCTGAAGCGGAACCACCACGATCCCGTGCTGATCCGCGAGTTCGGCGGGAACCGAGGCGGGAGAGTCGGTGACGACGGCGATCCGGCGTTCAGGCATGTCGAGAGAATAGCGGTGCTGCGGCTCGCATGGGCAAGGTCAATAGGTGAACGCGACCTTGCGGGCCACCGGGTCTGCCGAGGTCAGGGTGACCTCGACCTCCTCCCCCAGCGGGAGCTCACGTTCCGAGCTGACCCGGGCCTCGATGGCGGGCTCCGCGATCGTCACCTCGCCGCGGGTCGCGGACTTCTCCTCGACCTCCACCACGACCGCGGTGAACCGCTCCCCGACCCGGTCGGCGAGCGCTGTCGCCTCGACCAGGTCCACGATCGCGTTCTCGTAGCGGCTCGCAGTCCGCGACGACGTCGCCATCACCTCGGGCAGATCCGCCAACCGGTCGAGCACCCACTGCGGGACCGGCTCACCCGCACAGAGCGCCACACAGATCTCTGAGGCGTAGCGGTCGATCAACCGCCGTAGCGGCGCCGTGACGTGGGCGTACTCGGCCGCCACCGCGGTGTGCTCCGGCTGCGCCGGAAGCTCGCCGTCGAACCCGACATAACCGCTACCCCGCAGTAACCGGGTGCAGGCCACCAGCATCGCCGCGTGCGTCGGCACCGCGGGGTCGAGGGTGCGGATGAAGTCCGGGTAAGTCTGCTCGGCCGGCCAACTGATCTTCAGCGCACGCGCCGTCCGATGCAGCCTGGTGACGTCGCGCGGGTCGGCTGGCGGCAGTGTACGCAGCAGCCCGACGCGGCCGTAGACCATCAGGTCGGCAGCCGCCATCCCGGTCAACAAGGAGATCTGCGCGTTCCACTCCTCGACCGGATGCATCGACCGGAATGCCAACTCCCAGTGGTCGTCGTCGCTGACGCTGACCTCCTGCTCCGGCAACGGCAACGAGACGCCGCCGCGCTCGGCCTCCAACCGCATCCGCAGTTCGCCGATCTCCCGGAGCAAGGTGAAGACGCCGTCCGCCCGCCCCGCGTCCAGGTCGGCCTGCACCTCGTCGTAGCTGTGCCGGCTCCGGGAACGGACCAGCGCCCGCTCGACCTTCGCCGCGGTCTGCTCACCCCGAGCGTCGAGGGTGATCGTCCACAGCAACGCCGGGCGGGTCTGCTCCGGCAGCAACGACCCGGCGTCCTCGGAGATCACCTTGGGGTGCAGCGGCACCTTCGAGTCGGCGCCGTAGAGGGTCTGGCCGCGGCGCCGTGCCTCCAGGTCGATCGGGTCGTCGGGGGTCACGAAGGCGGCGACATCGGCGATCGCGTAGTGGACTACGAAGCCTGCCCCGGACCGCGCGAGGTGCAGTGCCTGGTCGAGATCCATAGCGCCGTCGGGGTCGATGGTGCGCAGCTCCAGATCGGTGCGATCGAGCTCGGGCAACCGCGGTGCCGCGGCGGCAGCGGCTGCCGCCGCTTCGACGTCGGGCGGGAACTCCGCGGTGACGCCCAGCTCGGCGCGGATCGCGTCAACCCCCTCCCGCAGCCCAGCACCAGCAGGCGCTTGCCCCCAAGGACGGTTACCGCGGGACCTGACTCGCACCACTCGGCTCGGCATGGTCCTCACCCTACTAACCTGTGCGAGTGCTGATCCTGCTTCCACCCAGCGAGGGCAAGGCGTTGCCGACCCGTGGCGGCCCCCTCGACCTCGCCGCCCTGAGTTCCCCGGAGCTCACCGACGCCCGAGCCGCGGTGATCGCCGCCCTCGTCGAGCTCTGCTCCGACGACGCCGACAAGGCGGCTGAGGTGCTCGGCCTCGGGGCCAGCCTGCGCGACCTGGTCCAGCACAACGCCGGCCTGCAGGAGGCGCCGAGCACGCGGGCCGATGCGATCTACACCGGGGTCCTCTACGACAACCTGGACCTCGCGACGCTCAGCACCGCGGGCAAGCGCCGGGCGACGAACCGGGTCGCGGTGATCTCCTCGGTCTTCGGCATGGTCCGTCCGAGCGACGTGATCCCCTCCTACCGACTCTCCGGCGACGTCACCGTCCCCGGACTGGGGTCGGTGGCCGGGCATTGGCGCGACCACCTCGGTCCGGCGGTGCTCGATGCGCTCGGCGACGGCCTGCTGGTGGATCTGCGGTCGACGACCTATGCGAACTTCTGGCGGCCCGATGCCGCACTCCTCGGCCGGGTCGCCACCGTCCGGGTGCTCCACGAGCACGGCGGCAAGCGGAAGGTGGTCAGCCATTTCAACAAGGCCACCAAGGGCCGGCTGGTCCGGGCGCTGCTCGAGGACGGCGCCAACCCGCGGACGCCGGCCAAGCTCGCCGAGAAGCTCCGCGACCTGGGCTGGTTCGTCGAGCTGGGTGAGCCCGGCAAGAAGGGCACTCAGCTCGACGTCGTCGTCACCGAGCTCTAACTCAATGTGACCTCAGCGCTCGTTTTTCGGTCCATTTCCCGCGCTGAGGTCACATTGAGCTACAGGACCAGCGGCAGGTCGCCCGGGCGGGCGTTGAAGAGACGCAGCGACGACATCGACTCGCTGCCCTCGCCGCCCGGGTAGTGGCTGATCACGCTGACCGATGCCGGACTGAGCTCCATCCGGTAGACCGACTCCAGCGGTGCGCCCAGCGCGCTGCCGACCATGATCTTGATCGGCGTCACGTGCGAGACCACGACGATGGTCCGCCCGGCGTGCTCCGCGAGCACCCGGTTCAGGCCGCCGAGGACCCGGCCCTCGACGTCGCGGAACGACTCGCCGCCGGCCGGAGCCACCTCCAGCGACCCCAACCAGGCCTTCATCTCCGCGGGGCGCTGTTCGGCGACCTCGGCGAAGGTGAGGCCGTCCCATTCGCCGAACTCCATCTCCGCGAAGGCGTTCTCCACCTCCGCCCGATGGCCGATCTCGGCGCCGATGATCTCGGCGGTCTCGATCGTGCGCAGGACCGGCGAGGTGAGCACCGCGTCGATCCTGTCGGCTGCGGCCTTCAACCACTGACCGGCCTCCCGGGCCTGGTCGCGGCCGGCCTCGGCGAGCGGCGGGTTGGTGCCCCCGATACCGCCGGAGAACCGCTTGTCCAGGGTCAGCGCCGTCACCCCGTGGCGCACCAGCACCAGGGTGGTGGGGGCCGCCGAACCTGCGGACCACCCGCGGCTGCCGCCGTCGGTTCCGGCGGTCTTGCTCACAGGCCCGACTCGTCGGTGCGGACCAGGATCCGGCTGCACTCCTCACACCGCACGACCTCGTCGAGGGGCGTCTTGGTGATCCGGGACAGGTCGGCCGGGTTGAGGGTCAACTGGCACCCCTCGCAACGACGCGCACGGAGCATCGCTGCGCCAACGCCCTGCTTCTCGCGGACCTTCTCGTAGAGGGCCAGCAGATCGGTCGGGATGCTGAAGACCTCGGTGGCGCGCTGCTCGGTGACCTGGTCCAGCTCGACCTGCGCGACCCCGGTCTTCTCGTCGCGGGCACCGACCACGACGGCGATCTCCTCGTCGGTGGTGGTGAGCGCTTCCTGGTACTCGTTGAAGGAGGCCTGGGCCTCCTCGACGCGCTCCATGATCTCCAGCTCGATGTCTTCGAGCGTGTTGATCCGGCGCTCCAGGGAGTCGAGCTCGTGGTTGAGCCGCTCCAGGTCCTTGGGGTTGGTGATCAGGCCCTGGGCGATCCGGCCCTGGTCACGGGTCCGGCGGGTGCGCACCTGCTCGACGTCCTGGTCGGACTTCTTCTGCTCGCGGGTGAGGTCCTCGAGCAGGATGCGAGCGTCGCGCACCTTGGTGTCGAGGTCGGCACGCCGGTGCTGCAGGTCGCTCAGCTGTTGGTGCTCGGGGAGCGCCTTGATCTGGTGGCGGATCTGGGCGATCCGGGCATCGAGCTCAGCAACGTCAAGCAACTTGCGTTGGGCGATCGGGTCGGCTTTCAGCGTCGGCTCCTCGGGTGGAAATTCTTCAGGAATTAATGCGTCCTCAGACGCGGAACGTCCAGGGGTCGGTGCGCACTGCGCTGACCGTGCACTCCACCGTATCGCCCAGGGCGTCGGCGAGCCGCTGGCGGACCACCGGAAGCCAGGTCGACTCGGCCGCCCAGTGGGCGACGTCGATCAACGCGGGGCCGTTCTTCTCCAAGAACTCGGCCGCCGGGTGGTGCCGCAGATCGGAGGTCAGATAGACGTCGACGTCGCTGCCGGCCAGCCGGTCCAGGAGGAAGTCCCCGGCACCGCCGCAGACTGCGACCCGGCTCACCGGACGCTGCGGATCGCCGCCGACCCGGACCCCATGTTCGGTGGCGGGCAACACACCGGCGACGTGCTGCGCGAACTCGGCCAGGGTGGTGGCCGGCACGGTGCCGATCCGCCCGGTTCCGGTGCTCTGTTCGCCGGCGTCGGCCAACTCGACGATGTCGAAGGCCGGCTCCTCGTAGGGGTGGGCGTTGCGCATCGCCACCAGGACCGCGCTGCGCAACCGGCGAGGCACGACCACCTCGATCCGGTCCTCCTCGACGACGGCGATGTCGCCGACCGTGCCGATCGCCGGGTCCGCCCCCGGAAGCGGTCGGAACCGGCCGACGCCGTGCGCCGAGAACGAGCAATGGTCGTAGTCGCCGATCGCGCCGGCCCCGGCCTCGGCCATCGCGGCCCGGACCGGGGCAGCGGCGTCGGTCGGCACGAAGACCACGAACTTGTCCCGTGGCTCGGCCGGCGCCGCGATGATCGGGGTCAGGTCGGTGAGCCCCAATGCCAGCGCCAGCGACTCCGAGACGCCGCTCAGCGCCTGGTCCGCGTTGGTGTGTGCGGTCAGCAGGGCGCAACCACCGGTCGCCAGCGTCTGCAGCGTGCGCCCCTTAGGCGTGGTCGCGGCGACGCTGGTGACCGGCTTCAGGAAGAGCGGGTGGTGGACCACCAACAGATCGGCCTTGGCTGCGACGGCCTCCTCGGCGACCTCCGGGCTCGGATCGACGGCGAAGTGCACCTTGCGCACCGAACGCCCCGGGTCACCGAGCACCAACCCGACGGCGTCCCAACTGTCTGCCGTCGCCGGCGGGTACCACCGATGGAGCAGATCAACCACTTCACCCAACGTCGTCATAGCCGCAACCCTAGTGGGCCAGGTTGATGAGGAGGTTCTCATGGTCCGCTCATCTCCGGCCCACCTGCGGGCCGGAGGATGGCCGCTATGAGCCTGCCGTGGAAGTGGTTGCTGGGTGCCGCAGTCCTGCTTCCGGTGCTCGCCTACGCGGCCGGAGCCGTCGTCGCCGGCAGCGACCGTCCCACCGAACGGACCCCGATCGTGGTCGAGGAGCCCGAGCAGCCCACAGGGCGTCAGCGCGACGACATCCCCGACGAGATCGACGACGACGACTCCGAACCGTCGAAACGGCCCGAGGTCGTGCGACCGGATCCGCGCACCGCGCAGGGCGGCGCCGTCGACAACGACGATGATGATGGTGACGACGACGAGGACGACGCCGACGACGATGATGACGATGACTGAGCCAGCGCTCCGCGGCCTCGCGCCCGCACCGGCGGGAGCAACCCCCTGAGCCACCCCTCCTCCCCCGCAACCGGCGCCCGGCCAGCACGGCCGGGCGTCTCCGTGCGCACCCGGATCACGGCCGCCGTCTCCTTCACCGTCGCCCTCGCCCTGGCCTTGGTCGGCCTGCTGATCTACACCGTCGAATCGGCGCGCCTCAGCGAACGGGCCACGGACCACGCCAGCCAGGAGATCGCCGAGTTCGATCAGCTACGGCGAGGAAGCGACCCGGCGACCGGGGACGCGTTCACCGGATTGGTGCCGCTGTTCCGGCTCTACATCCAACGCAACGTTCCCAACGAGGCAGAGGTGTTGATCGCCTGGTTCGAGAACCGTGCGCCGCTGGTCTCCCTCTCCGACCCGGAGTCGCTGGCCGAGGACCTGGCCCAGAACCCCGCGATCGGCGACGAGATCGAGAGCCGGCTCGATGCGGGCGGGGACGTCCGCGTGGAGACCCGGCATGGCGACGTCCTGGTCACGGTGCAGCCGGTGCAGCACCGTGCATCCGGCGAGGAAGGCGCGCTCGTCGTGCTCACGCTGCTGGAGGTGAGCCGGGCGGACCTCCTCGACCTGCTCCGCACCTACCTGCTGATCGCCCTCGCCTGTTGGGCTCTGATCACGCTGCTGGCGGCCTGGCAGGCCGGGCGTCTGCTCTCCCCCTTGCGCCAGCTCAGCGACACAGCTCGCGAGATCGGTGCCAGCGATCTTTCGCGCCGGATCCCCGAGACCGGCAACGACGACATCACCGAGCTCACCCGCACCGTCAATCAGATGCTCGAGCGCCTGGACTCCACCTTCTCCGAGCAACGCCAGTTCCTCGACGCGGCCGGCCACGAACTGAAGACCCCACTGACCGTGCTCCGCGGACACCTTGAGCTCCTCGACGCCGACGACCCGGCCGAGGTGACCGAGACCAGAGCGCTCCTGATCGACGAGATCGACCGGATGTCGCGCCTGGTCGGCGACCTGATCCTGTTGGCGAAGAGCGCGCGCCCCGACTTCGTCGTCCGCGAGCCGGTCGACCTGCGCAGCCTGACCGCCTCCGTCCTGGCCAAGGCCAGCGCGCTGGCCGACCGCGAGTGGCTCGACGACGGCGGTACCGAGGTCCGGGTCGATCTCGACAGCCAGCGGATCACCCAGGCCCTGCTGCAGTTGGCCGACAACGCGGTGAAGCACACCGGACCGGGCGATCAGATCGCGATCGGCTCAGCGACCTTCACGGACCGGGTCGAACTGTGGGTGCGCGACTCGGGTTCCGGCGTCCCGGAGGCGGACCGGGTGCGGATCTTCGAGCGCTTCGGTCGCAGTCAGGTCCCCGCCGACGACGAGGGCTTCGGTCTGGGGCTCTCCATCGTCCGGGCGATCGCCGAGGCCCACGGCGGCACCTCCCACGTCGAGGACGCCGTCCCGCGTGGCGCACGGTTCGTGATCACCATCCCCAGGAAGGCGGAGGCATGGCCAGCATCTTGATCGTGGAGGACGAAGAACGGATCGCCTCGTTCGTCGCGAAGGGACTGCGCGCGGACGGGCACACCACCACCGTCTGCACGGACGGTCCTTCGGGTCTCGACGAGGCCCTGATGGGCGGTCACGACCTGATGATCCTCGACATCGGACTGCCCGGCCTGGACGGGTTCGAGGTGCTGGCCCAGGCCCGCGCTCAGGGTGCGCGACTCCCGGTGATCGTGCTGACCGCTCGCGACTCGGTGACCGACACGGTCTCGGTGCTCGAAGGGGGCGCGGACGACTACATGCCGAAGCCGTTCCGCTTCGCCGAACTCTCCGCGCGGGTGCGGTTGCGGCTGCGCCAGGCCGGCGAACAGGCAGGCACCGATCAGCTCCTCTCCTCCGGCCGGGTGAGCCTGGACATTCGCACTCGCCAGGCCACCGTCGACGGCCGCGAGGTCGACCTCTCGGCGCGCGAGTTCACGCTACTGGAGATCTTCCTCCTCAACCCACGTCGTGTCCTCTCCCGTGAGCAGTTGCTCGACCACGTGTGGGGCTACGACTTCGACCCCGGCTCCAACGTGGTCGACGTCTATGTGGGGTACCTCCGGAAGAAGGTGGGCGCCGCCGCGATCAGCACCGTGCGCGGCATGGGCTACCGCTACGAGCCCTAGCCCAACCGTCAGGCGTACGCGCCCAACCGTCAGGCGTACGCGCCCAACCGTCAACGCCCAAGCCGGAAGCCCGCCAGGTGACCTCGGGGCAGCCTCGCCAGCACCGGCTCCAGGGCGCCCGCGACGTCGGCAGGTTCCGGTCGCGCCCCGGGCTCCGGAGCCAGGCAGGCGTGGATCACCTTGGCGACCGCGGCGGGTACCTCGTCGGGCAGCTCCGGTGCCGCAGCGGCGAGCTGGGGGAATCTGTCGGTCGCCCGTTCGGCGTCCGGGTCGCCCTCGGCGAACGGCGGAGAGCCGGTCACCGCGTGGTAGAGGGTGGCGCCGAGGCCCCACACGTCGGATGCGGGGCCCGGTACGTGGATCTCGCCCGGTTCACACTGCTCCGGAGCCATGTAGGCGTCGGTGCCGATCAGGTGCCGCAGGTCCGCGGCGTCCTCCGTCCGTCGGGCGACCGACAGGTCGATCAGCCGAGCCGGTGCGCCCATGATCACGTTGCTGGGCTTGATGTCGAGGTGCACGTAGCCGACATGGCGCAAGTAGTGCAGCGCCGCTGCGATGTCGATCGCCAACGGTAGGTACTGGGCTGCCTGAAGCGGTCCGTATCGGCGGACCAGGGTGGAGAGCCGCGGGCCGTCCACCTGTTCCAGGACGACGTGCGGGCGCTCCCCCGCCAACTCGTGACGCAACCCGCGGACGACGACAGGATGGTTGATCTCCGCGAGCGCGGCGACTTCTCGCCGCAGCCCGCGCAGGGTGCTGCGACTCTGCACCTGGTCAGGTCGAACGACCTTGACCACCACCGGCGAGTACGTGATCTCGTCGAATGCCAGGTACGCCTCGTAGGCAGCCCCACCACCGAGAAGCTTGATCGCAGTCAGCTCTTCGGTGATGAGGTCACCCTCGGTGAAGCCCCAGCGCTCTGCGCGGTCGCTCATCGTGTCCTCAGCGGCGCGTGTCGTTGCGCGAGCGGTCGTTGGTCGAGTTGGCAGACCAGTCGCGGATCTCCTTCTTGCCCTGCTTCTTCGCGCCGTCACGGGTCCAGTCGCGGGTCTTGTCACCGCGGCTGCGGTCCCGGTCCCGGCTGACCTTGGTGAAGTTGCTGCGGGTGTGGTCGCGGCTCACCTTGCTGTTGCGGCTGTTCTTGGTGAACCGGCTGCGGGTGTCCTTGGACTTCTTGCTGTCGTCATCGTCGGCGTCGTCGTCATCGACCAGAACCAGCGTGGGTTGGTCGTCCTCGCGCTTCGCGGCCTCGTCGGCCACCGAGACGGTCGGGGTCTGTAGGGCGATCAGGCCGGCGGTGACCAGACCGACGAGTCCGAGTCCACCCAAGGGGATCAGGCGCTTCATGGTGCTTCCTCTCCTTCGCGGCCGCCCGAGCGGCGACCAGCTGTGCTGACAGCACCAGCCTGGTCCGGCGAGGTGAGGTCACCGTGAGGTCGAGATGAGAGTCACCTCATCTCGACCTCAACCGGGTGACGCGATCAGTTGACCTGCTTGCCCTGACCCTCCCAGTAGGGCTGACGCAGCTTGAACTTCTGCAGCTTGCCAGTGGCGGTCCGGGCGAGCTCGGCACGGAATTCGATCGAGGTCGGGGCCTTGTAGCCGGCGGCCTTCTCCTTGCACCAGGCGATCAGCTCGCCCTCGGTCGCCTCGACGCCGGCAGCCAGGACGACCAGCGCCTTGATCGTCTCGCCCCACTTCTCGCTGGGCACACCGATCACCGCGACCTCGGCGACCGCAGGGTGCGAGAAGAGGACGTCCTCGACCTCGATCGAGGAGACGTTCTCGCCACCGGTGATGATCACGTCCTTCTTGCGGTCGCTGATCGTCAGGTAGCCATCGTCGCCTACGACGCCGCCGTCACCGGTGTGGAACCAGCCGCCGGCGAGCGCCTTCTCGGTCTCCTCGGGCTGTTCCCAGTAGCCGGCGAGCACCACGTTGGATCGGGCGAGCACCTCGCCCTCCTCGTTCGTCGTCACGGTGACGCCGAGCGCGGGCGCACCAGCGCGGACCAGCTTGGCGGCGCGCTGCTCGGGCTCCAGGTCGTCCCACTCCGCACGGGTCCGGTTGATGGTGAGCAGCGGCGAGGTCTCGGTGAGGCCGTAGATCTGGATGAACTCCCACCCGAGCTCGGACTCGACCCGGGCCACCGTCTTGGTGGGCGGCGGCGCACCGGCCACGATGATCCGTACCTTGTCGCGACCTGGGATCTCGCCGTCCCACTCCTTCGCGGCCTCGAGGACGGCGGCCACCACGGCAGGCGCGGCGCACATGTAGGTGACACCGTGGTCACGGACCCGGCGGAGGATCTCGGCGCCGTCGATCTTCCGGATCACCACCTGCTTGATCCCCAGGCCGGTGGCGGCGAACGGCATTCCCCAGCCGTTGGCGTGGAACATCGGCAGCGTGTGCAGCAGGACGTCGCGGTCGGTCAGCCCGGCATGCAGCGCGAAGGTGACCGCGTTCACCCAGACGTTGCGGTGGGTGATCTCCACGCCCTTGGGCCGCGCCGTCGTCCCGGAGGTGTAGTTGATGCAGGCGGTGGCGTTCTCGTCCGGCTCCCACTGCTTCGGCGTCGCGCCGGGCGTGGCGAAGAGGTCATCGTCGTTGCCGAGCACGAAACGGTGCTCCGCGGTGACCCCGGCCAACTCCTCGTCGAGCTCGGGATCGACGTAGAGCACCCGAGCACCGGAGTGCTCGACGATGTAGGAGACCTCCTCGGGACGGAGCCGGAAGTTGATCGGCACCAGTACCCGACCGTGCCCGGCGACGCCGAAGAAGGAGGTCAGCAGTCGAGCCGAGTTGTGGGAGACCACGGCAACCCGCTCACCGAAACCGATCCCGAGCTCGTCCAGCTTCGCTGCCTGACGGCGCGCCAACTCGGCCAACTCGGCGTAGCTGGGTTCACCCAAGGACGGCGCCGGCTGATTCGGCTCGTCGATCACGCCTACCCGCTCGCCGTAGACGGCCTCGGCGCGGTTGATGAAGTCAGAAATCCCGAACGGGACGAGCATGTGGTCTCCCTAGTCGCGTACCACCAACAGTGATCACTGAGACCTTAGTCACGCAACCCCCAGCTGGAGGGCAGGAGGCGGGTGCGTTTGCGCCGAACGGCAGCTGGGTTGCGACGAGCGGCGCCAGCGCCCGCAGATCGGCATCGCAGGGCCAATCACGCGCCGACGGCGCCGATCACGTAGTGTTTGCCCGCGTTAGTCCACGCGTCGGTAGCTCAGCGGTAGAGCACCCGGTTTACACCCGGGCGGTCGGCGGTTCGAAACCGTCCCGACGCACTCAGCATTGCCCCCGCGATCGCGGCCCGATCTCGTCGATGGAGATCACCCTTCCGAGATGGTCTCGACAAGCTCGACCGACGGACACAAGCTCGACCGACGGGACCCTCGAACAACGAGCGGAACCACCGCTGATCGAGCTTGTCGAGATCACCTATCAGACGGTCTCGACAAGCTCGATCAGCGGCGAGAAGACCTCCGGAAATGACGTACGGCCGCTGGAGTCTCGGGTCACCAGCGGCCGTACGTCAGTAATCAAAGCACGCGATCCGGCCGTTGTCAGCGGCCATCGCGAAAGTTTGCAGAAAACTGCAGCAACTGGACCAGACCAGTTGCTCAGACCAGGGCCTGCAGTTCCCGCAGATGCTCGTCGAGGTCGCGGCCCTCGGGCATCGCGTTGTGGACCGCCCAGGCGATCCGGCCCTCCTTGTCGAGGATGTAGGTGGAGCGCCGGGCGCATCCCCGCTTCTCGTCGAAGACGTCGAAAGCCCGGGCCACGTCGCCGTGCGGCCAGAAGTCGGAGAGCAGCGGGAAGTTCAGGCCGTCACTGTCAGCGAAGGCGCGCAGGGCGTAGGTCGGGTCGCAGGAGATCGCCAGGACCTCGCTGTCGAAAGTGAGGAACTCCGCGAGCCGGGCCCTGATCCCCGCCATCTCGCCGGTGCACACCCCCGAGAAGGCGAACGGGTAGAAGAAGAGCGCCACCGCCTTCGTACCGCGGTAGGAGGAGAGCGTCACGTCCTGGCCGAACTGGTCGCGCAGGGTGAAGTCCGGGGCGAGATCGCCGACCTTGAGTTCGGTCACGGTGGTCCTGTCCTAGGATTCGCAGAAGTTAGTCGACCAAGGGTTCTCCATGGCTGTCCGTCATCTTCGCATCCTCGCCGTCGCCGCGCTCTCGGGGTCGTTGTTCGGCCTCGCCGCCTGTGGCGCCGACCCGGCAACCCCGAAACCCGAGCCCGCCGTGATGGGCCCGGCGGTGATCCACGCCGAGCCGACGCCGACGCTCTCGCCGCGTGCCGGCGCCCCGACGATGGGCGCCTGCTACCGGTTGAGCGCCGCGGATCTGGCGGCGTCCACGAACGCGTCGTCACCGGTGCCGTGCACGGATCCGCACAACACGATGACGATCCGGGTCGGTCTCTTCCCGACCACGATGAAGCTCACCGAACCCGAGTACGCACAGCGGCTCTGCGCGCGTCGCCTGCCGAAGACGACCGGACTCACCCAAGCGGCGCTCGCCGGCACCATCTTCGCGGCACACTGGTTCGGTCCGAACGCCGACCAGCGTGCGGCCGGCGCCCGCTGGTTCCGCTGCGACATCGTCGCCAAGGTTGACACCGGCACCGGCACCGGCACCAAGCCTCTCCCTCGTACCGCTGCCCCGCTCTTCAACGGCGAGGCGCCCGGCGGCTACGTCCGCTGCGTGCGCCGGACCAAGGGCTCGACGACCGATGCCCGGTACGTCACCTGCGACAAGCCGCACGACTATCGGTGGGCCGGAAGCTTCCAGGCCGCCGGCACCCGGTATCCGGGAGCCGACGGCCTACGCGAACTGGTGGAGGAACGGTGCCCGCGCTACGTGGGCCGCAGCGCGTTCTGGTTCACCCACCCGGTCCGGGCCTCCTGGCGCAACGGCGACCGGACCGTGCACTGCTACCGCCCGACGTCGTGAGCGCCTGACCTGAAGCGTCAGCTGGCCCAGTCGAGGAGTTCGCGCTTGAGGACCTTGCCCGTCGCGTTGCGCGGCAGTTCGTCGATGAAGACGATGTCGCGTGGCACCTTGTAGCGCGCCAGGTTCGCCTTCACCCAGGCCCTGATGTCGTCCTCGCTGACCGGTTCGGCCAGCACCACGAAGGCCCGCAGCCGCTTGCCGAACTCGTCGTCGCTGACGCCGATCGCGGCGACCTCGACCACCGAGTCGTGGCGGGCGATGCAGTCCTCGACCTCCTTGGGGAAGACGTTCTCGCCCCCGGAGACGATCATCTCGTCGTCACGGCCCTCGACGTAGAGGCGCCCGTTGACGTCGAAACGACCGACGTCGCCGGTCGACATCAGACCGTCGTGCAGCTCCTTGTTCCCGCCGCCGGTGTAGCCCTCGAAGAGCATCCCGTTGCCGACGAAGATCCGGCCGGACTCGCCGGGCGGAGCCTCCCGGCCCTGGTCGTCGAGGATCTTGACGACCGTCGCCCACGGCGGGCGCCCGGCACTGCTCGGCGCCTCGCGCAGGTCGCCGGGGTTGGCCACCGAGGCATAGGCGACCTCGGTCGAGCCGTAGATGTTGTAGAGCTTGTCGCCGAACCGGTCCATCCAGGCCAGCGCCAGGTCGCCCGGCATCGCGGACCCGGAGGCGGCGACCAGCTTCACGCTGTCGAGCCGGAACCGGCTCAGGGTCTCCTCGGGCAGGCGCAGCATCCGCTGCAGCATCACCGGGATCACCACCATCGAGTCACAGCGGTGCCGTTCGGTGAGCTCGAGCGCGCTCTCAGGGTCGAAGCGCCGGGTCAGCACCGCCGTCGTGCCCAGCAGCATGCCGAGCGCGAGGTTGCCGTAACCCCAGGTGTGGAAGAGCGGCGCAGCGATGTGACTGCGCCAGCCGTACTGCAACGGCAGTCGCGACAGGAGCGCCACCGCGGCGTCGATGCCCGCCTCGCTGCGCGGCGCCCCCTTGGGGGTGCCGGTGGTGCCCGAGGTCAGGATCACCACCCGGCCGTGCCGCTTGGCCGGCTTGAGGTCGGTGACCGGACCAGCCTTGATCAGCTGCTCCAGCGTGATCCGGTCGCCGTCCGCGTCGGAGTCGGTCCAGGCGATGACGTGCCGGCCGATCGGAGCGCCTGCCAGAAGCCCGGCGAACTCCTCGTCGTAGATCACCAGGTGCGGCTTCTCGCGGTCCAGAACCTCGCGGAGTTGGGGCCCGGCGAAGGCGGTGTTCAGGTAGAGCGCATCCGCGCCCAGCTTCGCCGTGGCCAGGCTGGCGTCGACGAATCCGCGGTGGTTGCGGCACATGATGGCCACCCCGTCGCCCTCACGGACGCCGAGCGCAGCCAGCTGGTGCGCAAGCGCGTTGCTGCGCTCGTGCACCTGGCGAAAGGTCAGTTCGCCCAGGTCATCGATGATCCCGACCCGGTCGGGGTGACGCGCCGCGAGGCTGGTGAACCCACCGGCAGGGCCGGTCCCCCAACGCACCACGACACTCGCCACTTTGGCCAAGGTCACGGGAGAGTAGGGCCTGATCACCCCCGCCTTGCCCAGGACGCGCAACGATGTCGCGCCCGTACTCAACTTCTGTTTGACCCTGCCCATGCCGTTGGTTCCTTCCAGCGGTTGCCATCAATGGCGGAGCAGTCAGCGCGCCGCCTTAGGGGCAACGAGCCGAGTGGCGACCCAGTCACGGCTGACCGCTGCTGTCGTCGTCTGCGACAGTCCGGCGATCGGTGCCGATTCAGCGATCTCCGCTGGGTCGACTGCTCCGGGACGCCCAACCTTGGGCGTCAGCAGCCAGATCAGGCCGCCTTCCGCCAGATCAGCCAGTGAGTCGACCAGAGCGTCGACGAGGTCCCCGTCGTCAGCTCTCCACCACAGAAGCACGGCGTCAACGACGTTCCCGTAGGAGTCGTCGACCATGTCCGCATCGATCGTGTCCTCGACGGCGACCCGTAGATCGTCGTCAGTGTCGGCGTCCCAGCCGAGCTCTTGAACGACCATGCCTGGCTTGATGCTCAGCCGGGCCGAAGGCCCGTCTTGCTGGGCGGCTGCGCCGCCCGTGGTGGAACTCAACTGAATCCTCCAGTCCAAAGGGGAAAAGAAATCGTGACCGTAGTCCACTAGAACTCAATGCCTGAGCGCAACCCCACGGGCCGTTTCGCTGTACTGACCGGTAGATTTTTTCCATTTCTTCGGCGTGGGACGATAACTTGCGTGACCGATTCCACCACCCCTGCGAGTCCACCCAAGGCACCCGTCATCCACGAGGGCCTCCCCACCCAGCTTCCCGACATCGACCCGGAAGAAACTGCGGACTGGCTGGACTCATTCGATGCCATGATCGAGGGGCGCGGCCGTGACCGCGCCCGCTACGTGATGCTGCGCCTGCTCGAACGCGCACGGCAGCGTCAGGTCGGCGTGCCGGCTCTTCGTAGCACCGACTTCATCAACACCATCCCCCCAGAACGCGAACCCTGGTTCCCCGGCGATGAGGACATCGAACGCCGGATCCGGGCGTTCATCCGCTGGAATGCGGCGGTGATGGTCTCGGACGCCAACCGGCCCGGACTCGAAGTGGGCGGCCATATCGCCACCTACCAGTCGAGTGCGTCCCTCTACGAAGTCGGCTTCAACCACTTCTTCCGGGGTAAGGACCACCCCGGAGGTGGCGATCAGATCTTCATCCAGGGCCATGCCTCCCCCGGCATTTATGCCCGCGCCTTCTTGGAAGGCCGCCTCACCGAGCAGCAGCTCATCCACTTCCGCCAGGAGGTGCAGCACGGTGTCGGTGCCGGGCTCTCCTCCTACCCGCACCCGCGATTGATGCCGGAGTTCTGGGAGTTCCCGACAGTCTCGATGGGTCTGACCGGGATCAACTCGATCTATCAGGCGCGGTTCAACCGCTACCTGCACAACCGTGGCATCAAGGACACCAGCCAGCAGCGCACCTGGGCCTTCCTCGGCGACGGCGAGATGGCGGAGCCCGAGTCGCTCGGTGCGATCCGGATCGCAGCCCGCGAAGAGCTCGACAACCTGACCTGGGTGATCAACTGCAACCTGCAGCAGCTCGACGGCCCGGTGACCGGCAACGGCAAGATCATCCAGGAACTGGAGTCGAACTTCCGTGGTGCCGGCTGGAACGTGATCAAGGTCGTCTGGGGCCGCGAATGGGATGACCTCCTTGCCCGCGACATGGACGGCGTCCTGGTCAACAAGATGAACTCCACCCCCGACGGCCAGTTCCAGACCTTCTCGGTCGAGGGCGGCGCCTTCAACCGCGAGCACTTCTTCGGGCCCGACCCGCGGCTGCGCAAGATGGTCGAGCACATGAGCGACCTGCAGATCGAGAAGCTGCCGCGTGGTGGCCACGACTACCGCAAGGTGTACGCCGCCTTCGACGCCGCCTCCAAGCACGTCGGCCAGCCGACCGTGATCCTGGCGCACACCGTCAAGGGTTGGACGATCGACTCGCTGGAGGGCAAGAACGCCACCCACCAGATGAAGAAGCTCAAGCTTCCCGACCTGCTGAAGTTCCGCGACCGACTCCGGTTGCCGATGAGCGACCGCGACATCAAGGAGGCCTACGAGACCTCCGGTACCGCGCCGTTCTTCCACCCCGGCGCCGACTCCCCCGAGATCGAGTACATGATGGAGCGGCGTCGCTCGCTGGGTGGCTCGCTGCCGCAGCGGATCGACCGGGCCACCCCGCTCACCCTGCCGCCGGCCAAGGTCTACGACTCCATCAAGCAGGGCTCGGGCAACAACAAGATCGCCACCACGATGGCGATCGTCCGGCTGCTCAAGGACTGGATGAAGGACCCGGAGATCGGCAAGCGGATCGTGCCGATCGCACCCGACGAGTACCGGACCTTCGGTATGGACGCGATGTTCCCGACGGCCAAGGTCTACAACCCGGGAGGCCAGCGCTACGAGTCGGTGGACCGCAAGCTTCTCCTTGCCTACAAGGAGTCCGAGCAGGGACAGATGCTGCACGAGGGCATCTCCGAGGCCGGCGCGATGGCCTCGGCCACCGCGGCGGGCTCTGCGTACTCGACGCACGGCGAGCACATGATCCCGTTCTACATCTTCTACTCGATGTTCGGGTTCCAGCGGACCGGCGACTCGATCTGGGCGATGGCCGACCAGTTGGCCCGCGGCTTCCTGGTCGGTGCCACCGCGGGTCGCACCACGCTGACCGGTGAGGGCCTGCAGCACGCGGACGGCCACTCGCCGCTGCTGGCTGCGACCAACCCTGCCGTCGTCCACTACGACCCGGCATTCGCCTACGAGCTCGCGCACATCATGGAGTCCGGCCTCAACCGGATGTACGGCGCGACGCCCGAAGACGTGATCTTCTACCTAACCGTCTACAACGAGCCGGTCTCGCAGCCGGCCGAGCCGGAGAGCGTCGACGTGCAGGGCATCCTGCGCGGCATCCACCAGGTCACCGCGACCGACACCGCCGGGCCCCGGGTCCGCCTGCTCGGCTCGGGTATCTCGTTCCCGTGGGTGGTGGAGGCTCAGCAGATCCTGGCCGAGGAGTACGGCATCGGTGCCGACACCTTCTCGGTGACGTCGTGGAACGAGTTGGCCCGCGACGCCGTCGCCGCCGAGCAGTGGAACCTGCTCAACCCCGGCGAGGAGCCGCGGACCGCCTACATCGCGGACCGGCTCGCCGGTGGCAGCGGCCCCGTGGTGGCGGTCTCGGACTTCCAGCGTGCGGTCCCACTGCAGATCGCCCGCTGGGTCCCCGCCGACTACCGGGTCCTGGGTGCGGACGGCTTCGGCTTCGCCGACACCCGTCCGGCCGCACGGCGCTTCTTCAACATCGACGCCGCCTCGATCGTGGTCCAGGCGTTGCAGGCTCTCGCCGACGCAGGCGAGATCTCCCGCGACGTCGTCACCGACGCGTTCAAGAAGCTGCGGATCGATGACCCGACGGCCGTCGCCGGCATCCTCCAGGAGGGCGGCGACGCCTGACCACCACCGAGGACGTCATACGAACCGAGGGCCCACTCTCACCGTTCGTATGACGTCCTCGGCCATTTCCGGGCGAACGCCTTCCACACCGAGGGACCCGCTGCCACACTCCGCATGACGTCGCTCCGGAGCGCAGCGATAGCCTCGAGGTGTGTCCGAGCCGAACGATTCCTCGCGCGCCGAGGCCAGCGCCATCCTGCTGCGCGCGGTCGGGCCGCTGAGTTCGGCCACGATGGCCCGGATCGAGGCCGACAAGAACTGGTTCGACGCACTCTCGGCCGAGGACCGCTCCTGGGTCGGCATGGTCGCCCAAGCGGGAATCCGTGCTTTCATCTCCTGGTACCAACGCCATGAGGACTCCTGGGAGGTCTCCGCCGAGAAGGACGCCGGGATCGCCACCGAGGTCTTCGGAGCCGCGCCGCGCGACCTGGCCGGCGTGGTCAACCTGCAACAGACCGTCGAACTGATCCGGCTCACCATCGACGTCGTCGAGCAGAGCCTCGACGACCTGCTCGGCCCGGAGCGCGCAGCGCCGGTCCATGCCGGGGTACTCCGCTACAGCCGCGAACTCGCCTTCGCCACCGCCGACGTCTACGCCCGCGCCGCCGAGGCGCGTGGCGCCTGGGACGCCCGCCTGGAGGCGCTCGTCGTCGACTCGGTCTTCCGCGCCGAACCCGACGAGACCTTGCTCTCGCGGGCCAGCGCCCTCGGCTGGCGCAGCGCCAACTCGGTCGCCGTCGTGCTCGGCGGCGCCGGCGACGGCCCGCAGGTCGACGCCTTCGACCGGATCCGGAGGCTCGCCCGGGAACGGGCCACCGACGTACTCTGCGCCGTCCAGGGCGACCGGATGGTGGTGGTCCTCGGCGGTGTCGAGGACGCCGCTCAGGTGGCGACGGCGATCAGCGGCCAGTTCGCGCCCGGCCCGGTCGTCCTGGGCCCGGTCGCCCCGGACCTGCCCCGGGCCCACCTCTCGGCTCGGGCCGCGATCGCGGCCTACCGGGTAGCAAGCGCCTGGCCGGCCGCCCCGCGCCCGGTCTCGGCCGAGGACCTGCTGCCCGAACGGGCGCTCTCCGGGGACTCGCTGGCCCGGGAGCGTCTGATCGCCGAGGTCTTCGATGTCCTGGTCGGCGCACGCGGCACCCTGATCGAGACGCTGGACGCCTACTTCGCGCATGGCTCGTCGGTGGAGGCGACCGGACGGTCGCTCTTCGTGCACCCCAACACGGTCCGCTACCGACTCCGCCAGGTGGCCGATCTCACAGGGCTCTCCCCCACCCAGGCGCGCGATGCCTACACCCTCGCGATCGCCCTGACCCTGGGCAGATTGAGCCTGGCGGGCACTTGGGGCCAACTCTCCACCAACAGCACGGGACCAGAAACCGACGAGTAACCCCTCTTTTGTTAGAACCCTACAAAGAATCGCCCGTTCTTTTCGTGCGTGGCGTGCTCACGTGCAGGGGACCTGACAAGGCAGGCTGGTGTTGTGCTCGTCATCGTCGCTCCCGGTCAAGGTGCTCAAACTCCCGGCTTCCTCAAGCCCTGGCTCGAAGACCCGATCTTCGCCTCGCGCTTCGAGTGGCTCTCCACGGTCGCCGGTGTCGACCTGGTGCAACACGGCACCGTCTCCGACGCCGAGACCATCCGGCAGACCCAGATCGCCCAGCCGCTGCTGGTCGCCAGCGGCCTCGTCGCCGCCCTCGCCCTCTTCCCGCACCCGACCGACGCGTTCGGCCGGATCGGTGCCGTTGCCGGCCATAGCGTGGGCGAACTCGCCGCCGCTGCCGGCGCCCGGGTGATCACCGCCGAGCAGGCGATGGTCCTGGTCCGCGAACGCGGCCTGGCGATGGCCGCCGCGGCCGAGCGAACCCCGACCGGGATGACCGCCATCCTCGGCGGCGACCGCGAAGAGGTGCTCGCCACGATCGAGCGCCACGGCCTCACCCCGGCCAACGACAACGGCCCCGGCCAGATCGTCGCCGCAGGCACGATGGCCCAACTCGCCGCCCTCGCCGAGGACGCCCCGGCCAAGGCCCGGCTCACCCCGCTCTCGGTCGCCGGCGCCTTCCACACCCAGCACATGGCTCCCGCCGTCGACCGGATGGCCGAACTGGCCCGCTCGGTCTCGGTCCACGACCCGCGCACCATGGTCATCTCCAACGCCGACGGCAAGGTCGTCCACGACGGCCGCGAGGTGCTGGCCCGGATCGTCGGCCAGATCTCCCGCCCGGTTCGCTGGGACCTCTGCATGGAGACCATGCGCGACCTCGGCGTCACCGGCATCCTGGAGATGCCGCCGGCCGGCGTGCTCACCGGTATCGCCAAGCGGAACCTCAAGGGTGTCGAAACCTTCGCGCTCAAGACCCCCGACCAGCTCGACGACGCCCGCGCCTTCGTGGAGCGCCACGGCGACCCGAGCCCGATCGACTCCACCCCCACCTGGCGGATGGTGGTCAGCCCGATCAAGGGCACCTGGCACCTCGACGAGGCGGCCGGCGCCGCGACCGTCCTGGACACCAACACCACCATCGGCTCGGTCGCCAGCCTCCGCGACCGGACGCCGGTCCTGGCCCCGCACGGCGGCACCGTCGTCGAGTGGCTGGTCGAGGACGGCGACCTGGTCTCCCCCGGTCAGCCCCTGCTCCGCCTGCACCCGACCGGCGGCGCCGCATGAGCGGTTCGCCCCACGCCCGCATCCTCGGGGTCGGTGCCTACCGTCCCCGCCGCGTGGTGCCGAACTCCGAGGTGGTCGGCGGGATCGACTCGAGCGACGAGTGGATCCAGCAACGCTCCGGTATCCGTGAACGCCGTTTCGCCTCCGAGGACGAGACCGTCGTCGCCATGTCGGTCGAGGCGAGCCGGGGAGCCCTGGCCCAGGCCGGCATCGAGGCCGACCAGATCGACTGTGTAGTGGTCGCCACAGTCAGCCACTTCCTGCAGACCCCGTCCGCGGCAGCGTTGATCGCCCACGAGCTCGGCGCCGGTGCGCCGGCAGCGTTCGACATCTCCGCCGCCTGCGCGGGCTTCTGCCACGGCGTCGCCCTCGCCTCGGACATGATCCGCGGCGGCTCCGCCCGCAACGTCCTGGTCGTCGGCGTCGAGCGGCTCTCCGACATCACCAGCCCCAACGACCGCGGCACCGCCTTCATCTTCGCCGACGGCGCCGGTGCGGTCGTGGTCGGTCCGTCCGAGGAACCCGCGATCTCGCCGGTCGTCTGGGGCTCGGACGGTGCCCAGTCCGACCTGATCCGGCAGAACACCGACTGGCGCGACGCCGTCAACGCCAAGGACGGCGAGATGCCGCACCTGGTGATGGAAGGCGCTGCCGTCTTCCGGTGGGCCTCCTTCGAGATGGCCAAGGTGGCTCAGGAGACCCTGGCCAAGGCCGGACTCACCGTCGACGATCTCGACGTCTTCATCCCGCACCAGGCCAACGACCGGATCACCAGCGCGATGGCCCGCACCCTGAAGCTGCCGGAGCGGGTCAAGATCGCCCGCGACATCGCGGTCCAGGGCAACACCTCGGCGGCATCGGTCCCGCTGGCACTTGCCAGGATGATCGAGACCGGCGAAGCCAAATCCGGCGACCGAGCCCTGCTGATCGCCTTCGGCGCGGGGCTCGCCTACGCCGCTCAGGTCGTCACCCTTCCCTGACGACTCCCCCGATTCACCCAAGCAACACCCATCAATTAAGGAGAAACCAGAACATGGCCACCACCGAAGAGATCCGCGCCGACCTCGCCGAGATCGTCAACGAGGTCGCCGGTATCCCCGTCGACGACGTGCAGCTCGAGAAGTCCTTCGTGGACGACCTCGACGTTGACTCCCTCTCGATGGTCGAGGTCGTCGTCGCTGCCGAGGAGAAGTTCGGTGTCTCGATCCCGGACGACCAGGTCAAGAACCTGAAGTCGGTCGGCGACGCCGTCTCCTTCATCGAGAAGGCCCTGGGCTGACCAAAGCCCCCTCGATCCGCGTCCGCCCCTTTTTCACTTTCAGCCAAGGAGCCCCATGTCTCTCAAGCGCGTTGTCGTGACCGGTCTCGGTACCACGAACCCCCTCGGGGGCGACGTCGCATCCACCTGGTCCGCGATGCTCGCCGGACAGTCGGGAATCGCTCGTCTCGAAGACGACGTGGTTGCCGAACTGCCGGTCAAGATCGGTGGCCGGGTGGCGGTAGAGCCGTCTGAGGTTCTCGACCGGGTGAAGGCCCGCCGGCTCGACCGGTCGGCGCAGTTCGCCGTGGTCGCTGCTGCTGAAGCCTGGGCGGACGCGGGTCTCGACGGCGTCGAGATCGACAAGACCCGACTCGGCGTCGCCGTCGCCTCCGGTATCGGCGGCGTCACCACCTTGCTGGCGAACTACGACGCCCTCAAGGAGAAGGGACCGCGCCGGGTCAGCCCGCTCGCGGTGCCGATGCTGATGCCCAACGCGCCTGCCGCGAACATCAGCCTGATCTACGGCGCGCGCGCCGCCGTCAACGCCCCGACCTCCGCCTGTGCTTCGGGCAACGAGGCGATCTCGATGGCGATCGACCAGATCCGTCTGGGCCGCGCCGACGTCGTGATCGCCGGCGGTACCGAAGCCGCGATCCACCCGCTCCCGATGGCTGCCTTCGCGCAGATGATGGCGCTCTCCAAGACCGGCAGCGAAGAGGGCGGCGACCCCACCGCGACCTCCCGCCCCTGGGACACCGGCCGCGACGGCTTCGTCCTCGGTGAGGGCGCCGGCATCGTGATCCTCGAGTCCGAGGAGCACGCCCGTGCCCGCGGCGCAAAGATCCACGCCGAGGTGCTCGGCGCCGGGATCAGCAACGACGCGCACGACATCGCGCAGCCCGACCCGGAGGGTCGCGGCGGAACCCGTGCCATCCAGTTGGCGATCTCCTCGGGCGACTTCGACCCGAACGAGGTCTTCCACGTCAACGCCCACGCCACCTCGACGCCGCAGGGTGACATCGCCGAAGGCCTGATGCTGCACGCCGTCCTCGGCAAGCACGTGGAGAACGTCGTGGTCACCAGCACCAAGTCGATGACCGGCCACCTGTTGGGTGGGGCCGGCGCACTGGAGGCCGTGGCCACCGTGCTGGCGGTCCGCGAGCGGAAGAGCCCGCCGACGATCAACCTCGACAACCTGGACCCTGCGGTCCACCTCGACATCGCCACCACCGTCCGGGACCTGCCCGCGACCGGTCGCGTCGTCGCCCTCAACAACTCCTTCGGCTTCGGCGGTGCCAACGTCGCAGTCGCGTTCGGAAGCATCTGATGACTACTGCCCCGGTCAAGACCAAACTGCCTCGCGAAGAGGACCCGCGCAACCCGCTGCACCGCCTCACCGCGCTGTTCGACGACGGCTCGCTGCGCCTGATCACCACCGACGACGGCTCCGGCATGCTCGCCGGCCGCGGCACCATCGACGGCGCCCCCGTGGTCGCCTTCTGCTCCGACGCCACCGTGATGGGCGGCGCGATGGGCGAAGTCGGCTGCAAGCACGTCGTCACCGCCTACGAGGTCGCCCTCGCTGACGGCGTCCCGGTTATCGGTCTGTGGCACTCCGGTGGCGCTCGCCTCGCCGAGGGCGTGCTGTCGCTGCAGGCGGTCGGCGAGATCTTCCACGTGATGACCCGGGCCTCCGGCAAGATCCCGCAGATCTCCGTGGTGCTCGGCCCCGCCGCCGGTGGCGCCGCCTACGGCCCGGCGTTGACCGACGTGGTCATCCTCGGCCCCGAGGGCCGGATCTTCGTGACCGGCCCGGACGTGGTCCGTTCGGTCACCGGTGAAGACGTGGACATGCTCCGTCTCGGCGGCCCCGAGCCGCACGGTCGCCGCTCGGGCGTCGTGCACCTGCTCGCCGACACCGAGCCCGATGCCCTGCAGCACGCCCGCGACGTGGCCACGCTGCTCGGCGTCCAGGGCGTCATGCACCCGGGTTCGGTCAGCGACCAGGACCTCGAGCAGCACCTGCCCGAGGCCCGCAAGCGCGCCTACGACGTGCACCCGCTGGTCGACAACATCCTCGACGAGGGCACAGGTCTCGAGCTGCACGCCCGCTGGGCGCCGAACATCGTCACCTCGCTCGGCCGCCTCGGTGGCCGCACGGTCGGCGTGATCGCGAACAACCCGCTGCGTCTCGGTGGATGCCTGGACTCGCTCTCGGCCGAGAAGGCCTCGCGGTTCGTGCGGATGTGTGACGCCTTCGGTGTGCCGCTGGTCGTCGTCGTCGACGTGCCGGGCTACCTGCCGGGTGTCGGCCAGGAGTGGGACGGCGTGGTCCGCCGCGGCGCCAAGCTGCTGCACGCGTTCGGTGAGGCTGTGGTTCCGCGGGTCACCCTGGTCACCCGCAAGACCTACGGCGGCGCCTACATCGCGATGAACTCCCGTTCCCTGGGTGCCACCAAGGTGTTCGCCTGGCCCGGAGCCGAGGTCGCCGTGATGGGTGCGGTCGCCGCGGTCCGCGTGCTGCACCGCCGCAAGCTGGCCGAGGTCACCCCCGACATCCGCCCGCAGGTGGAGGCCGAACTGGCCGCCGAGCACGAGCGGATCGCCGGCGGCGTGGAGAAGGCGGTGGAGATCGGCGTCGTCGACGAGATCGTCTCGCCCAGCGTCACCCGCTCCACCTTGGCCAAGGCGATCGCCGGTGCCGAGCAGCGTCGCGGTCGGCACGGCAACATCCCCCTCTGACCCGAGGGCGCACAAATAGCAGCCCAGGGCGCAGCAATAGCCCGCGAGGGCGCAGCGAACGAGTTCGAGAGCCCGGCCCTGTGGCCGGGCTCTCGGCGTCTACCGCTGACTACACCGACCGAGCGCCCGAGGTCTGGACCTCCCCCGCAACAGCCGCGATGCCCACTAATCTGCCCACATGACCCACCGCGCCGACTACGCCACCATCCGCTACGACGTCGAGGACCGGGTCCTCACTCTGACTCTGGATCGACCGGACGAGCTCAACTCGTTCACCGTCGAGATGGCCAACGAACTCGAGGACGCCTTCAATCGCGCCAGCCTCGACGACGCCGTCGGTGCGGTGGTCGTGACCGGCGCCGGGCGGGCGTTCTGCGCCGGGATGGACCTCACCGCCGAGGGGAACGTCTTCGGCCTCGACGAGAGCCAGCGGCCGACCATGACCGACATGACCGAGCGGCTCACCACCCCGGAGATCCAGGACGGCGTCCGCGACACCGGCGGCCGCGTCGCCCTGTCGATCTACGACTGCCGTAAGCCCGTGATCGCCGCGATCAACGGCCCCGCGGTCGGGATCGGGGCCACGATGACGCTGCCGATGGACGTCCGACTGGCCAGCGACCGTGCGCGGATCGGCTTCGTCTTCGGCAAGATCGGGATCACCCCGGAGGCCACCTCGACCTGGTTCCTGCCCCGGATCGTCGGCATGTCGCAGGCGCTGGAGTGGGTCTACTCGGCCGAGATCCTCACCGCGGCGGCCGCCAAGGAGGGCGGCCTGGTCCGTTCGATCCACGACGGCGATCGGCTTCTCGACGACGCCCACGCGCTGGCCCACACGTTCATCGACAACCGCTCGCCGGTGGCGACTGCTCTGGCCCGCCAGATGATGTACCGGAACTCGGCGGCCGACCACCCGATGGTCGCCCACCAGGTCGACTCGCTGGCGATCTTCTACGCCTCGCTCGCCGACGGCAAGGAAGGGGTCGCCTCCTTCCTGGAGAAGCGCGCGCCGGAGTTCACCGGCAAGGCCTCCGAGCTGCCCGGGTTCTACCCCTGGCAGTGAGCGACGGCGTCAGAGGTTGCGGTCGAGGAAGGCGATGGTGCGCTGCATCGCACGGTTGAACTGCGGCCCGAAGGCATGCTGCTCCCCCGGATAGACGTGGTAGCGCACCGTCTTCCCTGCGCGCCGCAAGGCGTTGACGGTCTCCTCCGACCAGCGGATCGGGCAGGTGTCGTCGAGCGTGCCATGGTGGATCATCAGTGGTTCGGCGATGCGGTCGAAGTAGGTACGGGCGCTGACCCCGCGCCAGAACCCGTTGCCCGGCCCCGGTTCGCCATGCTCCTTGACGATCGCCGCCGCGACCTCGGGGCGGTCGACCTTGACCCAACGGTTGTAGCTGTCGACGGCGCGGGAACTCACCGGCGCGAAGACCACTCCGGCCCGGACCAGTCCGGGCATCACGGTGAGCACGTTGTAGACGACGCCACCGCCCATCGAGCGTCCGACCAGCCCGATCCGGTCGACGTCGACCGGGCCGTCCCAGCGGCGTAGCGCGGCGACTGCATTGATCACGTCGGTGGTGTAGCCGAGGCGCATGTCCAGGTCGGCGTCCGGATCCCGGTCGGAGGTTCCATGGTTGCGGTAGTCGACGTGGAAGGCGATGTAGCCGGCGTCGGCCAGTACGCCCCGTTCCCGGGTCATCCCCTGGCCGCTGCGATAGACGGCCGGATCGATGTACCCGTGGGCCAGCACCACGGCCGGGAACGGGCCCTTGCCACGCGGCACGTTGAGGACACCGGAGAGGGTCAGCCCGTCACCGCGGTAGGTGGTCTGGTAGCTGGTGTAGCTGGCGGTCTGTTCCCGCACCTCCCCCAGCCGAAGCCCGCGGCCGTCGTACTCCTTGGTCATCAACGCCGGCAGCGAGACCGGATCGACCTGCGCAGGCGTGGACGGAGTCGACGGTGCCGTTGTCTCGGGCTCAGATTCCGTGTTCTCGCCGGAATCTGACGGCGCGCTCGACGTCGGCTCGGAGGGCGCCAGGGACAACTCGTCGTCGGTCGGCGTTCCGGTGCACGAGCAGAGCACCAGAAGACCGGCCGCGACTCCCGCGAGGAGTCTCACCGTTCCAGTGTGCGCGCCGACACCGCCACGTACCAGTGACGGTTCGGCGCGTACCACTGACGGTTCGGCGCGTATGCCTGACGGTTCGGCTAGACGACCTGGTGCAGCCAGCGCACGGGAGCGCCGTCGCCGGCGTAGCGGAAGGTCTCCAGCTCGTCGTCCCACGGCTTGCCGAGAAGCTTGTCGATCTCGATCGGCAGGGTGGTGTCGCCGAGTGCGGACTTGACCACTGCCGCCTTGAGCCGGTCCTCGGGGATCATGATGTCGCCGTGGAGGCCCGTGACAGCGTGGAAGATGCCGAGCTCGGGGGTGTAGGAGTAGCGCGAGCCCTCTGCCGCGGACGTCTGCTCCTCGGTGATCTCGAAGCGCAGGTGGTTCCAGCCACGGAGGGCTGAGGCGACAGCGGCAGCCGTGCCGACTCCTCCGGTCCAGGAGAACTCAGCACGGTAAGTACCCGCCTGCGCGGACTGGGGAGTCCAGTCCAAGCTGACGGCAGTGCCCAGCACACCACCGAGCGCCCACTCAATGTGAGGGCACAACGCGGACGGCGCGGAGTGGACGTAGAACATCCCCCGGGTCGCCGCGTTACCGGCAGTGCGGTTGGTATTCGTGGTCATCGGTGAGTTCCTCCATCTCCGGCGTCGAGACACGCCTTCCCCAGCGACCTCGCGTGGATCTGGACAAATCCCCGAATGACACATCTGTAGTTGTCCTGCCCATTGTGACCTATCGCTCCAGCGCAAGCCAGCACCCCCGGCCGTGTCGCTGTGAGTCGCGTCTCATCCTGGCCTCGGCAGCCGCCCCCTCGGCGGCCTTTTTGTGCGCCGTCGGCGGCTATTGGTGCGCCCTCGGGGGTCAGCGGACGTGCGGCGAGGCGGGGTCCACGATGTTGCGGAAGTCGCGCAGCGAGCCGAGCAGGTCGCCGTCCCCGCACAGCCGGTGGTCGTCGTCGATGAGGTCGACCACGATGCAGGTGACGTTGTCGTGCCCGCCGGCCGCCAACGCGGCCTGCACCAGCGCCGAGGCAGCCGCCTCGGCAGCGGGCTCGGTGAGCAGGTCGGCGATCTGCTGGTCGGCGACCAGATCGGTGAGCCCGTCGCTGCACAGCAGCAACCGAGTCCCGGGCGCCAACTCCAGCATCACCGCATCCGCGACGCCGGACTCGCCCTCCCCCGGCAACGACCGGAGCACCACGTTGCGCCACGCATGACCGGCCGCCTGTTCGGCCGAGATCCGGCCCTCCTCCACCATCTGCTGGACCCAGGTGTGGTCACGGGTCAGCCGGACCAGGCCCTGGTCGGTCAGCGCATAGGCCCGGGAGTCTCCGATATGAGCGAGCGCGACAACCGTCCCGTCGGTCGCGAGCGCGGTCAGCGTCGTCGCCATCCCGGTCCGGGTGGCGTCCGCCTGGGCGCCTGCCACCACCTCCTCACGGGCCACGTCGACCGCCTGCACCAGCAGGTCCAACGGCGGATCGTCCGGGTGCGCCAGCGCACGACTGGCGACGGCGTGGGCGACGGTCGCCGAGGCGACCTCACCGGCCGCGGCGCCGCCGACCCCATCGGCGACCAGAACCAGGTACGGACCGACGAAGCCGGCGTCCTCGTTGTGTTCGCGGACGAGCCCGACGTCGGTGATCCCGGCTCCGGCGAATCGCAGCATTCGCCAAACGTACCGTTCTACGGGCCGCTCAGCACTACTCTGACCGCCATGAGCCAGCCCGATATCGACCCCGATGCCTTGCAGGTGCGCCGTCGGCGCTGGACCCGGTGGCTCTGGGTCCCGGTCCTCCTGATCGCCCTCGGGGCAGGCTGGTGGTGGCGGATCCACCCTGCCGATCTGCCGAATGCAAGCTCGCAGACGAGCGGCGAGATCAAAGCAGGCCAGACCCTCTATCTGCGCGCGGCCGACGACCCGCACCGCTCCCGCGAGATCACCATCGACGACGTGGCATTGAAGGTCAGCAACACGCCGGGGCAGTCCGCCGAGGTCTCCTTGTGGGTCTGCCGCGGCGGTTCGATCGGCCAGACCACCACCCCGGAACGGTTCTGCGACTCCTGGCGCAAGGCCGAGGGAGCCACCGCCAACCTCGGTGGCGGCGACGTCCTCGTCGTGGGGGTCCGGGCCGACCAACCGGGCACGGTCACCGTGGACCGGATCACCCTGGATTTCAGCGACGGGCTGCAGCGCGGTTCGAGCCGGATCGGGGCCCCGCTCACCGTCAACGTCCTCGGCTGAGGTCGTCGCCGACTCCCCCGGTTCAGGCCCTGCGGCCTACCATCGCCTAGGAGGTGGCATGGATTCTCGGGTTGCTGGTCGGTACCGGCTCATTGCGGAGATCGGTCGTGGCGGGATGGGCGCCGTCTGGCTCGCACAGGACGAGATGCTCGGTCGCGAGGTCGCATTGAAGCGGGTCGCGGTCGACCCCACAGGCGACGCCGCAGCCCGGATGACCCGCGAAGCGCGGCTCTCCGCGATGCTCAATCACCCGCACGTGGTGACCGTCTTCGACCTGGTCTCCGACGGCACCGACCGATGGTTGGTGATGGAGTACGTCGAGTCCCGGAACCTCTCCGCGCTGCTGCGCGAACAGGGCCCGCTGACGCCGGACGCCGCGGCCCCGCTGCTGGCCCAGGCCGCGCTGGCGCTGGCCGCCGCCCACGAGGCCGGGGTGGTGCACCGCGACGTGAAGCCCGGCAACATGCTGGTCACCCCGACCGGGCTGGTGAAGTTGGGCGACTTCGGGATCGCTCGCACCGGCACCGATGTCGGCCTCACTCAGACCGGGTTGGTGACCGGCTCCCCCGGTTATCTGGCCCCCGAGGTGGCCGCCGGCGCGTCGGCGACGCCGGCCAGCGACGTCTGGTCACTGGGTGCCTCCGTCTTCCACGCCGTCACGGGCAACCCGCCGTACGACACCACCGAGAACCTGATGGGCACCCTCTACCGCTTGGTGCACGAGGAGCCGCCCCGCACCGAGCGCGCCGGTTGGCTCGCGCCGCTGCTGCTGGCGACGATGGAGCGCGACCCAGCGCGGCGCTGGAGCTCCGCGCAGGTGGCGTCGTGGCTCAACGACCCCAGCGCCCGGGCTCGGCTGGCCCGCTCCGTGCCGAAGCCTCTCCCGCCGACGTCGCCGACCGCCGGCAGCCCGTCGGTTCCGGACCGTCCGACCGGCGTCCTACCCGTCGTGACGCCCGCCCGACGTCGACGCTCCCCGGCCCTGCTGGCCCTCGCTGCGGTGATCCTGGGCGCGGCGATCGCCACCGGTTGGGTGGTCAGCCAGAACGGCGAGAGTGACGGCGATCCGGCCCAGGCGACCACACCCAGCGCCAGCACGCCGACCGAGTCAGCCACCACGCCGGGCCCCGAGGCCGAGGGGATGAAGAAGTTCGTCGCCGACTACCTGGACCAGGTGACCACCGACCCCGCGGTCGCATACCGGGAGATGTTGACCCCGGCGTTCCAGCAGAAGAGCAACAGTTGGACCGCCTACCGCGGCTGGTGGAAGCAGGTCCGCGCGGCGCAACTGCTCAGCGTCGACGCCGACCCGCTGGCGATGACGGTGCAGTACCGGGTCCGCTACACGATGGCCAACGGCGGCACCCGGACCGAGGACATCAGTCTCGACCTCGCCTACGACAACGGCACCTACCGGATCACCGGCGAAGGCTGATCACACCGCCTCGGCTGCGCCTACTTACGCTTCGGCGCCACCGCTTCGGCGGTACCGATCAGCAGCACCGCGGCGACTACGGCCAGGATGAAGCCGAGCACGTTCAACTCCCAGATGCTGCCGGAGTTGATCAGCCAGGCGATCGTGCCACCGATCAGCGAGCCGACGATGCCGAGCAGCAGGGTCGCCAGGATGCCGAGATTCTGCTTGCCCGGCTTGATCAAACGGGCCAGCGCTCCGATGATCAGACCGGCAACGAGAAAACCAACCATGTCAGACTCCCTCTCGTAGTGTGCTTCGACCTTCCGCCCGACACGCTGCAGGAGTCAAGCATCTCGACAACGTCATGCCGGACGGCCGCTCACGCCGACGCGAAGCGGTTGTATTCTGTGCCGTCGCGGGCCAGTAGCTCAGTCGGTTAGAGCAAACGACTCATAATCGTTCGGTCGTGGGTTCAAGCCCCACCTGGCCTACTCGTTCTTCAGTCGGCGTGGCCCGGCACCTGGTGGAACCAGGGCCGGTTCAGCCCGAACCGGCGTCCGCTGACGACGCTCGGCACCAGTTCGACGATGTTGTACTTCTCCTGGCCCACCCACGAGCGCAACGGAACGCTTTCGGCCCGGTGCGCCTCGTCCTCCCCAAGCAGCCGCGCACTGCCGCGGACCACCACGCTGCGGACCGAGGTCTCGGAGAAGTGGTCGATCTCGAAGGCGACGTCAGCGTTCATCACGATGCCGAGCAGCTTCGAACCGGGCGCGGTCCGGAAAAGCAGACTGCGACCGTCGACGGCATAGTTGATCGGCGTCAGGTGGACTTCGTCAGCCAGATGGAACGCCAGCCGCCCGAACTCCTGTTCGCGGAGGAATTGCCAGCATTCGTCGTCCGACAGGACCGTCTCGGTTCCCGCCTCGCCTGCGTGAGAGCCATCGGGGTTCGCCATGCCTCCAACTTAGCCCGCAGTGCCCCGTAGGCGAAGGGGTGAACCTCCTCGCCTACGGGAACGTCAAGGCGCGCCCCGTCGAGCTGCGAGCTACTCGCCCCAGCCCATCGGGAAGACCTCGAAAGCCGCACCGAACTTCGCGCCGATCCGGGCACCCGAGATCCGGGCGCCACCTTCCAGGAACTCCGCGGCGTCCCAGTTCTCCCAACCCAGGCCATCGATATAGGCGCGGTGCGCGTCGAGCGAGGCGACCCCGATGTCGAACGTCTCGGTGGTGTCGACCGCGTGCGTCGCCTGCGGCGAACCGAACGCCCAGACCTCCCGGACGCCGCCCCACGGCTCAAGCCCGTCGGTGAGCTGTTCGGGGAAGATCCACCGGTTGCCGGCGTCGCGGACCGCGTCCACGACGGCGCGCCCCACCGCGATGTGGTCGGCCTGGTTGAGGTTGCGCCCGCCCCAGGTCTCACGGAAGTTGCCGGTGATCACGATGTCGGGACGGCGCTCCCGGACCACCTGAGCCAGGGCCGCACGCAGCTCGACGCCGTACTCCAGGACGCCGTCAGCCATCCCGAGGAAGTCGATATCGGTGACGCCGACGATCCGGCAGGACTCGACCTGCTCGGCTTCGCGCACCTCACGGCACTCGTCCGGGGTGAGCCGGTCGATGCCGGCTTCGCCACTGGTCACCAGGCAGTAGCTGATCTCCTTGCCCTGCGCGGTCCAGCGGGCGACAGCGGCCGCCGCACCGAACTCCATGTCATCAGGGTGCGCGACGATGCACAGCGCACGCTGCCAGTCCTCGGACAGCTTCTCGAGCGGTTCCATCTCGGTCATGCCCTGAGCATGCCAGCCTGCTGGGTACACGCAACCCCCGAGCTGGGTCGGTGTCCGCCGAAGGTTTCGGTACGCCCCATGTAGTACCGAACTAGGGACGGCGGACACCGTGCGCCGGAGAGGGAGGGAGGGAGGTTCTCCGACGCGTTTCCCTGCCTGGACAACGACCCCTCCCAGAGGGCGTTACGGCCCTTCTTCAAGAAACCTTCACCGCGGTGACAAACCCGCCCGGCCGCGCTGTTTCAGGCGGCGAATGGGACCATGGAACGGTGAGTGGTGCATGTGGCAACAACGTGGTCGACCCGCTGGCGTTCGAGCTGGCCTCCTGGCTGGAGAGCCTCGGCCTGGCCGGGCATCTCGCCGACGCCGGCCTCCCCCACTACCAGCGTGACGCCGACGGCACCCCGCGGTGGCGTGACCCGGCGACCGGCAAGGCGATGAGCACCGATCAGCTCCACGCACTCGAGGCGATGCTGCGCAACCAGGGCGACGAGCCCGAGCACGGGGTCCCGCTGAACCTGCTGCAGGTCGCCCGCCAGGCGAAGGTCCGCGAACAGCTCACCGCGACGCCGTCCCACAGCTATGAGTCGCTCGCCGAACTCCGCGGCGAGTCGGTCAACGCGACCCGTTTCTTCGTGCACAAGGGCGCCGACGAGCACCGGGTGCTGCTGGTCCGGCTCGAGGAGAAGTTGCTGATCCCCGCGTTCCAGTTCGACGCGGCCGGTGCGCCGCGGACCGAGTTGGCCGACGTGCTGACGCCGCTGCTCGTTGCGGGCATGGACCCCTGGCAGGCCTGGGGCTGGCTCACCGGCCCGGCGGCGCTGCTCGGCGGGGCTGTCCCGGCGGAGGCCGCTGCAGACCCCGACGAGGCCCCGATCGTGCAGCACGCCGCGCGCCGACTGGCCCGGAGCGTCGCCCAGGCCTGACTCCCCGCAGGTCGAGCCTGTCGAGCCCCCGCCATCCACAGGTCCTGAGCACCCGCTCGACAGACGTCTCCAAGCCGCCAATCCTGATGGCTGATGAACGGCTACTGCTACATCCTGGAATGCACCGACGGCTCGTACTACGTCGGCAGCACCGTCGATCTCGAACGCCGGATCTCGGAACACCAGTTGGGGCTCGGGGCCGCCTACACCAGACGGCGCAGGCCGGTCCGGTTGGTCTGGTACGAGAGCTTCTCGCGCATCGACGCCGCCTACGCGCGTGAGAAGCAGATCCAGAACTGGGGTCGGGCCAAGCGGAAAGCACTCATCGAGGGACGCACGGCCGACTTGCGACGTCTAGCGCAGAGCTATGCAGATCGCCTCGGGGATGAGTGAGATTCTCGACCAGCCACTCCCCGGTCTCGACAAACAACCCCGGTGATCGAGCCTGTCGAGATCAACCTCCCCGGTCTCGACAAGCTCGACCAACGGGGTCCCCGGTCTCGACGAACCACCCCGGTGATCGAGCCTGTCGAGATCAACCTCCCCGGTCTCGACAGACCATTCCGATGATCGAGCTTGTCGAGACCCCCCGGTCTCGACAAGCTCGACCAACGGGGTCCCCGGTCTCGACAAGCTCGACCAACGATCGGTCGCTCAGATCAGTACTGGGCGTTGCCGCGCAGACTCTCGGGTCGCACTTCTGGCAGGTCCCAGTCGTTGTTCTTCTTGTCCGCACGCATCAGGTCCAGGACGCCGTTCCCGCTGAACGCCGCCTCGTCGAGGTTGCCCGGATCGGGGACGCTGCCCGGGGTCGAGCCGGACTGCAGGCTGTTCAACGCTGTGTCGTAGGCCTTCAGGTAGTCGTTGGTCAACGTGGTGGTCAGGTCGGTGTAGATCGACTCGGCGTACTGGACCGGCGTGTGTTCGCGCTTCTTGGGCAGCAGTTCCTTGCCCGAGACGTCCTCGATCGCGGTGACCAGTCCCTTGACGTCGGTGCCGATCTCCTTGGCCTTGTCGATCTTGTCGGTCACCTCGCCCACGACCGGGATGTGGGAGGCGAGCTTGAGAGTAGCCTCGGCGATCTTGCCGACGTCGCCGACCCAGACCGGCGTCTTCGGCGGGTCGTCGGGCTGCCGACCCCAGTTGACCCACTGGTCGAGCTGGGCATCGAGCGCGTCGCGGAGATCCTCGAGGAAGAACTGCGCGCCGAACTGGGTACCGCTGATCACCTTGGCAGCCGAGGCGAAGCCGATGTTGATCATGTCCGTGTAGAGCCCGGAGCGAGCCAGGGACTCGTTGTAGTTCAGGTAGAACTCGTTGAAGCTGGCGGCGGCGTCACCGGTCCAACGTGCGTTGAGGTTGCCCAGGTTCGCCCAGTCGTCGTTGGGTGCGTCGACCAGCGGGGTGGCGACGTTGCGCTGCAGGCTGAGGATCGCATCGACCATCGTGGGCACATCGGGAGCGAGGAACTGATCGCAGATGCTGCGGGCGTAGTCGGCGATCCCTCGGGCCCAGGCGACGCCGTCCTCGAACGCCATGTCGGTGTGCCTCTGCACCATCTTCATGTACTCGTACTGGTCGAACTTCACCCCGGGCAGGATGTACATGTCGCACCACCACGGGTACGGCTCGACGGCGAACCGCGGGTCCGGGCAGGGGAACTTGTAGTCCGGTTCGGTACGCAACACCATCAGCATGCCGCCCTCGGTCGGATTCTCGATCGGGTAGAGCTGCACCTCGCGCAGGTACTTCCAGGCGTTCTCGTTGCCGCGCAGATACCCGAGCCGCTCCTCGATGTCCTTGAGCAGGCGGTGGAAGTTCTCTCGGCTGAAAGCCATCAGTAGTCACCCCGGTGCTTCTCGATGTTGTGGCCCCACTCGCTGTTGTACTCGTTGGTCTCCCGCTGCTCGGCGTCGTCGGCCAGCGAGTCGGGGTCAGGCGTGGAGGGCGTCGTCACGGTGCTGCCGTTCGGGTACTCGTTGGTGGAACCGGGTGACTCGGGGTTCTTGATCTCCGGGGGCACATCGGAGGCGCCGGGCTGTTGCTTGTCGCGCAGTCCGTCGTCCATCGCAGCGAAGTCGGCGCGGGCGTCGTCGTCGACCTTCACGTAGTCGTCGGCGGTCTTCACCACCGCGACGGCGCAGTTGTTGAGCGAGTCGACGCCGCCCCGCAACACGTCGTAGAGATCGCCGCCCACCCGCAACATCGTCCGCAGGAACCGCGGATCGCCGGCCAGCGCGGCCTGCTGATCGAGGGTCTGCAGCGCGTCGTAGAACGTGACGCTGATGCCGGAGAGCCGGTCGGCGGCGTTGGGGATGTCGGTCTTCCCCGCGCGGTACATCCGCTCGATATCGGTCTCGAAACCCATCGCCCACCTCGCGTGCCGTCGAACGCCCCGATGACGCTCGTCTCGCAGTCATTCCTGCCCAGCAGAGGCCGCCCCAAAACCCTCAGCTTCCCGGCAGACTGATCTCAACGTTTTCGCACCGTTGGCCGTTGACAGGGTGACGACGGCAAGAGAGGCCTTATGGAGAACGGGTTTGAGGAGTTCGCCGCGAGCGAGCTACCGCGGCTGCTCGCGTTGGCCCGCGCGCTGACCGCGAACTCCCATGACGCGTGGGACCTGACCCAGGAGGCGCTGGTGCGAGTCGGCGTCCGGTGGTCTCGGTTGGCGAGCCAGAATCCAGGCGGCTACGCCCGGACCGTGCTGGTGCGGCTCAACATCGACCGGATCCGGCGGCTGCGGCGCGAACTGCTCGGGCCTGCGGTTCCGGACGCCGACGCCCCCGTCCAGCTCAGTGGCGAACTCGACGACTCACTGCAGCAGGCGCTCGCCACCTTGACCCCGAAACAACGCGCAGCCGTAGTGCTGCGCACTGTCGAGGATCTCGACCACGCCACGATCGCTGAGCTGATGGGCTGCTCGGTGCCGACCGCACGTTCGCACCTCTCCCGCGGGTTGGACCGGATGCGGATCGCCCTCGCTGACACCCCAGAACACCAGGAGGCACGGCCATGACCGACGATCGCTGGTTGGAAGAGACCACGGCCCGACTCCGTGCGCATGCCACCCAGGCCGAGCCGCTGCCCGCGGCGATTCCCCGACTCCGAGGTGCGGTGACCCGGCGGCGCCGGCGGCGTACGGCGACGTTGGCGGCCGGAACCGTTGCTGCGTTGGGGATCTGCGGCGTCGCAGTGGCGTTGAACCAGCAGCAGGAGCCGCGCCGCGACGTCGATCTCGCTGCCCCGAACTCCCCCGCTGCAACGCCGGCCACCTTGCCGGCGTCGGCCTGCCCCGATCCCCTGGACGCACTGGGTACTCCCCCGCCGATCGACGACCTGGCCGAGCAGAAAGAACTGATCTTCACCCTGCACACATTGAGCTCGGTGCTGGTGGTGCACGCCGAGCCGACTCCGCTCGGGGTGGTGGCGTTGGTCGCCGACGAGACCGGCGATCAGGACTACTTCGCCGAACCGACGGTGGCCCAGCGCTTGAAGCAACTCGGCGTCGGGGTGGTCTACGAATGGATTCCACGAGGCGAAGAGGGTGGCTCCGCCAAGGAGCAGGTGCGCCAGGCGATCCAGTGGTCCCTCCAGGACGCGATCTCTGACGTCCGGGCCCGGATCAGGGGGCTGACCGGGTCAGCAGGGTTGGTCCTGTGGCAGGAGGCGGGCGCCCTTGTTCTGAACTGGAAGCGGCCCGCGCCGCCGGAGGTCGTCGCCCTGCAAGGTGTTCGCGCGGATCGGGTTCGGGTCGAGCTCCGCGAGGTCACCTACTCCGACGCGGACACCCTGCGTGCCGCGCGTGCGGTCTTCGCCTGGGCGAAGGCGAACCACGCTACTCGGCTGCTCTCCTCGGCCAGTGGGTGTGGAGATGGGACCGGGCTCAAGGTGGGCGTGGTGCCGAAGCGCGCCGCCGACGCGAACCTCGCCGCCCAGCTCGAAGAAGCCGCCGGTATGCGGGTCACCGTGGTGCCCGAGGAACGGCCGGTCGACCTGCCGGGCAGGATCCGCTGACTCAGACCCTTCCGACGGCGTACCAGGCGTAGGCCGGCAGTTCGAACGGGCCGACCGGCAACGCGGCCCTGGCGACCCGCTCCACCTCCACCTGTTCCTGCTCGCTGAGCTGCGCGAGCGCCTCCCCGATCGGGCCGGGAGCGCGGCTGACCGGCTCCCAGAAATCGCCGAAGTCGGCGTAGTCGACGCGCACTTCGAGCTCGCCCGACGCCTCGACGGTGAGCCCGGCCGCCGTCATCAGGTTCGGGATGTCGTCCCGTGCCATACCGACCATAGGTGGGTGCGGTTCGAGGTCGGGTCGGACCGTGCTGATCGCCCGTTCAGCAAGGGCGAGCATCCCGTGTCGCGGCACGTCCCAGAAGCAGGCCGTCACGGTGCCACCGCTCGCCGTCACTCGCGCCATCTCCGCCATCCCCCGCTCCGGGTCACGCATGAAGCCGACCACCAGGGAGGAGAGGGCGGCGTCGAAGAGGTCTGCGGGCCAGGGGAGGTCTTCGGCCACTCCCTGACGAACATCGGCGTCCGGCACCACGGCCCGACACGCGAGCACGAACGGCGCGCTGGGGTCGATCGCGGCGACCAGCCGCTGGTCCCCGACCTGGGCGGCCAACACCTCGGTCAGTCCCCCTGGCCCGCATCCGACGTCAAGGACCCGCATTCCTCGGGCGATCGCGGCAGCATCGACCAGTTGCGGCGCCAACTCCAGGGTGTAGCGCCCCATGAACCGGTCATACACACCGCGCGGGACCTCGAACGTCACCCCACCAGCATCCGCCTGCTGCCGCAGTACGCGTACCCCCGAAATGCAGAAAGACCGAGCGGCTCTTCTCGGCGTCAGGGCTCTGGAGGACGGTTGGACCGTGACGATTCAAGCTCTGTGCTGCAGGCTGTCCGCCCAGTCCGAGAAGAACTCCCTGGCTTGTCTGACGCCGGCACCATCGAGCGGGATCTCGTCGTCGGTGAAACGGTCGAGCGTCCGCATCATTTGAGCTAGTACCGACGAGTCGAAACCGCCGTCCAACGACGCTGCCCCCTTCAACAGCTCCTCTTTGCCGAAACGACGAACCAGGAGGGCGACATCGGCGAAGTCCCGCGCCTCAGCCCTGCCGAAGAGCGCAAGCAACTTCCGGCTTGCGAGCTCGAGAGGCGCGAGCGTCGGGCCCAGGACGGTCATCGTCGGGGACCCGAGCGGGGGCGAGTCGACGCCCAGATCGACGAGGATCTCCTGCTCAGCGCCCCGCACGACGATCCGGCAGAAGGTGGGAGAATCCTGAACGACGACGACCTGGTAGGCGCGGTCTTCCAGTGCTCCGGTGAGGGCCAGCTTCGCCTCCACCACCGAGGCAATCGGCGAAGAGGCGAAGAGATCCAGATCCTCGGTCGGTCGGACGATCAGTTCTGAGGCGAGAAGGGCTGCTCCCCCAGCGACCAGGAAACCCTTAGAGGCGCGGAGCCCGAAGAAGATTTGAGCCACTTCTACCTGCAACGGGGTGAGGGCTACTGGGCGCTCCACTACGAGTCGCTCTGACCACGATTGCCCGTGACAACGTCAGACCACGCCGCTCGAACTTTGGCGGGAAGCACTAGTTCGTCCCACAGATCCAGTAGCAACGCGCCATCGATGTAGGTGAGCACATCGTGGGGACCACCTTCGCGAAGAACCAGCTCATAGACACGGGATCGCTGGCGGCGATCGCGCAGCTGGTAGCGACGGCCGCGGTCGGACCAGTTCAGATGCAGCGGAAGCTCCACGGTGGCGAAGGCGCGATCCAAGGGGAGGGAAGGAAGGAAATTCGGCACGTGGATCGGGCGTCCTCGATCCTCAGTAACCTGCTGGAACTCGATACGGGGCCCGAGGGACAGCTCGAATCCGGCTGCGGCCACGATGCGGATTGCGGTGTCGAGAGTGGGCGACTTCCGCCCGTGCTCGTAGGCCGAGAGTGTGGTCCGAGATGTACCTGCGCGATCTGCCAGAGCACGCTGGGAAAGGCCGGCCGCCTCCCGGGCTTGCTCGATCAGAGTTGTCTCGGTCATTCCTAGAGAGTATCCGATTGGATACCTGTCGCCAACGATCCTTGCTAGCCGTACCGACTGGATAGGTCAGGCAGGTCGGCTACTCAATCTGCCCCGCGCACGGGCTTGGCGTTCTCCGGGGGTTCGCCGACCTCATCGACGGTGTGGCCACTACAGGCCAGCTTGGTGACGCTGGCTCGCTCGATGCGCGTAACGGTGAACCATCGCATCGCGTCGCGCAGGCGACACCAGCCGACCAGGTACCAACGGCCGTTCTGGAGGCGAACAGGACCGGTTCCACGTCACGGATGGTCGTGGTGCCGTCGCCCGCGGTGTAGCGGATGCGGATCACCCGCTGCTCGGCCATCGCCTCCTCAAGTGCTGACCTGACCGCACGCGAGGAGGACGGAGGCGTCCTGACCCAGATGCGGTGGGCCAACTCGTCCGCTTGCGCTCGGGTCCTGGGATCGAGAACGTCCATGATCTTCCGGATACCGGCGGCAGCCAGATCCGCATAGGGAGCGTCAGGCGCGGCCGACACCGCAGCCATGAGCGCCACGGCCTGCGTCGGGGAGAGCGTGACGGGCGGAAGCGCCCCGCCTTCGACCAGCCCGTAACCGCCACCCGGGCCCGGACGAGACCAGATCGGCGCGCCGCTGTTCTCCAGCGCATCGAGGTCGCGTTTCACCGTCCGTACCGAAACTCCGAACTCCCGTGCCAACCGTTCAGCCGAAACTCCGCGCGTACCGCTCCGGCGCAACATCTCGGTCAGGGCATGAAGCCGTTCGGATCGCCTCACTGGTCAGGCCCCAGGAAATTCATGACATAAATAGTGACACACTCTTGTCCAATGCGGCTGGGACTGTTGCCGTATGACCACTCCTACGAGCAGCCCGACCCTTGTTCTCATCGCCGGCCACTGGCTGGGCGCATGGGCATGGGACGACGTCCTCGACCACCTCGACGCCGACCACCTCGATGCAGTCGCAATGACACTGCCCGGCCTCGACGACACCGACCCCCGGCGCACGGCGAAGACCCTCGACGACCAAGTAGCAGCGATCCGCAGCGTCGTCGCGCAGCACGGCGACAGGCCCGTAGTTCTGGTCGCTCACAGTGGAGCCAACGCCCCCGTCAGCCTCATCCTCGACCGGCACCCCGAGTTGGTCGCCCGCGTCGTGTGGATCGATTCCGGCCCCGTGGCCCACGGCAGCGTGTTCGCCCCGGACTTCCCCGAAGGGCTCGACGAGCTCCCTCTGCCGTCGTTCGATGCCCTCGGGCAGCAGGCGAGCCTCGACGGCCTGAGCGTCAAGGCACTCGAGCGTTTCCGGGCGAAGGCTGTCCCGGAGCCTGCCACCGTGCTTCGCCAGCCCGTGGAGCTCGCGAACCCTGCCCGCCACCACATCCCGACGACCCTGGTGTGCTGCTCCATCTCCGGCGAGCAGGTGGTGGAGCTGGCCCGGACAGGTCACCCGATGTTTGCTGCGGTCTCGCCTCTCACCGATGTCGATATCGTCGACCTCCCCACCGGCCACTGGCCCATGTGGAGCCGACCCCTCGACCTCGCCAAGGTCATTCAGTCGGCGGCATTGCAGACCTGACGGCACTATCGCCAATAGCGACAAACAAAACGGCCCGTGGTCTGCATCTCGCAGATCGCGGGCCGCCCTCGCTCACGACGACGCGTTTACGAAGTACTGCCGTAAGTGCTCCCGCAGTCCGGGGTCGCACACGTAGACGTAGGTACCGAGCATGCCACGGGTGAGCAGTACCGCGTAGATGTTGCGTACGAAGACTGCGATGTCGTCATCGGTGTAGGTGATGCCTCGCTGGCGATTGCTCGTCATGCCACGCGGGTCCTTGTAGGCATCACGATCGAAGGCGACCCGTCCGGTGGCTGCGTCGAAGTACAGGTCCGGACCGATCACCACGCCGGCCACGTTCAGGTCGTAGCCCTGAATGGTGTGGATGGATCCCACCTGCTCGAGCGAACCGGGCGAGTGCACCCAGTCAACGGCGGTCTGGTTCCACTGAAGGCGCCGTCCGTCCAGCTCGATGTCGATGGCGGACTTGTCGTTCTTGCTGGCCCAGGGCCAGCAATAGCCGGCAAGCAAGCGTGCGAGCCCGTGGTCGGCGTCTCGTTCGCGGATGGCGTCGTGCATGGCCCCGAGGTCGTCGAAGAACCGAAGGTCGTAGCCCTCGAACTGCTGCGGGTCGATCGGCACGCCCGCGAGCACCTGCCGGACGTAGCCCACGTAGTCCTGGCCCGCGGCGACTCGCATCTGCGAACTCAGGCGGTACAGGCGCTGATCGACGCGAGCCCCCTCTAGGACGACGTTGAGCGTTTCGGGTGCGACGTCGGCCGGACGCACTGCCTGTCCCCCGTCCACCAGGTAGAGCTGGTGAGTGCTGATCTCGTTGATCCAGTCGAACTGGGTGTATTCGGGGTCGTCATGCCCGAACAAGTGCACGTTGTTGTCGCGGAACATGCCGTTGAGAGGGCCGGCAGCCTGCGGAGCCCGCTGGTTGAGTCGATGCGCCTCGTCGACGACGAGCAAGTCGAAGGGGCCGTGCCGCTTGGCATAGGTCACTGCCTCGAAGGGACTGAGCACCACTTTGGGATCGAGTCCGGGGGTCTTGCGAAACACCTGGCGCACCGACGCGCGCAGGGACTGCTGCGGGATCACCAAACCCACCCGAAAGTCGGTGAGGAGTTCAGCATGGCCAGGCACGAAGAACTCGGCCAACGGGGAGTTCTCTTCGTGTGCCAACGTGTTGTCCGAGGCCCGGATGTCGGCCAGCACCTTGAGCAGGTAGATCGCCACCACGGTCTTCCCGGTGCCCGGCTCGCCTTGAATCACCATCCGGGCGGGTCGGTTGGCCTCGATGTCATCGAAGATCTGGTCGAGGATCGCCTCCACGATGGCCGATTGGTCGGCGTTGAGCGCCTTGAAGGGCGACAGCTTGAACAGGTCACTGTTCTGGATCTCGGCGATCGACTTACTGAAGAGCCCCTCAGCGCGGAGCTGCTCGAAGATCTCCTCGAAGGTCTCCCGGTAGCGCGCGCGGTCGTAGTAGTCCGCGTCGACGACGCCGGCGTTCCTGTTCAGCGGAGTGAATCGCCCGTCACCCGCGAACCACTTGATGAGCATCGATTCCAGATCGAGGCAGACCGACTTGTTGAAGTCCTCACCGATCACGATCCGCGCAGTGCCCAAGTGACGACGGCCAGCGGTCTCGAGGTGCTGCCCGAGCCGGTTCCCGACATTGAGCGATTCCCCGACGTAGATCTCCCGCGCATCAGCCAGGGTGTAGACGACGGGCCAATCCACGTGCTTGGGATCGACGCCGCGCTTGAGGACAGCAACCGTCGACGACGTGAACGGCACCTTCTCGATGCGGAACGGGTCGGGGGTCTCAGAGCTGGTCATGCCGCACGCTCCGCCCGCGCGCCAACTCCACCGGGTACTTCTCGCCCGTCACCTGCAGCTTGTCGAGCACGATCTGCAGCGGGTCGACCTCAAGCTTGGCAGCCAACAACAGGCAGTAGGTCAGCACGTCGGCCAGCTCCCCCGTCACCTCGGCCGCCGGGGCGTCGTCGGTCCACTGGAAGAGCTCCATCAGTTCGCCTGCCTCGATGGCGATGCTCTTGGCCAGCGTGTGGGGCGTGTGGAACTGCTCCCACTCCCGCTCAGCCATGAAGGCGCTCAACTGAGCGGTGACGTCGTCGGTGTTCACGATCCGCATCGTACTTTCGGGCCGTTGTCTGTGGCGCCGACTCCTGGGAACCGGAGTGACCGGCGAGGTCGCGCAGGGGCCGAAACCGGTCTGAACGATGCAGAGACGATGCAACGGACAAACAAAACGGCCTGTGATCTGCGTTTCCGCAGGTCACAGGCCGTTTTTCACAGCTCCCCCGGTTGGACTCGAACCAACAACCGTCCGATTAACAGTCGGAAGCTCTGCCAATTGAGCTACAGGGGATCGCTAGGCAGCGAGTGAAGATTAGCAAGAACGGGGACCGAGGTGAAATCGAGGGTCCAGCAACGGGATCAGAGGTCGCCGACCTCGTCGCGGGCCCGGGCCAACGCCGCCTCGGCGGCACGCAGGACCTCGGGGTCCGCGACGTCGACGCCCTCCTCGAACTCATAGAGCCACGTCACCGCGCGGTCACCACCCGGCGCCCGGCGCGCGATCACGAAGAGGCCCTTGGCACCCTGCACCGGAACATGGCGCTGTAGCAGCAGCGTGCTGGTGATCCGCTCACGCAGGAAGGCGAGGAACCGTGCCTCGAACTCGAAAGCGAACCGGTAGACCGGTCGGCTACCTCCGAAGGCGCCGACCTCACTGAGCGACAGCATGCCGTCGTCGGGGTTCCAGTCGGCTCGCTGCATCTGCTCCCAGCCGACCCGGCGGGTCTCACCGACCGGGTCCACGAGGTAGAGCGCCAACGCCGTCCCCGCCAGCACGGCGCCATCAGCAGCGACCGCACCGGCCAGCACCTTCTCGCCGGCGTCGACCGATACCGCACGGACGGCGTCAGGAAGGGCAGAGGGCCAACGCATCGCCACGGTCATGCACCACCCAGCACCTGTTGGCGCAACACTCGGCGCCGCTTCTCCAACTCCAGGAGTTCCACGTTGATCCGGGTAAACTCATCGGCCTGATCGACCGGGTTCGTCCGGTGCAGTCGCGAGGTCAGATCGGCTATCCGACGGGTCACCGTCAACTCCAACAGTCGGTGCACATGGATCTGGACATAGGCGAGGTCCACCTCCTTGACCGACAGGATCGGTTCCACACTCAGCGCCGTCAGTACCGAGATCGCGGTCGGGTCGGCGAGGTTGTCGCGCAACTGCGCGACCCACCCAGGCTGCGCGGCAGCCGGTCCCCCGGCGGCGACGATCGTCTGCCACAGCAGGCGATAGACCGGGTGCATGAAGTCCTCGGGCGCCACCGAACGCATCGAGTGTCCGACCACTTCCGGGTGGTGGACGACCAGCTTCAGGGTCTCCCGTTCGACGGCGATCCGCTTGTCCCGCGGGTCTGGCATCGGCAGCCGGGGCGGCGGAGCCGGCGCCTGAGGCTCCGTCATCGTCGACTCCTGGCTGGCCGCCGGGGCTCGCAACGGCGCAGGCTCGCTGCGACGCTGTGCCTTGGGGTTGGCGATCGCCCGGCGGACCTCGGCCCGAGCCTGCTCCACGTCGACGCCGACGCTCAACGCCAGCTCACGCGTGAAGCCCTCGACCTTCGACTTGTCGCGCACGCTACTCACCAACTGTGCCGCTTCGCGGAGCGCGTCGACCCGGCTGTCGGCCCGGTCGAGGTCGAAGCGGCCCAGGACGTTGTTCAACACGAACCGGTACAGCGGCGTCCGGCCGGCCACCAGCTCGACCACCGCCTCGTCGCCCTTGGCCAGCCGCAGCTCACACGGGTCCATTCCCGAGGGCTCGACGGCGACATAGGTCTGGGAGGCGAAGTTCTGGTCGCCGGCGAACGCCTTGAGCGCCGCCTTCTGACCGGCTGCGTCGCCGTCGAAGGTGAAGATGACCTCGCTCCGGACGTCGGCCTGCCCCTCGACGAACCTACGCAGCAACCGCGCGTGGTCGTCGCCGAACGCCGTACCGCAGGTGGCTACCGCCGTCCCGACGCCGGCCAGGTGGCAGGCCATCACGTCGGTGTACCCCTCGACGATCACCGCCTGTCCGGTGGCCCGGATCGAGGTGCGTGCCAGGTCCAGTCCGTAGAGGACCTGCGACTTCTTGTAGATCGAGGTCTCCGACGTGTTGAGGTACTTGGCCTCGACCCGGTCGTCGTCGAAGAGGCGGCGCGCGCCGAAGCCGATCGTCTGGCCCGACGACTCGCGGATCGGCCACATCAGCCGACCGCGGAACCGGTCGTAGAGTCCCCGGTTGCCCTGCCCGACGACACCACTCGCGACGAGTTCCGCGTCACTGAACCCCTTCTGGCGCAGGTGAGCGGTGACGGCGTCACCGTTGCGCGGCGAGAAGCCCACCCCGAACCGGGCGGCGGCGTCCCGGTCGAAGCCGCGCTCGGCCAGGAACTGGCGCGCGGTCAACGCCTCGGGCGAGCCGAGCGCATCGATGAAGAACTCCTCGGTCAGCCGGTTCGCCTCGATCAACCGGCTTCGCTGCGGCCCCTTCGGGCGGCGCGGCTCGTCGGGGCCGTCCTCACGGCGCAACTGGACGCCGTACTTCTCGGCGAGGCGCTCGACGGCCTCGGTGAACCCGATCCCGTCGATCTTCATCAGGAAGCTGAAGACGTCCCCGCCTTCGCCACAGCCGAAGCAGTGGAAGAACTGGCGGGCCGGCGTCACGTTGAACGAGGGCGACTTCTCATCATGGAAGGGGCAGAGGCCCTTCAGCGAGCCGCCACCAGCGTTTCGCAACGCGACATAGTCACCGATGACGTCGTCGATCCGGGTCTTGTTGCGGACCTCCGCAATGTCGTCATCCCTGATCCGCCCGGCCACGCGGCGAGTCTACGTGCCAGGGTTGATCAGGCGCTCGTGCCATCGCATGGCCGAGGCATCGGTGAGCGAGGCCACCTGATCGATCACCACGCGCAGCCGCGCGGCGTCATCGCCGGCTCGGGCGTAGTCCCCGGCGAACTGGCGATCCAGCCGCTCCGGCCGATCAGCGATCGCCTCGACCAGCGCGGCGAGGAGTTCGCGCTGGCGGCCCATGATCTCGCGGCGCTGATCCGACTTCATCACCCAGTGCGCCGCCACCCCCTTGAGCACCGCGATCTCGACCAAGGTCTGCCGCGGAACCATCAGATCGGCGTCGAAACGGACGAAGGGCTGCGCGCCGAACTCAGTGACCATCGCCGTCTGCACGCTGCCACAGAAGCGCCCGATGAGGTCACTGGTGAGGTTCTTCAACGCAGCCAGGGAACGCCTGGTCCCGTCATAACTGGTGCTCGGCCAGCTCTCCTGAGCCTGCATCCCACGCAGCGCGTCGTCGAATTCGTCGTCGGCCGCGTGCGGGAGGTACCAGGAGCGGACGGTCTCCCAGACCGGACGGCGCCGCTCGGCGTCATCGAGCCAGGTCAGGTCGATGCTGCCCGCTACAACGGCATCTTCGACGTCGTGCACCGAGTAGGCGACGTCGTCGGCAAGGTCCATCACCTGGGCTTCCACGCAGAGACGGCGGGCGGGCGCGCCGTCCCGCAACCATTCGAAGACCGGCTGGTCGTCGGCGTAGACACCGAACTTGCCGCCCGTTGCGGGTCGCGGCCACGGGTACTTGGTGCAGGCATCCAGGGTGGCCCGGGTCAGGTTGAGTCCGACGGAGTCGCCGTCAGGGCGGAAGGTCTTCGCCTCGAGCCGGGTCAGGATCCGGAGCGTCTGCGCATTGCCCTCGAATCCGCCGCAGCTCTGTGCGAGCTCGTCGAGCACATCCTCACCGTTGTGCCCGAACGGTGGGTGGCCGAGGTCATGAGCCAATGCCGCCGTCTCGGTGATATCCGGATGACAGCCCAGCGCTCGGGCGAGATCGCGGGCGATCTGGGCGACCTCCAGACTGTGCGTCAGGCGATTGCGGACGAAGTCGTCGCTCTGCGGGCCGACCACCTGCGTCTTGGCGGCCAGCCGGCGCGATGCCGCCGCGTGGACGACGCGGGCTCGGTCACGCTCGAAAGGTGCGCGGGTGGGCGCATCGACCCGCTTGGGCGGCTCGGGGACCAACCGTTCACGGTCGCGCGGACCGTAGAGCTCCTCGTTCATCGCCACGACCCTACTCACCGGGCCCGACATTCAGAGGGTGGGACATTCAAGCAGAGCAAACCAGAGTAATTTACTATGCTTTATATGGCTTCCGTTGCGATCCGCCCCCTGCGCTACGACGCGCTCACCGGCGTCCGGTTCTTCGCCGCGCTCTGGGTCGTCGCGTACCACATCAAGCGCGCCAACCAAGGCTGGCTGGAGAAGCACCATCCGGACCTGGTCCGACTCCTCGATCCGGTCCTCGGGCAGGCACATCGCGCCCTCGACCTCTTCTTCGTGCTGTCTGGCTTCGTGCTCGCCCTCAACTACCTCGAACGGATCGGCGATCACCCCAGCCTCCGCACCATCGCGCGTTACCTCTGGCTCCGCGTCGCCCGGATCTGGCCCACCTACCTGGCGATCACCCTCTTCGCCGGCTTCGCGATCTGGTTCCGGCACTGGCGCTGGAACTCAGCCTCTGTCGACGAACTGACCTGGAACTCACTGGTCCAGCAGCTCTTCCTGGTACAGATGTGGGACCAGCCCACCGGCAAGGACAGCAGTTGGGCGGGGCCGGCCTGGTCGCTCTCGGCAGAGTGGCTCGCCTACGTGCTGTTCCCCCTGCTCGCTGTCGTCGCGCTCGGCCTCACCCGCCGATTGAACACCCCTGGCCTGGTCACGGCCGCCGTGCTGAGCCTGACGCCACTCTTCCTCGGCCTGGTACTCAACCACCGGTTCGCCTATGCCTGGGGCTGGGCGCCGCGGGTCCTGTCGCTCTTCGTGGCGGGCATGTTCACCGCAGCGGTCCTGCGCGCCGTATCGGTGAGCGCGGCCCATCGCCGCGCGGCCGGACGGGCCGCGCCGGCGATCCTGCTCGCCGTCGCCGTCTGGATCGCGCTCACCGAAACAGTCCTCCCCGGTTGGTGGGCCGGCTTCCTGGTCGTCGCCTGGCTGCCGTTCGTCTACTGCTTGACCGTCGGGCGCGGCCCCCTCATCGATGCGCTGTCGCAACGGTGGATCGTGCTCGGCGGAGGCGCGTCCTTCGCGCTCTACCTCCTGCACGGCCCGGTCCTGAAACTACTGCGGGACCTGACTACCCATACCGCGCTCTTCCACGTCGACCGCGACCTACGGATCTGGGTGGAGCTCGCCGCCGTCCCCGTCCTGGTACTCGCCTCGATGGCGATCTACCGCTGGTGGGAGGAGCCCACCCGCCGCGTCCTCACCCGGCCGCTACTCCCCCGCCAGCGCATGCCGGAGTCAGCTCGGGTCCGCGAGCCGGCCTAGCGGCTCGATCCGGATCAGCGACTCGAAGCGGGCGAGGTGCCGAACATTCTCCGTCACGATCGCAACAGCCCCGTGGGCAAGCGCCTGCGCGCCCGACATCCCTAGTCCGTTGGCGGAAGCCGGTCTCGTCGCACCTGCGAGGTACTCCCGGACGATCTGGGGCGTGATCGCCAGGTCACACTCATCGTGGCGCAAGAACGCCAAGGCGGCACGGTGGCTCAACCGTGCAGGATCAGTCGCCGCCAGTCACACGTTGGTATCAACGACGACGGCCGCCCTCCTCAACGCTCGTCGTCGCCGTAGTGCTCCGCGCGATCAAAGTCGGCGACGGGCCCCACCTCAGCCATCTGCAGGTCGATCCGCCGCGGAAGCTCGGCGGACAAGGGCTCCCGCGCTGCGCTGTTGAGAACCTCGCGAAGTTCCTGCTTTACCGAATGCCCATGCCTCGCCGCTCGGCGCTTGAGCGCAGCGACAGTGTCCTCGGGGACGTCACGAACATGGAGAGCAGGCATGTCTCGATGCTAGCAACGCTGCTAGCGCGGACCCCGGCGATGAAGAGGCCGGCAGCTTGACGGATCAATAGGTCGTGACGTGGACGTGGTCGTAGTGGTTGGCGGTGACCGAGCCACGGTTCGACATCGAGCGCCAGCCTTCGCCGCCGCGCTGCACCGACCAGATCTTCTGCGAGTAGATCAGGTAGCTGACGCCGAGGGCGACCCGGTTCTCGCGGATGTACTCCGCGACCTGCCAGCCGAGTTCACCGCTGACCATGATGTCGACGGCAAGGCCTTGGCCGTGTTCGCCGTCGTTGCGCAGAGTGCCATAGGTGCTGATCTGCGGGAAACGTGCACAGACCGCGTTGAAGACCTTGACCACGTTGGGGCTGACGCCCGACGCGATGCTGGCGCCGTTGCTGCAGACGCCGTCGGTTCCGCTCAGCGGCTCGTCGGCGCTGAGGTACTCGGCGTTGACCCAGCGCGCCTTGCCCTTCCAGACCACCTCGGCGCGTCCGTTGGCGCGACGTCCGGTGACCAGCACCTCGTCGCCGCTCTTGATCTCGCCGAGGTTCTCGCCCTCGCCGAGCGAGGCCGACCAGAGGTTGAGGTCCTCGGTGGCCCACAGCTTCGTCTTCGCGGCGTCGATCGCGTCCCGGGTACCGGCCCGCGAGGCCTTGCGGGCGAAGGTCGCGCTCGTGGAGAGCTCCTCGGTGCGCAGCGTGCTGCGCGAGGCCTGCTCGCCGCGGGTGGCAGCGACCGAGGCAGCGCCGGCTACGGGCTTGGAGGCGTCGGCACCGACCTGCTGCGCGACCTGGGGGCTCGCGGCGAGAACTCCCACGCCGACGGTGGCGAGGGTCGCCAGTGAGGCGACCGGAGCCGCGATCGTGGCGACCGACGGCATCTTGCGGGCATTGGTTTCCCGCTTGTGGCGTCCTTGGGCCACAGCGCTGATCCTTTGCTCTTGCTTACAGGGCAAGTGCCCGCCCCCCGCGGACACGATGTTCGAGTCAAACACATGTCCGGTGAAAAATCCCCTCGACGTCCGCGGAACGGCGGAATCTGACCGATCAGCCCCCCGACGACGAGTCGACCTCTTCGGTCACCGCGCAACCAGCCCCGTCAGCGTCGTCCAGCCACCCCTCGGGAAGCACAACCTTCTTACGTGGCGCGCCTTGGCGGCCCCGCGGCGTGCCCAGCTCACCCACCGGGAACGGCTCGGCCGGGTCGAGTTCGGCGAGCAATTCGTCGAGCGCAGCGAGGCTCGAGACCAGCGCCAGACTGTGACGAAGAGCACCGCCGGCCCGGAAGCCCTTGAGGTACCAGGTGACGTGCTTGCGGAACTCCTTGCACCCCTTCTCCTCCCCCATGTACTGGGAGAGGAGCTCGGCGTGGCGACGCATCATCACGCTCACCTCACCGAGGTTCGGCAGGGTGGCGACGCCGTCCAGGCCGTCGGTGAACGCAGCCGCCAGATCGCGGAAGAGCCACGGCCGGCCCAGGCAGCCACGCCCGACGACGACGCCCGCCGCACCGGTCTCCTCGACCATCCGGACGGCGTCGCGCGCCTCCCAGATGTCGCCGTTACCGAGCACCGGGATGTTCACGTGCTGCACGAGCTCGCCGATCGCGTCCCAGTCGGCCTGGCCCGAGTACGCCTGCTGCACGGTGCGACCGTGCAGCGCGATCGCGGCGACTCCGGTCTCCTCGGCGATCCGGCCGGCGTCCAGATAGGTGATGTGGTCGTCGTCGATGCCCTTACGGGTCTTCATCGTGACCGGGACGTCGTAAGGCTCCGCAGCCTTGACGGCTGCGGTCAGGATCTCCCCCAACAGCCCACGCTTCCAGGGCAGTGCCCCGCCACCGCCCTTGCGGGTCACCTTCGGGACCGGGCAGCCGAAGTTCAGGTCGATGTGCGCAACCCCGAAGTCGGCGCAGAGGATCTCGGCGGCCTTACCGACGTAGACCGGATCGGTCCCGTACAGCTGGACGCTGCGCACGGTCTCCAACTCGTCGAAGGCGAGCATCGACTTGGTGGTGGCGTCGCCCTCGACCAGTCCGCGCGAGGTGATCATCTCGCAGACGTAGAGGCCGGCTCCCTGCTCCAGACAGAGTCGCCGGAAGGCGGCGTTGGTGATCCCCGCCATCGGAGCGAGCACCACCGGTACGTCAACAGTCAGGGAGCCGAGTTGCAAAGACACCCAGCCATTGTCGGCAGCGGGGGTTGGCTCGCACAAATCACCTCGCCACGGCCGACCTCAGGACTTCTTCTTGGCGCCCTTCTTCTTGGCGCCCTTCTTGCCCTTCTTCGCGGGCTTCTCGATCGCGCCGGTCCAGGTGATCGGTTGCGGCGACTCAGTGGTCTGCAGCGCGACCGCGCGCATGCTGGTCTCCGGGACCGCGAGGAAGACCAGGCAGAGATCTGCGGTGGCGTTCGGCTGGAACTCGTCCGGCAGCGCACTGTTACCGCACGGCTTGAACTTCCCCGCGATGTTGGCCGGCGGGTGCAGGACGTCGGACCCGTTGTCCAAGAAGAGCGGAAGCTCGATCCCGCCCAGGTCGCTGTCGCCGATGTTGGTCGCCTTCACCGTTACGAAGTACGGCGTCGACTTGCGCATCGCGTCGTCCAGCTTGAAGCCGGAGAACTGGTCCATCGTGACCTGCTTGACGCTGCTCACGGCGACCTCGACGACGCCGTCGATCTTGCGCCGCGGCTTCCAGGTGAACCGGGCCGCGTCACCGAAGGCGAGGGTGGCACCCCAGACCGTCATCCCCGAGGCGTCCTGGGTCGGGGTCGCACCGTCGGTGGCGGACGGCTGGCTGGTCTCAGCCTTCGGCTCGGCCTTCTTCTCCTTGTCATCCCCACCGCAGGCGACGAGGGAGAACGACAGGACAAGCGCGAGCGCAGCGGGCACCAGACGACCAGAACTCATGGCGTCATTGTGCACGCTGCGCCGCGCTCGCGGGTCAAGCTCCGAGAAGCCGCTCGGCGAAGTAGCGGGAGATGCCGTCGAGGCTGATCCGCTCCTGCGACATGGAGTCTCGCTCGCGGACCGTCACCGCGTTGTCCTCGAGGGTGTCGAAGTCGACGGTGACGCAGTACGGCGTGCCGATCTCGTCCTGACGACGGTAGCGACGGCCGATCGCGCCGGAGTCATCGAAGTCGACGTTCCAGTTACGACGCAGCTCCGCGGCCAGATCCTTCGCCTTGGGCGACAGGTCGGCGTTGCGGCTCAGCGGCAGCACCGCGACCTTGACCGGCGCCAGGCGCGGGTCGAGACGGAGCACGGTGCGCTTGTCCACGCCGCCCTTGGTGTTGGGCGCCTCGTCCTCGTGGAACGCGTCGACCAGGAAGGCCATCAGGCTGCGCGACAGACCGGCTGCCGGCTCGATGACGTACGGGGTGTAGCGCTCGTTCGCGGCCTGGTCGAAGTACGACAGGTCGGCACCCGAGTGCTGGGCGTGCGTGGTGAGGTCGAAGTCGGTCCGGTTGGCGATGCCTTCCAGCTCGCCCCACTCGGAGCCGGCGAACCGGAACCGGTACTCGATGTCGATGGTGCCCTTGGAGTAGTGCGAGAGCTTCTCCAACGGGTGCTCGTAGAGACGCAGGTTCTCCGGGTCGACACCGAGGTCGGTGTACCACCGCATCCGCTCGTTGATCCAGTAGGTGTGCCACTCCTCGTCCTCACCCGGCTTGACGAAGAACTCCATCTCCATCTGCTCGAACTCGCGGGTGCGGAAGATGAAGTTGCCCGGGGTGATCTCGTTGCGGAAGCTCTTGCCGATCTGAGCGATACCGAACGGCGGCTTGCGACGCGCCGAGGTCACCACGTTCGCGAAGTTGAGGAAGATGCCCTGGGCGGTCTCCGGACGGAGGTAGTGCAGACCCGACTCATCCTCGGTGACACCGAGGTGGGTCTTGAGCATGCCGGAGAACTCCTTGGGCTCGGTCCACGAGCCGCGGGTACCGCAGTTGACACAGACGATCTCGCTCAGCGGCACGTCGTCGGGCGTCGTCCACTCCGGGTGCTTCTCACCGCTCTTCTCGAAGAGCGCCTCCTGCAGGTGGTCGGCCCGGTAGCGCTTGTGGCACGACTGACACTCGGTCAGCGGGTCATTGAAGGTGGCCACGTGACCACTGGCGACCCACGTCTCGCGGGGCAGGATGATGCTGGAGTCCAGGCCGACCACGTCCTCGCGGCCCTGCACCATCGCCTTCCACCACTGGCGCTTGATGTTCTCCTTGAGCTCCACGCCCAGCGGGCCGTAGTCCCAAGCAGAGCGGGTGCCGCCGTAGATCTCACCGCAGGGGAAGACGAATCCGCGACGCTTGGCGAGCGAGACGACGTTGTCGACGATGGATGCGGGGGCTTTGGCCACGTTTACTGTGCTCCTGAATTCGGGTCCATCGGCTGGCTACCGACAGTCGGGCCAGCCTACCCATCGCGCTCAGTGAGCGAGCTTGAGGCCGACGATTCCGGTGACCAGCAGCAGCAGGCAGAGGATCCGGACCATGCTCACCGAATCGCCGAGCGCGACCATGCCGTAGATCGCGGTGCCGACGGCGCCGATCCCGACCCAGACGGCGTACCCGGTCCCGACCGGGATCGTCCGCAGCGCGTAGCCGAGGCCAGCCATGCTGGCGACCAGAGCGACCGCGAAGATGCTGGTGGGCACCGGACGGGTGAACGACCGCGACTCCGAGAGGGCCGAGGCCCAGACGGTTTCCAGGACACCGGAGACAACGAGAACCAACCAAGCCATGACGAGACGCTCCTTCGAGTCGGATTCAACAGATCCGCGCCGTCGTGCTTTGACCTGGTACGGCGCACCTCGTCAGGTTCTCCTCGAGCTTAGCAACGGAAACTCACCGTGGCACGCCGAAGAGGGCGTTGGTGACCGGACTCACCACGCCCAGTTTGACAACGATTCTCATTTCGAATGAGAATGCTTCTCATGAAGCTGAACTCGGCACTCGCCCTGACCGCCCTCGTCAGCATCCCTGCCCTGACGGGATGTTCAGCTCTCACCAACAGCGGCTCCGATCCCCACGAAGGCGACCAGGTGACGGCGGCGTTCTACCCGCTCGCCTACGCCACCGAACAGGTCGCCGGCGACCACTTCACGGTGCTGAACCTGACCCAGCCCGGCAAGGAGGCGCACGACCTCGAACTCAGCGTGAAGGCGACCGCCGACATCGCCGAGTCCGCGCTCGTCGTCTACCTCGCCGACTTCCAGCCCGCCGTCGACAAGGCGATCAAGCAGAACGCCAAGGGCACCGTGCTCGACGCCGCGGACGTCGTCGCCCTGGAGCCGTACGACGACCACGCCGCCGACGAGGCGCATGACGACCACGGCGACGAGCACTTCGGCGAGACCGACGAACAGCACGCCGCGCATGCGGACGAGGGCAGCCACGAGGGCCACGACCACGGCGACCTCGACTCCCACTTCTGGCAGGACCCGCTGAAGATGGCCGACTTCGCCGACGCGATCGCCGAGGAGCTCAGCACCCTCGACGAGGCGAACGCCGACGACTACGCCGCCAACGCCGCCGCCTTCCGCGCGAAGCTGGAGAAGCTCGACGCCGACTACACGAGCACCTTGCGCGGCTGCACCCGCAACGTGGTCGTCGTCAACCACGCCGCCTTCGGCTACCTGAGCCGCTACGGCCTGGAGTTCGAGACCATCACCGGCCTCTCCCCCGGTGTCGAGCCGACCATCGCCGACCGCACCCGGCTCGACGATCTGATCCGGAAGGAGGGCATCACCACGGTCTTCTCCGAGTCGCTCTCCAGCAACAAGGCGGCCACCACCGTCGCCAAGGACGCCGGCGTCGCCAGCGAGGTGCTCGACCCGATCGAGGGCCTCTCGGACCTGACCGCCGAAGAGGACTATCTTTCTTTGATGCGCGCCAACCTGACCAAGCTGAGCAAGGCCAACGGATGCTGAACCAGGAGCCGGGCAACGAACCCGCCGTCATCACGGTGCAGGACGGCTCCGTCCTGATCGACGGCCGCCCGGTCCTGCGTCACCTCAACCTGACCATCAACCGCGGCGAGTTCGTGGTGCTGATGGGGGCCAACGGATCCGGCAAGTCGACCCTGGTGCGCGCCATGACCGGCCTACGCCCGCTGGCGCGTGGCTCCGTGCAGCTCTTCGGTACCGAGCTCAGCCGCTTCCGGGAGTGGCACCGGCTCGGCTACGTCCCGCAACGCCCGTCGGCCGCGGCAGGTGTACCGACCAGCGTCTGGGAGGTGGTCGCCTCCGGTCGGCTGACCCGACGGCGCCCACTCCGGCCCAAGAGTGCTGCGGACCGCGCGGCGATCACCAACGCGTTGGAGGTGGTCGGCCTCGCCGACCGTTCCCGGCACGCGGTCACCACGTTGTCCGGCGGCCAACACCAGCGGGTGCTGATCGCCCGCGCGTTGGCCGGCGAGCCCGAACTGATCCTCCTGGACGAGCCGACGGCCGGCGTCGACCTGCCCAATCAGGAGGCGCTCGCCCAAGCGTTGAAGGTGCTCAAGGAGCGCGGCGCGACGGTGGTCCTGGTCGCCCATGAGATCGGTCCGATGGCACCGCTGATCGACCGGTCGGTCGTGATGCGCGACGGCCAGATCGCCTACGACGGCGCCCCGCTGACCGACGCCGACGTGCACACCCCCCTCTTCGGCGGCACGCACGACCACCACCACACCCATCCCGAGCAGTTCACCGACCACCTGCTCAACGTCTCGTCCCCCGTCGACTCCCCGGAGGTGACGCCGTGATCGAGGTCCTCACCGCAGACTTCATGATCCGCGCGATGCTCGCTGCCATCTTCACCGGGCTAGCCGCCCCGATCGTCGGCACCTACCTGGTGCAGCGCAGACTCTCGCTGATGGGCGACGGCCTCGGGCATGTGGCCGTGACCGGTGTCGCGCTCGGCCTGCTGACCGGCAGTTCGCCGACCTGGACCGCGGTCGGTGTCGCGATCCTCGGTGCCGCGCTGATAGAGATCATCCGCGAGCGCGGCAACTCCGGGGGCGACGTCGCGCTGGCCCTGCTCTTCTACGGCGGCATCGCCGGCGGCGTGCTGATCACCGGCATCGCCGGGCAGTCCGCAGCCCGGCTCCAGGAATTCCTCTTCGGCTCGATCACCACGATCTCGGTCGAAGACGTCTGGATCACGATGGCGCTGGCCGCCGCGGTGATCTGCATCGGCATCGGCTTCGGCCCCCAACTCTTCGCCGTCGCCCAGGACCAGGAGTTCGCCAAGGTCGCCGGACTCAACGTGCGCGCCTACAACCTGCTGCTGGCGGTGCTCGCCGCGGTCACCGTGACCGTGGCGATGCGAACCGTCGGTCTGCTTCTGGTCTCCGCACTGATGATCATTCCGGTCGCCACCGCACAGCAGGTGACCCGGAGCTTCCGGACCACCCTGATCGCGGCGATGGGTCTCGGCCTCGCCGCCTCGTGGGGCGGCCTGCTGCTCGCCGCCTGGTCCTCGTTCCACATCGACGGCGTCAGCCCCGGCCCGACCATCGTGATGCTGGCGCTGACCATCTTCGCGCTCACCTGGCCGTTCGGTGCCTGGCTACGCCGACGCCAGCGCCGCCGGATCCCGTTCGTCGAGGTCGATCCGTTGATCCACCACACCATCGACGAGCATCCCCACGTCCACGGAGATGGTTGTGGTCACCCGGCGATCCCCCACGGCGACCATGTCGACTACGTCCACGACGGCCACCGTCACGCATCCCACGGGAGTCACTATGACGAACACTGAGGCGCGCCTTGACCCCAAACCCGCCATTGTGCGCCCGACCAAGCAACGGTTGGCGGTCGCCAAGATCCTGGAGAGCTTCACCGACTTCCGCAGCGCCCAGGAGATCCACGCGCTGCTGACCGCAGCCGGCGAGACCGTCGGCCTGGCCACGGTCTACCGCACCCTGCAACTGATGGCGGAGTCCGGGGACCTCGACGTGCTGCGGACCGAGGACGGCGAGGCGGCCTATCGGCGTTGTTCGGCCACCCATCACCATCACCTGGTCTGCCGCGCCTGCGGCGCGACGGTGGAGATCGAGGGTCCGGCTGTGGAGCGATGGGCCGAGGCGATCAGCGCCGAGCACGGTTACACCGCGATCAGCCACACACTGGAGCTCTTCGGCACGTGCGCGAACTGCCGCTGACGTCTGCGGCCGGCACCGGGCCCTAGGCGCTCCCGTAACGCCGGTCCCGGCGGGCGTAGGTGTCGATCGCCTGCCACAGGTGCCGGCGATCGACGTCGGGCCACAACACGTCGGAGAAGACGAACTCCGAATAGGCGGCTTGCCACAACATGAAGTTGCTGAGCCGTTGCTCACCCGAGGTGCGCCAGATCATGTCCGCATCTGCAACTTCTGGCACATACAGATAACGCGCGAAGACCTTTTCGTCGACCTTGTCCGGATTAATCTTGCCTAATGCAACATCTCGCGCCAATGCTTTGGCAGCATCCGCGATCTCGGCACGACCTCCATAGTTCACACACATCGTTAAAGTCGCCACGGTGTTGTTCTTGGTCAACTCTTCTGCAGCCTGCAACTCTTTGACCACCGACTTCCACAACCGCGGAGCGCGGCCCGCCCAGCGCACCCGGACGCCCAGCTCGTGCATCTCGTCGCGACGGCGCCGGATGACATCGCGGTTGAAGCCCATCAAGAAGCGCACCTCGTCGGGCGACCGCGCCCAGTTCTCGGTGGAGAAGGCGTAGGCGGAGACCGCCTTCACGCCGATCTCGATCGCGCCTTCGACGACGTCGAAGAGGGAACTCTCTCCTTGTTCGTGGCCCGCGGTGCGCGGTAGACCCCGCTCCTTCGCCCAGCGACCGTTGCCGTCCATGACGATCGCGACGTGGCGCGGGACCAGCTCAGCGGGGATGTTCGGCGGCGTTGCACCGGAGGGATGGGGACGGGGAGCGCGGGGCACAAATCTCACAGGACAAAGATAAGCGGTAGCACCGACGGCAGGTTTATAGTCCCCGCATGGTGTACACCAATGAAGAGATCGAGCAGCAGCTCTTCATCCTCTTCCGACGAAGTCAGGCCATCCATGTTTCGACAAAATCGGGGGATTTTGAACTGGACCGCTCGATCTACGGCATTCTCTGCCTCCTCGATGACGAAGGGCCTATGCGACTCGGTGCTATTGCACATCGGTTCCGGCTCGACCCCTCCACGATCACGCGCCAGGTGCAGGCTGTCATCCGCCTCGGACTAGCCGCGAAACGCGTTGATCCCACGGATCGCCGAGCAGCGATCCTCAACCTGACTCCGCTCGGCGAAGAGACGATCGCGCAGGCCCGCGCCCACCGCCGCCAGGTGCTCTACTCCATTCTCGGAAATTGGAGCGAGACCCAGCGCTGGGAGTTCCTCGCCGCGCTGCGGCGGTTCAACAACACGGTCGACGGGTGGATCGAACCCGACGATCCCATCAGTTCGGCCGACTGAGCCTCACCGCTCGACGTAGGCCAGCGAACGTAGCCCGCGCTCCAGGTGCCACTGCAGGTAGGCAGCCACTAGGCCAGTCGCCTCACGTAGATGCCGCCCTTCCGAGGCCGCAATCTCAGCCCAGTCACCCGTGAGTAACGCACTCAGCACGTTCACCGTCTCGGCCGCCGGGTTCGCAGAACCTGGCAATCGGCAAGCCGCGCAGAGGATGCCACCCGCCGCAGGGTTGAACCAGCGGTGTGGTCCCGGTGTATCGCAGCGGGCGCAACCGTCGAACGACGGTGCATAGCCCGCCACCGCCAGCGAGCGCAGCAGGAACGAGTCCAGGATCTGCCCTGGGGCTCGCACCTCGTCCGGGTCGTCACTGGTCAGCGCTCGAAGGCCGCCGACCAGCAGGAGGAACTGCTGCGGTGACGGCTGACGCTCCTCAGCGATCAGCCGTTCCGCAGTCTCCAGCATCGCGGTGCCTGCGGTGTAGCGGTCATAGTCGAGCCCGAGCCGGGCCTGGAACGGGGTCAGCGTCACGGCTTGGGTGATCGTGTCGAGGTTGCGCCCCTCCGCCAACTGCAGATCGACGTGGGTGAAGGGCTCCAGCCGGGAACCCCAACGCGAGGTGGTCCGGCGGACACCCTTCGCCACACCACGGACGAGTCCTTGGGAGCGGGTCAGCAGAGTGATGATGCGGTCGGCTTCACCCAACTTGTGGGTGCGGAGCACGACGGCTTCAGCACGGTAGAGAGGCACAGGTCCATTGTGCCCTGCCCCGACGACAGAAACGATCAGCGATGGGTCTGGCCGTCGTCGACCTTGACCACCGTTCCGGTGACGAACTCGGACTCCGGGGCGACCAGGTAGAGCAGGGTGGAATCCAACTGGGACGGTTCGCCGAGTCGGCGGCGTGGGAAGTCGGCGCTGGGGTCCCCGATCCGTTCGATCATGCCGTCCATCATCTCGGTGGAGAACGCACCGGGGGCGATGGCGTTGACGTTGATCCGGTGCCGGGCCCACTCGACGGCGAGCGCCTCCGTCATCCGGTTCACCGCGGCCTTGGTGACCGAGTAGAGCGCAGCCCCTTCACCGGCGTAGTGAAAGGCACTCATCGAGGAGACGTTGACGATCCGGCCCGGAAGCTCGGCCTCGATCAGCCGGGCAGCGATCTCGGTACTCAGCAACCACGGCCCGCGCAGATTCGTGCCCAGCACCCGGTCGACGAGGTCGAGCGGCATCCGATGGGCGCGGGCGGCGTCCGGGATGCCAGCGTTGTTGACCAGGATCTGCGGGACGCCGACCTCGTCGCTCAACTCCTGCACCACCGTGCTGATCGACGCGGCGTCACCGACGTCGAGTCGAACGCCCAGCGCCGTCCCACCGGCCGCCTCGATCTCGGCGGCCACCTCGGCGATCCGGCCCTCCCGGCGTCCGGCCACTGCCACCGTCGCCCCCGCCGCGGCAAGCACGTGGGCGAACCGGCGACCCAACCCCGACGTGGCACCGGTGACCAGGGCTACCTGGTTGCTCAGATCGGGCCTGCTCATGGAGCCAACTCCTGGTGACGGCCCAGTTCGTTCTTGGCGATGGTCCGCAGGTGGACCTCGTCGGGACCGTCGAAGATCCGCATCGCCCGGTGCCAGCCGTACATCGCGGTCAGCGGCACGTCGTCGCTGACGCCGGCGCCACCGTGGACCTGGATCGCCCGGTCGATCACATCGAGCGCAACCCGCGGCACCGAGACCTTCGCCATCGATACGTAAGGCGCTGCCGCTTTGTTGCCGCACCTGTCGATGACGGCGGAAGCGTGCTGGCAGAGCAGGCGGGCCTGCTCGATCGCGAGCCGCGACTCGGCGATCTGCTGCTGCACCATCCCCTGCTCAGCAAGGGGTTTGCCGAACGCGACCCGACTCTGGACCCGCTCCGTCATCAGCTGCATCGCCCGCTCGGCAGCACCGAGGGCCCGCATGCAGTGATGGATCCGACCAGGGCCGAGCCGAGCCTGCGCGAGCGCGAAGCCCGCGCCCTCCTCCCCCAGGATGTTCGCGACCGGCACCCGGACGTCGGTGAACAGAACCTCACAGTGACCGTGCTGGTCGTGGCGCCCGAAGACCGGGACGTCGCGGACGATCTCCACGCCAGGAGTGTCCCGGGGCACGATCACCATCGACTGCTGGCGGTGTCGAGCGAGCGTGGGGTCGGTCTTACCCATCACCACGAAGAACTGGCACCGTTCGTCCGCTGCGCCACTGGTCCACCACTTGCGGCCGTTGATCACATACTCGTCACCGTTGCGCACGATGCTGGTCTCGATATTGGTCGCGTCCGAGGAGGCGACGTCCCGCTCGGTCATCGCGAACGCCGACCGGATCGTGCCGGCCATCAGCGGCTCCAGCCACTGCTTCTTCTGCTCCGGGGCACCGAAGAGGTGCAACAGCTCCATGTTCCCGGTGTCGGGTGCCTGACAGTTCAACGCCTCCGGCGCGAGCTCCAGGCTCCACCCGGTGATCTCGGCCAGCCCCGAGTAGTCCAGCTGCGAGATCCCCGAGACATCGGGCAGGAAGAGGTTCCACAACCCCCGCCGCTGCGCCTCCTGCTTCAACTCTTCGATCACCGGGGGCACCGTGTGATCGTCGGGCCCAGCGGCCTTGCGGTAGGCGTGGTACGCGTGCTCGGCCGGAAAGACCGACGTGTTCATGAAGTCGATGAGCTCAGTGCGCAGCTCACGCGCCTTCGGCGAGGGCGACAGGTCGAGGCCGAGCCCATCGTGGTCAAGTCCGCCGCGGTCGAGAGGGAGGGTCATCACATGCTCCTGTTCAGAGTTCGGCGCGGTCCGCGCGGTCGCGGGCGCGGGTCAGCAACGGACCGACCATGCCGCCGATGTCGTCGAACCAGTCGCCCACCGTGGTGCCTTGCAGGTGACGGTGGTGGATCTGCTCCAGGATCACCGCGATCTTGAAGTCGGCGAAGGCGACGTACCACTCGAGATCGTCGACGCTGATGCCGCGGCGATCGGCGTAGAGGGCGATCACCTCCGCACCGGTCGGGAAGCCTTCATGGGCGGTGGCGCCGGCGGTGATCGGGTTGTGCAGTTGGCCGATCTCGTCCCAGAAGCTGATCAGCACGCCCAGGTCGGCGAGCGTGTCGCCGAGGGTCGACATCTCCCAGTCGAGAACACCCAGGATCCGACTCGGGTCGTCGACGGCGACCATCAGGTTGTCGATCTTGAAGTCGCCGTGCACGATCCCCGGGAACCGGAGCGGCGGCATCGAGCGGGTGAGCCGCTCGGCGAGTTCGTCGACCTCGGGCCGTTCGGAGGTCTTGATCCGGTGCCACTGTCGCGCCCAGCGGGCAACCTGGCGTTCGAGGTAGCCCTCAGCGCGCCCCCAGTCCGCGAGACCGACCTGAGCCGGGTCGTTGGAGTGCAGCTCCACCAGGGTCTCCACCATCCGCTCGGTGAGCTGGCGCCGCTCGTCGACCGTGAGCGTGGCGGTGTCGTCGTGAGTGCGGTAGGTCCGGCCTTCCAGCTTGACCATCAGATAGAAGCCGGCCCCCAGCACGGAGGGGTCGTCGCACTCCAGCACCACATCCGGCACCGGCACCGCGGAGCCGGCCAGCGCGCTCATCACGCGAGCCTCGCGCGACATGTCGTGCGCCGACTGGAGCACCTCGCCGTACGGCGGACGGCGCAGGATCCAGTGCGTCGTGCCGTCGGAGACCTCGTAAGTGGGGTTGCTGCGGCCGCCGGCGATCAGCCGAGCGGTGAGCGGTCCGGCCAGGCCGCCGTCCAGCTCGGCGCTCAGGTACCGCTCCAGGGCGGGCAGGTCGAGCAGGCCGTCGGCGCCGAGGCTCTCGGTCGGTTCGGTCGAGGCGGTCACAGGGGTCACGACACTCACTCCTATCTAAACGCTTGTTTGGATAGACAGTAGGGATCGGAGGCCCACTCCGCAAGGAGTCGGCGGAAACTAGCCGTCCAGGCCTTTCGGTTCCGCACCCTGATCGACCGACCCCCGGTAGCCCACCGTGCCGAGCGCCAACTCGATGTAGCGCTGCGCCATCTCCTCGGCCGAGGCCTCGCCGTCTGCGCGGTACCAACTGGCCACCGAGTAGCCCATGTTGATCACCGCGCGCGCCGCCTCGCGCGGATGCGACGTGGCAAAGTCGCCCATCTCCACCCCGCGGGTGATCACGTCGTCGAACATCCGTTGCTGCTCATCACGGAGCGTGACCACGATCTTGCGACCGACCGCATCCAGACTGCGGAGTTCGGAGGCGCCGATCAGCGCCTCCTCCTGGCGGCCAGTATGGAAGAGGATCCAGGCGCGAACCAGGGCAGAGAGCTGCTCCCGCGGCGTGCGCCCGGCAGCCAACAGCGCGGTCCGCGTCGCCGAGATGACGTCGCTCATCGTGCCGACCATGATCTCCTGCAGCACCTCCTGCTTGGAGGGGAAGTGGTGGTAGATCGACGCCACAGTGACGTCGGCCCCACGAGCAATGTCGCGCATCGAGGTGGCGTGATATCCGACCTCGTTGAAGTTCTCGATCGCTGCCCGCAGTACCGGCGCCTTGCCCTGGCGCGGCTTGCCCTGGACACCCTTGGCCATCGCGACTCCTACTTCCTCAGCTCTGGACCCACGGCACGCCGTACGGCGGCCAGAGACATTCAAACACTAGCCAACTATCCGATCGTTTGTTTAGATAGGACGTCGATCCGGAGAGATCAGGAGATCCGATGTCCTTGCCCGTGGTGATCAGTGAGCCGGCACCAGGCGTCCGGCAGCTCACCTTGTCCCGCCCCGCCGAGCTCAACAGCCTGAACGGCGACCTGGTGGCCGCGCTCCACGACGCGTTGACCCAGATCGCGGCCGACCGCGAGGCGCGCGTGGTCGTCCTGACCGGGGCCGGACGGGCGTTCTGCGCCGGGCTGGACCTCAACGGCTACGGCGACCCCGAACGGATCGAGGAACAGGGCTTCACCCTCGGCACCCTCGATCGGCAACGCGAGATCGCACGTCTGGTGGAACGGATCCACTCCCTCCCCCAGCCGGTGATCGCCGCCGTCAACGGACCCGCAGCCGGTGGCGGCCTGGCGCTGGTCTGCGCCAGCGACATCCGGATCGCCGCAGACCCGGCGGTCTTCGCGGTCGGATTCATCCGGGCCGGCTACTCCGCCTGCGACATCGGCCTCTCCTGGCTGCTGCCCCGCATCGTCGGCGCCGGCAACGCCCATGAACTGATGCTGACCGGACGTCGCTTCACCGCCGACGAGGCGCACCGGATCGGCCTGCTGACCCAGGTCGTCGCGGCCGACTCGCTGCTCGACGTCGCGCTCGCCAAGGCGGCCGAGATCGTCGCCAACCCACCCGCATCGGTGGCCCTCACCAAGGAGGGCATGTGGATGGCGCTGGAGATCCCCAGCTTGAAGACGGCGATCGAGTTCGAGAACCGCCAGCAGGTGCTGACCGCGCTCACCGAGGACCAGCCCGAGGCCATGCGCGCCTTCCTCGAGAAGCGCGCTCCCGACTACAGACACAGGTGATCACCGTGGAAACCCTGCGCTACGCCGTCGCCGACGGCATCGCCACCATCACGCTCAACCGCCCCGACCGACTCAACGCCTTCACCGACGAGATGGAGGCCGAACTGATCGAGGCGTTCGACCTCGCCGACGCCGACGACGACGTCCGCGTCGTGCTGCTGACCGGCGCGGGCCGTGGCTTCTGCGCCGGCATGGACGCTTCCGACGGCGGTGACGCGTTCACCGCCTGGCGGACCAGCCCGACAGCCCCCGCGGGCACCCAGTTCCAGGTACCCGGAGACGAGATGCCGCGCCGCCGCGACGGCGGAGGCCGCGTCGTGCTCCGGATGTACGACTCCCTGAAGCCGATCATCGCCGCCGTCAACGGCCCCGCGGTCGGGGTCGGCGCAACGATGATCCTGGCCGCCGACATCCGACTGGCCGCCGACCACGCCAAGTTCGGTTACGTCTTCACTCGCCGCGGCGTCATCCCCGAGTCGTGCTCGTCGTGGTTCCTGCCGCGTCTGGTCGGCATGCAGACCGCCCTGGAGTGGGTCTTCACCGGCCGGATCTTCACCGCCGACGAGGCCCTGGAGAAGGGACTCGTCCGCAGCCTGCACCCGGTCGACGAGCTGCTCGGCGCGGCCACCGAGATCGCCCGTGAGATCGCCGACAACGCGGCCCCGGTCTCCGCGGCCCTCTCCCGGCAACTGCTCTGGCGGATGCAGGGTGCCGCGCACCCGATGGAGGCCCACCACGCCGAGACCCTCGGCCTCAACCTGCGCGGCGTCAGCGCCGACGGCCACGAGGGGTTCGCCTCGTTCGTCGAGCGGCGTCCCGCCGCCTTCCCCGACCGGGTCTCGGCCGACCTACCCGAGATCCTGGGCACCCTGCCCGCTCCCATCTTCGACCCGACCATGCTGGAGGACCCCCGATGAAGCGCACGCTCTACACCGAAGACCACGAGGCCTTCCGCGGCACGGTCGCGGCCTTCGTCGAGCGCGAGGTCGTACCCCACCTCGAACGCTGGGAGGAGCAGCGGATCATCGACCGTGAGGTGTGGCTCGCGGCCGGCAAGCAGGGGCTGCTCGGCCTCGCCGCACCCGAGGAGTACGGCGGCGCGGGCGGCGACTACCGGTTCCGCAACGTGATCCTGGAGGAGTTCGCCCGGGTCCATGCCACCTCGCTGGCCTCCAGCTTCTCGTTGCAGGACGACATCGCGATCCCCTACATCGCTGAGATCGGCAACGAGGAGCAGAAGCAGCGGTGGCTCCCGCCGATGATCGCCGGCGAGCTGATCGGGGCGATCGCGATGACCGAACCCGGGACCGGCAGCGACCTGCAGGGCATCAGGACCTCGGCCCGTGAGGTCGAAGGTGGCTGGGTGCTCAACGGCGCCAAGACCTTCATCACCAACGGCATCAACTCCGACCTGGTGATCACCGTCGCCCGGACCGATCCGGAGGGCGGGCCCCGCGGCTTCAGCCTCTTCGTGGTCGAGCGGGAGATGCCGGGCTTCTCCCGCGGCCGCAAGCTGAACAAGGTGGGGCTGCACGCCCAGGACACAGCAGAGCTCGTCTACGAGGACGTCTTCGTCCCGACCGCGAACGTGCTCGGCGAGATCGGTGGCGGTTTCGGGCAGCTGAAGGCGATGCTCCCCCTGGAGCGGATCTCCATCGCCGCCCACGCCGTGGCGGTGGCCGAAGCCGTGCTGAGCGACACCATCGCCTACACCAAGGACCGTCAGGCTTTCGGCCAGCGGATCGCGGACTTCCAGAACACCCAGTTCGAGCTGGCCGAGATGCACACCATCGTCAACGTCGCTCGCGTCTTCGTCGACCAGGCGATCCTGGCCCTCAACGCCGGCGAGCTCACCGACGTCGACGCCGCTCAGGCCAAGTGGTGGACCTCGGACCTCCAGAACGACGTGATCGATCGGTGCCTGCAGTTGCACGGCGGCTACGGCTTCATGCTGGAGTACCCGGTCGGTCGGGCCTACCAGGACGCCCGGATCCAGCGGATCTTCGGTGGTGCGAACGAGGTCATGAAGCTCATCATCGGCCGCAAGATCGTCGGTCGCCCGTAAGTAACTGGCCCGGCACGTTGTCCCGGACCGTGGGCCGCCGAGCAGCGGTCCCAGGTCCGGGACTCCCGGCGGGAAGCAACAGTCCGAACGTTCAGGAGCCGCAGTGAACGACCACCTCATCGAGAACCTGGCCGACGACCTGATCAGGTCGCGGAGGAGGGGGCAGCCGGTCACGATCACCGAGGAACTCCGCGCCCTCGACCTCGCCGACGCCTACCGCGTCCAGGAGCGCGTCGTCGCCGCCCAGATCTCCGACGGCGGGGGCCCGATCGGGTGGAAGCTCAGCGGTACCCAGGGCCCGGAGCCCACCCGCGGCGTCCTTCCTGCCACCGCGCTGCTCCCCGACGGCGCCGTCATCGCCCTGGACGGGAGCAACGGTCTCCTCGTCGAGGCCGAGCTCCTGCTCCGCGTCGTGGACGAGCTGGGGCCGCGCCCGTCGAGCGACGAGTTGGCCGCGGCGGTCGAGGTAGCTGCTGCGTTGGAGATCCCACAGTCCAGGTTTCGCGATTGGTGGCCGGCCGGCGGAGCACCGAACGTGACCCTGCCGCTGCTGGTCGCCGACAACGCCGCCGCTTTCCGAGTCGTCGCCGCCACGACCTGGCACCGGCTCACCGTGGCTGAGCTCGCCGAGGTCACCTGCACGTTGACCCTGCCGGACGGCGTCACCCACCAGGGCACGGCCCAGAACGTCTACGGTTCGCCGTTGAACGCGCTCGCCTGGCTGGTGGAGGACCTCCACTCCCGGGATCTCCAGGTTCCTCGCGGTGCCGTCATCTCGACCGGCACCTTCACTCCGCCGAGCCACGCGATGCCCGGACGCTTCGTCGCCGAGTTCAGCCGGGTAGGTGCCGTCAGCGCGACCTTCACCCGCGCCGGCTGAGGACGAGCGGGGCTCACCCGCTGAGCCGCACCACCGTCTTGCCGATGTTGGCGCCGCGCAGCATGCCGAGGAACGCCCGCGGCATCGACGCGAGCCCATCGCTGACCGACTCCTTGCCGATCAGCTCGCCGCTCCGCACCCACCCCACGACCTCGGTCAGGAACTCCTCGCGCAGGTGCAGATGGTCCGAGGCGATGAATCCGCGCATGGTCAGCCGTCTCCGAGTGACCTGGTGCAGGTTTGCAGGCGCGGATGAGGTGCCGGGCGTCTGGTAGCTCGCGATCGAACCGCACGCCACGATGGACCCGTAGTCGTTCATCACCTCGAGGGCGGCGCTCAACTGTTCGCCGCCGACGTTGTCGAAGTAGAGGTCACAGCCCTCCGGCATCACGCCGGGCAGCGTGGCGCCGATCGGTGCCGCTCGGTAGTCGAGCGCTGCGTCGAAGCCGAGCTCGTCGCGCAGCCAGGCCACCTTCTCGGGGCTCCCTGCGCTGCCCACCACCTGCCGAGCGCCCCGCAGCCTGGCCAGCTGACCGGCGACCGAACCAACCGCCCCTGCGGCTGCGGAGACGAAGACCCGCTCGCTGCTGGACCGGCCGGCCAAGCCGCTCAGCCCTACCCAGGCGGTGAATCCGGTGATACCCAGGACGCCGAGATGGAGCGTGGGCGGCAGTCCGAGATCGGGCAGCACCTCCACCTCGTCGGCCCGCAGGAGGCCGTACTCGCGCCAACCGGCGCGATGGGCCACCAACGTGCCGACCCTGACGGCGTCTGCGCCCGAGGCGACCACCGTTCCGATCGCCCGGCCCTCCATCGCCACGTTCAGGGCGTACGGCGGTGTGTAGGAGACGACGTCATCCATCTTGGGCCGCATATAGGGATCGACGGAGAGCGCCTCGTTGCGTACCAGCACCTCGCCCGGCCCCGGATCACGCAGATCCACCTCGACGATGCGGAAGAGATCCAGGGTGGCCGCGCCGTCAGGGCGGGCCACCAACTGGATCTCGCGGCTCCTCACCATCGGTGACAGGCTCCGCCGGGGCCGGTCACGGCTCAGCGCTCCAGGTCGGAGAGGGTCGTCTCCAGGTGGGCCTCGAGGCCCAGCCGCAGCGACGCCTCACGGATCCGTTCGACGTAGTCGACGACGTTGCCGAGCTTCACGTCGTCGTAGCCGCGGATCTCCTCGACCAGGGCCACCACGTCGGTCAGTTCGGCCCGCTGCCGCATCGGCATCTGCGCGACGATCTCCAACACCAGTGCGCGATAGTGCCGCACGAGCGCCTTCTCGACGCGCCGTACCCGGTCCATTCCGAAGACGTCGAGCGCTGTGCCGCGCAGGAACTTCAGCCGTGCCATCAGCGCGAAGAGCGGACGGAACCAGCCGCCGACCTTGATCTTGCGATCGATGCCCAGTGCCTTGAAGACCGGCGGGTGCAGGTGGAAGCTCACCTTGGCGCCGACGCCGAACTCCTCCTCGATCCGCTGCCGCTCGGTGTCGAGCAGGTGTAGGCGCGAAACCTCGTACTCGTCCTTATACGCGGTCAGTCGGTGCAGCTGGAAGGCGATGGTCTCGCTCAGCGAACCGACATTGCCGTAGGCGGCCTCCTCCGCGCTGGCCACCTGGTCGACGACGTCGAGGTAACTGCCCGCGAGCTTCTCGTTCTGGAAGGCGACCAGCTCCGGCACCCGAACCTCCAGCAACTCGCGCAGCGGCGAGCCGTCGGGGTACCCGTCGAGCCGGGAGCGGAGACCGGCGGAGATCGCGGCGGCCGGCTGCCGTTCACCGTTCTTCAGCGCCTCGGCGACCACCTCCGGTGCCGCTACCGCAGCCCGGCCCCAACGGAAGGCGTTGATGTTCGCCTCAACCGCAGCACCGTTGACCCGCAACGCCTCCTCGATCGAGGCGGCGGTGATCGGCAACGCGCCGGACTGGTAGGCGGCGCCGACCAGGACCGTGTTGGTCATCAGGTGGTTGCCGAAGATCGCCTCGGCGATCCGGTTGGGGTCGATCGCCACGTTCTCGTCGGCGCGGGAGACCTCCGCCAGTTCACCCAGCAGCACCTCCGTCTCCGGGTAGGGGATGCTCGGGTCGATCGCCTGATCGGCGGTCGGCGTCGGCGACGTCGAGGCGACCACGATGGTGCGCTCGGCACCGGCCAGTGCCAGGTTCTTCGGTGCCATCGAGGTCAACAGGTCGAAGGCGAGGAAGAGGTCGGTCTCCCCCTCGGCGATCTGGGCGGCCGGCTCCTGCGCCGCGTCGCTGTAGACCTGAAGCTGGGAGACCACCGGGCCGGCCTTCTGGCTGGATCCGGTCAGGTCGAGGTTCCGCACCAGCTTGCCGTCGAAGGCAGCGGCGTTGGCGAGCACCTGACTGCTGGTGACCACCCCCGTGCCGCCGATGCCGGTCATGGTGATGTTGAAGGCGTCGTCCGGAACCAGTGTCGTCGGCGCGTCGACCTCCGGGGCCTGGGCCACCGACCGCTCCTTGCGGACGGCGTCCTTGGTCTCGACGGAGAGGAACGACGGGCAGTTGCCGTCGACGCACGAGTAGTCGAAGTTGCACGAGGACTGGTGGATCGCCGTCTTGCGGCCGAACTCGGTCTCCACCGGCTGTACCGAGAGACACTGCGACTTGCGGTTGCAGTCTCCGCAGCCTTCGCAGACCCGGTCGTTGACCCAGATCCGGCGGGTGGGCTGGACCATCTTCTTCCGCTTACGGAGACGACGCTTCTCTGCTGCGCAGTACTGATCGTGCAGCAGCACGGTCACTCCCGGCACCTCGGCAAGCACCTCCTGGGCTTCGAGCAGCCGGTCCCGGTGCCAGACCTGGACCCCCTTGGCCAGTCGGGTGCGTCGGTACTTCTTGGGGTCGTCGGTGGTCACGATGGTGCGGGCGACGCCCTCCGCCTCGAAGAGTCGGGTCAGCGACGAGACGCTCATCCCGCCCTCTACGTTCTGTCCACCGGTCATCCCGACGGCGCTGTTGTAGAGCAGCTTGTAGGTGATGTTCACCTTCGCCGCCACCGCCGAGCGCAGGGCCAGGCTCGCCGAGTGGTGGAAGGTGCCGTCGCCTACGTTCTGGAAGATGTGGGCGGTCTCGGTGAACGGCGCCATCCCCACCCACTGGGCACCTTCGCCGCCCATCTGGGTGTAGCCGGCCATCTCGCCGTACTCGTCGCGCGGGACCACCAGTTCGAGGATGTGGCACCCGATGCCAGCGGCAACGGTGGCACCTTCCGGCGCGATCAACGACCGGTTGTGCGGGCAACCCGAACAGAAGAACGGCTTGCGGTCGGTGATCAGCGGCAGCAGCGGCCGGGAGCGACGCACCTTCGGCAGGGTGACGACGTCGCCGAGCAGGCTGTGCAACGCCGGACCCAGGCTGCGGACCACGACGTCGGAGCTGACCGCGCCGTACTCGGGGATCATCACCTTCTCGTCCGGACCGAGCTTGCCGTAGATCGCGGGGGCGGCCGGGCTGCCGTAGAGCGCCTCCTTGAGGAGCCGCTCGATCAACGACTTCTTCTCCTCGACGACGAAGATCTGTTCCAGCCCCTCGGCGAACTCCTGCCACTCCTGGCGGCTCACCGGCCAGAGCGCACCCATCCGCTTCAGCCTGATCCCGAGCCGGATCAGGGTCGCCTCGTCGAGCCCCATCTCGACCAGCGCCTTCTGCAGGTCGTAATAGGTCTTGCCCGGCGCCACGATGCCGATCCGGGCCTGCTCGGGAGCGACCGTGATCGGGTTCAGATTGTTGAGACGGATGTACTCGGCCGCGATCTGGTTCCGTTCCGAGACCAGGTCCCGTTCAGCCTCACGCATCGGACCTCCCGGCGTGTTCACCCGCAAGGTCGGGGTGAACCGCCCCGAGCGCACCGCCTCGGGATGCACGAAGCTCAGCCGGGCAGCGTCGACGTCCGCGGAGCCGGAGGCGTCCGCCGTCTCGGTCACCATCTTGAACCCGATCCAAAGCCCACTGATCCGGGAGAGCTCGTAACCGTGGGCGCCGAGGTCGAGGATCTCCTGGACGTTACCGGGGAAGAGCAGCGGCATCCCCCAGTCGATGAACATCCCGTTGCTGTCGGTCGGGAAGTTCGTCGACCCGGCGTTGGGGTCGTCGCCGGCCACGACCAGCACGCCGCCATGGCGACCGGTGCCCCGGATGTTGCCGTGCCGCAAGGCATCTGCGGCGCGGTCGACACCCGGGGCCTTGCCGAACCACATCCCGAAGACGCCGTCAACGGTGGCGCCCGGGATCTCGTTGACCGTCTGCGCACCCCACAACGCGGTCGCCGCCAACTCCTCGTTGAGGCCGGGCCGGTGCACGATCCGGTGCTCGGCCAGGAGGGTCGCCTGGCGCACCATCTCGTCGTCGACCCCGCCGAGCGGCGACCCTGGGTAGCCGGAGACCAGTCCGCCGGTGTTCAGGCCGCTGGCGACGTCGCGGCGCCGCTGGTCGACCAGGATCCGGACGAGGGCCTGGATGGAGGTGAGGTACGCACCTTCCGCCTGCTCGTCGAAGCGGTCCGCCAACGAGTGACGGGCCTCCGGACGGCTGGTGAGCGTCATGGTGATTCGGCCTTTCAGGGCAGGGCCCAGCGCGCGTACGGCCGCACGCGTGGACTGTGAAGGATGCTCGGGTGGGCGCTGGCGCCCGCGGTCAAGGACGGAGGCAGGGCCTCAGAGTTCGGCGATCTTGTACTCGTTCACGTAGTCCCAGTCGATGTTGACGCCAAGACCCGGACCCTCGGGGGCGACCGCGTAGCCGTCCTCGTCGACCTGGACCGGCTGGTCGACGCCGAAGTGGAACGTCTCGGTCGGCACCAGCTGCTCGAAGAACTCGGTGTTCGGCAGCGAGAGCGCGACGTGCAGCGCGGCGGCGTCCATCATCGGGTTCGGGTTGGTGTGGATCTCCAGGTTCTTGCCGAACGCCTCAGCCAACGCACCGATCTTCTTGGTGTGCGTGATCCCGTAGGTGAACGACGGGTCGGCACGGACGATGTCGCAGCCGTTCGACGCGGTGAACTCGGCCCGCGCCATCAGGCCACCCTCGTTGGTCTCGGTGCCGGCGATCCGGATGTCGAGGCGCTCGGTGAGCATCCGGTAGCCGGCCAGGTCGTAGTCGCGCAGCGGCTCCTCGAACCAGTGATAGCCGAGGTCCTGAAGCGCATAGCCGACCTTGAGGGCGTCGGCGTGGTCGTAGGCGGAGACGGCGTCGACCATCAACTTGAAGCCGTCGCCGACGGCCTCGCGCACCGCCCGGCAGCACTCGATGTCGAAGTCGGCCTCACCGAGCACGTGCAGCTTGTAACCGTGGTAGTTCAGCTTCTGGAACTTGACCGCCTCCTCCACGAAAGCGTCCACCGTGCTGTGCGTCATCGAGCTGGCGTAGGTCGGGATCTTCGTCCGGAAGGTACCCAGGACCTCGTGGATCGGGGCGTTGCGGATCTTCCCGTAGAGGTCCCAGAGTGCGACGTCGGCGGTGCCGACCATGAAGAGCGGGCTGAACCACAACCGGTTCATGTCCCACATGTCCTTCCAGATCGCCTCCCGCTCCAGCGGGTTCCTACCGAGCAGCATCGGCCGGATCGAGGAGGCCAGGTAGTGGCCCATGCCCAGGCCACCGCCCAGGCTGAAGGTCTCCCCCACGTGGCCCTCGTCGCTGATCAGCTGCAGCGCCACGATGTCGCTGGTGAGGTGGGCCATCGACTGGCCCTTGATCATCGTCCCGTCCCCGGGACGTCGGAACACGGTGATCTTGACGTCTTCGATCTTCATCTGACTACTCCGATGTGAGTGCGGCGGTGGCGGCGTGCTTCGGCAGGCTGGCCAGGATTGGGTATGCGTCGATGTGGTGGCACCGTGCGGAGCCACCGGCCTGGTCGACGACGACGGGAGGCGGCGTGGTGCTGCACTCCGGCGTCGCGACCGGGCACCGGCTGGAGAAGATGCAGCCGGCGAAGGACTCGAACTGGTTGGGCGGTTCCCCCGTGATCGGGATCCGCTTGCGCTCCTCCCGGCCCACCGGATCGGCGATCGGCATCGCCGAGGTGAGGGCCCGGGTGTACGGATGCTTCGGGTCGCTATGGACCCTTTCGGTCGGTCCCTGCTCGACGACTCGGCCCATGTACATCACGGCCGTCTCGTCACCCAGCCAGCGCACGACGCCGAGGTCGTGGGAGATGAAGACGTAGGCCAGTTCGTACTGCACCTGCAGGTCGTGCAGGAGGACCAGGATCTGGTTCTGGGTGGAGACGTCGAGCGCGCTGACCGCCTCGTCGAGGAGGAGCACCTTGGGGTTGGTAGCGATGGCGCGGGCGATGGCGATCCGCTGCCGTTGACCGCCGGAGAACTCGTGCGGGAAGCGACGCGCCGCATCAACCGGGAGCCCGACGCTGTCGAGCAGCTCGGCGATCCGCTTCGCACGTTCCGGACGTGACATCCGCTCATGGACGATGAGTGGCTCTTCCAGCGAGTTGCCCACCGTGGACGAGGGATCCAGCGAGGAGTACGGGTCCTGGAAGACCATCTGGATGTTGCGCCGCTGCGCACGCCGGGGCTTGGTGAACTCCTCGCCGAGCAACGAGACCGAGCCGCCGGCGATCGGCACCAGGCCGGCCATCGCCCGGGCCAGGGTGGACTTGCCGGAACCGGACTCCCCCACGATCGCCAGGGTCCGGCCCGGTGCCACCTCGAGGCTGACCTCGCTGACCGCGCGCATCTTCTTGCGCTTCCCGAAGTCGACACTGACAGCCTCGACGCTCAGCGCGGGTGCGACCTCAGACATGGAGGGCTCCTTCCGGTCGGGACGGTTCGATCCGTAGGTCGATCTCGCCGTGGCGCAGGCAGCGTGCGACGTGCTCGACGCCCACCTCGATGAGCTCCGCAGGAGCGGAGCACGCGGCAGTTGCGAAGGAACAGCGCGGCGCGAAACGGCACCCCACCGGGAACTCCACAGGCCGGGGCGGCGCCCCCGGGATCGAGTAGATCCCTTCGCGTGCGGTGCGGGCACCGGTCGGCATCGACTTCAGGAGGCCGTGCGTGTACGGGTGGGCGGCGTCGGCGTAGAGGTCGTGGACCGAGGCCTGCTCGACGATGTTGCCGGCGTACATCACCACGACCCGGTCGGCCACCTCAGCCACCACGCCGAGGTCGTGGGTCACGAAGATCATGCCCATCCCGGTCTCGTGTTGCAGCTCGCGGAGCAGGTCCAGGATCTGGGCCTGGATCGTGACGTCGAGCGCCGTCGTCGGTTCGTCGGCGATCAGCAGCCGGGGCTCGCAGCAGACGGCCATCGCAATCATGATCCGTTGCCGCATGCCGCCGGAGAACTCGTGCGGGTAGGCACGGGCACGGCGTGCCGCCTGCGGGATGCCCACCGCCTCCATCGTGCGGATCGCCGTGCCGAGAGCTTCACGACGACCGACCTTCTTGTGCCGGCGTACCACCTCGGCGATCTGCTCACCGACCGTGAACGCCGGGTTCAGGCTGGTCATCGGCTCCTGGAAGATCATCGAGATCCCAGCGCCACGCACGCTATTGAGGTCGCGTCGCTTCATCGCCAGCAGGTCCGTGCCGGCAAAGTCGATGGAGCCCGACGAGACCCGCGACTGCCGCGGCGGCAGGAGTCGCATCAACGACATCGAGGTGACCGACTTGCCGGAGCCGGACTCGCCGACGATGGCGAGGGTCTCGCCACTCGCGACGTCGAGCGAGACGCCGGTGACCACCGGCGTCCACTTACCGGCGATCCGGAACTCCACAGTCAGGTCACGTACGGAGAGGATCGGGTCGTTCTGGGCAGGCTGGTTCATCGGTCCGCTCCTTCCCCGGTGACGCGGCCGATCGAGTCGCGGAGCCCGTCCCCGACCAGGTTCAGCGCGAGCACGGCGATCGCCAGCACCGTGCCCGGCACGATCACCAGGGCAGGCTGCTGATAGATGAAGTTGTAGCCCTGCGAGATCATCAAGCCCCAGCTCGCCTGCGGCGGAGCGACGCCGAGACCGAGCAGGCTCAGGCTCGCCTCGGCGATCAGGGCCATACCGGTGACGATCGAGGCCTGAACCAGGACCGGCGGCAGCGCGTTCGGCAGCAGCCTGGTCCGGATCAGTCGAAGGGTGGGGGTGCCGATGCTCCGGCTCGCCTCCACGTAGGTCTCACCGAGGATCTCCATGACGGCGGCGCGCACGATCCGCAGGAAGGCCGGGGAGAAGACCAGCCCGATCACCACCATGGCATTGGTGAGCCCGGGGCCCACCGCGCCGAGCAGCGCGATCGCCAGCATCAGCGGCGGAAGGCTCTGTAGAGCGTCGGTGCAGCGAACGATGATCACGTCGACCCAGCCGCCGAAGTAGGCGGCAAGGAAACCGAGCGGGATCCCGACGACCATCGAGACGGAGACCGCGGTCACCGCGGCGCTGAGCGCGACCCGATCAGCAGCGATGATCCGCGAGAGCACGTCACGGCCGAGGTTGTCGGTGCCGAGCAGATGCGCGGCGTCCGCGAACGGCGGCGCGAAGGTGTTGTTGAGGTCTTGGGCGTTCGGGTCCTGCGGCAGCAGCCAGGGCTCGAAGATCGCGGTCGCCACGAGCACCACCAGGATCGCCAACCCGATCAGTGCGGGCACGTTGCGCAGGAAGCGGCGCACTCCTCGGGAGCGACGGATCCGGCCGATCGCGGCGAGCGGGGCGAACCGCCTGCCGGCGACCCCGGCCACGGCGCTCATGACGCCCTCAGCTTCGGGTTGAGCCATCCGTACATGACATCTACTCCAAGATTGATGATCTGGACCGCGACGGCGCAGACCAGAACGACGCCCTGGATCACCGGGATGTCCCGTTGCAGGGCCGCGTTGTAGGCCAGGTTTCCGAGCCCCTGGATGCCGAAGATCTGCTCGATCAGGACGGTGCTACCGATCACCACCGCCATCTGCGTGCCGAGCGCCGTGACGCCTGGGATCGCCGCGTTCCGCAGCGCATGCTTCAGGAGCACCACCGATCCGGGGAGCCCCTTGGCCGTGGCGGTCCGGGTGTAGTCCTGAGCCAGGACGCCGATCAGCGCGCTGCGCAGTTGCCGGGCCAGGATCGCGGCCGGCACCATGCCAAGCGCGATCGAGGGAAGGATCAGGTGTTGGGCCCAGAGCCCGACCCCCTCACTCATCGGCACGTAGCCGGTCGAGGGGAACATCTGCATCTTGTTGGCGAGTACGACGATCAGCACCAGGCCGATCACATAGCTGGGCGCGGAGAGGCTGATCGCGGTGACCACGCTGGAGATCCGGTCGGCCCAGCGGCCATGCTGCGAGCCCGAGATGACGCCGAGCGGGAGGCCGATCAGGATCGCGGCGATCAGCGCGCCGACGATCAACGATGAGGTGGCTGAGAGACGCTGGGTGATCGCTTCGATGACCGGCTGTGAGCTGAACAGGGACACCCCGAAGTCGCCGGTGAGGACCGACCCCAGCCAGTTGAAGTACTGCAGGTAGAGCGGCTGGTCGAGGCCGAGCTTCTCCCGGATCGAGGCGATCTGGGCGTCGCTGGGCGAGTCACCGGCCAGGGTGACCGCTGGGTCGCCGGGCACGAGCTGCACCAGCGAGAAGGCCAGGATCGACACCAGGAAGAGCACCGGGATGATCGCAAGGATCCGGCGAATGAGGAGTTTGCCCATCAGGCTGTCCCTTCTGAAAGGTCCCTCAGGGGTGGCGGACGACGTCCGCCACCCCGCGGGCACTACTTGAGCTTCACGCCCCGGGTCGGCGCGTAGGCGCCGACGTAGGAGGCGTCATATCCAGCGACGGTGTCCGGGTTGAGCGCGAACAGCACCTCCGGCTGGACCAACGGCACGTTGAGCACTTGCTCGGCGGCGATCTTCGTCGCCTCCTGGGCGATCGCTTCGCGGTCGGACTGCTCGGTCGCCTTCGCGAGCCGCTTGATCACCTCATCGAGCCCACCGGGAGCATCACCGCTGGCGTTCAGGGTGCTGCCGCTGGCGAACTCCTTCTGCAGCGACTGACCGGGGTCGGCCACCTGTCCACCACCACCGAGCATCGCGTCGGCCTTCTTGTCGAAGAAGTAGGTCGGCGAGAGCTGGTTGATGTCGACCGGCTTGAGGTTCAGCGTGATGCCGACGGCCTTGAGCTGGCTCTGCAGCAGCTCGGCGAACTGCGGGTACGGGTCGGCACCGGCAGCGAACAGCATCTCGAAGGCGAAGCCCTTCTCCAGCCCGGCCTCCTTCAGCAGGCTCTTGGCCTTGGCCGGGTCGTAGTTGAAGTAGTCGGCGGGAACCTCATCGGAGCCGGCCCAGAACTCGGACGGGAAGATCGACGAGGTCGGCTTGCAGCGTTCGAAGTAGACGGCCTTGCAGATCGCCTCACGGTCGATCGCGTGGGCGATCGCCTGGCGGGCCTTGAGGTTGCCCAGATCACTGCGCTGACGGTTGGTGAAGATGTTGATGAACCACAGGCCGGTCTTCTGCTCGACGTTCAGACCGGCGCCCTTGGCCGCCTCGAACTGCGAGGGGGTCAGGTAGGTGATGTCGTACTTCTTCGAGGTTGCGCCGTTGAGGCGGGCCTGGCCATCGCCGATCGCTTCGATCTCGATCTTGTCGACGCCCTGGGCCGAACTGTCCCAGTAGCCGTCGACCTTCTCGTAGACCGCCTTCTCGCCGGGCTTGTACTCGACCAGCTTGTAGGGGCCGGAGCCGGCGTCCTTACTGGTCAGGTCGACGCCGTCGGCGATCGCCTTGGGGCTGACCATCAGGCCGCCGCGGTCACCGAGCGCGGCCGGCAGCGAGGAGTCCACCTTGTTCAGCTTGAGGCTCGCGGTGAACTCGCCGGTCACCTCGACGCCGTCGACCGCGGCGAACATGGTGGCGACCGGAGAGGCCTCTGCGGCCAACAGTCGCTCGATGTTCGCCTTGAACGCCTCGGCGTTGAACGGGGTGCCGTCGTGGAAGGTGACGTCGTCGCGGAAGGTGAGGTCCAGCGTGGTGTCGGTGAAGCTCCACTCGGTGGCCAGCATCGGCTGCACCGTGCCGTCCGGCGCGATGTAGGTGACGGCGTCGTACATCGGCTCGGTGTAGGTGGTGAGCTGCCAGATCGGCACCTCGAGCGGGTCGAGCGATCCCGGGGCCAGGTGGTAGGCCACATTGAGCACGCCGTCGCCGCCGCTGGCGCTCGAGGACGTACCGCCGCAGGCTGCGGCAGCGACGAGGAGGACACCGGTCCCCATCGCAGCAAGGGTCTTACGTAGTTTCATTGCCCTGTTCCTTTCGGTATCCCGAGATCAGAGTTCGGCGACCTTGTGTGCCTTGATGTAGTCCCAGTCGAGGGGGACGCCGATCCCGGGGCCTTCGGGCAGGTGCACGAAGCCTTCGGAGTCGATCTTGATCGGCTCGCATGCCGGGAAGTGGAAGAAGCGCTCGGGGACGAGCTGCTCGAAGAACTCGCTGTTGCTCATCGCCGCGATGCAGTGCAGGTGGGCCGCATCGATGTGGCTGTTGGCGTTCGTGTGCACCTCCATGTTCATCCCGAACGCTTCGGCGAGGTGCGCGGTCTTCATCACCTGACCGACGCCGCCGGTGAAGGAGATGTCGCCGCGGACGATGTCGACGGCCCGGTTCACGATGTACTCGGGCTTGGCGTAGACGGCGCCGGGAATGACCTCGAGTGCCATCACCGGGATGTCGAGCTTGTCGGCCAGCATCTTGTAGCCGTGGATGTCCCAGTCGCGCAGCGGCTCCTCGAACCAGTGGAAGTCGAGCTCCTCGAGCGCACGGCCGACCTTGAGCGCCTGGGTCTGGGTATAGGCGCCGGCCGGGTCGATCATCAGGGTGTAGTCGTCACCGACCGCCTCGCGCACTGCGGCGCAGGCCTCGATGTCTTCCTTCCACTCCCCCTTCACATGCAGCTTGTAGCCCTGGTAGCCGGCCTCCTTGTACTTCAAGGCGTCCTCGGCGAAGCCGGCCGGATCCGGCAGGGTCATCCCGCTGGCATAGGCGGGCACCTTGTCGCGGACCGCGCCCAGCACCCGGTACAGGGGCTCGTTGAGCGACTTGCAGTAGAGGTCCCAGATAGCCAGGTCGACGGTGCCGATGGCGAACTGGGTGGTGTAGAGCAGGCGGTCGAGCTTCCAGATCTCCTGCCAGATCGCTTCCCGGTTGCCCGGGTCCTTACCGATCAGGAAGGGACGGATCCGGTCGGCGATCGAGTGCCCGAGGCTGAGTCCGCCGTAGGGGCTGATCGCTTCACCGACCAGACCGTCGTCGGAGACGACCTCGACCGCCAGGAAGTCGGTCACGTAGGGCGCGATCGACTGGCCCTTGATCATCACCTCCTCCATCCCGCCGGGCAGCGGAATGCGGAACGAGGTGAGCCTTACATCCTGGATCTTCATCTTCTGGTCCTCTTCCCCTTCCGGCGACTTGACGCCGATATCAAGTGATGTGCGTGTCAAGTGTGGCCCCGGTCACGGGCCACGTCAAGAGTTCAGCGGGAACAAATTGACGCAGTTCTCAAGTTGTCGCGGCCGCCGAGGTACCGATCTGTTCGAACCAGAGCGCAGCCAGGGTCCGGGTCGCCTCCTCGCGCTCGAAGGGCACGCCGCGCAGCAGCCAGAGGAAGCAGACCCGCTCGTGCTGGATGGTCAACATCGCGGCCCGGGTCCGCGCCGACTCCGGCGTCGCACCCAGCTCCGGACGCACCAAAGGGGCCACCATCTCGGCCAGCCCGCCGAGGCGTTCGGCGTAGGCATCAGCCAGCTCTGCTTCGACCGAAATCGCCTCATGCACGGCCAAAAGACGCTCACGATTGCTCTGATAGAAGGCGAACGTCTCCTCCAGCCAGGCCGTCAGCGCGGCCACGTCACGGACCGGAGTCGCCACCAGTTTGCGATAGAGCACGACCAACTCGCGGCGGACCAGGTCCCACATGTTCTCCATGACCTCGGCCTTGCCGCTGTAGTGCACATAGAAGGTGGCCCGGCTGGTCCCTGCGCGCCGCGCGATGTCCTCGATCTTGGCCTGGACATAGCCACTGGCCTCGAACTCCGCAACCGCGGCCTCGGCAAGCAACTGCCGGGTCTGCGCCTTGTAGCGGCTCCGCATCGTGCCCTGCCCAGCGATCCCGACCTGAGCGGGAACGTCGTCCTTCATCGAGTAACCTCCCTCATTCACTGACGCAGTGTCAGCCAATGACAGTGAGCCACATCACGAGCCTCGATGTCAAGGAAATGCAGAACGGGCGGGGACCGAAGTCCCCGCCCGTCAGGCGCAGCGAATCGCGGACGGTCAGCGCGCCGGCGCGAGCACCTTCTCCCAGATGCCGGCCAGCGTCTCGATCAACCGGTCCTCGTCGAACTGCCGATCCAAGGTGAACCAGACGTAGCAGATGTACTCGAGCATCGCACCGAGCGACTCCGCGGTGTACTCGATGTCGATGTCGGACGCGGTCAGCCCCGCCTCGACGAGGCGACCGATCCCCCGCTGGGTGCGCCGTACGAAGGTCTCACGCATATCGAGGCGCAGATCGCGGAGCTCCGGCGAGAAGGTGCCGACCTGCTCCATCAACCCGATCATCGTGGCGTTCGGGCGGTAGGCATGGACGAAGCGGCGCACCGAATCCTTGATCCGGGCATGGAAGTCATCGGTCGGCACCGGCGTCGCCATCGAGAGCAGCATCGACTCGATCACCTCCTTGGAGACCTCCTGGAACACCGCTTCTTTGGTGTCGAAGTAGGTGTAGAAGGTGCCGTGCGAAACGCCGGCCTCCTTGGCGATGTCGCTCACCTTGGTATCGATGAACCCCTTGCGCTCGAAGACCGCCCGCGCGGCCACCAGAAGGGCAGCGCGACGCTGGGCCCCGCGGTCGGTGATCGGCCCCTGGTCACGTCTCGCCTGCTGCGACTCGGTCGGGGCAGGCATCAGAGACTCCCTCGGGAGCAGGCGGCACGCATGGGCGTCAGTATCCCATCTCAAGGCCGTCGAGAAGGCAGGTCGTCAGATGCACGCGCGGCGTGGCGACACCCCACGCCTCCCCGATCCTGACCAGGGCACCACTGATTGCGTCGTGCTCGAACCGACGCCCTGCTTGGCGGTCCTGCCACATCGAGGAGTGCACCGTGGCTGGAAAACTGGCGAAGAGCGTCAGCATCTCCTCCGTCAGCCGCTCGTCCAGCCGCACCCCGACGGCGGCCGCAACCGCACGACACTCAGCCACCAGTGCGATCGCCGCGGCCCGTAGCCCCGGCCGCAGCGCAACCTCACGGACACTGACATCGGCGATCGTGGTCAATGAGTTGCTGGCGAGGTTGTGAGCGAGCTTGGTCCACAGCGCGACGGCGAACTCCGCCGTCACCTCCACATTGAGTGCCCCGCCAGCAGCCAGCGCCGAGAACGCCTGGGCCAACGGCGTCTGCGGCAGCCGAACCACGCCCGACAAGGTCTGGGCCACCCGGCCGGGCGCCGTCCGCTCGGCGCCATAGGTCACGATCGCCGGCAGGACCCGGTCGACCTCGATCCAAGGCGCCAACCGCTCCGCATGCTCGACGCCGTTCTGGGCGACCAGGTAGCGGGCGCCGCGGCAGGCCGGAGCCGCGAACCAGTCCGCCAACCCAGGTACGTCGTAGGCCTTGGTCGCGACGACCACCCAGTCGAACGGCGCCAGGCCGGCCACGTCGGTCACGATCTCGACCGGCGCGACCCGCTCCTCGCCGTCGCCGACCAGGACGACCGAAGGCGTCGGACGGCGCACCGCGAGGCTCACCTGCACCTGTGGATCGACCGCGAGCCGCGCAGCGATCAGGGTTCCGATCCCCCCACTACCCAGCACCAGTACGCGTACCGGAGACGTCACGCACATCACCTCCCCTTCAACACCGCCACGATTGACAAGCACGTCAACCCACACCTATGTTGACACACGCGTCAACTTGATGCCATCCCCGTCCTGGAAGGTCCCCTCATGGCAACTGCAACCGGCCCCGCGACCGTGACTCCTCGACTGAGGACCCGCTTCACCGAGACCTTCGGAGTGGCCCACCCGATCATGCAGGGCGGCATGCAGTGGGTCGGCAAGGCCGAGCTTGTCGGCGCGGTCGCCGAGGCCGGCGGGCTGGGCATGCTGACCGCCCTCACCTTCCCCGACCCGGAGCTGCTCGCAGCTGAGATCCGCAAGGTGCGCGAGCACACCGACAACCCGTTCGGCGTGAACCTGACGATCCTGCCCTCGATGCGCACGGTGAACCACGACGAGTTGCGCCACGCGATCGTCGACTCCGGAGTCCGGGTCATCGAGACCGCTGGGGCGAACCCCGGGCCGTACATGGACTACTTCAACCAGCACGGCGTGAAGATCATCCACAAGTGCACGAGCGTGCGGCACGCCCTCAAGGCGCAGGCCGTCGGCGTCACCGCGGTCAGCATCGACGGCTTCGAATGCGCCGGGCACCCCGGCGAGGACGACATCCCCGGCCTGGTCCTGATCCCGGCAGCCGCCGCCCAGCTGGAGATCCCGGTGATCGCCGCCGGCGGCATCGCCGACGCCCGCGGCCTGGTCGCCGCGCTCGCCCTCGGCGCCGAGGGGGTCAACATGGGCACCCGGTTCCTGTGCACCCAGGAGTCGCCGATCCACCACCGGGTCAAGGAGGCGATCGTCGCCGCCACCGAACGCGACACCGAACTCCTCTTCCGCCCGCTGCGCAACACCTCCCGCGTGCACTCCAACGCGGTGGCACGTGAAGCCGTGGAGATCATGGCGGACGGCGGCCAGTTCGAGGACGTGCAGCACCTGGTCAACGGGATCCGCGGCCGGACCGTCTACGAGACCGGCGACCCGGAGGCGGGCGTCTGGTCGGTCGGCATGGTCCAGGGCCTGATCAACGACATCCCGACCTGTGCCGACCTGCTGGACCGGATCACCAGCGAGGCCGCCGAGCTCCTGGCCCAGCGCCTCGGTTCGATGGTGCAGACGCCCGTCCCGGCCTGAGCCGACCACGACGAAGGGCTGCCGTCGATCCTCGACGGCAGCCCTTCGCTACGTTCTTAGGTTCAGGACAGGTACGTGACGACCTGCTCCGCCTCGGCTCGCTCGGTGCGGAAGTCGTTGACCCGGTCGTTCAAGTCCGGGCGTCCGATCGCCACGGCGCAGACCACCAACCGGTCCTCGGGCAGGTCGAGGAACTCACGGACCACCGGGGCCTGCATCGCGATCGCGCCCTGCGCGCAGGTACCCAACCCGGCCGCGTGGGCGGCGTTGACCAGGTTCGCCACGAAGCCGCCGCAGTCGACACCGCCGTAGAAGCCCAACGGCGCATCGCTGGTGATCACCGCGACGTGGGGTGCCCCGAAGAACTCGAAGTTCTTGAGCATCTGCGCCCCGCGGGCCAGCTTGTCCTCACGCGCGATCTCCAATGCTGCATAGAGCCCGAACCCTGCCACCTTGCGCCGGTCATCGCTGACGCCGACATAGTCCGGCATCGGGTAGTCGGTCCCGCCGGAGCCCGCCAACACCGACTCGATGAGCGCCTTCGACAGAGCATCGCGCGCGTCGCCACTGAGCAGGTGGACGCGCCACGGCTGGGTGTTGCACCACGACGCCGTCCGCTGCGCCAGCGCGAAGATCCCGTCCAGGGTCTCCTGGGCGACGGGCTCGGCCTCGAAGGCTCGGCAGCTCCATCGTTGGTCGAGGATCTGTTCCAGCTCCATAGCGCCACTCCTCCATCACAGTCACGTCGCCCATCACAGCTGTCACGAGCGTAAAGCAGCCTCGGCAGGCCCGAGGCGTCAGGCCGGACCCTGGGCGTCAGCCCCCGATCGTCAGGCCCAGTTGGGCGGACGCTTCTCGAAGAAGGCGGTCACGCCTTCTACCCGATCGGGCGATCCCGCGTTCTCCTCGTCGGCCGCTCGGGTCAGTTCCCAGCCGCGTTCTTCACGCTCGGCCACCTCGACAGCGATCGCTTGCAGCGACTGCTGGACGGCGTCCGGGCTGTTCACCGCGATCCGCTCCGCCAACGCGAGCGCGGCCGTCAGCGCGCCGCCCGGTTCGCAGAGCTCGTTGACCAGGCCGTGCAGGTGGGCGCGTTCGGCGGCGATCGGGTCGCCGGTGAGGAGCATCTCGGTGGCCAGGTTCAGCGGCAGCCGTGCCGGCGCCCGGAAGAGCGCCCCGCTGTTCGCCACCAGCCCCCGCTTCACCTCGGGCAGTCCGAACCGCGCCTCCCGGCTCGCCACCACCAGGTCGCAGGCCAGCACACACTCGAAGCCGCCGCCGTAGGCGAACCCTTCAACTGCAGCGATCAGCGGTGTGCGGCGGACCCGTGCCAAGAAGCCGTAGGCGCCGCCCTCCTCGGTCCGTGGCGGTGCCGTCGAGGTGAGGTCGGTGCCCGCACTGAAGTAGCCGCCGTCGCCGGTCAGTACGACCGCCCGGACGCCACGGTCGGCCTCGGCCTCGGCGAAGGCGACGGAGAGTTCGTCGGCCAGCTCCTGGTTGATCGCGTTCCGACGTTCGGGCCGGGACAGATGCAGGACCCGCACGTAGCCGGTCGTCTCGGTGCGCAGCGCAGTCATGGCGCGATGATGCCTGAACCGGTCCGCGTGCCGCACGCCAGGTACTGGCTGGTGGCCACCCACCTGCGATCCTGGGCCAATGCGTGAACGCAGCTCCAGACCCCGGCTGGCCGACTACCCCTCCAAACCACCGGTCGGCCTTCTGGACTGGACGATGCTGATCATCGCCGCGATCTCGGTCGGTCTGCTCACCTGGGTCACCTTCTTCTCGGTCTCCGCGCGGACCACCCGTTGGGTGGTCGGGGTCGACATCGCGATCTGTGCACTTTTCGCCATCGAGTTCGGATGGCGGTGGCGACGTAGCCGGGAGGGATGGCGCTTCCTCGGCCGGTACTGGTACGAGGTGCTCGGCATGATCCCGATCGCCCATCCCGCCTTCCGCAGCTTCCGGCTGCTCCGGATCTTCATCGTGCTGGCCCGCCTCGGCCGGGTCGCCGACCGAGCCTTCGGGGACCGGGTCACCGCCGCTGTCGTCGCACACGCCTCCGACACCCTGGTCGAAGCGATCAAACGTCCCGTCACGATCGCGGTGATGGACGAGGTCTCCGCGGTGCTGCGCACCGGCCACTACACCCAGAACATCGCCTCAGCTCTGCAACAGAACCGGGTCGAGATCGACGAGATGATCGTCGAACTGGTCAAGCAGGACGCCCGGTTGGGGCGACTGCGCCGACTCCCGTTCCACGACGACATCGTCCGTTTGGTCAGCGACACCGTCTTCCGGTTGACCTTCGAGGTCCTCAACGACCCGCGCACCGACGAACTGGTGGCCGACCTGTTGGAGGAGAACCTGGCGCAGATGCGCCAGGCCGTCCGCGCCCGGGAGACCACCGACAACGACGAAGGCCTCGCGGCCCGGCCCTGATGATCACCCGGCGATGGCAGCGTGCGCGGTGCGCAGCTCGCGCTTGAGCACCTTCCCGCTCGGGTTCTTCGGCAACACGTCGGCCAGGACGACGTACTTGGGCGCCTTGAACGCCGCCAACCGACTCCGGGCGAACCCCTGCAACTCCTCAGCACTCACCTCGACACCGGGGCGCGGCACGACGACGGCAGCGACCGCCTCGATCCAGCGCGGGTGCGGCACACCGAAGACGGCGACCTCGGCCACCGCCGGATGCTCGAAGAAGACCTCCTCGACCTCCCGGCTCGAGACGTTCTCGCCACCGGTCTTGATCATGTCCTTCTTCCGGTCCACCACATAGAGACGACCGTCGGCGTCGAAGTAGCCGAGGTCGCCGGAGTGGAACCAGCCGCCGCGGAACGCCTCAGCGGTCCGCTCCGGATCGTTGAGGTAGCCCTGGATCAGGTGCGGGCTCCGATGCACGATCTCGCCCACGGTCCCGGCTGGCATCGGGTGCCCGTCGTCGTCGACGATCTGGGTCTCGACGTTGAGCGCCGGGTACCCGGCTGAGCCGCCATGGCTGAACTGCTCCTCCGGCGGCAGGGCGGTGGCCAGCGACGCCATCTCGGTCTGCCCGTAGAAGTTCCAGAGCCGCAGCTCCGGCATCCGCTCGGTGAGCTCGCGGAGCACCTCCTTCGGCATCGCCGAAGCACCGTAGTACCCCTTACGCAGGCTGGAGAGATCGGTGGTCGCGAACTCGGGAGTCGCCATCAGGCTGATCCATACCGTCGGCGGCAGGAAGAGGTTGCTGACCCGGTGCCGCTCGACGGCGGCCAGGATCTCGGTCGGCTCCGGACGACGCAGGATCACGCTGGTGGCACCGAGATAGATCTTGGTGAACAGGAAGTTGTCCAGCTGCGCGCAGTGATAGAGCGGCATCGAGTGCACCTCCACATCGCTCGGCTCCATCTGCCCGGTGACGATGCAGGAGGTGTACTGCCACAACAGCGAGCGGCTGCCCAGCAGCGCGCCCTTCGGTCGCGACTCGGTACCGGAGGTGTACATGATCCGCACCGGTTCGTCGTCCGCCAGCTCGACGTCGGCAAGCCCGGTGAGCCGCTGATCGAGCCAACTCTCGATCGGCGTCCAGCCGCTCTCGGGCTCCGCGCTCAGCGCCGGGTCGAGGTCGATCCGGAGCCGGATCGGGACCTCGAGGCCACTGAGCGCCAACGCCTGGGTGGCGACGTCGAGCAACGCGTCCTCGACGACGAATCCCATGGCCCCGCAGTGGTCCAGGATGTGGGCCACCTCGTCCGCCCCCAACATGAAGTTGATCGGGACCAGCGCGACCCCGCGCCGTGCCGCGGCCATCGCCAGCACCGGGAAGTGCCAGCAGTTGTGGCTGAGCAGGGCGAGCGTGTCGCCGCGGACCAGGCCGGCGCACGCCATCGCCTCAGCGAAGCGGCTGACCCGGTCGTCGAGCTCAGCGAAGGTGAGCCGGGTCGGCCCGTCGATGATCGCCACCTTCTCCGGTGCGCGCCGCGCGGCGCGACGTGACAGGTCGCCGATCCGCTGCTGGCGTGCGGCGACGACGTCGGTGCCGCTCCCTGAGTGAAACATGCTCTTCCCTTCCACGATCTTGATGCCCGGCGCCGGTCGCGGCGTGGGAGCGGTCCGCCTCAGCAGGGCTGGTGCGTACCGAAGCGACGGCCCTGATAGGTCATCGGGGCCCGTTCCGGGTCGTGGAACGAGCTCTCCACCAGGCCCGAGATCAGCACATGGTCACCACCCGGCTGGATCCGCTCCACCGTGCACCGCACCCATCCGGAGACTCCCGCCAAGCGCGGAACGCCGGACTCGAGGGTGTGTGCCAGGCCCGCGAACTTGTCCTCGCCCTTGGCTGCGAAGCCCATCGCCACCTGGCCCTGGTCCGCGGCGAGGATGTTGACGCCGAAGCGCCGGGTGCGCTGGATCATCGTCAGGGTCGCCGACCGCCGGTCCAGCGCGACCACGATCAGCTCCGGCTCCATCGACAGCGACATCAGCGCGCTCACCGTGGCACCGCTGCCCACGCCGTCGTGGGCAGCGGTGATCACCGAGACCGGGGCAGCCATGTTGGCCATGACGTCACGGAACGCCGAGGTCGGCGTGGTGGCCTGCACCGGTCGGACGACGCGTCCGAGTGCGGCTGCGCTCGCGGGTCGGTTCGCCATGATCGTCATCGCCTCACTCCTCTTCTCGTGCTGGATCAGGCGCTCAGGCCGGTCTCGGCCCAGAACTGTTCGAAGGCGGCGGGGACCACGTCGGAGCCGTGAGTCACCTTGCCGTCGACGAACCGGTGGGTGAAGACGGCCTGCACGTCGAGCTCCCGCTCGCCGAGCCGGCGGTAGAGCCGCAGCGTCGCCGTCACGATGCCTTCGGGCGTCTCGGTGGCCGCCAGCACCTCGTTGGCCGACTCATCGAGCTTCGCCAGTACGCCGAAGGCTTCGAGGAAGGAGCCCTTCGTGTAGACGGTCTGCGTGCCGGCCAGGGTGAAGCCCGCCCACGAGAGGTTGTCGTCGTAGAGCGCCACCAACGGGCCGGCGTCGCCCGCGTCCGCTGCCGCGAATGCATCCTTGAGAGCCTTGATGTTCGCGCTTTCCATAACCACTCCTCAGTTAGTTTTCGGCACCCAAAAGAATGGGCTCGAGACAACGAATTCATCCCGCTTTCAGGGTCATCGAAATACCCGGAAATGATGCGGAACCACCCGCAGAGGCACCGTTGCCTCGGCTGTGATGTGGCTTACTCTGCCGAGTCGCGCGACCCACGCGAACCGGGCAACTACGTGGTCCACCACCCGAGCCCGCGCAACCACCGGTTCGGCCTGGATTTCACGCTCACCGACGTGTCTAGATTCGCCCGGCGGAGCACTGCTGGCACCCACGCCTCCACTAGTTGACCCCCTTGCGGTCGACGCCACGAAGAGCCGCGATGGCCCTCCTTGACTTCCTGCGATCAGTCGACAAAAGTGATAGCAATCACCCCTCATTCACACTGCGCGGAGCCGACTTCATGAACCAGGACGAGTGGGAGCGAATCAACGCGCTCCACACCTCGGGCGAATCCATCAAGGGAATTGCCCGCAAATTGGGCATGTCGCGCAATACCGTCCGTCGTGCACTCTCCCTCAGCACCGCCCCCGAGGATGCCCGCGGCTCGCGCAGCACCCTCTACGACCGCTACGGCGCCGAGATCCGGGGTCTGCTCACCGCCGATCCCGACCTCCGCGTGGCCGACGTCGCCGAAGCGCTGGACTGGCAGCACGCAGCCTCCACCCTCGCCGGCTATATCGCCCGCGCCCGGCTGGAGAGTCAGGCCGACCCCGGCGCCGTCAGCGAGCCGGAACCCGAACCCACCGGCACCGGGACGCCGCCCGTCGGCCTCCCCCGGTTCTCCACCGCGTTCGTCGGACGGCGTGCCGAGCTCTCCCGGCTCCGGACCCTCCTCGGCGGCCACCGGCTGATCACGATCACCGGGATCGGTGGGATCGGTAAGACCCGGCTCGCCACCCGGCTGGCTCACGAGGTCCGTCGCGCCTTCCCGGACGGCGTCAGGTTCGTCGAACTGGCCGCGCTGCGTAGCCCGGAGCTGCTCCCCCAGGCCGTGCTCGAAGGTCTTCAACTGGCCGGGCGCGACCAACAGGGCTCGACGGCCGAGGCGGCTCTGGTCGAGTATCTGGCCGATCGTCAGATGCTGCTGGTGATCGACAACTGCGAGCACGTCGTCGACGCCTGCGCGGCGCTGGTCAGGACCCTGCTCCAGGAGACCTCGTCGTTGACCATCGTGGTGACCAGCCGCGAAGTGCTCTCGCTCCCGGAGGAGTTCACCTTCCCGCTCGCCCCGCTCCCGGTGGCGGGCCCAGGCAGCGCGGCCGACGACGACCACACCACGGAGACTGCCGTGGCGTTGTTCGAGAGCCGTGCTGACGCCGTCCTCGGCGGCTTCCGGATCGACGACAGCAACCGGGAGGCGGTGCGCAGGGTCTGCGCCCGCCTGGACGGCCTCCCCCTCGCCATCGAACTGGCCTGTGCGCGGCTGCCGGTGCTGTCGGTCTCCGAGCTCGCCGACCGCCTCGATCGCCGTCTCGAGCTGCTGACCACCGGCAACCGGGCCGCGCCGAGCCGGCACCAGTCGCTGGCCGCCACCCTGGACTGGAGCCACGACCTGTGCACGCCCGAGCAGCAACTGCTCTGGTCACGGGCCTCGCTCTTCGCCGGCGGCTTCGACCTGGTGATGGCCGAAGAGGTCTGCGCCGACGCCTCCCTGCCCGCACCCCGGGTCCTCGACGCGATCATGGCGCTGGTCGGCAAGTCCATCCTGCTGCGCGAGGAGCGGGCGGGCGCCGTCCGCTTCCGGATGCTGGAGACGATCCGCGAGTACGGGCAGAGCCGCCTCGACGAGACGGCGACGGACGACCTGCACCGCCGTCTGCTGACCTGGATCCATGCCAAGGTCCGGGAGTTGGTGACGGCGTGGACCGGTCCCGACCAGGTCCGGATCAACGCCTGGTTCCGGGCGAACCGCGCCAACCTCCGTACAGCGCTGCAGTGGGCGGCACAGAGTCAGACCGATCCCAAGGTGCGGACGACGGCTGCCCAGGTGGTCGCCGAGCCCTGGTTCCTGTGGGCGGGCGGCTTCTCGGTACGTGAGCACCGGCTCTGGCTGGACCGCCTCGCCGACAGCGTCGCCGGAACTCCCGTGCAGGGCGAGGTGCTGGCCACCCTGGCCTTCGTCGAGACCCTTCAGGGAGACCGCGCCAGTGCGGCGACTGCACTCGACGTCGCGGGGCGGATCGCGGAGGCCGCGGACGACCTCCGGACCCTCGACTTCGTCGAACACGGGCGTGGCCTGATCGCGTACTTCGCCGGAGAGTTCGACCGCGCCGAGCCCCTGCTGCTCGACGCCTTGGCCCGTTACCGCGAGCGCCCGCCCCGCGGTGGTCTGCGTTCCGCGCTCGGCGTGCACCTGGGAATGCTGCATGCATCGAAGGACGAGGTGGAGCTCGCCGAACAGCACTATGCCGCCGTCGAGGCCCAGTCCGAGGCCACCGGCGAGCGCTGGTACCGCGCCTACGCCGAGTTCGGCCTCGGCTCGGTGGCCCTGCGCTCGGGCGACGCCGAGCGGGCCCGGGAGTTGGCCCGCGCCGGCCTCGGCCGGATCCGGGAGTTCGACGACGAGATCGGCGCGACCCTGCTGCTCGACCTGCTCGGCTGGTCCGAGACGGTCCTCAGCGAAGCCGAACGGGCGGCGATCCTGGCCGGCTCCGCCGCCAAACTCTGGGGTGGCTTCGGCCGTCAGCTCTACGGTTCCCGGCACTGGGTCGAGGTCCGCGAACGCCATGTCGCTGCAGCTCGCCACCAACTCGGAGCCGACCGCTACACCCGATTGCAGGCCGAAGGCGCCCTGAAGTCGGTGACGGCGGCGATCGCCTTCGCTCTCGATGAGACGGAGGAGGCACCTCTCGGCACCGGTGGCCAGCCCGGCGTCAACGACCTCACCCGCCGCGAGAACGAGGTGGCGGCGATGGTTGCCGACGGCCTGTCCAACAAGGAGATCGCGGCCCGTCTGGTGCTCTCACCGCGGACGGTGGAGGGGCACGTCGAGCGCGTGTTGCAGAAGCTCTGCGTCACCAACCGCACCCAGGTCGCTGCGGCGTTGCGGGGCTGACCCGGCGGCGCGGACAACGCCGCGCCGCCGGGCTCATCGTCGTCAGGCCTGACGACCTGCGCCGTACTCGCCCATGATCGGACCCGCGGCGTCGACCATGGTCATCGGGTCGACGAGCAGGTGCTGGGTGGCGACCGCGGCGTCGCGGGTGGCGCGACCCAGCGCGGTGGGGTTGCGGAACGACTGGCTGCCGCCCCAGCGGTGCGCGAAGTCGGTGACCTCGGCCGCCACCTCCTGGACCCAGGTCACCGCCTGGCGCAGCCGGGCACCCTGCACCTGGGTGAGCTCGTTGCCGGCGTTGATCCACTCCTCGGCCTCACCGTGCACCTCGTAGACGTAGGCGCGCGCCGCCCGGTAGAGCGCCTCGTGCTTGGCGAACTCCAGCCGGAAGAGCTCGGAGTCGCCGATCACGGTGGGATAGCCGACCCGTCCCTTGACGCTGGCGATCTTCACGATCTCGTCGAGCGCCCGACGGGCGATACCGAGCGCGACCGGAGCGTGCCCGCCGACGCCGATGCCGAGCAGGCCGAAGCGATAGACCGGCTCGGGACGGACCGGCGTGGTGGAGAAGGTGTCGAAGGCGTGCTCCTCCGGGATGAAGACCTCGGTCAGTCCGTAGTCGTAGGAGCCGGTGCCGACCAGGCCCCAGACATCCCAGTTGCCGCGGAACTCGACCTGTTCCCGCGGCACGAAGGCGGTACGGCAGACCGGCTGGCCGTCCGCCGAGGTGAGCGGGTTCCCCTCCTCGTCCTTGACGATGAAACCGGCCCCCACCCAGGAGGCGTGCGCTGAGCCACTCGCGAACTGGTAGTTGCCGGTGACCACGTAGCCGCCCTCGACCCGGCGACCGGAGCCGGTCGGCAGGATCATCCCTGCGGTGATGCCGGGCACGTCATGGGCGAAGAGGTCGCGGGCGCCCTTGTCGGCCAGGAAGCCGGCCGCCAGCGACGTGCTCAGGCTGTTGGCCATGAAGGCCCAGCCCGTGGAGCCGTCCGCCCGGGAGAGTTCTTCGATCACTTCGAAGCTCTCCACCAGGCTCAGTCCCTCACCGTTGAGTTCGCGGGGCACGAGCATCCAGAAGAGCCGACTCGCCACAAGCGCGTCGTAGACCGGCTGGGTGATGGTGGCCTGTGCCTCGATCGCGTTGGCCTCGGATTCGACGATCTCGGCGACGGCACGGGCACGGGTCAGGTGGTCGCCCTCGAGGGCGGGGGGCGCGGTGAGTACGGCGGACATGGCTGGCCTTTCTCGACGCGGGCACGAGCCCGACATGATCTGTGATGGCCACCACAGTGGTCCAGGTCACCCGCTCCCCGGATCCGGACAACTACGTGGTCCGCCACGTAGTTGTTCCACCCGATCCGGACCCCACCTCGCCAGCAGGCGGCCACCCCGCAGACAACGGACGGCGCCCGCCCCGATTGCTCGGGACGGGCGCCGTCTACGTCGGCTCAGGCGTCAGGCGGCCCGATTGATCGCCGAGATCACGGCCTTCAGCGACGCCGTCACGATGTTGGCGTCCAGACCGACCCCCCACAGCACCTTGTCGCCGACCGCGCACTCCACGTACGCGGCAGCGATCGCGTCGCCGCCCGCAGAGAGGGCGTGCTCGACGTAGTCCAGGACCCGGACGTCGCCACGGTTGGCGTAGAGCGGGTTACCGGCTGCCTGCTCGCTGGAGACCAGGTCGGACAGGATGTTGGTGAACGCGTTGATCGGTCCGTTGCCGCTGCCGCTCAGCTCACGCAGTTCGCCGTCGACATAGACGTTGACGTTGAGCTGGTCCTGGGCGCCGGCGGCCGAGGACGTGTGTACCGAGTTCAACTTCAACGGAGCCTCGCGCTCCAGGTACTCGGCGCTGAAGATGCTCCAGATGTTCTCCGGGGTCACCTCGCCGCCCTCGGCGTCGGAGTGCTGCTGGATGACCCGGCTGAACTCGATCTGGGCGCGGCGCGGCAGGTCCAGGTTGTGCTCGGCCTTCAGGATGTAGGCCACGCCGCCCTTACCGGACTGGCTGTTGACCCGGATCACGGCTTCGTAGCTGCGGCCGACGTCCTTGGGGTCGATCGGCAGGTACGGCGCCTCCCAGGCGATGTCACGCACCGAGATGCCCTGCGCCTCGGCCTCACGGTCCAGCGCCTCCAGACCCTTCTTGATCGCGTCCTGGTGCGAGCCGGAGAAAGCCGTGTAGACCAGGTCGCCGGCGTACGGGTGTCGCGGGTGGACCGGCAGCTGGGTGCAGTACTCGACCGTGCGGCGGACCTCGTCGATGTCGGAGAAGTCGACCTGCGGGTCGATGCCCTGACTGAACAGGTTCATCGCCAAGGTGACCAGGTCGACGTTGCCGGTGCGCTCACCGTGGCCGAACAGGCAGCCCTCGACGCGGTCCGCACCGGCCATCAGGCCCAGCTCGCTGGCCGCGACCGCGGTACCGCGGTCGTTGTGCGGGTGCAGGCTGATCGCCGAGTGCTCGCGCCGGGTCAGGCCACGGCTGAAGTACTCGATCTGGTCGGCGTAGGTGTTCGGCGTGGACATCTCCACGGTCGCCGGCAGGTTCAGGATGATCTCGCGACCTGCCTCCGGCTGCCAGACGTCGGAGACCGCTTCACAGACGCTCAGTGCGAAGTCGGTGTCGGACTGGGTGAAGATCTCCGGGCTGTACTGGTAGCCGAACTGCTCGGAGCCGACGATGTCGGACAGGTACTTCTCGGCGTACTTGACGACCATCTCGGTACCGCGGACCGCGATCTCGGTGCACTGGGCCGGCGTGACGCCGAAGACCACGCGCTGGAACAGCGGAGCGGTGGCGTTGTAGAGGTGGATCGTGGCTCGGGGCGCGCCGGCCAGCGACTCGGCAGTGCGCTCGATCAGGTCCTCGCGGGCCTGGGTCAGTACCGAGATCTGTACGTCGTCGGGGATCCGGTCGCCCTCGATCAACTGGCGGACGAAGTCGAAGTCGGTCTGGCTGGCGCTCGGGAAACCGACCTCGATCTCCTTGTAGCCCATCTTCACCAACAGGTCGAACATCTTCAGCTTGCGGGCCGGGCTCATCGGCTCGACCAATGCCTGGTTGCCGTCACGCAGGTCGGTCGACAACCAGCGGGGGGCGACGGTGATCTTCTTGGTCGGCCAGGTCCGGTCCGGCAGGTCGACCGGAACGAAGGCGGTGTAACGCTGGAACGGCATTCCGCTGGGGCGTTGGCTATTGGCGGAGTTGCTCAGATTGGTCATGGTGTCCTCGCTGACGAGATGGGTTCGGCGCCGGTCGCGCACAAGAACTCCGCAGCAAGGGGGTCCGGCAGATTCAGACCTTGCTGCGGCAGCGAAGCAGGAGCACGTTGTTCATGACGAGACCCACTGTAACCGACGAGGCCCCACCGATGACACCCGGTCCGGGTCACAATGGGAGACATGGCCCGTCTCCTGGTTGCCCACCACTCCCCGACCGCTCACCTGGCGACCCTGCTGCGCGCCGTCGAGGCGGGGGCTCGCGACGAGGCGATCGAGGGTGTGGAGGTCGACGTCAGGCCGGTCGGCGAGACGCTTGCCGAACACATCAACGCCGCTGACGGCGTCCTGTTGGTGACCCCGACCAACTTCGGGTACATGGCGGGGATGACGAAGGATCTCTTCGACCGCACCTTCTTGGAGATCGGCGGCGCGTTGGACGAGCACGGCGGTGGCGCGGCCCAGGCCGGGCGGAAGCCGTACGGCCTCTGTATCCACGGTCGCTACGACACCGAGGGCGGGATCCGCAGCGTGCAGAGCATCACTGCGGCGCTCGGCTGGAACCTGGCCGCCCCGGTGCTCTCGATCCTCGGTGACGTCGACGCCGACGACGAGGCCGCCGCCTACGAACTGGGCGCGACCCTCTCCGCGTTGCTGATGGAGTGACCCTGCCCGCAGCGGTCGCGAACGCGCCGCTCAGTTCCCCGACTGCACCGTGGGAGCACACCGGGCCCAGGTAAGATTCTGGACGACTACGGCCACCGAGGCTGGGGCCACCAAAGGGGAGACGACGTGCTGATCAAGCGGCTGCGCAGCTACTCGGTCGCGCTCCTCTTCCTCACCGCGCTCGCCGCCTGCAGTGGAGACGCCGGCGCCGATGTCGATCCCGACCAGGTCGACGCCGTCGAGCAGCCCGAACTGGGCGCCTGCCGGGTCCTCTCCCCCGACGACGTCGCGAAGAGCTCGAACGCCACCAAGACCGTCGACTGCGCCAAGCCGCACACGGCGGAGACCTTCGCTGTGGGTGCGCTTCCGGAGTCGTTCGACGACGTCGACTACGACGACAAGGCCCTGGGGAAGTTCGCCTACCAGACCTGTTCGGAGAACTACAGCAAGTTCCTCGGCGCCGACGACTCGCTGGTGATGCGTACCGTGCTCAGCTGGGCGTGGTTCCGGCCGAGCGAGAAGGCTTGGGACGACGGCGCCCGTTGGTACCGCTGCGACGTGATCGGCGGCGGCGACCAGTCCAAGGAGTACGTCAACCTGCCCGCCACCACCCGGGACCTGATGCTCGGCAAGCCCAACGACAAGTGGATGGTCTGCGCGGACGGCGCGTCGGTCGCCGGCTCGGTCAAGGTGCCCTGCTCGGAGCCACACACCTGGCGCGCGGTGACCACGATCAAGGTCGGTGCCGACACCGCGGAGTATCCGGGCGACCGACTGGTGGAGGTGAAGTCGCGTGACTTCTGCTCCAAGTCCGTGGTGGCCTGGCTGAACTACCCGCCGGATTACCAGTTCGGCTACACGTGGTTCCACGAGGCTGAGTGGGAAGCCGGCAATCGCCGCTCGGTCTGCTGGGCGAAGACGACCAAGTGAGTCGGCGATGATCCGCTCCCTGACCGCGATCCTGGCCTCCGCCGTATTGGCGCTCACCGCGTGCAGCGGCGGCTCGGACGATGAGCAGGCGGAGAAGCCGAGCGCATCGCCGACAGTGGCTCGGACCGCTCTCACGCCTCCCCCGCCCCCGAAGGTGGGGGCCTGTTACCAGCTGAGTTGGGCGCAGATCATGGAGCCGACGACCGATGTCGAGCCGAGCTCGTGCAAGAAGTCACCGACCACCCGGACCGTCGCCGTCGGCGAGCTGGACACGGTGGTCGATGGCCATCTGCTGGCGGTCGACTCTGCGTATGTTCGCAAGCAGCCTCCGGCTCGGTGCGCCCGGGCGGTCGACTCCTACTTGGGTGGCTCGGCCGAGCAGCGTCGGCTCTCGATGATCACCTCGGTCTGGTTCGCCCCCACGGTGGAGGCCTCGGACGCCGGCGAGCAGTGGTACCGCTGCGACGTCGTGGTGATCGCGGCCCCGGAGAAGCTCGCTCCCCTCCCCGGCTCACTCAAGGGAGTGCTCAACTCGGATGCGGGTCGCACCCGTTACGGCATGTGCGGCACCGCCCAGCCGGGCACCCCGGCCTTCAAGCGGGTGCAGTGCGCCAGCAGCCACTCCTGGCGGGCGACCGGCACCATCGAGGTGAAGGGCGCCAAGGGAGACAAGTGGCCCGGTAGGACTGCTGCTGAGAAGGCCGGCGCCGAACGCTGCAAGGAGTTGGCCCGTCGGGGCGCGAGCGACGCTCTCAACTACCGCTGGGGCTACGAGTGGCCCACCGCTGAGCAGTGGAAGTCCGGCCGCCGCTACGGCATCTGCTGGGCTCCGGCCTGACCCGTCCCGCTGATCTAGCGTGCTGGTGGCGCGCCGCTACCTCCGGTCGCCGGTTCGGCCACGGAGGAAGCGGTGCTGCGGTTCGTGGTGTCGGCACAGGTGAGGTCGGCACAGCTGAGGCCAGTTCGGTTGAGGTCAGTTCAACTGAACCGTGCCGACGGCCGTGACCAGCCAGAGGTTCTGGTGGGCGTCGGTCCAGAGGTAGTTGCCGTCGCGGGTGCGTTGGTACTTCCAGCGGCCGTGGGTCTTGGCCAGGTGATGCCGTCTGCAGAGCGGCGCCAGGTTCTCGGGCGCGGTTTGGCCGAGCGGCGTCTTGCCCGGTGGCCCGCGTCGCTCCGAAGCACCACTGTCGTACGGCTCGATGTGGTCGAGGTCCGCGTCGGCGGATGAACGAGTGCAGTGTGGGAAGACGCAGTGTGGGTCGCGTTGGCGGACCTGCTCGGCCATCCAGGCGGGTGGGTCGTGCCGGTCGACGGCACCGGTGCGGTTCAGGTCGATGACCGGGGTGACGCTGGCGATGGAGCCGTGACGCTTTAGCCAATCTTCAAGCTGGGTAACGAGCACCGGGCCGAGCTTGTCGGCGTCGGCGAGCGCGAGGTCGTCGGTGCCGAAGAGATCGGCGAGGGCGGTGTGGACGAAGACCCGCAGACCGCGCCGAGCCGTCGAAGCCCGGGAGCGATCTCGACAAGCTCGATCAACGGTGGCTCGATCAACGGAACTCCGGTGGTCGAGCTTGTCGAGACCTCCAAAGTCGAGGGTGTCTTGAACCTCGGCAATTGAGCCAAGGGCTTTCGCCTTCCGCTGGCCCAACGTGTCCACGTCGCCTGCGCGGCGGAGCCGTTCGGCTTCTTCGCAGACCAGGTCGTGGAACCGGGCCAGGTCGAGCGAGTCCCCGACGACGTCCAGAGTCGAGGTACCTGAGGCGGTGCCCTCCGGGCCGTGTTTGTGGGTGAGCGTGACACCCCAGTCGGCTTTGGAGAGCGGGCCGGTCTTGTCGCAGATCAACTCAGGGTGGAACTTCGCGACCGCCATAGCCAGCAACCGTTCGATGGTCGGCCAGCCGTACCGCTCACCAACCGCGAGCTGTAGGTCGAACCAGGCCGCCGCCTCCGCGGAGAGCTTCCGGGTCAGCTCCGCAACCCGACGTGCCTTCCAGCCCGGCACCTCCAGCAGCTCCACCTTGATCCACAACCGCGGGAGCCGATGGTGCAGGTCCAACGCATCGGCCAGCAGCGACAACGCCCCGAACCGCGACACCCCGGAGGCGGCGGCGAACTCTTCGGCCGCGAACGCAGCAACAGTCGGCGTCCCAGCGCCACCGAGCACGTCGTCGAGGTCGAGGGAGGCGAGCGCGTGGTCGTCGCACCACGAGGCTGCCGCGCAGCCGTCCACCACGGGGTTGAGCACGCACCACTGGTACGCCAACCGCAGCTGCCGCCGAGCCAGCACCAACGCGGACTCGCGGCTCTCCGAGATCACCGCAAGCAAGCACCCCGCATCGAGGTCAGTGACCTCATACGGAACATGCCGGGCGTCGATCTCGATCATGCAACCAGTCCACCAGAGACCCCCGACAGAATCCCCGGGTGAGTTCTTGCTGTCGTGGCCGAGCCTCCGACTGCCCTACGCCCAAGGAATCGGAGCCGTTCCCCGCCAGCTCAAGGCGCGCACCGAAGCCCGCCTCGACTTCGAACCCGCTCCCAGCAACCGCACCTGGTTCCCTGGCGCTTGTCCAGACCTAGGAGCATCAGAATCGGAGCCGGACCTGGCGGGATGTCCCCCAAGGCACCGGGTCTCGATCCGTTTCCGAGACACTGGCCGCAATCTGCTCGAGTGGCCGGGACCTCGGCGCAACCAGATCACGGCTGCTCTCTGGCGCACAGCGCCGGAGGCAAGGTCGCCGTCAACTCTCAGCCAGCGGTCCGCCGAAACCGCCGCGACGCCGAGTTGGCGAACCCGCCAGATCAGCGCGACGTCGGACGCGTCACCGCGCGTCCGACGTCCGACCGGCGCTTAGAAGCCCAACCGCCGCAGCTGACGCGGGTCGCGCTGCCAGTCCTTGGCGACCTTGACGTGGAGGTCGAGGAAGACCGGGGTGCCGAGCATCGCTTCGATCTGCTTGCGGGCGGCGGTGCCGACCTCACGCAGGCGCGAACCCTTGTGGCCGATCACGATGCCCTTCTGGGAGTCGCGCTCCACGAAGAGGTTGGCGTGGATCTCCAGGAGCGGCTTGTCCTTGGGTCGGTTCTCGCGCAGTTGCATCTCTTCGACCACGACCGCGATCGAGTGCGGCAGCTCGTCGCGGACACCCTCCAACGCGGCCTCACGGATCAGCTCGGCGGCGATGATCTGCTCCGGGGCGTCGGTCAGGTCGCCGTCCGGGTAGAGCGGCGGCCCCTCGGGCATCAGGCCGAGCAGCAGATCGGAGAGGAGCGAGACCTGGTTGCCGCTGACAGCGGAGACCGGGACGATCTCGGCCCAGTCGGTTCCGGTCTCGCGGCCCAGCTCGGCGATCGAGAGCAGGTGCTCGCCGAGCTGTTCGGGGGTGACCAGGTCGGTCTTGGTCGCCACCGCGATCCGGATCGACTTCCGCACCTTGGCGAGCTCGTTGACGATGAACCGGTCTCCCGGGCCGATCTTCTCGTTGGCCGGGAAACAGACCGCGACGACGTCCACCTCGGACCAGGTCGCCATCACCAGGTCGTTGAGCCGCTCACCGAGCAGCGTCCTCGGCCGGTGCAGGCCAGGGGTATCGACCAGGATCAGCTGTCCGTCGGGACGGTGCACGATGCCGCGGACGACGGTGCGGGTGGTCTGCGGGCGCGACGAGGTGATCACGATCTTGGTACCGACCAAAGCGTTGGTCAGCGTCGACTTGCCCGCATTCGGCCGCCCGACGAACGAGGCGAACCCGCTGCGGTGCCCTTCGGGAATGTCGATCGAGAAACCGGTCGCCTCGGCAGCCGCGAAGTGCGAGTAGTCGAAGTCGTCGTCGAACTCGTCCTCGTCCTCCTCAAGCTCATCCTCGTCGAGCTCGTCGTCGAGTTCGGGCTCCTCGAGCGCCGGCTCTTCGTGGGCGGGGTCCTCGTGCGGCTCAGTCATCGCTCTTCTCTCGTGCTGCGTCGTAGTCCGCCCAGATCTCCTGGTCGGTCTTGCCGGCAGCCTTGCCGGCTCGGTAGATCGGGCCCGGGTCGACGGCGCGAGGCTGACGCCCCGCCGTCGCCCGCCAGTAGCCCATCACGTCGTAGTGGGTGCTGGGCAGCTTCCGGACCCGCATCAGGTGCTTGCGGATCGCACGCATCTGCGCCGACTCACCAGCCATCCAGAAGTAACCGGGACCCTCGGGCCACTCCAGCCCCTCGACGGCGGCAGCCAGGCCGTCGCCGTGGCCTGGAAGCCAGTGCAGGTCGACATGCTCGGGCAGGTACCCGGGCAGTTCGTCGGGGACCTCGGCCAGCACCGTGGTCGGCAGGTCCGGGTGTTCCCGGGCGATCCGGGCCATCGCCGGCATCGCGGTCAGGTCACCGACCAGGAGCAACCACTCGGCGTCCTCAGGAAGCAGGAAGGAACCCTTCGCGTCGGTCAGGGTGACCTCGTCACCGACGCACTCCCCCAACGCCCACTCGGTGACCAGGCCGACCTCGTGGACAACGACGTCGAGGGTGAGCTCGCCGTCGGCCAGCTCACGCACCGTGTAGTAACGGCTCTGGAACTGGCCCGGGACGATCAGGCCGACCCATTCGTCGGCGATGCCGGTGCTGGTCAAGGTGCGCAGACCCTCACCACCGAGGCGAAGACGCACCAGATGCTCCGACAACTGCTCACGCTGCAGCACGGTTGCGGTGTGCTGTTCGGCCCGGGTACTCACCGCTCAAGGCTACCGGGCCGCAGAGTCACGGCTGCCAGTCGGGACGCATCGGGAAGCCACTACGACCATCGGCGTGGTTGCGGGTGGCCAGCACATGGTGCAGCTCGATCTCACCGCGCTCGAACGCGATCCTCGAACCCGCCATGTACAGCCCCCAGACCCGGGCCGTCCCCTCACCCACCTCGGCGACGCACTCGTCCCAGTTCGTCTCCAGGTTCGCGCACCAGCCCGCCAGGGTGCGCGCATAGTGCAACCGGAGGTTCTCGGCGTGCTGGACCTCCAGGCCGGCGTTCTGGACGGCGCTGACGATCGTCCCGGAGCCGGTGAGTTCGCCGTCCGGGAAGACGTAACGGTCGATGAAGGCGCCGGTCTGGGTCGGTCGGTTGTCTGCGCGGGTGATGCAGTGGTTGAGCAACCGCCCGCCGGGCCGGAGCTTGCTTCTCAGGAACCCGAAGTAGGCCGGATAGTTGCCGACCCCGATGTGTTCGGTGAGCCCGATCGAGCTGACCGCGTCGAAGTTGTGCTCCACCACCTCGCGGTAGTCGAGATGGCGCACCTCGGCCAGATCGCTGAGACCCTCGGCGTCGATCCGTTCCTTCGCCCACAGCGCCTGTTCCAGGGAGAGCGTCACCCCCAGGACCCGCACCCCGTACTCGCGGGCCGCATGCCGGACCATTCCGCCCCAGCCGCAGCCGACGTCCAGCAGCCGCTGGCCCGGTTGCAGCGCAAGCTTCTGGCAGATCAGGTCGTACTTGGCGGCCTGGGCCTGCTCCAACGTCGTCGCCTCGTCTGCGTACACCGCACAGGTGTAGGTCATCGACGGACCGAGCACCAGCTCGTAGAACCGGTTGGAGACGTCGTAGTGGTGCGCGATCACCTCGGCGTCGCGCGCCATCGAATGCCGGAGGCCCTCGACCGCCCGCCGCCAGCGAGGCAGGTGCTCCTGTACCGGCGGAGGCGGCGGCTTGAGGTGGCTGATCCCCAAGCCACGCACAAGTTTGAGCGCTTCACTGATGCTCGGACGACGGAACTGCAGGTGTCGTTGCAGCATCAGCATCGCCGGGTAAGGGTCACCGGGATGGACGCCTTCGATGTCCAGGTCGCCACTGACGTAGGCGCGTGCCATCCCGAGATCGCCGGGGGCGGTGAGGATGTAGGAGAGGCCACGTTCGTTGCGCAGGTGCAGGCCGATCTCGGCGTCCGCCGGTCCGGCCGTACTCCCGTCGTAGGCCGTGAACCGCAACGGCATCCCGTCCCGCAGCAGGGAGGCGACCGCGTCGCCGATGGTGATCGGAGTTGTCGAGCTCATTGTCGTCGAACCGCCTTGTCGTAGAGCGAGGTCAACCTGTGCCTGGGGTCGTAGCGTCGTTTCACCGTCTCCAGATGGGGGCCGTCGTAAAGGCGGTCGAAGGTGGCGCGGTCGTAGAACGCCTCGGAGTAGAGCGACTTGTGCCCGCCGGACTCCTGGAGGTACGCCTCGACGGCGCGGTTGCGCGGACCCTGCTCAGCGCCATCACCGACCGCCACCGTGCCCCAGAAGCCGACGTTGACATAGGTGACTCCGGGGTCGAGCGGATAGGTGGGCCAGGGCCGCGTCCGTCCCGCGGAACCGTTGCGCAGCCGCAGCGGGCAGAGCCAGACCGGACGCATCCCGACGTTGAGATCGAACCAGGCCAGGAAGTCGGGCAGCCGATCGAGAGGCACCTCGACGTCCTGGATAACCCGTTCCCGCTGCGGCCGCCCGCGGAACCGGTCGAGGCGGTCCACCACGCCATAACGACGTTCGAGGGCGACGAGTCGGTGGTAGACGTCAGAGCGCCGGTAACGCCGTGGCCAGAGCCGACGGATCCGTGGGTTGTGCAGACCGAAGGCACCAGAGCACCAGAACCAGTCGGTGTCCCACCGCCAGATGTAATCCTCGAACGCCAGCAGGTCGTGGCGACGACGCTGCAGCGAGGCGTAGTAGATCTCGCTGCCGGTGTAGTCGCTGCGCGGCTCCTGCGGACCGGCCTCCACCCAGGTGGCCAGCGTCAGGTAGAGATCATCGGGGCTGAAGGCGACGCCGTCCAGGCCGTCGACGCGTTCGCCCTCCCAGCTCCCCGACTCCACGATCGTGTCGACGGCCTTGACCAGTTGGGCCGCATCGTCGAACCGCAGGTGCCGCAGCCGGACGGCGTTGGGCACCGGCTCCAGCTCGATCCTGAGCCGGGTCGCATAGCCCAGGGAGCCATAGGAGTTGGGGAACGTGGCGAAGAGATCGGCATGCTCGCCGGTCCGGCGCGCGGTGACGATCTCCCCCGCGCCGGTGAGGATCTCCATCTCCAGCACGGACTCGTGCGGCAGACCGTTGCGGAAGCTGGTCGACTCGATCCCCAGCCCGGTGACGGCGCCGCCCAACGTGATGGTCCGCAGCTGCGGCACCACGAACGGGATCAGGCCGTGCGGCACAGTCGCTGCGACCAGGTCCTCATAGGTGCACATCCCTTGCACCTCAGCGGTCTGCGTGGTCGGGTCGACCTCGATCACCCCGTTGAGACCGCTGACATCGAGGCCCGCGCGGGCTTCGTGACGCGGCCGGAAGAGGTTGGAGGTCCGCTTCGCCAACCGCACCTCGGCACCCGGTGCGATCGCGGCATACGAGGCCAGCAGCCGGTCGACGGCTGCTTGATGTTGGCTCCACCCGGCGGAGGTCACGCCCCCACGCTAGCGCCCGGGCACCACTCCGACCAGTGGTTAAGATCCGCGGCGCGACGATTCAGCGCAGGTGGACGGTCACCTGATCGCCGGCGAACTCCTGGATCGCGGCGGCGTCTGCGGGCGGCAGTGTGTCGGTGCCCATCAGCACGACAGCCTCGAGCCCGCGGGAGCCCGACGCCACCGCCATCGCGATGCAGACACCGATCGCGGAGACCTGCAGCGACGGCAGCTCGACGGTGGCGCCAGCGTAGGTACGGCCGTCGGTGTCACGGACCGCGGCGCCCTGTGCGGCGCCGGTCCGGGCCCGGGTCGCCCGGGCCAGGGTCTGCAGCTTGCGGTCTTCGGCGGAGAGCTCCTCAGGCATGCGGATCAGCGTAGTCCGCGCTCGGCTCCGGGTCGGCGACAGGTACCCGGCTGATCACCACGGTGCGGATCCGGTTGCGTCGACCGCGGGTGCCCTCGGCTTCGAAGCGGAGCCCGTAGGCCTCGACCGTCGAACCGGGGATCGGGACCCGGCCCAGCTCCTTGGCCAGCAGGCCGCCGACCGAGTCCACCTCCTCGTCGTTGACCGGATGTTCGGGGAAGAGCTCGTCCAGGTCGTCGACCGGGAATCGCGACGAGACGCGGAACGCACCGTCGGGAAGCACCTCGACCTCGATCTCCTCCTGGTCGTGCTCGTCGGTGATCTCGCCGACGATCTCCTCGAGAAGGTCCTCGATGGTGACCAGACCGCAGGTGCCGCCGTACTCGTCGACCACCATCGCCACGTGCTGGCGGCGGGCCTGCATCTCGGTCAACAGCTCGTCGACCGGCTTGCTGTCGGGGACGAAGTGGACCGGACGCAGATGCTCGTCGATCCGTTCGGTGAGCTGAGCCTCGGCATGGTCGAAGTCGCGCTTGGCGACATCCTTGAGGTAGGCGAAGCCCACCACGTCGTCGAGGTTCTCGCCGATCACCGGCAGCCGGGAGTATCCGCTGCGTAGGAAGAGCGACATGGTCTGCCGCAGGTTCTTGTGCCGGTCCACGAAGACGACGTCGTTGCGGGGCACCATCACCTCGCGCACGGTGGTGTCACCGAGTTCGAAGACGGAGTGGATCATCTTCCGCTCGCCGCTCTCGATCAGGCTGGACGCCTCGGCCAGGTCGACCATCTCGCGCAGCTCGGTCTCGGTCGAGAACGGGCCGTCGCTGAAACCCCTGCCCGGCGTCAACGCGTTGCCGATCAGGATCATCAGTTTCGGTAGCGGGCCGAGGATCTTGGTGGCGAACATCAACGGCGCGGCCGAGAAGAGCGCGACCGGCACCGAGTGCTGCTGGCCCAGGGTGCGCGGGGCGACGCCGATCACCACGAAGGAGACCACGGTCATGCCGGCGACGGTGATCCCCAACGTCTGCCACCAGCCGTCGATCAGCGAGGCGGCCAGCTGAGTGGCCACCACGATCGCGGCGACCTCACAGAGGATACGCAGGAAGAGGGCGGTGTTCAGGAACCGCGGGGCGTCGTCCAGGACGACCAGCAGGGCCCGCGAACCGGCCCGCTTCTCGGCCGCGATCTCGGCTGCCCGGGCCCGCGAGAAGGTGCTCAGCGCCGCGTACGAAGCGGTGATCACTCCGGCCAGCAGGACCAGGCCCAGGATTGCGCTGAGCAGCCATAGGTCGGAAGCGGTCATCGAGGATCAGCCTTGGGCGCGGCTGCGCCACCGCTGCAGCAGCTCCGCCTGGAGACCGAACATCTCCTTGTGCTCCTCCGGCTCGGCGTGGTCGTAGCCGAGCAGGTGCAGGATGCCGTGCGTGGTCAGCAGTTCGATCTCGGCGACAGTGCCGTGACCGGCCGTCTCGCCCTGCCGTTCGGCGATCACCGGGCAGAGCACCAGGTCGCCGAGGACGCCCTCTTCGAGCTCCTCGTTGACCAGGCCGGGGCGGAGTTCGTCCATCGGGAAGGCCAACACGTCGGTCGGTCCCTCCTTCTCCATCCAGTGCTCGTTGAGCTCGGCGATGGTCTCCTCGTCGACGGCCTTGATGCAGAGCTCCGCCAACGGGTGAACCCGCATCTCATCCATCACGAACCGGGCCAGCAACGCCAGGTTCTCGACGTCGAGTTCGTAGTCGGACTCGTTGAGGATCTCGATGCTCACCGGGTTTCTCCTCGGTTCTTCTCAGCGCGCTTCGCTCGTTCTTCGTCGAAGCGTTCGTAGGCGGTCACGATCTCGCCGACCAGGCGATGCCGGACGACGTCGTGGTTGGTCAGGCGGTTGAAGGAGATGTCGTCGACTCCGTCGAGGATCCCTTCGATCACCCGCAGGCCGGACTTGGTGCCACCGGGGAGGTCGACCTGGGTGACGTCACCGGTGACCACGATCTTGGAGCCGAAGCCCAACCGGGTCAGGAACATCTTCATCTGCTCGGGCGTGGTGTTCTGCGCCTCGTCGAGGATGATGAAGGAGTCGTTGAGCGACCGTCCACGTAGGAAGGCGAGTGGTGCGACCTCGATGGTTCCGGCAGCCAACAGCTTGGCGATCGAGTCCGGGTCGATCATGTCGTGCAGGGCGTCGTAGAGCGGACGCAGGTACGGGTCGATCTTCTCGGTCAGCGTGCCGGGCAGGAAGCCCAGCTTCTCGCCGGCCTCGACGGCGGGACGCGAGAGGATGATCCGGTTCACGTTCTTCTTCTGCAGCGCCTGCACGGCCTTCGCCATCGCCAGGTACGTCTTGCCGGTACCGGCGGGCCCGATCCCGAAGGTGATCGTGTTCGCGTCGATCGCATCCACGTACCGCTTCTGGTTCAGCGTCTTGGGCCGGATCGTGCGGCCCCGGTTGCTGAGGATGTTGGCGCTCAGTACCTCGGCCGGTCGTTCCTTGATCTCGGCGCGCAGCATGGCGATCACGCGCTCCACGGTCTCGGGGGCGAGCCCCTGACCGGTGCGGATGATCGCGACCAGCTCTTCGAGAACCTTCTCCGCCAACGCGATCTCGCGCAGGTCACCGTAGAGGGTGATCTGGTTGCCGCGGACGTGGATGTCGGCGTTGAAAGCACGCTCGATCCTGGCGAGATTCTCGTCGGCGGGCCCGAGCAACTGGACCATGTTGATGCTGGCAGGAACCACGACGGTGTGTCGGGTGCCTTCAGGCTGCGGGGCGGGGCCGGTTTTGCTCTCAGTCATCGTGACACCCATGCTACGGCGGACCCGGGTGGAGCCGACATTCCTTTAGCACCGCGGCGCCGCCGGGGGCTGGATCCGAGTGTCGGGAATTCGATCTCCGCGGGTGTCAACCACCTGCCGGGCTCGGGCGTGGAGATAGCGTGACGATCGATGTGTTGGTTCCGCAGCTCCCGTGCTCTGGTGTGGTCGTGACGTCCGCCTGGTCCTGGGACGCCGACACCGCCGTCTCCGAGTTGTACGCCGCACACTGGCGTTCCCTGGTCCGACTCGCGGTCCTGTTGGTCCGCGACCAGGGCACCGCGGAAGAGGTCGTCCAGGACGCCTTCGTCGCCATGCACGGCCGGTGGAACCGGCTCCGCGAGCCCGAGAAGGCGTTGGCCTACCTGCGGCAGAGCGTCGTCAACCGTTCCCGGTCCGTGCTGCGTCACCGCAAGGTGGTCGACCGGCACCTGCTCCGCGAGGCGCAGTCCGGGGAGCCGGTGGCACCGAGTGCCGAGCACCCCACGCTGCAGGCCGAGACACGGGACCGGGTGATCGCCGCGCTCGCCGAACTCCCCCAGCGCCAGCGCGAGGTGCTGGTACTGCGCTACTACCTCGATCTCTCCGAGGCCCAGATCGCCGATGCGCTCGGCGTCAGCCGCGGAGCCGTGAAGAGCCACGCCTCCCGAGGGGCCGCCGCACTGCGCGAGCGACTCGGCGGGCTCTGGAAGGAAGAGTCATGACCAACAACGACGACTGGCTGCGCCGGATCCTCGACGACGCCGCGGCCGAGGTCGAGCCGAACGATCGGCTGGAGGCGATCCGCCAGCGCACGCAGGCCCCAGCTCGGCGCTACCAGCCGTGGCTGATGGGCGCGGTCGGCGTCGCCGCGGCCACCGCGGCGGTCTTCGGCAGCGTCACCGCGCTGAACGGCGACGACGACACACCTAACTCTCCGCTGGCCAGCGACCCCACCCCCGAGCAGCAGCGCACCGCGGACGGTTGGGGCGAGGACCCGGGCAGCTTCGTCGGTACCCATGCCGTCCCCGCCTACTACCTCGGCGAAGGGCCGCGGGGACCGGTCCTGTTCCGCGAGTTCCGGCGATCCGAAACGCCCATCGAAGGTCTCGACCAAGGGATCGCGGCTCTGATGGAGACCCCCGCCGACCCTGACTACCGCACCGCGTGGCAGGCCGGCGATCTGCACTCAGCTGCCTACGACGGCGAGGAGATCACCGTCCAGGTGGCCGCCACGGTCGCCGGCGACCGGCCCTCGGAGCTGACGCCGCGCGAGGCCCACCTCGCGGTGCAGCAGGTCGTCTACACCTTGCAGGCGACCGTCGGCGACCGGGCACCGGTCGCGTTCCTGATCGACGAGGACGGCAACCAGACCCGCACCGCCACCCGCGTCCTCGGTGTCGCCACCGACGGTCCGGTCGGCAACGCTCCGGTCTTGAAGACCCTCTCCCTGGTCAACATCACCAGGCCGGAGAGCAACCAGGGGTTCGGCAACACCCTGCAGGCCCAGGGCGTCGCGAACAGTTTCGAGGCCACCGTGCCCTGGGAGATCCTCGACGCCGACGGCAGCGTGGTCGACTCCGGCTGGGCACAGGCAGAGGGCTGGGCGAGCAAGATGCTCTATCCCTGGCAGACCGAGATCGACCTCTCCGCCCTCTCCCCCGGCGAGTACACCTTCGTCGCACGCACCGACGACCCGAGCGGCGGCGCCGAGGGCAACGGCCCCTTCGAGGACACCAAGCTCTTCCAGGTCGGCTGAGGCTCAGCCGTTGGGGCGCACCGGAAGCCGGTCCACACCGAAGACCAGCGAACGCGCCCGGTAGCCGGGGTCGTCACCGCTGAGCTGCATCTTCGGGAAGCGCCGGGCCAGCGCCGGGTAGGCGGTCCGCAGCTCGAGGCGCCCCAACTCTGCCCCGACGCATCGGTGCAGACCGTGCCCGAAGGCGAGGTGGGCGGGACCGCCTCGCATCGGATCCAACTCCCGCGGCGCGGTGCCGAAGACGGCGTCATGGTCGGCCGCCGGCAACGAGACCAGGACGACGTCACCGACCCGGACCTGACGCTCGCCGACCAGCACGTTGCTGCGCGCGAACCGCGGGAACGCCACCTGCACCACCGAGAGGTGGCGGAGCAACTCCTCGACCAGCGGCTCGACCAGCGCGGCGTCGTCGGGGAGCCGCTGCCACAGGTCCCGGCGTTGCAGCAGGAGGCCGGTACCGAGCGCCAGCATCCCGGCGCTGGTCTCCATCCCGCCGGTGAAGACGCCGTCAGCGAGCCCGGCCAGCTCCAGGTCGGTGATCTCCGAACCGTGCTCGCGGATCAGTTGCCCGATCAACCCCGGACCGGGTTCGTGCCGCTGCCGGGCGGTGGCCTCCTTGAGGAACTCGCGGGACGAGGAGATCGCCCCGAACGTCCCCACTCCCCCTTCGTCGACGCCGAACCGGGCCTGGCCCAGACCGCGGAACGTCTCGCGGTCCCGGTCCGGCAGGCCGAGCAGTTCACAGATCATCAGGAAGGGCACCGGGAAGGCGAAGGTCTCCACCAGGTCGACGACGCCGTCCGCGTCGGTCCGCTCGGAGATGGCGTCGAGTTGGGTGGCGACGATCTGCTGCAGCGACTCCTCCACCCGGCGCAGCCGGTGCCGGGTGAACTCGGGGGTCAGCAGTCGCCGCAACCGGGTGTGGTCGGGTGGGTCGGTGAAGCCGAGCCCACCCACCTCGTCGGCGGCGCGGCGGCCCAGATACGGCCGGATGTCGGTACTCCACGAGGTGGGGTCGCTCAGCACCTGGCGTGCCTCCTGCCACCCGGTGACCAGCCAGATCCGGGTGCCCAGCAGCGAGCCCAACTCGTGGACCGGGTCTGCGGCGTTGAGATCGAGCAACCGCTGCGACAACTCGACTCCGTCGCGCTCCAACGGCCACACGATCCGGTCCGGCACCCGGTCCAACCGGGCCAGGTCAGGTGGGCCACTGAGCCGAAGCAGCGTGTGGCGCAACACTCCCTGGAGGTGTCGGATCATGGTTCCAGCGTGCCACTAGAGCGGCTGGAAGCACGTCAGGAATCTCCGGTGGATCCCCGCCAACGTTCGGTTTGGGCCAGCAGCGCGGCGCTGGCTGCCAGACCCGCCGTGGAGGTACGCAGCACCTCGGCACCGAGCCGGACCGAGGTGGCTCCGGCGTCGACGAACGCCGTCAGTTCCTCCTCCGAGACCCCGCCTTCAGGCCCGACGATCAGCAGGATCTGCTGCGGCATCGCGGCGCCGGACCTCAGGTCGGGCAGCGCTGCGACGGCGTCCTCGTGGAGGACCAGCGCCACATCGGCAGCGGCGATCAGACCGACGACCTCGTCGGTCTGCGCCAGCTCCGGCACCTGCGGGAACCAGCGGCGGCGCGCCTGCTTGGCGGCCTCGCGCGCGGTGGCCTGCCACTTGGCGTGCGACTTGGCCGCGCGCTCCCCGCGCCAGACGGCGACTGATCGGCTCGCCGCCCAGGGCACGATCCGAGCGACCCCGATCTCGGTGAGCACCTCGACGGCGAGCTCGCCACGGTCGCCCTTGGGCAGCGCTTGGACCACGGTCAGGGCCGGCACCGGCTCCGGATGACTCTGAACCTGCTCGGCGCGCACTGTGAAGGAGCGCTTGCTGGTCGCCTCGACGACGCCGGTCAGCATCGTGCCGCGACCGTCGGTCAGCAGCACCGGCTCGCCGTCGCGCAGCCGACGCACCACCACGGCGTGGTGCGCCTCTTCGCCGGTGACCTCGACCTGGGAGCCGACGCGGACGCCGGCCAGGTCAGGGGCCCAATGCAGGTGTGCGGTCATCGGATCGCTGTCAGCGCGCTCAGTGGTTGAACGCGTCGCGCAGACGCCCGAAGACCGACTTGGAGGTACCCGACACGCTTCCGGTCGGCGCCTCCTCACCACGGATCGCTGCCAGCTCGCGGAGCAGCTCCTCCTGGCGTGCGTCCAGCTTGCTCGGCGTCTCGACGATGACGGTGACCACAAGGTCGCCGCGTGCCGCCTGGCGCAGGCCCGGCACACCCCGCCCGCGGAGCACCTGGTCGGTGCCCGACTGGGTGCCCGGCTTGATCTCCAGATCGAACTCGGTCTCGACCTCGCTCTCCTCCCCGGCCAGGTCGGCCTCCAGGGTAGGGAGCTGCAGCGTGGTGCCCAGCGCGGCTGCGGTCATCGGCACGGTGACCGTGCAGTGCAGGGTGTTGCCACGGCGGACGAAGGTCTCGTGCGGAGCGACCTGGATCTCGACGAAGAGGTCGCCGGCGGGGCCGCCGCCGGGACCGACCTCACCCTGACCGGAGAGCTGGACCCGGGTGCCGGTGTCGACGCCGCCGGGGATCTTGACGGTCAGCGAACGGCGCGAGCGGACCCGGCCGTCGCCGGCACACTCGCGGCACGGCTCGGGAATGATCGTGCCGAAGCCGCGGCACGGCGCACAGGGGCGCAAGGTGCGGATCTCGCCGAGGAACGAGCGCTGGATGTGCGCCACCTCGCCCGCCCCATGGCAGGTCTCGCAGGTGACCGGCTTGCTACCGGGTGCGGCGCCGTCACCCTGGCAGGCCTCACAGACGACAGCGGTGTCGACCTTGAGCTCACGGGTCACGCCGAAGGCAGCCTCGGCGAGCTCGATCTCCAGTCGGATCAGGGCGTCCTGGCCACGTCGGGTGCGGGGCCGCGGACCGCGTCCTCCGCCCTGACCGGCGTTGCCGCCGAAGAAGGCGTCCATGATGTCGGTGAAGGAGAAGCCGGCACCCTGACCGAAGCCCCCAGCTCCGCCCATACCGCCGAAGGCGTCGCCGCCGCGGTCGTAGGCGGCCCGCTTCTGCGGGTCGCTGAGCACCTCATAGGCGTGGCTGACCTCTTTGAACCGCTCCTGGGTCTCCGGGTCCGGGTTCACGTCGGGGTGCAGCTGGCGCGCGAGCCGCCGGTAGGCCTTCTTGATGGTGTCGGCGTCGGCGTCGCGGGCGACACCGAGCATTTCGTAGAGGTCCTGACTCATGAGTCCTTCTGGTTCAGCTGGGCCTGGGATCAGGCTTCGTCAAGGATGCGGGAAACGTAGCGGGCGACCGCGCGCACGCTGGCCATGGTGGCCGGGTAGTCCATCCGGGTCGGACCGACGATGCCCAGCGAGGCGACAGCAGTGTCGCCGGGGCCGTAGCCGGCCGAGACCACACTGGTGGTGGCGAACCGCGGCAGCGGACCCTCATGCCCGATGCGCACGGTGACCATGCCGTCGGCCTCGGTCTCACCGAGCAGCTTGAGCAGCACCACGTGCTCCTCCAGCGCCTCGAGGATCGGGCGGATGTTGGTGTCGAACTCGCCGAACCGGGTCAGGTTCGCCGCGCCGCTGACGGCGACCCGTTCGTCCGATCGGTGGTCCGACATCGCCTCGGCAAGGACCAGCGCAACGGCGGTCCCGGCGCTCCGGGTTCCGGGGCGCAGCTCCTCCACGATCTCGCCGACCGCCGCGGCGGCGTCCGCGATGATCTTGCCGGCGACCGCTCCGTTGATCACGGTGCGCAGCTCGAAGAGCTCTTCGTCGCCGAGCCCGTCGTCAAGGTCGACGAGACGCTGCTCGACCCGACCCGAGCTGAGGATGAGGACGGCCAACACCCGGGTGCTGGTGAGCGCGACGAGCTCGACGTGGCGCACCGTGCTTCGGCTCAGCGTCGGGTACTGGACCACCGCGATCTGCCGGGTCAGCTGGGAGAGCAGCCGGACACTGCGCTGGACCACGTCGTCGACGTCGACCACGCCGTCGAGGTAGGAGGAGATCGCCCGGCGTTCCGCGGTGCTCATCGGCTTGACCGCCGTCAACCGGTCGACGAAGAGCCGGTACCCCTTGTCGGTAGGCACTCGGCCTGCGCTGGTGTGCGGTTGGGTGATGAACCCTTCCTCCTCCAGCACCGCCATGTCGTTGCGGACCGTTGCCGGGGAGACACCGAGTTGGTGACGTTCGACCAGAGCTTTGGAGCCGACCGGCTCCTCGGTGGCGACGTAGTCCTCGACGATGGCGCGCAAGACGGCAAGCCGACGGTCTTCGACTACCACGGGCCACCTCCTGGACGCGGGCACTGGCACTCCTTGTGCACGAGTGCCAAGGATACCCGCCAGTCGGTGGATCAGGGGCTTCCGCCACAGAGCGCCATAGGTTAGGCTTCCCTAAGTAGTCCAGCGAAGGGAAGACCATGTCGACCGCAACGCCGTCGTACCAGCCCGCGGAGATCGCCGCAGAGGCCCGCAGCATCCTCTCCTGCCCCGCCGGCGCCAGCCTCGTGGTCCAAGGAGTCGAGGATGCCATCGACGACGACCTCGGTCTGATCGACGACAACGGCACCCCGGTCTTCCTCACCCTCGCCGGCTCGCTGCTGGAGAGTGCCGCGCTCGCCAACAGCAACGCCCTGCTCCGGGTCACCAGCAGCCTCAACGCCGAGCGCGCGATCGTGATCGCCGGCCAGCTGACCACCCACCACCGCGACCACGGCGGCCGGGTCGTCGTCGAACTACGGGTCTCGATGGTCTCCCTGGTCGACGGCCGCGACACCCCCCACCCGGCCCGGCACCTGCACGTCTCGGCCGACGAGTTCACCCGGCCCGAGTTCCGGCTCAACCGCGGCTACCTGCACCGCTCGCTGGCCCATGCCAACGACTGCCACCAGGACGAGCTCCGCTCCGCGGTCTCGATGGCGACCGGCACCCGTCCACACGCGATCGCCGGCGTCCGGCTCTTCGACCTGACCGCCGACGGCGTCTGGCTCGCCTGGGTCGACAACACCGGCGCCCACCAGCGCCAGGTCACCTTCGACCGCGCCGCCGACTCCCCCGAGGAGCTCGCCGAACTGCTCAGCCGCCACCTCCACGCAGGCCTCTGCTAGCCCGAACCGTCAGGCATACGGTCCGAACCGTCAGGCATACGCCCCGAACCGTCAGGCATACGCCCCGAACCGTCAGCCACACGCCCGAGGGCCCACAAATAGCATTCGAGATTCGGAGTTCTGCACTTTCGATCGCTATTACTGCGCCCTCGGGAGCTATTTGTGCGGCCTCGGGTCGGTAGCTTGGGCGCATGGAGTTCATCGAGGTCGCCGACCGGGTCTGGGTGCAACGGCATGAATGGTTCGACCTCAACCTGACCGTGATCGCCGGCACGACCGGCGTCGCGGTGATCGACACCGGGGCCTCGGAGCTCTTCGGACGGGGGCTGCGTGACCAGGTCCGCGCCCTCACCTCGACGCCGCTGATCGCTGTGGTCAACACCCACGAGCATTTCGACCACACGCTCGGGAACGCCGCCTTCGACGACGTCGCGATCATCGCCCACGAGACCGCGGCCGCAAACACCCCGGAGGCCGCCGTCCGCGGCATCGCCGAGACCGTGGACGACGTCCGCGCCGACGAGATCCGAAGCTCCCGGATCGTCCCCGCCACCGAGACCTTCGCCTCGGTCCGGGCGCTCGACCTCGGCGAGCGCCAGATCGAACTGGTCCACCCCGGCCGGGGCCACACCGGCGGCGACATCGTCGCCCTGATCCCGGACGCCGACCTCCTCATCGCCGGGGACCTGATCGAGGAGTCCGCACCACCGGCCTACGGTCCCGACTCCTTCCCCCTGGAGTGGGCCGCCTCCCTCGACCTGGTGAGCTCACTGGCTCCTGCCGCCCGCTACGTCCCGGGTCACGGCGCCGTCGTCGACGCGGCATTCGTCGCCGAACAGCGCGACCAGATCGCCACCGTCGCCGAGACGATCCGCATCCTCGCCGCTGACGGCGTCCGCGCCGACGCGGTCCTCGACTCCGGGACGTGGCCTTTCCCACGTGAGGCGCTGCGGCACGCCGTAGCCCGGGGTTGGGCCCAACTCCCCCGCGGGTCGCTCCGTCTCCCGATGGCCTGACCCGGCTAGCGTGGCGCGGTGACTTCCCCGCACGATCGTTATGGCTCCGACGTCCTCTCCGGCGACTGGCGCGTGCCCAAGCGCGGCCGCTCCACCGAGACCGAGGCCACCGTCGGCCTCGTCGTCGAGGAGATCACCACCGACTGGTGCGGTGAAGTGGTCGGCATCGACCGTGACCTGCGCACCGTCACCCTGGAGGACCGCCGCAACAAGCGCCGGACCTTCCCGCTCGGCCCGGGTTTCCTGATCGACGGCAAGCCGGTGGTCCTCGTTCCGCCGGTCACGATCGCGGCGCCCGCCGCGAAGACGCGGACCGCATCGGGCTCGATCGCCGTCCAGGGGGCCAAGGCCAGGGTGGCTCGCGCCAGCCGGATCTTCGTCGAGGGCCGCCACGACGCGGAACTCGTGGAGAAGGTGTGGGGCGACGACCTCCGGATCGAGGGCGTCGTCGTCGAGTTCCTCGGCGGCGTCGACGACCTCTCCGAGGCGCTGCGCGACTTCAAGCCGGGCCCGCAGCGGAAGGTCGGAGTCCTCGTCGACCACCTGGTACCGGGGTCCAAGGAGAGCAAGATCGCGCAAGCCGTGCAGCGTGGCCCGCATGGCGCACACGTGCTGATCGTCGGCCACCCGTTCATCGACGTCTGGGAGGCGGTCAAGCCGGAGCGGATCGGCAAGACCGCTTGGCCGAAGGTGCCACGGCACCTCGAGTGGAAGAAGGGTGTCTGCCAGCAGTTCGGCTGGCCGCACCGCGATCAGGCCGACATCGCGCGCGCCTGGCAGTTCATCCTCTCCAAGGTCGACTCGTTCGCCGACCTCGACCCGGCCCTACTCGGCCGGGTCGAGGAACTGATCGACTTCGTGACGACGTAACCGTCAGTTCGGGCGGAGCGGGCGGCCCTGGGAGTCACGGACATCGTCGCTCACCAGGATCACGATGCCGTCGATGAACGGCCACAGGGCGCCGATACCGCAGGTGAAGATGGTGACCAGGAGTTGGGCGACGCCCATCCCGGTCTGGCCCATCATCATCCGCCCGATACCGAGCGGCACCAGCAGCTGCAGCAGGCCGACCAGCAGCTTGGACTTGTCGGAGTACGGGATCCCCGTCACCGGGTGCACGCCGTACGGGGCCGCCGGGTTGACGTAGGGCTGGGCGTAGCCCGGCTGACCGTAGGGCTGCTGGCCGTACGGCTGTTGCCCGTAGGGCTGCTGTCCGTAGGGCGGCTGGGGCTGCTCGCCGTAGGGCGGCTGGGGCTGCTGCGGCTGCTCGCCGTACGGCGGCTGGGGGTTCTCTGGACCTTCACTCATGGCGCAAGCCTAAGCGCCGCGCGCCCCTCAGCCGAGGAGATCGCGGACGACACCGTCGGCGAGCAGCCGGCCGGCGTCGCTCAGCACCACCCGGTCCGGCCGTTCGGTGATCAACCCCCGGGCCCGCAGACCGGGCAGCGCGGCCACGCCCTCGGCGGCAAGCACCGCGACGTCGATCCCCTCGGCGAGCCGGACCTCGAGCAGAAGCCGCTCCAGGTATCGGTTGTCCTCGGTCAGCACCTCGCGCCCCTGCGCCGGGCTCTCGCCGGCCGCCAACCGGTTCGCATAAGCCGACGGGTGCTTCACGTTCCACCACCGGACGCCGCCCACGTGCGAGTGCGCGCCGGGCCCGGCGCCCCACCAGTCGGCCCCACGCCAGTAGTGCAGGTTGTGCCGGCAGCGGGTGTCGGCACCGAGCGACCAGTTCGAGACCTCGTACCACTCCAGGCCGGCACCGCGCATCGCGTCGTCGGCCATCTGGTACTTCTCGGCCAGATCGTCCTCGTCGGGCATCGGCAGCTCACCGCGCCGTACCCGACGGTGGAAGGCGGTGCCCTCCTCCACGATCAACGAGTAGGCGGAGACGTGGTCGGGCCGGGTGCTCAGCGCCGCTTCCAGCGACGTCGCCCAGTCCGCGTGGCTCTCCCCGGGGGTGCCGTAGATCAGGTCCACGCTGACCTGTTCGATCCCGGCCTCACGCGCCCAGCGGACCACATGCGGTACCCGCTCCGGGTCGTGCGAGCGTTCCAAGGTGGCCAGCACCCGGGGCACGGCCGACTGCATACCGAAGGAGATCCGGTTGAACCCGCCCTCGGCCAGCACCGCCAGGCCGACCGCATCCACACTGTCGGGGTTGGACTCGGTGGTCACCTCCGCGCCGGGCAGCAGGCCGAACTCGTCCCGGATCGCACCGAGGATCCGGCCGAGGTCGCCGGGCGGCAACAAGGTCGGGGTGCCGCCACCGAAGAAGACGGTGTCCACCGGCCGGTCGACGTCGCCGAGAACGCGACGGGCCAACCGGATCTCCTCGATCGCGGTGTCCGCGTAACCCGCCTGGGAGGCGCCGCCACCGAGCTCGGACGCCGTGTAGGTGTTGAAGTCGCAGTAGCCGCAGCGCACCCTGCAGTAGGGCACGTGGACGTAGAACGCCAACGGACGGTCGGCCTGACCGTTCAGCGCGCTTGCGGGGAGCTGCCCGTCGAGGGGCGCCGGCTCACCGACGGGTGGGGTTGAGGGCACCCCTCCATCAAATCAGATCGGCACATTGAGCGTCGCGACGTACCCCTGCGTGATGCTGCCGGTCACCTTCGCCATCTGCAACGAGTACCCGTCCGCGAAGATCCCGTCGGAGTCCAAGGGGGTCTGGGTCAACCGGTCCAGGCTCGCCGAGTAACCCTCGGCGTTGCCGTAGACCTCGGCGCAGACGTCCTCGGGCAGTGCCAGTTGGGACGTGCGCAGCTTCTTGGTCGACGACGTCGCCTCGGCCAGGCTCGGATAGACCTCGAAGTGCATGTGCGGATAGCGGCCGGAGTAGGCGGCCGGGAAGACGGTGGTGAACTCGACCCGCCCTTGCGCATCGGTCTCCTGGACGCCGCGCAGATAGTTCTCGTCCTTGATCGCCTCGGAGTACATCGAATAGTCGCCGTTGCGGTCGCAGTGCCACAGGTAGATCGCGGCACCGGCGAGCGGTGCCGACTCATCACCGTTGAGGTCGAGGACGCGCAGCTTCACCGTGATCGGCACCCCTGCGGCGACCCCACTGGCGGCTCCGAAGCTGGACCGGATGTCACTGCGGACCACCCCGTTCTCGCTGAGCACGTTGACCCCGTTCGAGCCGTCGCCCGGGTAGGGCCCGGCGGTCTCCTCCGGGATCTCCCCCTCGGCGACCTCGACACTGGAGTCTCCACCCATCCCACCTCCCGGCGGCGCACCTCCCGAGTTCGGGCCACCTGCCGGTGGGCCACCGGCAGAGCTGGAGCTGCTCGTTCCGTTACTGCCCGACGAGCCGTCGTCACCGCAGGCGCTCAACACAGCCGCCGCGCCGGCGGCACCGAAGAGTCCCAACAGGCGGCGTCGCCCGAAGCCGCTGGCGGCCAGCTTGGGCAGGTCGTGCTGTAACCCGCGATCGTGGTCGTGGATCTCTGCGTCAGTCATCTCTGTCTCCCGAAACGGCGATGGGTGCCGACCGGTGATCCGGTCGACACCCATTGCAGCGCGTCATGCTGTGCCCCACCTGTGCCCGGCCTGTGACCCGGCGTCCGCGCGTTTGCCTGACGGTTCGGCGCGTATTACTGACGGTTCGGCGCGTGTGCCTGACGGTTCGGCTCAGGTGTAGAGCGCTTCGATGAGCTCCTTGTTGTTCTGCTCAACGACGTTGCGCTTGACCTTCATCGAGGGGGTGAGTTCACCCGATTCGACGGTCAGGTCGTGGTCGAGGATGACGTGCTTCTTGATCGTCTCCCAGCGGTTCAGCTGCCCGTTGAGCTCGTTGACGTAGTCGTCGACCATCTTGGTCACGGCCTCCGAGTTGACCACCTCGGTGTAGGACTTGCCGGCCATGCCGTTCTCCTCGGCCCAGCCCGCCATCGCGTCCGGGTCGAGGGTGATCAGCGCGACGACGTAGTTGCGCTCTGCGCCGAAGACCATGAACTGGCTGGCGTAGGGGCAGATCGCCTTGAACTTGGCCTCGATCGCCGGCGGTGCGACGTACTTGCCGCCGGAGGTCTTGAAGAGCTCCTTGATCCGGCCGGTGATGGTGAGGTGACCCTCTTCGTCCAGCGAACCCTTGTCGCCGGTCCGCAGCCAGCCGTCGGAGAGCGCCTTCGAGGTCTCCTCGGGGAGGTTGTGGTAGCCCTCCATGATGCCGGGGCCCTTGACCCAGACCTCACCCTCGGTGGCGTCCTCGCCGAACTCGTTGACGATCCGGACCTCGCTTCCCGGGAAGACCATGCCGACGGTGCCGAACTTGTAGCTGTCGGGGTGGTTGACGAAGGCACCGGCGGCGGTCTCGGTCAGGCCGTAGCCCTCCAGGATCAGGATGCCGGCGGCGTGGAAGAACTCGGCGATGTCCTTGTTCAGCGCGGCCGCGCCCGAGATGAAGAACCGGACCCGTCCGCCGAAGCGGTCGCGCACCTTGGAGAAGACGAGCTTGTCGAAGAGGCCGTGCTGCAGGTTGAGCAGGAACGGGACCGGCTTGCCGTTGCGCTTGAGTCGGTCGACGGCGGTGCCGACCTCGAACGCCTTGTGGAAGATCTTCTCCTTGAGGCCGCCTTCGGCCGCCTGCATGGTGATGATCCGGCCGTAGGCCTTCTCGAAGATCCGGGGCGCCGCACCCATGAAGGTGGGGCGGACGACGGCCAGATTGTCGATGATCTTGTCGATCCGACCGTCGATCGCGGTGGCGAAGCCGATCGACAGCTGGGTGGAGAGCAAGACCTTGCCGAAGGAGTGGGCCATCGGCAGCCAGAGGAACTGCAGGTCGTCCTCGGTGAGGATGCCCTGGGTGCGGATGCACTCGCCCTCGTAGACCCAGGAACGGTGCCGCAGGCGGACGCCCTTGGGGCGACCGGTGGTACCCGAGGTGTAGATCAGGGTGGCCAGGTGCTCGCCGGTGATCTCGGCGACGTGGTCCTCGACGGCCGACGGGTTGGCCGCCAGGAACTCCTCGCCCAGCTTCTCGAGGTCGGACAGACCGATCACCCAGTCGCCGTCGGCCGTGCCGTCGATGACCACGACCTTGATCAGGTGCGGCAGCTCGGCCTTCGTCTCGATCAGCTTCGCGACCTGCTCGTCGTCCTCGGCGAAGACGACCCGCGACTCCGAGTCACCGAGGATGTACGCAGTGTCGGTGGCGTGCGTCGTCGGGTACACCGTGGTGGTCGCGGCACCTGCGCACATCACCGCGAGGTCGGCGACGATCCACTCGTAGCGGGTGCCGGAGAGGATGCCGACCCGCTCCTCGGGCTGGACACCGAGAGCCATCAGGCCCGCGGCGAGCCGGTTGACCTGGTCGCCGGTCTCCTTCCAGGTGACCGACTGCCACCCTTCACCGACCGGGAACCGGTATGCCTCTCGGTCTCCGGACCGACGCACTCGGTCCAGGAATTGGGCTGCCACGCTCGGCGGCATCGCATCGACAAAGGCAGCGTCACGGTTGATCGGCATGGGGAAACATCTCCTGCAGGTACATCCCGTCTGCTCCGTAACGGGACCGCTTACTGGGCAGTACGTAACCTAGATCACTGTGGCCCAGAACGCACGGGATTCGCTGCTCTGAGGCCAGACTGCTGCCCTGCAATGGGGACTCGATCCCATGCCTGAGCCGGTCGACGGCGATGCCACGCGCCCGATCGCACCATTTCGCACCTTTAAGTCATGCGTCTTCCGATGAGCGGGATCACATCCGACACGTGATCCAACTCGCACCTAGCGTGAAGTCGATTGAGCCGGCCGAGCGCACGCCTGCGCCGGCCCCCGTTGATGGAGGACCCATGCGTAACCGCCCCGCCCGCTATTCCCGCCTCGCCGTCGCCGCGCTCGCCGGCGCGCTCGTGCTGACCGCCTGTGCCGACACCGGCGACGACAAGTCGTCCTCCTCGGACAAGACCGACAACAGCGCGATGTACGTGGCCGGGCTGGTCGGTGACCAGAGCGCCGGTACCCCGAAGAAGGGCGGCACCCTCGAGGTCATCGAGTACGGCGAGGCGCGCAGCCTCGACCCGACCAAGACCATTCCGAACGGCGCCGTCGGCGGTAACGCCCTGGCCGCCATCTACGACGTGCTGATGTCCTACGACCCGGCGACCGGCGAGTACTCCCCGCTGATGGCCAAGTCCCTGGAGACCAAGGACAGCAAGACCTGGACCCTGACCCTGCGCGACGGCGTCAACTTCACCGACGGCACCCCGCTCAACGCCCAGGCCGTCGTCGCCAGCATCGGGTACTACATGCAGAACCAGGGCTTCAACACCCTGCTCCTGCACACCAACATCTCCAAGATGACGCCGCAAGGCGACAACACCGTCGTCTTCACCCTGAACAAGCCGTGGGCGACCTTCCCGGCGATGCTCGCCGCCGGCCCCGGCATGATCCTGGCACCGGCCGCGATCGCGGGCGGCCCGGAGAAGTTCAAGCCGATCGGCGCCGGCCCGTTCAAGTTCGACACCTACAAGCCGGCCGAGGAGCTCATCCTCAGCCGCAACGAGAAGTACTTCGGCGAGGCTCCGAACCTCGACAAGCTCCGCTTCACCTGGGTCCAGGCCGACCAGGCCAAGCTGGACAGCCTCAAGGCCGGCTCGGCCGACGTGATCAGCGTCCGCACCGCCGGCGTCCTGGAGAACGCCCGCAAGGACGGCTTCGCCGGCGCGATGAGCCCGGCCGGCATCAGCCAGGTCGTGTGGATCAACAACCGCGAGGGTCGCGGCGGCAGCGACGAGCGCCTGCGCAAGGCGATCAACCTGGCCACCAACCCGGAGCAGTACCTGGACCGCACCCAGGGCGGCGCCGGTCAGCCGACCCGCGGCCTCTACAGCGAGGCGTTCGCCTACTACAAGGAGATCGAGCTCCCCGAGCAGAACATCGCCGAGGCGAAGAAGCTGGTCGCCGAGGCCAAGGCTGACGGCGCGGACACCTCGCTGAGCTACATCACCCAGTCCGACCAGACCTCGCAGACCGGTGCCGTCACGCTGGAGGCCCAGCTGGAGGCTGTCGGCTTCGACATCGAGGTCGAGCTGCTCCGCGACATCACCGAGCAGACCACCCGCCTGTACGTGAAGAAGGACTTCGACCTGGCGATGGGCTCGATGAGCCTCTCCGAGGACCCGTACATGAGCTTCGCCAACAACGTGGTGAGCACCTCCCCGGCCAACCCCTCGGGCTACGCCAACAAGGAGATGGACGCCCTCGTCGCCGACCTCCAGACCAAGATGCCGGTCGAGGCCGTCGACACGCTGGCCGAGATCAACGCCCTGTGGCAGGAGACCGTGCCCGGTGCCGTCATCTCCGCCGGCGGCTTCTTCTCGCCGTGGGGCAAGAACGTCCACGGCGTCGTTCCCACCGGTGTGAACATGCTGCTGTTCCACAAGGCATGGAAGTCCTGAACTGACTGAGTAACGACGAAGTGCCCGCCCCGATCGATCGGGGCGGGCACTTCGTGCGTTCCAGGGGTTCGCAGCGAGCCGTGGCTCAGCCGTCGAGCTCCAGGTCCACCCGCAGCAGGCGCCCGCCGACGAACGGGTACTGGACCGGGTAGTCACCGACCGGCGAACCGGTGGTGCAGCCGATGTCGAACGTCTCGTCGATGGAGAAGATCGCCGGCGGCGTGGCCCGCACCCGACCGTGACCGACCTCGGCGCCGTCGACCACCAGCCGCAGCGTGGCCGGACGTCCCCACCCGGGCCCCTCGTAGTCGAAGACCACCTCGACGACGTGCTCCCCCGCCGCCAGCGGCTCACCGCGAACCTCGGCCTGATCGACCTCGAAGGTCCGGTAGCTGATCACCGGACGCCGCTCGGCGTCGATCCACAGCGACCACCCGGCGGCCCGGCCGCCGACCGTCGCGATCACACCGGCCACCGCGTCGTCGGCCTGCAGTCGGGCCGAGAGGTGCCAGGACCGACCGACGAAGCGCGGCGCCTGACCCTCAGGCATACCGACCATGCCGGCGTGGAAGGTGAAGCTGGTCCGGCCCTCCACCAGGTTCGGCAGGCCGGGACGCCGGATCCGGGCGTCCTGCAGCGGCAGGATCCCGAGCTGCGTCGCCTCGGTGTCGAAGAGCTCCTGAAGTTCGGCCAGAAGCTCAGGGCGCTCGGCGGCCAGGTCCTGGGACTGACTGAAGTCCGTCTCCAGGTGGTAGAGCTCCCAGGTGTCGGCCTCGAACTCACGCGGCTTGCCGGGCAGACCGACGGTCCACGGCACTCCGCCGTGGTGGGCGCTGGCGAGCCAGCCGTCGTGATAGATCGCCCGGTGACCGTTCACCTCGAAGAGCTGGGTGCGGTGATATTCGGGCGCGTCGGCCGCCGCGAAGGTGCCCGTCATCGAGGTGCCGTCGAACGGCAACTGCTCGACGCCGTCGACCGACTCCGGAGCGCTGACCCCGGCGACCTCCAAGAAGGTGGGTACGAGGTCGTTGACGTGGCCGAACTGGGTCCGCCACTCGCCGGCCCCGGTGATCCCGTCCGGCCAGCACATGACCATCGGGTTCCGGGTACCGCCGAGGTGCGAGGCGACCTGCTTCATCCATTGGAACGGCGCTGTCATCGCCCAGGCCCAACCGGCCGGGTACTGCGCGTAGGAGTCGGCGGTGCCGATCCGGTCCAGCGCCGCCATCCGCAGCTCCGTCGGCTCCGGCAGGCCCTGCAGCGTGCCCATGTAGTTGAGCGCCCCGGCGGGGCCACCCTCGGCGCTGCTGCCGTTGTCACCGACCACGTAGCAGAACAGGGTGTTGTCGAGCTCGCCACTCTCTTCCAGCGCGTCCACGAGACGGCCGAGGTGCGTGTCGGTGTGCTCCAGGAATCCGGCGTAGACCTCCATCAGGCGGGTCGCCACGGTGCGCTCGTCGTCGCTCAACTCCGACCAGGCCGGGATCTCCTCGGGGCGCGGGGTCAGCGTGGTGTCGCCCGGGACGACGCCCTCGGCCTGCTGACGCTGCCAGGTCTGCTCGCGGACGGCGTCCCAGCCCTGGTCGAAAGCGCCGGCGTACTTGGCGCTCCAGGCCGGCGGGACGTGCAGTGGGGCGTGGGTGGCGCCGGGCGCCAGGTACAGGAAGAACGGCCGGTCGGGGGTGATCGACTGGCGCATCTGCACCCACTCGATCGAACGGTCGACCAGGTCCTCGGTGAGGTGGTAGTCCTCGCGGTCCGGGCGGTCGACCGGCCGGGTGCCTTCGTAGAGGGTCGGTTCGAACTGGTGGGTCTCGCCACCGAGGAAGCCGTAGAAGTGGTCGAAGCCGCGACCGGTGGGCCAGCGGGTGAACGGGCCTGCCTGAGAGCTCTCCCAGGTGGGCGCCAGGTGCCACTTGCCGATGCAGGCGGTGCTGTATCCGGCGTCGCACAGGTGGCGGGCGACCAGCGTGGTCTCCTCACGCAGCACGCCGCGGTAGGCGGGATGGTCGAAGGCCGAGTTGAGCACAGTGCCGACGCCGGTGGCGTGGGCGTCGCGCCCGGTCAGCAGCGAAGCTCGGGTCGGCGAGCAGATCGCCGTGGTGTGGAACCGGTTGTAGCGCAGGCCGCGGGCGGCCAGCCGGTCCAGGGTGGGGGTGTGGATCGGGCCACCGAAAGTGGAGGCGGCACCGAAGCCGACGTCGTCCAGCAGGACGACCACGATGTTGGGACGCGGGGCGGTCATGGAACTCCTCAGGCAGGGGAAACTCCCCCGATTCAGACACATGTCTCAATCCGGTGTCAACGTCGATTCCCAGGCGCGGTAGCCTGCAGCCCGTGACCAGCACCGTGCCCTCCCCCGCGCCTGCCCCGCGCGCGCAGACCCGCCAGCACATGCTCGAGGTGGCAGAACGACTCTTCGCCGAGCACGGCTTGGAGGGCGTCTCCCTCCGCTCGGTCGGGCAGGCCGCCGGGCAGCGGAACAACTCCGCCGCCCAGTACCACTTTGGTACCCGCGACGGCCTGGTCGGCGCGATCGTCGCCGAGCGGTCGACCCCGGTCGAGGAGCGCCGAGGTGCACTGCTCGACGCGATGCAGCGCACACCGTCCGCCGACCCACTCGCCGATCTCGTCCGGTGCTTCGTCGCTCCGCTCGCCGAACTGGCAGCTGCCGCGTCGCCGGAGAACCCCAGCTGGTACCTGCGCTTCCTGGCCCAACTGGTCGCTCTGCGCGGCGGTCACGCAGCCGCCGAGCTCGCCACCCGGCCCACCCAGATCCGTCGTCTCGAGGGTGCCCTGCGCACCGAGCTGCCGGAGTTGGACGACGCCACTTTCGCGCGCCGGATGCGTTGGTTGGCGCAGACCGCGACCCGGACCCTGGCCGACCAGGAACGCGAAGCGACCGAGGGCACCCTCGACGTCGCCACCGAACAGTTGGTCAGCGAACTGGTCACCATGCTGACCGCGCTACTCCGGGCCGCGTGACCCTGACCAAGGGATCCTCAGTCGACTGCGGTGATCTGTTCGCGCGCGAACGCGGGCAGGGCGTCGATCGCCAGGAGCTCAGGCAGCCGCTCGCGCTCGGTGGTGACGATCCGGAACATCTCCGAGACGCTCACCGTGTGCTCGGGGCGCTCCTCGACGACGATCACATCGCCGGCCCGGAGCGTCCCCTCCTCGAGAACCCGCAGATAGGGTCCCGGCCGGAGGTCGGCGGTGAACCGCTTGAGCCACCCGGCGGTCGCGAAACCCAGCTCCCCCAACCGGGCCTGGAACTTGAAGCACGGTGTCCGGATCCAGCAGACCTGCACCAAGGCAGTACCGATCCGCCACTTCTCCCCGACCAGCGCCGCGTTCGGATCGATCCCGACCGTCGTCAGGTTCTCGCCGAAATCGCCAGGGGCCAGCGGGCCGCCCAGCTCACCCGACCAGCGCTCCAGATCCTCCAGCGCGAAGGCGTAGAGCGCACGGTCCGGTCCGCCGTGGTGCCGTAGATCGGCCTGCTCGTCGCCGGCCAGGCCGAGCCGCCCCACCGCGACGTCGCCACGAACAGCGCCCTTGCTGATCGCACTCCGCGTGCCGCGCCCGCGACCGCCCCAGGGCACGGCACGGACCGCACCCACATTGACGGAATGGATCCGGGCGCCGGCCTCGGTCACTTCTTGGCAGACTTGTCCGTTGCGCCGCCGCCGCTGGTGGAGAGCGCGGCCACGAAGGCCTCCTGGGGCACCTCGACGCGGCCGACCATCTTCATCCGCTTCTTGCCCTCCTTCTGCTTCTCCAGCAGCTTGCGCTTACGGCTGATGTCACCGCCGTAGCACTTGGCGAGCACATCCTTGCGGATCGCACGGATGTTCTCGCGGGCGATCACCCGGGCGCCGATGGCGGCCTGGATCGGCACCTCGAACTGCTGTCGCGGGATCAGGTCCTTGAGCTTCGCCGCCATCATCACGCCGTAGCTGTACGCCGACTCGCGGTGCACGATCGCGGAGAAGGCGTCGACCGGCTCGCCCTGGAGCAGGATGTCGACCTTCACCAGGTCGGCCGCCTGGTCACCGGAGCGCTCGTAGTTCAGCGACGCGTAGCCCTTGGTCTTGGACTTGAGCTGATCGAAGAAGTCGAAGGCGATCTCGCCCATCGGCAGGGTGTAGCGCATCTCAACACGGTCTTCGGAGAGATAGTCCATACCGAGCAGGGTGCCGCGCTTGTGCTGGCACAGCTCCATGATCGTGCCGATGTAGTCCGACGGCGCCAGGATCGTGGCGCTGACCACCGGCTCCCGAACCTCGTGGATCTTGCCGTCCGGGTACTCGCTCGGGTTGGTCACCGTGTGCTGTGAGCCGTCCTCCATGACCACTTCGTAGACCACGTTGGGTGCGGTCGAGATCAGGTCGAGGTTGAACTCTCGTTCCAGGCGCTCCCGGCTGATCTCCATGTGCAGGAGACCGAGGAAGCCGCACCGGAAACCGAAGCCGAGAGCGCCTGAGGTCTCCGGCTCGAAGGTGAGCGCGGCGTCGTTGAGCTGGAGCTTCTCCAGCGCGTCACGCAGGACCGGGTAGTCGTCGCCGTCGATCGGGTACAGACCGGCGTAGACCATCGGGTTCGGGTGCTGGTAGCCGCCGAGCGACTGCTCTGCGGGCCGCGTGCTGACGGTGACCGTGTCACCCACTCGCGACTGACGGACGTCCTTCACGCCGGTGATCAGGTAGCCGGTCTCGCCGACGCCGATCTTGCCTGCCTTGACCGGCTCGGGGCTGATCACGCCGACCTCGAGCATCTCGTGGACCTCGCCGGTCGACATCATCTTGATCCGGTCGCGGTGCGAGAGCTCGCCGTCGACCACCCGCACGTAGGTGACCACGCCGCGGTAGGTGTCGTAGACCGAGTCGAAGATCAGGGCACGGGCGGGAGCCTCGGCGTCGCCGACCGGCGCCGGGATCTGCTTGACGATCTCGTTCAGCAACCCCTCGACGCCCAGACCCGTCTTGGCGGAGGTGAGCAGGACGTCCTCGACCTCGCAGCCGACCAGGTTCGCCAGCTCCAACGCGTACTTCTCCACGTTCGCGCTGGGCAGGTCGATCTTGTTGAGCACCGGGATGATGTGCAGGTCGGCACTCATCGCCAGGTAGAGGTTGGCCAGCGTCTGGGCCTCGATGCCCTGAGCCGCATCGACCAGCAGGATCGCGGCCTCACAGGCCTGCAGGGACCGCGAGACCTCGTAGGTGAAGTCCACGTGGCCAGGGGTGTCGATCATGTTGAGCACGTAGGTACCCGGCTCGGCGCCGGCCTCGTTGCCTTCGGCAACGGTCCACGGCATCCGGACCGCCTGGCTCTTGATGGTGATGCCGCGCTCGCGCTCGATGTCCATCCGGTCCAGATACTGCGCCTTGGCTTCACGCGCGCCGACGACGCCGGTGAGCTGCAGCATCCGGTCGGCAAGGGTCGACTTGCCGTGGTCGATGTGCGCGATGATGCAGAAGTTCCGAATGATCGCGGGATCGGTGTGCCCGGGCTGGGGTGCGTTATTCACGGGTGCACTTTCTACTGATCGACTACGAACCTCCATCCTCCCATGGTGAGCCGCAGAACCAGCAGTCGCTGCCAACTACCGAACGTTGGGGAAGCGCCGAAGAAATCGCGAACCTAGGTTTGGCACATGCCCACTCGGGTAGGTCAGCGGTGAGCCGACAGTTCCGTCGACTCGTTCTCGGAGGGATACAGCCATGAAGATGAACACGAACGGCGTTCTGCGAGGCGCGGGGGCCCTCACAGCCGCTCTACTGCTGGCCATCGGCATGTTGTCCGCATTCGCACCGGCGAACGCGGCCAGCAACCAGGGCGCCACCGCGGCGCGGTCGCAGGAGTCCAGCCCGGTACTCGCGCGTCGCACGAACTTCGGCGCCATCGCACTCAACGTCAACGACGGCTGGAGCGGATGGGCCTACGACAAGGCCACCAAGGCGAAGGCCAAGAAGGCCGCCGTCCGGCACTGCAAGAGCCGCTCGGACACGGCCGGGTGCCGCACGGTGCTCTGGGTGCGCAACGGGTGCGGCGCGATCGCGGTCCGGGTCAAGGGCGGCGAGATCGTCAAGTACCGCGGCGCCATCGCCTTCACCAAGAAGGCCGCCGTCCGCAAGGCCAAGAAGAAGGTCGGTTCCGGCGCGAAGCTGCACACCTACGTCTGCACCACCCGCTACCGCTGACCCCGCGAAGGCGCGACCACGACACGAGTCGTGGTCGCGCCTTTTCGCGCCTCGGTCGGGTTGGATAGGGGCGTGCTGACCGTCTCCGTCCTCCCTGAGCGCACCGCGCGCCGTCTGGACTGGCGCTTCCTGCCTCCGCACATCCGCAGCGCGGTCGAGACGCAGATCGGCACCGTCACCCACGCCGCCTCATGCGAGCAGGGTTTCACCCCCGGCTTCGCCTCCGTGTTGACCACCGCCAGCGGCACCCAACACTTCGTCAAGGCCGCCTCGATCCAGGCCCAGCGGGCGGTCGCGGCTTCGTATCGCGCCGAAGCGGAGTGGCTGGCCCGACTCGGTACCGACCTCCCGATCCCCGCGCTGACCTGGTTCCACGAGAGCGACTGGGTCGTGCTGGTCATCGAGCACGCTCCCGGACTGACGCCTCTCGCGCCGTGGGAGCAGCCCGAACTCGACAGCTGCCTGGATGCCGTCGGGCAACTCGCCGCGCACTCCCCCGCGAACCTCGCGCTGACTCCGTTCGCCGACGACTACGCCGACGTCACCTCCTCCCTGCCCTGGGCGCTCGCCGCCTTCCCGGATCTACCGATCGACGGACTCGCCGACCTGCTCGACCTGGTCCCGACCGCCACCGCGGGCGATCACCTGGTGCACAGCGAGGCCCGCGGCGACAACTTCCTGATCGGGCCGGAACGGGCACTGCTCTGCGACTGGTCCTGGCCGACCCGCGGTGCCGCCTGGCTCGACACCGTGATGCTGCTGACGACGGCCTACGCGGACGGCCTCGATGCGCAGCACCAGCTCGAGGCACTACCGCTGACCGCGGACGTACCCGCCGAGCAGATCGATGCTCTGCTGGCCCTCCAGCTGACCTGGTACGCCCGGGCCTGTTCCCGACCGGTCCCGCACAACTCGCCGTTTCTGCGCGAGCACCAACGACGCCTTACCGTGGCCTGTGCCGACTGGCTCTGCCAGCGACGCGGGTGGCCACGGCCCTGACTCCGATTTGGGCGACCCCGTGGCCACTGTTAAAGTTCGTAGTCGCGTGTGTGGTGCCTGCCCTGGCGGCGTGCGCACGCACCGCACCCAGAACTTCCCGTGACGACGTACCTTCAACAAATCGAGGCTCAGGCTAGTGGCTAACATCAAGTCCCAGATCAAGCGGAACCGACAGAACGAGATCGCTCGCGAGCGCAACAAGGCTGTCAAGACCGGTCTGAAGTCGGCTATCCGCAAGTTCCGTGAGCTTGCTGAGGGCGGCGACAAGGATGCTGCCGTTGCTGCAGCACGCGAGGCGGGCCGCAAGCTCGACAAGGCTGCCTCCAAGGGCGTCATCCACAAGAACCAGGCTGCGAACCGCAAGTCCGCGATCAGCAAGAAGGCTGCTGCCCTCTGATTCGCCTGCATTCGTAAGAAAGCGCCGCTCCCCCGGAGTGGCGCTTTCTTGTATTTGGCAGCCTAGACCCGTGCACTGACGCCGCCTAGGGACGATCCGTCCTAGTGACGATCGCGCAGATCGGCGATGGTCAGAACCAGTCGCTCCAGGGTGTAGGCAGGATCGTGCGCTGCACCCTTGATGTCGGCGTCCGCGCGCGCGATCGCATTGATCGCGTCGGCCAGACCGTCACGGCTCCACCCGCGGACCTGATCGCGCAGGGTGCGCAGCTTCCACGGCGGCACGCCGACCTCTTTGGCCAGCTCACCTTCCCGGAGCCCACGAGGCGCCGAGATGTACCGAGCCAGGCCACGGGCGCTGCCGGCGAACGCCGAGGTGACCAGGACGGCGGCGGTGCCGCCGTCAAGTGCCCAACGGAGCTCCTCCAGGGCCGCCGATCGGCGACCGTAGAAGGCGGCGTCGGCCACGGCGAAGGACTTCGCCTCGGCCCGACCTCCGAAGTACCGCTTGACCCGCTCGACGTCGAGCGGTTCACCGTGGAAGTCGTTCGCGAGTTGGTCGACCGCGGCGGCAAGCGCACGCAGGTCCTGACCGACCGCCTGGACCAGGAAAGAAGCCGCCTCGTCGTCCATCCGAGCGCCTACCGAGCGGGCCTCGCCGACCACGAACCTGCCGAACTCGGAGGCCTTCAGCGACTGCGACTTCACCTCGACCACCGAGGAGAGCTTACGGAGCTTGTTGAGGACTCCGGTGCCCTTCTGGCCGCCCCCGTGAACGAGCACCAGGGCGACGTCCTCGACCGGGGACGCGGCGTAGTCGAGCAACCCCTCGACGGACTCGTCGGGGAGGTTCTCCAGGGCCCTGACGACAACGCATCGGGTGGCTGAGAAGAGCGAAGGGGCGGACATCTCGCCCAGCGTCGCCATCGTCAGATCGCTCGCCATCGACTCGGCGAACTCGAACTCCGGGTCGTGGGAGCGCACCGCAGCACGCACCGCAGAGACGCTGCGCTCGCTGAGGAACTCCTCGGAGCCGCTGACAAGGGTGATGCGTCCGAGGACGTCTGCTGCGCGTGGTCCAGCCATGATGAGGCCAGCCTGTCACACCCCGCCGACAAGACGACGGGGAGCATCAATCAGGCGGGCTGCATCTCCTCGATCGGCTCCAGCAGAACCGCAGCCTCGGCGCTGGTCAGCCGGGCGTTCTCCGCCTGCAACCGCTCGAGGTGTGCCTCCAGATCCGCCACCTGACGACGCAGCTGCTGGTTGTCTGCAACCAGGCGCTCAACAGTGTGACGAACGGTGGAGCGGTCGCTGCTCATGTAGCCGAGAAGCGCCTTGGCCATGAAAAGCCCTTTCGAAGAACCTGTACCTGCCGGTCGCGAAAGCGCGCACCGGGCCGTCTTCAAGAGTCGCACGCAGGAGCGCAAGCGTCAATCTGAGGTGGTCCGACGCCGTCGCGGGGCCGGCTGGCAGGTCGGGCAGAAGTAGGAGCTGCGGTTCATGAAGGCGACCCGCTTGATCGCTGTGCCGCACCGTTCGCAGGCCTCGTCCTGGCGTCCGTAAGCGTGCAGCGAACGGTCGAAATAGCCGCTCTCGCCGTTGACATTGACGTAGAGGGCGTCGAAGGAGGTGCCGCCCTGGGCGAGGGCCGCCTCCATCACCTCACGGGCGTGGCCGGCCAGCTCGCGCACCTGGCGGGCGGTCAGCTTCTCCCCCGGTCGCTCGCCGTGGATCTGTGCCCGCCACAACGCCTCGTCGGCGTAGATGTTGCCAACACCGCTGACCAGCGTCTGGTCGAGCAGTAGCCGCTTGATCGCGGAGGAGCGCCGCCGGACCCGGGCCACGAAGGCGTCGAGGTCGAACTCCTCGTCGAGCAGGTCGCGGGCGATGTGCTCGATCTCGGCCGGCAGTTCGGCCCCACCCGGCGAACACCAGACACCGCCGAACATCCGCTGGTCGACGAAGCGGAGCTCACGATGCGCGCCGACGTCGTCGCGGAGCAGGAAGCGGACCCGCAGATGACGCTCGTCGGCGACGCCGGGCTGCTGCACGAGGAGCTGACCGCTCATCCCGAGGTGCGTCATCAGGGCGTCGCCGTTGTCCAGCGGGAGCCACAGGTACTTGCCGCGGCGGCGGGCGTCGGTGATCCGGCGTCCCGTCATCGCCGCGACGAAGCCGCTGGCACCGCCCGGGTCACGACGGACCGGACGGTCGTGCAGCACCTCGACGGCGTCGATCCGGGCGCCGACGGCATGGCTCTGGACGCCACGCCGGACGACCTCGACCTCGGGAAGCTCAGGCATCGGCGGCAGCGCCGGTCACCGGCGTCGCCTTGATCTCGCCGTAGGCGGTCTCGGCGGCCTGCTGCTCGGCTTCCTTCTTGGAGCGGCCGACGCCGTGGCCGTACATGCTTCCGCCGACCCGCACCTGGGCGGTGAACGACTTCATGTGGTCGGGCCCCTCGGACTCGATCACGTACTCGGGTACGCCGAGGCTCCGTTCGGCAGACAGCTCCTGAAGGGAGGTCTTCCAGTCCAGTCCGGCGCCCAACTCCGCCGCTTCGGCCATCAGCGGGTCGAAGAGCAGGTGGATCACCCGGCCGGCGTTCTCGAAGCCGCCGGTGATGTAGATCGCACCGATCACAGCCTCGACGGTGTCGGAGAGGATCGACGCCTTCTCACGACCACCGGTGGTGTCTTCGCCCCGGCCGAGCTTGATGTGCTCGCCGAGACCGATGTTGCGGGCCACCACAGCCAACGCGCGAGCGTTGACCACGGCGGCACGCAACTTCGCCAGACGCCCCTCCGACAGGTCGGGGTGGGTCCGGAAGAGTGTTTCGGTGACGACCACACCCAGCACCGAGTCGCCCAGGAATTCCAGGCGTTCGTTGGTGGGCAGGCCGCCATTCTCGTAGGCGTACGAGCGGTGCGTGAGCGCACGCTCCAGCAGCTCGGGATCCAGTTCCGGATTCCCGAGCGCCGCTCGAAGACCTGCGTAGTCGATCAGGGTTCTGGTGCCCGAAGGCTCAGAGGACCTGACGACGGTCGCTACGAGCGCCGTACTGGCCGCACTCGCCGCACGCACGGTGCGGGAGGTGCTTGGCACCACAGGCGGGGTTCGCGCAGTTCACCAGGGACGGCGCGACGGCCTTCCACTGCGAGCGACGGTGACGCGTGTTGCTGCGCGACATCTTCCGCTTCGGGACAGCCACAGTTTTTCTCCTCGTGATCAAGCAGTCCGCACACGCGGTCTGCCACTTGCTTATCAGTCTTTGTTGTCCGGCTCGGCCGAGAAGCTCGTCAGCCCCGCCCAACGCGGGTCGATCGGCTCCTCATGCCCGTGCTCGGGATCATCCTTGAGCCGCACACCACATTCGATGCACAACCCAGGGCAGTCATCCTCACACAGCGGCTGGAAGGGCAGTGCAAGCACCACCGCATCCCGCAGCAACGGCTCGAGGTCGATCAGGTCGCCTACCAGCCGACCGACACCGCTCTCCTCGTCGTCTTCGGGGTTGGAATCCCCGTCCTCGTTGAGGAAAAGCTCCTGGAACCGGGTGTTGAGGTCATCCCTCAACGGCTCCAGGCACCGTACACACTCACCCTCCAGTGTGGCCGTAGCCGTACCGGTGATGAGCACGCCCTCCATGACCGCCTCCAGCCGCAGGTCGAGTTCGACCGGCGAGCCTTCGGGGACAGCGAGGACCTCGATGCCGAGATCTGCGGGAGCAGGCACGGATCGGTGTACCTCATGCTGGGACCCCGGGCGGCGGCCGAGCTCGCGTGTATCGAGCACGAGCGGCGCTCTCGGGTCCAATTGCGTTTGGTTCACTTCTCCACGTCCCACGCCGTACAAATCACGCCAAGGTTACCTGGGATCGGGCCCCAGCAGCAAAACGCTCAGCCCTCACCGGCACGCCGACGCTCCTCCAGGCGGGCGACCAGGCGTTCCCGAACGAAGTCGGGCACCAGACCGGAGACGTCCCCACCGAACATGGCGACCTCCTTGACCAGGCTGGAGGCCAGGAACGAGTACTCCGGGCTGGTCGGCACGAAGACCGTCTCGACCTCGGCCAGGGAGGAGTTCATCTGCGCCATCTGGAGCTCGTACTCGAAGTCGGAGACCGCGCGCAGGCCCTTCACGATGGCCCGCACGTCCCGCTCCTGGCAGTAGGAGGTGAGCAGACCGGTGAAGCCGTCGACCTTGACATTGGTCAGATCGCGGCAGGCCTCGGAGATCATGTCCATCCGCTCCTGCGGGGTGAACAAGCGGTTCTTGGAGGCGTTGACGCCGACCGCCACGATCACCTCGTCGAACAGGTCGGCCGCCCGCGAGATCACGTCCAGGTGGCCATTGGTCACCGGGTCGAAGGAACCAGGACAGACCGCTCTACGCACTGTTCTCCCTAACTGCTGCGTGACTTCCACCGTCGGAGTAGGACTCACGGTGAGGTGTGACCATATCCCAGCACGGTCTCGCCGTAGCGCTTCTCCCGGCCCGCCTCGATGCCCTCCGGCCAGGTCGGCACGCCGCTCCGGGCGGAGCGTTCCACCACGATCAGCGCATCGGGGGCCAGCCAGTCGTTCGCGACCAGAGCCGCCAGCGTCTCCTCCACCTCGGCGTCCGACATCGGGTAGGGCGGGTCAAGGAAGACCAGGTCGAACGGCTCGCTCGGCGCAACGCCGAGTGTGGTGGTCACGTTCGCGGTGATCACGGTGGCGTCGAAGCCGAGCGTCTTGGCGTTGCGGCTGATCAACGCCGCCGTCGCCCGGTCCTGCTCGACCAGGGTGAGGCTCGCCGCACCCCGTGACAACGCCTCCAGACCGACCGCTCCGGTGCCGGCATAGAGATCGAGCACCCGCAGCCCCGACCACGAGCCGCACCAGGTCTCCACCGAGGAGAAGAGTGCCTCCCGGACCCGGTCCGAGGTAGGACGGGTGAGTTCACCGGTGCGCGGCGTCTCCAGGCGACGACCGCCCGCGGTTCCGGCAATGATCCTGGTCACGAACGCTCCATGTAGTCAGACTTGCTCGACAGCTCCAACGCCTCCACCTCGGCCCGGAGTCCAGGCTCGGTGAGCAGCTCGGGATCTGCCTCCATCAACTCCTCGGCAGCGCTCCGCGCCTCGAGGATCGTCTTCTCGTCGCGCAGCACCTTGAGGTGCCGCAGGCTGCTCCGGAACCCGGACTGACCGGCGCCCAGGACGTCGCCCTCACGGCGCTGCTCCAGGTCCAGCACGGAGAGTTCGAAGCCGTCAGTACTGGCAGCCACCGCAGCGAGCCGATCACGAGCCACCGAACCGCGTTCGGCCCGGGTGACGAGCAGGCAGAGCCCCGGAAGCCCGCCACGACCGACACGACCCCGCAACTGGTGCAGCTGCGAGATCCCGAACCGGTCGGCGTCCATCAGCACCATCGTGGTCGCGTTCGCCACGTCGACTCCGACCTCGATCACCGTGGTCGAGATCAACACGTCGATCTCACCGGCCGCGAAGGCCCGCATCACCCGGTCCTTCTCGTCACCGGCGAGACGGCCGTGCAGCATCGCCAGCCGGAGCCCCGCCAGCGGTCCGTCCACGAGTTCGGGGAGCAGCGTCTCCACCGCGGTCAACGAACCCTCGGCGACTCCGGGCAACGCCTCGCCGGACTCGTCGACGTCGACGGCGTCGACCTGTCCCTCCTCGGCGTCGTCGCCACCGATCCGGGGTGCCACCACATAGACCTGATGCCCCTTGGCGACCTCTTCGCGGACCCGCTCCCAGACTCGGTTCCACCAGGCCGGCTGGTCGCGCAGCGGTACCACGTTGGTCTGGATCGGCGCGCGTCCCGCCGGGAGCTCACGCAGCGTCGAGACCTCCAGGTCGCCGAAGACCGTCATCGCCACGGTCCGTGGGATCGGCGTCGCCGTCATCACCAGCAGGTGCGGCGGCATGATCGCCTTGTCGGTGAGCGCGGCACGCTGCTCGACGCCGAACCGATGCTGTTCATCGACCACCACCAGTCCGAGATCGGCGAACTGGACGTTCTCCTCCAGCAGGGCGTGGGTGCCGATGGTGAGACCGGCCTCGCCGCTCGCCATCGCCGACATCGCGACCGTGCGCTGGGACTTGTTCATCGACCCGGTGAGCAGGGTCACCGTGGTTCCGTGCTCGGAGCCGCCGAGCAGCCCACCCGCAGCCAGATCGCCCATCATCGCGACGATCGATCGGTAGTGCTGGGCGGCCAGGACCTCGGTCGGCGCCAACAGCACCGCCTGACCACCGGAGTCGACGACGCGCATCATCGCGCGCAGGGCGACCAGGGTCTTGCCGGAACCGACCTCACCCTGAAGCAGCCGATTCATCGGGTGCGCGCGGGCCAGATCCGCTTCGATCTGCTCCCCCACCTCGCGTTGCCCGTCGGTGAGGGTGAACGGCAGCCGCGCATCGAACTCGGCGAGCAGCCGGCCACCACCCGTGCGCTGCTGCGCGCCGAGCACTCGGGTCGCGGCCCGCCGCCGCGCGAGCACGAGTTGCGTGGTCAGCGCCTCCGCGAACCGGAAGCGGCGGAGCCCGGCGTCGAGTTCCGCCTTCTCCTCCGGCAGATGAACGCCGCGGAGCGCCGTGCTCAGATCGACGAGCCCGTGCTGGGCCCGGACGTGGTTGCTGATCGGGTCCGGCAGGTCGTCGAGGACGTTCAGCGCGAAGTTGACCACCCGCGCGATGTCCCAGGTCTCGATCGGTGCCGAGGTCCGGTAGATCGGGAAGAGACCCCGCATCGTCTCGGCGAGCAGGAGCGCCGACTCCTCGCGGTGGTCGTTGTGGTCGCCGGTGATCCGCACCATCTGCGGATGGGCCAACTGCCAGTCCTCCCGGAACCGGCTGACCTTGCCGGTGAAGACACCCTTGGTTCCCGGCTGCCACTGGCTGACATGCCACTCGGCGACGTGCTTCGACTTGGCGAAGAGAGTGAGCTTGAGCCGCGGACCGCTGGTGGTGACCACCAGCTCGGTGCGGTGACCCTGCCGCCCGGTGGCCCGGTTGGTGAAGCTGAACGCCTTCGCGCTGACCACCTCGGCCACCACCGCCAACGGCTGACCCTCGGTCAGCTGATCGACCTCGGTGATCTCTCCGGTCGGCAGGTAGGCACGCGGGAAGTGCCACAGCAGGTCGCCGACGGTGGCCAGTCCGAGCTTGGAGATGAAGGCGTCGGCCTTCTTCTTGTCCTTGCCCGTCGACCCGAGCACCGCAGCGATGGGTGAGTTCAGGGTGATCGTGCTCATCGCACCTCCGACGTCATTCGACCGAGAGCAGCAACGGGTACCGCTCCTGTCCCCCGTCGTACACCATCACGTCGACAGTCGGGTGCTCCGACTCGACGTACTCCTCGCACCACGCCGCCAACTCCGCACCGTCGGCTCCGGCCACCAGGGTGACCAGCTCACCACCACCGCCGAGGAGCCGATCCACGATCCCGGCTGCGACGGCGCCGAGCTCAGAGCCGACGATCGCGAAGTCGCCCTCGATCACGCCGAGCACGTCGCCGGGCTCGCAGGGCCCCGCCATCGTGATCGCCTGCTTGGCGGCGATGGTGACGGCGCCGTGGCGCGCATGGCTCGCCGTCGCCGTCATGTGCAACACGTCCTGGTCGAAGGAGCGCCCCGGCTCGTGGACCGCGATCGCCGCCAGCCCCTGGACCTGCGCCTGGCTGGGGATCACCGTGACCCGGAGGCCGTCCTCTTCCTCAGCCGTCCGCGCCGCGATCTCGGCGACCCGTACCGAGTCGGGATCGTTGGGCAGCACCACGACTTCGCTGACGCCGGCCTCACGGATCGCGGCCAGGAGCATCCCGGTACTGGGGCGCTCACCCGGGCCACCCCGGACGACGACCGCACCGGCTTCGGCGAAGAGTTCGGCGAGCCCGTCGCCGGCAGCCACTGCCACCACCCGACGGCCCGAGGCCGACGCGGCGACGGGCCGCGTCCGCGCCTCGGCGACCTGCTCCGCGAAGTGGGTCACCCGGACCCTCTGCGGTCGACCGGCGTCGATCCCCGCCTCGATCGCCGCGCCGACGTCGTCGACGTGGACGTGGACATTCCATAGGCCGTCGCCACCGACGACGACCAGGGAGTCACCGAGTCCGGCGAGGGTGGACCGCAGGCAGGGGATCTCCTTGTCGTCGGCATAGAGGAGGTACATAACCTCGTAGGAGGGTCCGTCGGCGGTGAGATCGCCGGTCGGCAACGGGACCGGGATGGTGCGCTGTCCACGCGGGACGGCAGTGTCCAGCGGTCGGCGTCCGGTCAGCACCGTCTCCAAAGCGTCCAGGACGACGCAGAGGCCGCGGCCGCCGGCGTCGACGACACCGGCGTCGGCGAGCACCTGCAGTTGTTCCGGGGTCCGCGCCAACGCCTCGCGGGCCGCCTCGGCTGCTGCGGTGATCACGGTGGCCACCGCGAACCGAGGTGTGGGGGCGTCGGCCTCAGCCTCGGCAACGGCCGCGACGGCGGCATCCGCGGCGGCGCGGGCTACGGTCAGGATGGTGCCTTCGACGGGGGTCCCGACCGCTTCGTAACTGGCGTCGGTGGCTTTGACCATCGCATCGGCCCAGGCTGCGGCCTGCGCCTCGTCGTCCCGGGCGACCGTGGCCAGCCGCTGCGCCATCGCGCCGAGCATCTGACTGAGGATCACTCCGGAGTTGCCGCGCGCACCCATCAGCGCCCCGCGACCGAAGGCGGCGTAGGCGGCCAACAACTTGTCGTGTTCTGCGGCCACCGAGGTACTGCACACCTCGAGCACCGCATCCCGGGCGGCGGAGACGGTCAGGAAGAGGTTCGTGCCGGTGTCCCCATCCGGGACCGGATAGACGTTGAGGGCGTCGATCTCTTCGCGGGCCTCGGCCAGGGCCGTGGTCGCAGCCTCGGCGAACCGAACCAACGTGGGCAGATCTGTGGGGGCGTTCTCCACCACGGTTGGCCCCCTCTCCACAGAGCTGACGTCGGTTCGCTGCGACCGGCGATCCCGGCAGCGATGTCACCCTAATGGTTCGTTCCGCGCGGGTGTGGCACGATGGCCCTTGTCGTAGCTCTGCGACAAGGGGTATCAGCACCGGTGATTCCTGCGGATTTCAGGCTTTCGGTGTTGATCGGATAACCTACTTCGGTTGCTCGAGCGGCCCTCGCATGCGTGTGGAGCTCGGCTCAAAAGTTTCCTAACCTCGATCCATTCAGGAGTACACGGTGGCTGCCGTCTGCGACATCTGCGCCAAGAAGCCCGGCTTCGGCAACAACCGCCCGTGGTCGCGCAAGATCACGAAGCGTCGGTTCAACCCCAACATCCAGCGCGTCCGCGCCACGATCAACGGTGCGCCCAAGCGCGTCAACGTGTGCACCGGTTGCCTTAAGGCGGGCAAGGTCTCCCGCTAACCCAGAACACGAAAAGGGGCCCACACCATCGGTGTGGGCCCCTTTTCGTTTGCGCTCACGCGACGCGTAGCTGCGGTGCTCAGAACCAGAGCACCGCAGACATCGCGGTCAGAAGTGGGTCCAGCCTCCGCTTCCCTCATAGGGTGCGCCGTCGACGGTGACCGTCGGGCCGTCCATGCCCGGTTCGGTGACCCGACCCACGATCCGCCACCCCGCCGGCAACGTCTCATCGGCACCGAACGTCGCCAGCAGCGAGTGGTCCTCGCCGCCACCGAGCACGAACTGGAGCGGGTCCATGCCGAGAGCGGCGCCGACGGCGTGCAACGGCTCGGCGACCTCGAAGCTCTCCGCGACGAGGTCGATACTGACCCCAGAGGCGCGGGCGATGTGACCGGCATCCGCTACCAGACCATCGGAGACATCGATCATCGCGCTCGCTCCGGCCTCAGCCGCGATCCGTCCCGCGTCGTAGGGAGGCTCCGGACGCCGGTAGGCCTCGACCAGGACCCGGGGGGAACGGAAACCACGGGCAAGCACCGCCAAGCCACCGGCCGACCAGCCTTGACGGCCACAGAGCGCGACGACGTCGCCGGGCTCAGCGCCGGAGCGGAGCACCGGAGCGACCGTGCAGCCACCGATCACGGTGACCGCGATCGTCAACTGGTTCGACGCGGTCACGTCTCCCCCGACGACGCTCGCGCCGACCTTCGCACATTCGGCCGCGAAGCCGCGGGTGAAGTCCAGGACCCAGCCCACGGTGAGGTCACTGGGGGCGGCGAGGCCGATCGTGAGCGAGTGCGCCACTCCGCCCATCGCGTTGATGTCGGAGAGGTTCTGCGCGGCGGCGCGGGCACCGACGTCGACGGCGGGGACCCAGTCGCGCCGAAAGTGTCGTCCTTCGACGAGGAGATCGGTGGAGACCACGATGTGGCCGTTGCGGATCCGGACCACCGCGGCGTCGTCACCCGGTCCGACCAGCACCGACTCACCCTGCTCGAAGATCTCGGTGATCGCCGCGATCAGCGGGAATTCACCGACCTCGGAGATCGGCAGGGCAGGGTCGAGTGGCACAGCAGACATGGACCCATCCCACCAGCAGCCCACCATCTGCCGGGTGCCGACACGCCCTCATGGCAGGTAGGTTGTCGTGGAGTGGGGCACACCGTCCCACCGCCGGAAATCACCCCAGGGAGCAACGATGGTCGTTCAGGCCTACATCTTGATCCAGACCGACGTCGGCAAGGCGGCAGAAGTTGCCCGCGCGATCTCGGCCCTCGACGGTGTCACCCTCGCTGAGGATGTCACCGGCCCCTACGACGTGATCGTGCGCGCCGAAGCACGTAACGTCGACGAACTCGGCCAACTCGTCGTCTCACGGGTTCAAGGCCTGGACGGCATCACCCGGACACTCACCTGCCCTGTGGTGCATATCTGACGATGAAGGACCGCACCACCGGCACGAGCCGTCGCGCTCGCGCCTCTCTTCCCGCTGCCCTGCTCACCGCCCTCAGCATCGTCACGCTGAGCGCCTGCTCCAACGCCGTCGACGTCGACGCGCCCCGGCCGCCGGCCGCCGACGAACGCGCCTGTCGTGCGCTGCTCGATGCCCTCCCCGACTCCCTGGACGGCGACGAGGAACGCGAGACCGACCCCGCCGATGCGCTCGCCCGGGCGTGGGGTGACCCCGCGACGATCGTCACCTGTGGCGTCGACATGCCGGCGGCGTTCAACGACTACTCGGCCTGCGACGAGGTCAACGGGGTGGGTTGGTTCATCGACCCCGACCAGGCCGGCTCCCCCGACTCGCCACTGAGCATGACCACGATCGGGATCACCCCCAACGTCCGGCTCGACGTGCCCGCTGAGCGGCGCCCACCGGCCGGGGTCCTCTCCGAGGTCTCCACTGCGGTGCTGGCCCACCTCAAGCAGGTCAAGCGCTGTGTCTGATCAGCGCAGGCCGGTGTCGCGGGCGAGCGCCAACGCGATCAGACGCTCCACCAGCTCCGGGTAGGAGACGCCGGAGGCGGCCCACATCCGCGGGTACATAGAGGTCGGGGTGAAGCCCGGCATCGTGTTGATCTCGTTGACCACCAGCGAACCGTCGGGCATCAGGAAGAAGTCGACCCGGGCCAGACCCTCGCAACCCATCGCCTCGAAGACGCCGACCGACAACTCCTGTACCCGAGCCACGATCGCGTCCGGCAGGTCGGCCGGCACATCGAGCTGGGTGCTCTCCTCGGGCAGGTACTTGGCGGCGAAGTCGTAGAACTCGTGGTCGCCACCGATCTTGATCTCGGCCGGGACGCTGGTGTCGGCGCCACCGTCGAGGCGCCCGAGCACGCCGCACTCGATCTCACGGGCACCCTCGGCGAACGCTTCGACGAGAACCTTGGGATCGTGCTGCTGGGCCTCGATGATCGCCGCCTCCAGCTCGGAGGCGTCGTGCACCTTGGAGATGCCCATCGAGGAGCCGGCCCGGGCGGGCTTCACGAAGACCGGGTATCCGAGCTCGGCGACCTTCGCCCGCGCGCCGGCCTCGTCGGCCTTCCACTCACGGGCGGTGACCACCACCGACGGCATCGTCGGCAGACCGGCACCGGTCAGCACGACCTTCATGTACGCCTTGTCCATGCTGATCGCCGAGGCCAGGACACCGGCCCCCACATAGCGGACGCCGGACATCTCCAGCATCCCCTGCAGGGTCCCGTCCTCGCCCCACGGACCGTGCAGCAGGGGGAAGACCACATCCACGTTGCCGAGCAGCTGCGGCGGCTCACCTGCGGGCGAGCTGGTCAACCGGGCCGCGCCGTCGCCAGGGGTGAGGGCCACCGGCGTCGCATCGCCGGGGACCGACGGCAGTTCGGTGGCGCTGACGATCCGCAGCTTCTCCGGGTCGGCGTCGGGAAGGACCCAACGCCCATCGGTCGCGATGCCGACCGGCACCACGTCGTAGGCGTCGCTGTCGATCGCTTGCAGGACACTGCCGGCAGTCGCACACGAGATCACGTGTTCGCTGGACCGGCCACCGAAGACGACGGCGATGACGGGCTTGGACTGGCGCTGGGGATCACTCATGACGATCCCCGACCTTAGCGGTTGCCGACAACAGCTCAGGATTCGGCGCGCGCGGCGTCGAGGTCGGCCTTGGTGAGAACCGGCAGCACGGTGAGCTCGACGTCGGCCAACGGGTTCACGTCGGCAGGGCTGCGGTCGATGGCGCAGACCACCGTGGTCACGATCGCCCCCGCGGCGCGCAGCTCACGCGTCGCGTCGCGGACCGCGCCGCCGGTGGTGATCACGTCCTCGATCAAGGTGACCCGGCGACCGGCGACGTCCGGTCCCTCGGCCAGCTTGCAGGTGCCGTACTCCTTGGCCTTCTTGCGGACGAAGAGCGCGGGCAGACCCGTCTTGGCGCTGACCATGGTGGCGATCGGCACACCGCCGAGCTCCAGACCGCCGAGCAGTTCGGTGTCGGCAGGGAGCAGACCGACCATCTGCGTGGCGACCCGGTCCAGCAGCGCCGGCTGCGATTCGAAGAGGTACTTGTCGAAGTACTCCGTCGCGACCTGGCCGGAGCGGAGGGTGAACTCCCCGCTCAAACGGCAGCAGGCGTCGATGTCTGCGGCGAGAGTGGCGTCGGGCTGGGCGGCGTTCGCATCGGTCACCGGACCATCATCGCCTACCGCTCGGTGGCCGCTGAAACTCGCCACTAGGGTGAGAACCATGGCCAACGACCAGGACGCAGCTTCCTCCTACCGACCCGCGACCGTTGCCGTCACCGTGGGACGTCCGCCGAGCACACCCGACGCGCCGATGAACGTTCCGGTCACCTTCGCCTCGACGTATGTCGCCGGCGGCGATGTCGAGTACGGCCGGTTCGGCAACCCCACCTGGGCAGCGTTCGAGGAGGCGCTCGGCGCTCTGGAGGGCGGACGCTGCCTGAGCTTCGCCAGCGGCCTGGCCGCGGTGGCCACGGTCCTGGACCTGGTCGGCACCGACCAGGTCGTGGTGGCGGCGCGGCACTCGTACAACGGGACGATCATGCAGTTGGCGGACCTGGAGTCCCGAGGTCGGTTGAAGGCCCGACTCGTCGATCTGACCAACCTCGACGAGGTCATCGCCGCTTGCGAGGGCGCCGCCCTGGTCTGGCTCGAGAGTCCGACCAACCCGGCGTTGGAGGTCGCCGACATCCCGGCGATCCGTGAGGCCGCCCACGCAGCGGGTGCCTACCTCGTCGTCGACAACACCTTCGCCACCCCGGTACTCCAGCGGCCGCTGGAGTTGGACGTAGACATCGTGGTGCACTCCGCCACCAAGTACATCGCCGGGCACAGCGACGTGCTGATGGGTGCGGTACTGACCCGGGACGAGGAGCTGTACCGGGTGCTCAAGGGACGCCGTGACCTGATCGGTGCCGTCCCCGGCCCGATGGAGGCGTGGTTGGCCCTGCGTGGCCTACGCACGCTCCACCTGCGGGTCGAGCGGGCTCAGGCCAACGCCCAGGAGTTGGTCCGCCGCCTCTCGGCGCACCCGGCGATCAGCGAGGTCCGCTATCCCGGGTTCGGCGGGATCATCTCGATCGTGGTGGCTGAGGGCGCTCTGGCCGCGGATCTGTTGACCCACAAGACCTCGCTCTGGATCAACGCGACCAGTCTGGGTGGGGTCGAGTCGACCTTCGAACGCCGTCGGCGGTGGAAGTCGGAGCCGGCCACCATCCCCGAAGGCCTGGTCCGGATGTCGGTCGGCATCGAGGACGTCGAGGACCTCTGGGACGACCTCGAGCGCTGCCTCGACGATCTCCACTGAGCCGTAGCTGGCTCAGTGGCCGGGCAGGTCAGTCCAGCTCGGCCTTGGTGTCGCGCGCGATGAACGCCTCCATCAGGCCGTTCGCACTCAGCTTGCCGTCGATCACGGCGTCGACCGCCTCGGCGATCGGCGCGTCGATGCCGTGTCGCTGCGCCAGCGCGAGCAGTGACTTGCAGGACTTCGCGCCTTCGGCGACCTGGCGGGTCGAGGCGATGATCTCCTCGGTGGTCATCCCTTGGCCGAGCTTCTCGCCGAAACTGCGGTTGCGCGAGAGCGGCGAGGAGCAGGTGGCGACCAGGTCACCGAGGCCGGCCAGACCCATCAAGGTGATCGGGTTGGCCCCCAGTGCCACCGCGAGTCGTGCGGTCTCGGCCAGGCCACGGGTGATCACCGACGCCGTGGTGTTGTCACCGAAGCCCAGGCCCACCGCCATGCCGACGCTGAGACCGACCACGTTCTTGTAGGCGCCGCCGACCTCGCAACCGACGACGTCGTTGGAGGTGTAGGGGCGGAACGCCTTGCTGTGCGTGAGCTTCTGCAGCCTGCGGGCGTTGTCGTCGTCCGAGCAGGCGACCACGGAGGCGGCCGGCTCACGGCGCGCGATCTCCTTGGCCAGGTTGGGCCCGGTGACGACGGCGATCCGGCGCGGGTCGATCCCGGCGACGTCACTGATCACCTCGCTCATCCGCTCCAAGGTGCCGAGCTCGACGCCCTTCATCAGGGAGACGACCAGCGCGTCGGGCGGGATCAACTGGGCCCAGTTGACCAGATTCTCGCGCAGCGTCTGGGACGGCACCGAGAGCACGACGACATCGGCTCCGGCCGCGGCCCGTTCGGGGTCGTGGGTCGCACTGATCTGGTGCGGCAGGGCGATCCCCGGCAGGTAGTCGCTGTTCTCGTGCCGCTCGTTGATGTTGGCGCAGACATCCTCACGCCGTGCCCACAGCGCGACGTCGCTGCCGGCGTCCGCAAGCACCAGGGAGAAGGCCGTGCCCCAGGAACCGGCTCCGAATACCGCCACTTTGCTCATCGACGGTTTCCGCCCTTCTCATCGTCAGTGTGGGGATTGCCGATCTCCTTGACCCCACGTGCCCGGGGGTCGAATCGAACGGCAGGCGGCTCTTCACCACGAAGGCCCGCCAAGAGCTCGGTGATCGCGTCCATGATCCGATCGGTGGCCTGGTGGATCACCTCGGGGCTGATCGGCTTGGCCCGCAGGTCGTCCAGCTGGATCGGGTCACCGACCTGGTAGGTGACCAACTTGCGCGGGAAGAGACTCGGCCTCTTCGCGTAGGGGGCCAGCAGTTGCTGGGCGCCCCAGTGCGCGACCGGGATCACCGGACAGCCGGTCGCCAGAGCGATCCGAGCCGCGCCGGTCTTGCCGGTCATCGGCCACAACTCCGGATCGCGGGTGATCGTGCCCTCGGGGTAGATCACCACGCACTCCCCCGCTTCGACGGCGGCGACCGCGGCGTCGTAGGCACCGGCTGCCTCGTTGGTCAGCCGCGCTACCGGGATCTGGCCGACACCGCGCAGAAAGGTGCCCAGCACCCGGACGTCGAAGAGGCCGGCCTTGGCCAGGTAACGCGGGAGCCGGCCGTGGTCGTAGACGAAGTGGGCGGTGGTCAGCGGATCGACGTGGGTCATGTGGTTGACCACGACGACGCAGCCACCGGTCGCCGGGATCTTCGTCCCGTCCAGCCAACGACGTTTGGTGGTCGCGTAGAGCAACGGCTTGAGGATTCCCGCACCGATCACGAAGCCCCAGCCTCGTGGGCGATCGAGTTTGCGCACCCTCACTCGCCTCTGCTCCTCTCAACGAACCACATCTTGAACCTGCAGGTTACTCGCTGGTGGCCTGGCGCGCTCCCGGCCACGCAGAGTTCCTTTGCGGATGAAAGAATCGGAGCATCATGTCTAACCCCGTGCAGTACGTCGTCCTGATCCCGGTCAAGCCGCCGCAGGTCGGCAAGTCGCGTCTCGGCGATCTGCCCGACGAGCAACGGGTGGCGTTGGCGACGGCGTTCGCTCTCGACGCGATCAGCGCTGCGCTCAGCGCCGAGACCGTCGGTCAGGTGCTGGTCGTCACCGACGACTACCAGTTCGCCACCGCAGCCCGCGACGCCGGATGCACGGTGATGCCGGACGGCGTCAGCGGGGATCTGAACGCGAGCCTGACCCAGGCCGCGTTGGAGAGCGAGCGCCGGTGGCCCGGCGTGCCGGTGGCCGCGATGTGTGCCGACCTCCCTGCACTGCAAGGCGATGACCTGGCCCAGGCGCTGGCGTCGGCCCCCTCGTCGGGGACCGCCTTCGTCCGCGACAGCGCCGGGACCGGAACCGTGCTCTACCTGGCCAGCGAGGCGGCCGCGTTCGCGCCGAAGTACGGAGTCGGCTCCGCGCAACGGCATCTGGACGGCGGCGCCGTCGAGATCACCGGCGCGTTGCGGACGCTGCGCCAGGACGTCGACGATGCGATCGATCTCGCTAAGGCGATCGCCCTGGGTGTAGGTCCCCGTACCCGGGCAGTGGTCGGGCTCGACGAGCCTTCCTGACGCCGGCCGGCGACGCCGCTGCTGAAAGGCGACAGGCGCCCCACCTCACGGTGGAGCGCCTGCAACGAAAAGCACGTCAGTCGATCACCGACGTCGTTACTTCTTGGCTGCCTTCTTGGCCGGAGCCTTCTTGGCGGCGGCCTTCTTAGCCGGAGCAGCAGCCTTGGTCGCCGTCTTCTTGGCAGCGGCCTTCT
>NZ_JBLBWI010000007.1:0-160666 GCF_047308515.1 Nocardioides sp. Bht2
ACCCTCGCTACCGCCGTGAGAGGGCGACGTCCTAGGCCGCTAGACGACCGGGGCACGCTCCTACCGAGGCAGGAACGAGAAGAACTTTAGCAGGCAAGGCGGCCGCTACGCGAATCGAGGAATCGGCGAGCGGCTCCGGCGATCGCGGGCGGGGAGGCCTGAAATGCAACGAACTCCCCCAGTCACCTGAGGGAGTTCGGCTGGTACCCCGGAAGGGATTTGAACCCTCGCTACCGCCGTGAGAGGGCGACGTCCTAGGCCGCTAGACGACCGGGGCATGAACATGGAACCTCCGAAGAGGAACCTATTCGCTGGGATACAAGGACTCGAACCTTGACTAACTGAACCAGAATCAGTCGTGCTGCCAATTACACCATATCCCAAGGTGTTTCAGCCCTCGCGGGCCGAGACGAAACATTACACTCGCCCACCCCTGGCTACCAAAACGCCCCTCCCACTTCGGGATTCCAGGCCCATTCGCTTCGCCAACCAGAGCGCCAACGCGAGGTAGACGAGCGACTGGGTGAGGGTGACCGGGATGCTCCACCAACTGCCGCCGGTGGGAGTCAGCACGGTGTCCATCTCACCGAAGACGAGCGCCAGGGTGAAGGCGAACCAGTTGTTCAACACGTGCATGGCGATCGCCGCCTCCAGTCCACCGGTGCGGACCACCAGGATGCCGGCGACCACGCCGAATGCGAACCGGTCGAAGAAGATCGGCCAGTCCTGGCTGAGGCCGTGCATCAGCGCGAAGATGAACGCCGGCCCCAGAACCGCGACCCAGGTCGCCAACTGCTCACGTCGCTGCGGGAAGAGGCCACCGAAGGCCTGGGTCAGGTAGCCCCGGAAGGCGTACTCCTCCCCCGCGGCCTGGATCGGGACGAGGAACGCGATCACCACCAGGAACCAGAGGCTGGTGGTGGTGAACGGCGCCAACGTGGAGCCGACCTCCCCTGCGGTCTCCGCGGGGAGCAACGCACTGACCAGCAAGGTCGCGAGCAGGGCGACGACGGCCAACCCCGTGCAGGCGAAGAGGTAGCGCCAACGCAGGCGCGGCGCCACCGAACTCAGGGTGCCGGGTCGAAGTCCGTGCAGCATCCGCTGCGCGGCGAACGCCAGCGGGATCAGGACAGCCAACGACAGCGCCAGGTAGGCCAACCCGAGCGGGGTCAACTTCTCCAGCGTCAGGACGTCCTCGAACCGCTCCATCGGGTCGTCGACCCCGGTGGCGAAGAGGTAGACCAGGTGCCCGACGCCGATCAGCAACGAGAGGATCAGGCCCGCGGTCAGCCAGGTCGAACCGAGGAAGAGCACGCCGAGTGGAGCGCGCCATCCGCCGCGCGGGCCGGCCCGATGGAGCTGGTGATAGGCCAGCCCCGAACCGGCGACCGGTTCGGGGCTGGGTACGGCCTCAGCGGCCGGGTACGGAGTGACCATCAGGCCAGGACGTCCCGGAGCCGGGTCAGCGAACGTTCCTTGCCGAGCAGCTCCATCGACTCGAAGAGCGGCGGCGAGACCTTCCGTCCGCTGATCGCGACGCGGACCGGGCCGAAGGCGTTGCGCGGCTTGAGACCGAGCTCCTCGACCAGCTTGGCGCGCAGCGCCTCCTCGATGGCGGCGGTCGACCAGGTGGTCAACGCCTCCAGGCCCTCCAGGGCGGCCCGGACGACGGCGAGGCCGTCCTCGTTGAGCACCTTGGCGACGTCCGCCTCGTCGCGGACGAAGGTGGCCTCGTCGGCGAAGAGGAAGGCGAGCATGTCAACGGACTCGGTCAGCTTGTTCATCCGCTCGGAGACCAACGGCATGGCCAGCTCGAGGAGCTTGGCGTCGGCGTCGGAGACCGGGTCGGTGACCACGCCGGCACCCTTAAGGAACGGCAGCACCCGGTGGGTGAGGTCGTCGAGGGTGAGCATCCGCATGTGGTCGGCGTTGATCGCTTCGGCCTTCTTCAGGTCGAAGCGGGCCGGGTTCGGGTTCACGTCGGCGAGGTCGAACTTCTCGACCATCTCTTCGAGGGTGAAGACGTCGCGGTCGGCCGCGATCGCCCAACCGAGCAGAGCCAGGTAGTTGAGCAGCCCCTCGGGCAGGAAGCCCTGGTCGCGGTAGAGCGCCATGTGGGCCTGCGGGTCGCGCTTGGAGAGCTTCTTGTTGCCCTCACCCATCACGTAGGGCAGGTGGCCGAACTCCGGCGTCTCGGTGGCGACACCGATCGCCTTGAGCGCGTCGAAGAGCGCGATCTGACGCGGGGTGCTGGAGAGGAGGTCCTCGCCGCGCAGGACGTGGGTGATCTCCATGGTGGCGTCGTCGACCGGCGCGGTCAGGGTGTAGAGCGGGTCGCCGTTGGCGCGGCAGAGCGCGAAGTCGGGGACGAACTCCGTCTTGAAGGAGATCTCTCCGCGGACCAGGTCGTTGAAGCTGATCTCGCCGTCGGGCATCCTGAACCGGACGACCGGCTTGCGACCCTCCGCCTCGAAGGCGGCGCGCTGCTCGTCGCTGAGCTCGCGGCAGAAGCCGTCGTAGCCCATCACCTTGGAGCCGGCTGCCTTACGGCGGTCGGTGGCCTCCTCGGTGGTGCAGTAGCAGTCGTAGGTGTAGGAGGAGTTGCGCAGCTTCGTCAGCACGTCGACGTAGATGTCGGTGCGCTCACTCTGCTTGTAGGGGCCGAACGGGCCACCGACGACGACGCCCTCGTCCCACTTGAGACCGAGCCACCCCATCAGGTCGATCAGCGAGTCGTAGGACTCCTGGGTGTTGCGCTCCTTGTCGGTGTCCTCGATCCGGAAGACGAAGGTGCCACCGTGGCGCCGCGCGAACGCCCAGTTGTAGAGCGCGGTGCGCGCCAGACCGACGTGCGGGCTACCGGTCGGCGAGGGCGCCATCCGGACCCGGACCGGACGGTCGGAGTTGCTCACTGCTGCGTTCACTTTCGCTGGGCCACCTTGTTCGTAAGAGTTCCAATGCCGGCGATCGAGACTTCCACCTCGTCGCCGACGTTCATCGGGCCGACACCCTCAGGGGTGCCGGTGAGGATGACGTCTCCGGGAAGGAGGGTCATCACGCTGCTGACGTGCGCCACCAGGGTCGGGATGTCGAAGACCATATCGGCGGTGGACCCGTCCTGGACGAGGTCGCCGTTGAGGTACGTCTGTACCTTGATGCCGTCGGTGAAGGTCTGCGGGTCGAGGTCGGTCTCGATCCACGGCCCGAGCGGACAGAAGGTATCGAAGCTCTTGGACCGGGTGAACTGCACGTCCTTGCGCTGCAGGTCCCGGGCGGTGACGTCGTTGGCGATCGTGTAACCGTGGATCACGTCGGTGGCCTGCTCGGGCGGGACGTCGCGGCAGATCCGGCCGATCACCACGGCGAGCTCGCCCTCGTAGTGCACCTCGTTGGACTGACGCGGGTAGACGATGTCGTCGCCGGGGCCGACCACGGAGGTGTTCGGCTTGATGAACATCAACGGCTCGTCAGGAACGGCGCTGTCCATCTCCGCCGCGTGGGCGGCGTAGTTCTTGCCGATCGCCACCACCTTGCTGCGAGGCAGGACCGGGGCCAGCAGGCGGACGTCGTCCAGCTTGTACTCCTGATCCAGGAGCTTGATGCCGACATAGAGCGGGTCGCCGGCCAAACCGACGATCATCGCGTCGTCACCGGGCTGACCGTACTCGTCGAGTTCGCCGGTCAGGACGCCGTACAGGGGCTCTTCGCCGAGGGTAAATCTGCAGATACGCACGGAGTCGAGCCTATCTGCCCGGGCCGCAGGACGGCAGCGCGGCGGGCACCAGTCGGCGGTATCGGGAGTTCTGGGACCGTCCGCCCGCTCGGACCGCCCATCGCAGGGCGGAGGACCGAAGCGCTCAGACGAGGACCGTGGTCACCGGCTGCGAGGAGTCCGCCGGCAGGTCCAGCGCGGACGGCGTCCGTCCACGGGCCACCATCTCGGAGCCGAGAGCCGCGACCATCGCGCCGTTGTCGGTGCACAGCCCGGGACGCGGGACCCGGACCCGGATCCCCAGCTCGGCGGCACGGGACTCGGCCATCACCCGGAGCCGGGAGTTCGCCGCGACGCCACCGCCGAGCAGCAGGTCCTCGATCCCTTCCGAGCGGGCCGCATCCAGCGCCTTGCGGACCAGGACGTCGCAGACCGCCTCCTGGAAGGACGCCGCCACATCGGCGACCGGCACCGATTCGCCGGAGCGCTCCCGGGCCTCGACCCAGCGGGCGACCGCGGTCTTGAGGCCGGAGAAGGAGAAGTCGAAGCGGTGCCGCTCCAGGTCGCGCTTCGCGGTCAGGCCCCGCGGGAAGTCGATCGCGATCGAGTTGCCCGAGGCCGCCGTCCGGTCAATGTGCGGACCACCGGGGAACGGGAGCCCGAGCAGCCGGGCCACCTTGTCGAACGCCTCCCCCGCGGCGTCGTCGATGGTCGCCCCCATCGGATCCACGCCGAGCGTGATGTCACTGACCTTCAGCAACGACGAGTGCCCACCGCTGACCAGCATCGCGATACAGGGTTCGGGCAGTGCGCCGTGCTGGAGTTGGTCGACGGCCACATGCGCAGCAAGGTGGTTGACGCCGTAGATCGGCTTGCCCAGGCCGAGGGCCAACGCCTTCGCCGCCGCCACGCCGACCAGCAGCGCACCCGCCAGACCCGGACCAGCAGTGACCGCGACGGCGTCGATGTCCTGCAACGAGATCCCGGCCTTCTCGCAGGCCCGATCGATGGTCGGCACCATCGCCTCGAGGTGCGCGCGCGAAGCGACCTCCGGCACCACGCCGCCGAAACGGGCGTGCTCCTCGACGCTGCTCGCGACCTCGTCGACCAGCAGGGTGTGACCGCGGACGATACCGACGCCGGTCTCATCGCAGGAGGTCTCGATCCCCAATACCAACGGCTCGTTGCTCATCCGGCACTCCCCTCGCTCGACGGTGCGGCGGCACGCATCAGGATCAACGCGTCCGACCCGTCGCGGTAGTAACGGGGACGCAGATCGATCTGCGTGAACCCCAACGTCTGGTAGAAGGCGACCGCGCCGTGGTTGTCGGAGGAGACCTCCAACAACATCCGCTCGGCACCGTCACCGCGAGCAGCGGCGAGAGCCTCAAGGACGAGTCGCCGGGCCACGCCGCCGCGGCGGAAACGCGGGTCCACCACGATCCGGATCAGGTCCGCGACGTCGCCGAGCACCATCGTGGCGATCACCGCCACGATCTGCTCATCGGCCCTGTCAGAGGCGGTCTCGGTGTGGGCGACGACGATCCGGCGGTTGGCGCCGGTGATCTCGTTCTCCCACCCGGCGGCGTCCCACCGGTCCGCCTCGAAGCCGGTCGCGTCGAGGGCAGCCAGCCCCACCGCGTCGGCAACCGTCGCTTCGCGCAGTGCGATCACGGCGCTCACAGCACCTTCTTCGGCTGGTGCGCCGCCACCGCGTCGGGGCGCCGCAGGTAGAGCGGTTCCGGGTCGAGAAGCTCGGCACGCTCGCCGGCGACGACCCGGCCCAGCCAGCCGGCGGACGGCCGCTGTGGGCCTACGCCCGCACCCAACAGGTCCGCGTACAGTCCAGCGCCCTCGCCCACGATCGGGGTGCCGGCGGCGAGTCGGGCAGCGAGGTCGGCAGGCCGCTCGACCTCGGGCCCCGCCGTCCGAACCCCGTCGCTGTAGGCGGCCCAATAGACCTCCTTGCGGCGGGCATCGGTGGCGACCACGAAGTCTCCGTCGACCACGCCGCTGTCCCAGGCCTCGACGGCCAGGACATCGAGTGAGCAGATGCCGTAGACCGGCAACTCCAACACGAAGCCCAGGGTCCGCGCAGTGACCAGCCCGACGCGTAGACCGGTGAACGGACCGGGGCCGGTGCCGACCGCGATCGCGGTCAGGTCGAAGCGGTCGATCTGCGCATCGGCCAGCACCTGCTCGATCAGCGGCGCCAGCAGTTCGCCGTGCTTCATCACGCGGTCGGAGACCCGTTCGGCGACCACGACATCGCCGTCGGTGATCGCGGCGGTGACCTGGGGGGACGAGGTGTCGAAAGCGAGCAGCACGATTCAGAGATTACCGAGGTCGTTGGCGCACCAGCGCGCGCCGATGGGTTGCAGGATCATTTCGCGTGGGTCGTCCTCGGAGACATCGTCGCCCACACCGCGAACGATGGTGATCTCCAGCCGGTTGTCGGCCAGCCCTTCGGCGAGCCCCTCCCCCCACTCGACGACGGTGACCGCCTCGTCGAGGGAGGTGTCGAGGTCGAGGTCGTCGAGTTCGTCGATGCCGCCGAGCCGGTAGGCGTCCACATGGACCAGCGCCGGGCCGGCACCGTTCGGCGGATGGACCCGGGCGATCACGAAGGTGGGCGAGGTGACCTCACCGCGGACGTCGAGACCGACCCCTATCCCCCGGGTGAACGTCGTCTTGCCGGCGCCGAGACCACCGGTCAACAGAACCAGGTCTCCAGCCTTGAGCTGGCTCGCCAACCGGCGGCCGAGGTCGTGCGCGGCATCCGCGGTCGGAACCGGGATCCGGATCTCGAAGAGCCTGACCATCTCCACCAGGACGCCTTCGGTGCGGCAGGTGACGAAGCCGTGGTGATCCCAGAAGGCCAACGACTTGGGGAGTTCGACGCGCGCATAGACCCGCATCCCGGCATGCCCGCGGCTCCGCGCCGCCGCGGCCGCAGCCGCCACCAGCGCCCCTGCCACACCGTGCCCTTGGGCTCCCGGAACCACACCGAACCGGCGGACCAGCAACAGCGGTTCATTCCCCGGGCCGAAGAGCAGGCAACCGACCGGATCACCGTCGAGACGCGCCACCAGACCGCCGTTGGCGGCCAACGCCTCGCGGAGCGACTCCTCGGTCTCGTGGAGTGCATCGGCGGGCGGGTCCAACGGCGGGCGCGAAGAGAACGCGGCCTGCACCACGGCATGGACGACGGCCGCGTCGGCACCGCCGACGGGTTCGATCGACAACGTCACTGCGCGTCCTCGCTGTCCACGTGCACCCGGGTGAAGCGGCCACCGATGCGAGTGACGATCTCATAGCTGATGGTGCCGCAGGCGTCAGCCCAGTCCTGGGCGGTCACCCTCCCGTCGGCACCGGTTCCGAAGAGTTCTACCTCGTCGCCGGGGTCGGCCTCGCCGTCGCCCAACTCGATCACGAACTGGTCCATGCAGACGACTCCGCGGATCGGGCGACGGGCACCCGCGGCCCACACCTCGGCGCGGTTGCCCGCTGCCCGCGGGATCCCCTCCCCGTAGCCGGCCGGAACGAGACCGACGCGGGTGGCCCGAGGCGCGATCCAGGTGTGCCCGTAGGAGACACCCGCACCTGCGTCGATCTCCTTGACCATCGCCAGCTTGGCCCGCACCGTCATGGCCGGGATCAGCCCGAGGTCGGTGCGGCGGCCGGGTGCGGGATCGATCCCGTAGCTGGCCAGGCCGAACCGGACCATGTCGAAATGCGCGTCGGGGCGCAGCAGCGCGCCCGCGCTGTTGCAGATGTGCCGCCACTGCGGCGTGAGGCCTGCCGCCTCAGCGATCTCGAGCGCCTCTTTGAAGACTCCGAGCTGGGCGTCGTTGGCGGGGTGCTCCGGCTCGTCGCTGGCCGCGAAGTGGGACCAGACGCCGGTGATCGCTACGGCACCGGTCCGTTCCAGGGCGGCGGCATGCGTGCACAGCGCGGCCCAGTCGCGCAGGTGTGCCCCGCCGCGGCTCAGGCCGGTGTCGATCTTGAGGTGGACCCGCGGCTGCACACCGATCTCGGCACCGGCGGCGATGATCCCGTCGAGCTGGCTCACCGTGTATCCGGCCACCTCGACCCCCGCCGCAAGCACAGGCTGGTACTCCTCACCGGGCACCGCGAGCCACGCGAAGAGGGGGCCAACGTCGCCGCTGGCACGCAACGCCAGCGCCTCGTCGAGGGTCGCCACCCCGAGCCAGTCGGATCCGGCAGCACGCGCAGCACGCGCGACCTCGACCATGCCGTGGCCATAGGCGTCTGCCTTCACCACCGTCATAGTGGCCGGAGTAGTCGCTGCCGACACCAGGTCACGTAGCCGACGCACGTTGTGCCGGATCGCGGCGAGGTCGACGACGATCTCCGCACGTCGTGCAGGCGTCGAGCTCATAACGGCCATTCTTTCAGGCCCGCTCCGCCCCCGGGTGCAGCAGGTCACCGATGGTGGGCCGGAGTGTCGCGGCCACCACGCTGGCGGTGAGTGGTCCGTCGGCCGCCGCACGGGTCGCGGCGGCGCCGTGCAACCAGGCTCCGACGCCGGCTGCCTCCCACGGCATCAACCCTGCGGCGAGCAGGGTGCCGATCACGCCGGCCAGCACATCGCCGGCGCCTGCCGTCCCCAGCCACGGCACCCCGGTGGTGTTGATCAGCACCTCACCGCTCGGGTCGGCGATCACCGTGCGCGGGCCCTTAAGGAGCACCACCGCGCCGAACCGCGACGCCGCCTCGCGGGCATGGTGCAACTGCGCCTCCTCGACCTCGCCCCGATCGACATCGAGCATCCGGGCCAGTTCCCCGGCGTGAGGCGTCAACACCGCCGGCACCTCGAGCGGCGCGGTCACGAAGGCCAGGGCGTCGGCGTCGACCACCAACGGGACCCGGTCGGCCAGGCAGGCGGTCAGCGCAGCCTCGGCGTCCGCTCCGCTGCCCGGGCCGACCACCCAGGCCTGCACCCGGCCGCCACCGACGACCTCGGGATGGCGGGTACGGACGGCGTCCACCGCCGCTCCGTCGTAGCGGAGCATCCCGGCCAGCCCCTGGTTGGCACCGTCCATGCAGAGCAGGGCCGCGCCCGGGTAGGTGGCGGAGCCGGCACGGACGCCGAGCACCCCCCGGGTGTACTTGTGGCTGTGTGCGCCGGGCCGCGGCAGGAGTCGGGCGACGTCGTCGCGCTGGAGCGTTCGGATCGCACTGGGCGGCAGGTCGAGGCCGATGTCGACCAGGTGCACAGCGCCGCAGGCTGCCGCGGCCGGAGCGACCAGGTGCGCGACCTTGTAGGTACCGAAGGTGACGGTGAGGTCGGCCCAGACATGGGCCCCAGGCAGCTGCCCGGTGTCGACCTCCACTCCGCTCGGCACGTCGACCGCGACCATCGGCACGCCGGCGTAACGCGCCAGCGCCCGCTGCGCGTTCTCCGCGAGCCCCGGCCGCCCGCCGATCCCGACGATGCCGTCCACCACCACGTCCGCCGAACCGTCACTCACACGGCGCGAACCGTCGCCTATCTGCGCCGAACCGTCACTCGTTGTGCCACCCGCCGCCCGTAGCGCCGCCAGACCAGCCGGATGCACCCGTTCGGCCAGGAGCTCGGCATGCACCCGAGCGCCACGGCGCGCCAGGTGGGCTCCCGCCCACAACGCGTCGCCACCGTTGTCACCGGAACCGACCAGCAGCACCACCCGGCGCCCGTAGATTCCACCGAGGAAATCGATGATCGCGTGGCTCAGGCCGACGGCTGCGCGCTGCATCAGCACGCCGTCAGGCAGGCTGGCCAGCAGGGTGGATTCAGCGTCGCGGACCTGGGCCACGGTGTGTGCATGACGCATGGCGCGAGCCTACTCAGCCTGCGCCCTCAGGCACCCCGACCCGCGCAACACGGCTAGCCCAGTTCACCTTCCAGAACGACATAGGCGGCAGCCATCCCGCCGTCGTGGGTGAGCGAGAGGTGCACCGTGCAGACGCCGAGCGAGTCAGCGACCTGCAACACCGAACCACGGATCTCGAACCGCGGCCGTCCGCTCTCCTCCTTGATCACCTCGGCGTCATGCCATGCCATCCCGGGAGGTGCGCCCAGCGCCTTCGCCAGTGCCTCCTTGGCGGCGAAACGAGCCGCCAGGGAGAGCAGCGGGAGGTGCCGTTCGGCGTCGGTGAACAGCTTCTCCCGCAACGCCGGGGTGCGCGTGATCGAGGCTTCGAAACGGTCGACGGCGACCACGTCGATCCCCACACCGACGATCATCGGTTCACTCGACGGTGACGGACTTGGCCAGGTTGCGGGGTTGGTCGACGTCGTGGCCCATCAGGGTGGCGAGCTCACAGGCGAACAACTGCAACGGCACGGTCGCGACCAGGGGCTGCAGCAGGACGGGGACCTGCGGCAACTCGATCAACTCGTCGGCGTAGTCGGCCACCGAGTCGTCGCCAGCTTCTGCGAGCACGATCGTCCGCGCACCCCGGGCCCGGATCTCCTGGATCGCCGAGATCATCTTGTCGTGCAACTGGTCGCGCCCGCGCGGCGGAACCACGCAGAAGACCGGAAGCCCCGGCTCGATCAGCGCGATCGGGCCGTGCTTGAGCTCACCGGCAGCGAACCCCTCGGCGTGGATGTAGGCGAGCTCCTTGAGCTTGAGTGCTCCTTCCATCGCCACCGGGTAACCGGCGTGCCGCCCGAGGAAGAGGACGACCTTGGCGTCGAGGAGGTCCTGCGCCAGGTTGTAGACCTGCTGGGCGCCGTCGAGGACCTGCTGGACCTGGGCCGGAACCTTGTCCAGGTCGCGGACCACGGAGGCGATCTCGTCGCCGAACTTGGTGCCACGCAACTGCGCCAGGTAGAGACCGAGCAGGTAGCAGGCGACCATCTGGGTGAGGAAGCCCTTGGTGGAGGCGACCCCGATCTCCGGACCGGCGTGGGTGTAGATCACGGCGTCGGACTCACGCGGGATGGTGGCACCGTTGGTGTTGCAGATCGCCAGCACCTTCGCCCGCTGGGCCCGTGCGTGCCGGATCGCCATCAGGGTGTCGGCGGTCTCGCCGGATTGGCTGATCGCGACCACCAGCGTGTTGCGGGTCAGGATCGGGTCGCGGTAGCGGAACTCATGGGCGAGCTCGACCTCCACCGGGATCCGGGTCCAGTGCTCGATGGCGTACTTCGCGACCTGGCCGGCGTAAGCCGCCGTGCCGCAGCCGACCACGATGATCCGGTCGATGTCACGCAACGCTTCGTCGTCGATGCGGACCTCGTCGAGCATCAGCTGACCACGCTCGGTGTGCCGGCCGAGCAGAGCAGCAGCGATCGACTCCGGCTGCTCGAAGATCTCCTTGCGCATGAACCAGTCGTGGCCGTCCTTCTCGGCGGCAGCGAGGTCCCAGTCGACGTGGTACTCCTTGCCCTGGGCCGGGTTGCCGTCGAAGTCACTCACCTCGACGCCGTCACGGGTGATGGTGACGACCTGGTCCTGGCCGAGCTCCAGAGCGTTGCGGGTGTGCTCGATGAAGGCGGCGACGTCGGAGCCGAGGAAGTTCTCGCCGTCGCCGAGACCGACGACGAGGGGCGAGTTGCGGCGCGCGGCGACCACCCGGTCCGGGTCGTTGGCGTCGACCGCGACCAGGGTGAAGGCGCCTTCCAGACGCCGACAGACGGCGCCCATCGCAGCGGTGAGGTTCTTGCCGGCGTCGAGCTCACGCTCCAATAGATGCGCGGCGATCTCGGTGTCCGTCTCCGACAACAGGTCGGCGCCCGAGTTCTCCAGCTCACGACGGAGCTCCGAGAAGTTCTCGATGATCCCGTTGTGCACCAGCGCAGCCCGCCGGGCACCGCCCAGGTGCGGGTGGGCGTTGGCGTCGTTCGGGGCGCCATGCGTCGCCCAGCGGGTGTGCCCGATGCCGACGGTGGAGCCCGGCAGCGGGTTCTCGGCGATCGCCTTCTCCAGGTTCGCCAGCTTGCCAGCGCGCTTGTCGGTGGCGATCGCTCCGTCACAGACCAGCGCCACGCCAGCCGAGTCGTAACCCCGGTATTCGAGGCGTCGCAACCCTTCGATCACGACGTCCTGAGCACTCTTGGCCCCTACGTATCCAACGATCCCGCACATTGTGCCGACTCCCTCTTCTTACGGACCCCGCCAAGAAGCGGTAACAGCGACTGCAAGAATACCGGGCATGTCGTACTCGACCGGTGCAGAGACCCGCGAGGCGGCACGGGAAACCTCGCCGTATGTCGAGTTGGACCGTGCAGCTTGGGCGGCTCTCGCCGAACACACCGAGCAACCGCTGAGTGCCACCGAGGTGGAACGCATCCGCGGACTCGGTGAAGAACTCGATCTCGACGAGATCCAGCAGGTGTATCTGCCGCTCTCGAAACTGCTCAGCATGTACGTCGAGTCGGCCGGTGAGCTGCACCGGAAACAGGAGGCGTTCCTGGAGCGCCCCCATCCCCCGCGCACCCCGTTCGTGATCGGGATCGCCGGTTCGGTGGCCGTCGGCAAGTCGACGACGGCACGTGTTCTGCGCGAACTGCTGGCGCACTGGCCCCAGCACCCGTCGGTGGCGTTGGTGACGACGGACGGCTTCCTCTTCCCCAACGCCGAGCTGGAGCGTCGCGGTCTCCTCGGCCGCAAAGGGTTCCCGGAGTCGTACGACCGCCGTGCCCTGCTCCGCTTCGTGGTCGACATCAAGTCGGGCAAGGACGAGGTCGAGGCGCCTACTTACTCACACCTGAGTTACGACGTGATCCCCGAGTCGCCCGTCACCGTGAAGCGGCCCGACATCGTGATCGTGGAGGGGCTCAACGTCCTGCAGCCGGCGCGGGTCCGCGAAGACGGTCGCGCGGGCCTCGCGGTCAGCGACTACTTCGACTTCAGCATCTACGTCGACGCCGCCACCAGTGACATCAAGCGGTGGTACACCGAGCGTTTCCTCCGGCTCCGCGAAACGGCGTTCCGCGACCCGGCGTCGTACTTCACCAAGTACGCCGCACTGACCGAGGACGAAGCGGTCGATGAAGCCGGTCGGATCTGGGAGACCATCAACGGCCCCAACCTGATCGAGAACGTGCTGCCTACCCGCTCCCGCGCGACGTTGGTGCTCCGCAAGGACCGGGACCACTCGGTCCGGTACGTGCGGTTGCGCAAGCTCTAGTCGGGCGCCCTCAGCGAGGCCGCGATGCCGGCCCAGACCCGGTCGCCGACTGCGCGCTCGGAGAGCAGGTAACGGCTCTGGATCAGGCTGACCGCGCCCTCGTCGGTGGCGATCGTGGTGGCCGCGAGCTCCGCCTGGTCCGCGAGGCAGGGGCCGTTGAAGACGGTCAGGTCGACGCGCACCCGGCTCCGAACAGCTGCCGTGCCGTCGTTGAGGGTGACCGGGGTGCTCTCGATGCTGGTGAGCGGCGCGTCGACGCCGTCCGCGTTGCGTGCCACCGTCCGCACCCAGGTCTCGACGGCGCTGGTCGAGGCGGCCTCGAGGTCAGTGCCTGGAACCGGGTCGGCAAGCACCGTCCAGGCGGCGGGAACCTCGGTGCCCGCGCCGTTGCGGCAGTTGTTGCCGAAGTAGTAGGACGGCGCGTGCCCACGGGCCACGGTGACACCAGCGTCGTCGGTGGCCACCAGTTCGGTGCTCGTGCTCTTCACCGTCCAGGAGAGCGGCACCCGGTAGCTGGCGGGCTTGCCCTCCCCTGTGGCGGTCCCGCTCTGGATCGCCCAGTTCACGTAGTAGTCGGCGTCGAAGGTCCCGACGAAGGGGTTCGTCCCGAGTTCGACCTTCGCTGCGCCCGGCTCGGAGGTGGCAGGCGCCTCGGTGGCCTGCACCACGCCTGCCGCAACGCCGGCGCCGACGGTGACCGCGACGCTGAGGATGGCGAAAGCGCGCACCGTCCCCCGCAGCCCCGAACTTGCCATACCCACAGCCTAGTGGGGGTGGGCAGTCAGGAGACGGTCAGCGGCCAGGGGCGACCAGGACGGGCTCCGCCTCGACCACCTCCACCCGCACCGGCTGACCCGCCATCGGCACCACACCCTCCACCGCGCGCCACCGACCGCCCTCCACCCGAAACCGCGCCCCGTACGACACCACCACCCGCGGACGCACCACCCCCACCCGCAGATACCGATGGGACACGTACCTCGACCACACGCGCCCCGGACGAAACCCCACCCCCGGACCCTCGGACACCTGCATCGACCCATCCCCATGTCGCCACGTGAACAACCGCGCCACGATGTCCAGCTCCACCCGCCGACCCACCACCACGACGCTGCGCCGCATCCGCGGGGCCCGCGTCCAGAAGATCGACTCCAACCCGACCAACGTTCGCCCACCCACCGGCTGAACCATCAACACCGGACGCGGCAACCCCACCCGCCGCAACGCCCGCAACACAAGCCCCTGGGTCACCCGCCCTGGCGCGACCGGCGGCGCGGAGGCGCCCGGCATACAGCCGCCGATCGAGAGACCATCCGGGGTGACGCCGCCGACCAACTGTGCGCCTGCGGCGAGACCGCAGTCGGGTACGGGGGTGCAGGCGGTTTGGTTGGTGGCACAGGCGGGGGCGGAGGTGGTCGCCGAAGACGAGCCGGTCGGGTCTGAGCCGCCCGGCGCCGTAGGGACTTGGCTTCCCGGAGCTTCCTTGGTGATCTCTGCGATGAACGATGAGTCAGCTGGGCTGACATTCCCATCGGCAGCCGCCGAGGTCGCCAACATCAATAGGCTCAACATTCCCACCAGAACCTGCACGGAACACCTCATCGGCGCACCTCCCAACGCAAGATCTGCCAGCCCCCAGGCAGGTGGGAAGTCACCGCGGTGAGACGGGTTCGCCGACTAGCGGACTGTCCCTTCTTCGAACCGTCGGAGGCATCGATGCGCTGGGCCGAAGTCTCCAGAACAAAACGCACTTCATATTGAGACTCCCGCCCCAGACGCCTTGGGGCATCAACGCCTCGGACCCGGTGTTCACCGCCGGTTATCGTCCAACCCTTCTTGAGTACCTTCTCAATCCATCGCACGCCCCGCTGGCACTCCCCGCACCTTGCATCGGTGGCCTCCCGCAACGGCTCCAGGTCCCCCGTCCGCTGCGCGTAGTTCACCAACGCGAAGTAGTACCGAACGAACGCCTGAGCGCCGACTGCGTCACCGGTCGCCATCGCCGCGGGCGCCACCGGCACCTGTTCGACCGCGGGCAGCACCGACCCACCCGGAGTCGGTTCGACCGTGGGATCGAGGGTCGTCGAACGCACCGCCCCCGCCTGCCCGTCGCCGTCGCTACCGCCGTCGGAACATCCGACCAGCCCCGCACCCACCACCACAACGAGCGCGAGCAGGACACCCCACCTACGTAACAGCACCATCGCTGAACCTTCCCGAGAATCGGCTCCCAAGCCAGACGCTGAAACCGAGAGTAAACAGCGGAAGCCGCCTCGTGAAGTCCTACGAGAGATTCTGTGAATAAGTGGCCGACAATTCACGCGGAACGATCAACGGAAAGAAAGTTGCATATGCAGAACAATCGCCGACTCGCGGCGTCAGAGCTCCTTTTGAAACTCGCCCATCCGCGCCACAGGCTCATAACCAAGCGCCTCGTTGACCGCCACCATGTGGGCATTGACCGATGCATTCCAGGTGTAGATCCGCTCGACCCCGAGCCCAGCCGCCTGAACCGCCGCCAGGTTCCGCGCCTTCAATGCCACTCCGAGTCGTGCACCGCGGGCACTGCCCGCCACCAACGTCCCCCACTGATAGGCGCGCATCGGGTCGAGCGAGGAGACCATCAGCTCGGTGTAGCCGACCAGCCGATCATCGGCATCGAAGGCCACCGTCGCCCATCGGGTCCGCCCCTGCCTGGCGAGCAGCGCTTCGCGGATCCGAAAGATCTCCACGTCGCTGGTCTCGTTCTCCAGCGCGAGATCACCCGTCGGCGCCTCGGTGTTCAGCGTTGCCGCCAACTCCGCGTAACCGGAGACCCAATCGTCAGGTACCCGACCATGGAAACTCTCCACGCGATACTGCCGGTGCGCAGGGGCCGCCGCCTCGATCAGCCCGGCCAGGACGTCGTCGGCCACCGGTAGCCGCTGCACCCGCTGAACGTCGCCGATCCCGAGCTGATAGCCACGGTCCGTGGCGAACCGAACATCAGCCGATCCGGTGCCCTGCACCGAGAGTTCGTAGTCGAAGACGACCTCGGTCAACATTCGTCGGCGCCCGAGGCCGCGCGCCTGCTGTTCCACATGGTCGGTCAGCGCCGTACCGACGCCCTCACCGCGGCGGTCCGGTCGGGTGTAGACCTTCGCCCAGGCGAGTTCGGGGTTGTCCAACTCATAGACCTCCAACTCGCCGGCGCCGACCAGTTCGCCGTCCGCCAGGGCGCCGTAGAGCCAGGTCCGCTGCGAAGGGTCAGCCGTCTGCTTGGCCGCCCGGATCTCCTCCAGCAGCCAGTCGTTGCTGTGTTCGCCTCGTCCAGCCTGCTCAGCGGCGGCGTAGACGGCATGCCAAGCGTCCAGGCGGCCCCGATCGAACGGGTCGATCTCCACAATCTCCACGACGGCAGGTTACGCACCGAGGCGGGCGCGAAGCTACGGAGTTTCGCCCCGCAGCCACGCCGGGGACTCAGCCCAGGGAGAGCCGTTCACTGACGACGGAGGCCAACTGCTCGGCGACGTTCTGGGCCTGCTCCGCGGAGGCGGCCTCCACCATCACCCGGACCAGCGGTTCGGTGCCCGAGGGGCGCAACAACACCCGTCCACTGTCGCCCAACTCAGCCTCCGCCTCACCGACCGCGGCCAACAGGCCTTCATCGGTCTCGGCGCGGGCCTTGTCGACGCCACGAACGTTGATCAGCACCTGCGGCATCCGCGTCATCACCGCGGCAAGCTCCTTGAGCGACTTGCCGGTGGTGGCCATCCGCTCGAGCAGGTGGAGCGCCGTCAGGACGCCGTCACCGGTGGTCGCGTAGTCACTCATGATCACGTGGCCGGACTGTTCGCCACCGAGGTTGTGGCCACGCTCGCGCATCGCCTCCAACACATACCGGTCGCCGACCTTCGTCTGCTCGACCGTGATCGAGGCAGCGCGCATTGCCTGCACGAAACCGAGGTTGCTCATCACCGTGGCGACCACCGTGTCGTGGGCCAGACGGCCGCTGTCCTTCAGCGAACCGGCCAGGATCGCCAGGATCTGATCTCCGTCGACGACGGTGCCCTCGGCGTCGACCGCCAGGCAACGGTCAGCGTCACCGTCGAAAGCGAAGCCGACGGCGGCACCGTCCTTGAGGACCGCAGCCTGCAGATCCTCCAAGTGGGTCGACCCGCACTGGTCGTTGATGTTGAGCCCATCGGGCTGGGCGTGGATGGCAGTGACGTCAGCACCGGCTCCGCTCACTGCGCGGGGGCCGACCTCACTGGCGGCTCCTTCAGCGCAGTCGAGCACCACGCGAATGCCGGCAAGCGGCTTCGTGGTGGTGCCGATCAGGTGCTCGACGTATTCGTCGACCGCGGTCTCATGGATGTGCACCCGGCCGACGTCGCCGCCGACGGGCCGCTCCCACGGCTCGCCGAGCCGCGTCTCGATCGCGTCCTCGATCTGGTCGTCCAACTTGTTCCCGCCACGGGCGAGGAACTTGATGCCGTTGTCCGGCATCGCGTTGTGCGAGGCGCTGATCATCACGCCGAGGTCGGCGCCGAGGGTGCCGGTCAGATAGGCGACACCCGGCGTCGGCAGCACACCAAGAAGGGCCACATCGACCCCGGCGGACAGCAGGCCCGCAACCACCGCGGATTCCAGGAACTGCCCCGAGATCCGGGTGTCCCTGCCAACGACAGCCAGCGGGCGATGGCCGGCGAACTCGCCACGATCGGCGAGTACATGGGCCGCAGCAACAGAAAGGTCCAGGGCTAGCTCAGCGGTGAGGACACCGTTGGCGAGACCCCGGACCCCATCGGTGCCGAAAACTCTTGTCATACCTTCAAACTCCTGGGGCGCGTGCCGGACTGCCGTAGAAGGCGAAGCCGCGAGAGCGACCTTCGCGCGGAGCCGGCCCCCGGGCAGTAAGGATGCCCAGGGACCGACACGCGTTCCAGAATCAGCGCTTGCTGAACTGCGGAGCCTTGCGAGCCTTCTTGAGACCAGCCTTCTTGCGCTCGATGACGCGGGCGTCACGAGTAAGCAGGCCGGCCTTCTTCAGGCCCGGACGGTTCGCCTCGACGTCAACGTCGTTCAGCGCACGAGCAACGCCCAGGCGCAGCGCGCCGGCCTGGCCGGTGATGCCGCCGCCGTGGATGCGGGCGATGACGTCGAAACGACCCTCGACCTGCGCCACGACGAAGGGCTCGTTGACAACCTGCTGGTGCAGCTTGTTCGGGAAGTAGGAGTCCAGGTCGCGGCCGTTCAGGGTCCACTTACCCGTACCCGGGACGATCCGCACACGGGCCACGGCCTCCTTGCGACGACCGGTGGCCGCAGCAGGAGCGATGGTGGCGGGACGCAGCGGTGCGTCTGCAGCCGGAGCGCTCTCCGAGCTGTAGGCGACGCCGTCTTCGCTGACCTCGTAGGTCTCTTCGACCTCGGTCACGTTCTCGTTCGACTCAGTCACGATTTCCTCTGATCCTTCTACGATTACTGGGAGATCTGCTTGATCTCGAACGGCGTGGCCTTCTGGGCCGTGTGCGGGTGCTCAGGGCCCGAGTAGACCTTGAGCTTCTTCAGCATCTGACGGCCGAGGCGGTTCTTGGGCAGCATGCCCCAGACAGCCTTCTCGATGGCCTTGCGCGCGTCCTTCTCCAGGATCTCGCCGATCGGAGTGGCGGTCAGACCACCCGGGTAACCCGAGTGGCGGTAGGCCAGCTTGGTGACCTTCTTGTTACCGGAGAGCGCAACCTTGTCGGCGTTGACGATGATGACGAAGTCACCGGCGTCAACGTGGGGAGCGAAGATCGGCTTGTGCTTGCCGCGAAGCAGGTTCGCGGTCTGCACGGCCAAACGGCCGAGCACGATGTCTTGGGCGTCGATGACGTACCAGTCGCGCTGGATGTCACCGGGCTTGGGGCTGTACGTACGCAACGTCTTCTAGCCTCATTCTCGTTCGTTGGACCCGGACAGGAAATCCCTGCCGGGGGGTGGTTCTACGTCTTCTGACGAACACTGCCCGGAACCTGCCCGAAGGCAGCCAGGTCTGCACCAGTTCGGATCACCGAGGCGATCCAACTCATGGCGCGGCAGGAGACGCGACTAGCGAGTCTACGGCGAGCCTGAGAAGCAGGTCAAAACGACCCGCTTTCGCATCTCCCCGGTCACTCCCATAGGTTGAGCACTGACACACGCGAGTCAACAGAACTCTCTGAGAGTCCACAACACTCCAAGCAGACAGGAGCCGACGTGACCGACGTATCGGCCGCCGCTGCCGGTCAGGCAGCCTCCCTGACCGTTCGGGACAACCGGACGGGCACCGAGTACGAAGTCCCCATCGTCGACGGAACCATCAAGGCCGCCGACCTGGGCAAGATCCGCACCGCCGACGACGAGCCGGGTCTGGCCGTCTACGACCCCGGTTTCGTGAATACGGCTTCGTGCCGCAGCGCGGTGACCTACATCGACGGCGAGAAGGGCATCCTCGAATACCGCGGATACCCGATCGAGCAGTTGGCTGAGAAGTCCAACTTCCTCGAGGTGGCCTACCTGCTCATCCACGGCGCTCTGCCCACCAAGGCCGAGTACGACGCCTGGGTGCACGAGATCACCTACCACACCTTCGTTCACGAGAACGTCAAGGGCTTCATGCACGGCTTCCGCTATGACGCACACCCGATGGGCATGCTGATGGCGTCGGTCGGCGCGCTCTCGACCTTCTACCCCGACGCGGGCAATGTCGACGACGCCGCCAACCGTCACATGCAGATCGTTCGGATGATCGCCAAGATGCCCACGCTGGGCGCCTGGGCCTTCCGCCACGCGCAGGGCAAGCCGTTCATCTACCCGGACAACGAGCTCAGCTACACCGAGAACTTCCTCTCGATGCTGTTCCGGATGAGCGAGCAGAAGTTCGCCGCCGACCCGCGTCTGGCCAAGGCCCTCGACGTGCTGCTGATCCTGCACGCCGACCACGAGCAGAACTGCTCGACCAACGCGGTCCGCTCGGTCGGCTCCTCGCAGGTCGACCCGTACTCCGCCGTCGCCGCAGGTATCGGCGCGCTCTACGGCCCGCTGCACGGCGGTGCCAACGAGGCCGTGCTCCGGATGCTCAAGCGGATCGGCACCAAGGAGAACATCCCCGCGTTCATCGAGGGTGTGAAGAACGGCAACGAGAAGCTGATGGGCTTCGGCCACCGGGTCTACAAGAACTACGACCCGCGCGCCAAGCTGATCAAGAAGGCCTGCGACGACGTCTTCGAGGTCACCGGGGTCAACCCGCTGCTCGAGATCGCCCAGGAGCTGGAGAAGATCGCTCTCGAGGACGAGTACTTCGTCAAGCGTCGTCTCTACCCCAACGTGGACTTCTACTCGGGTCTGATCTACGAGGCCCTGCAGTTCCCGCCGGAGATGTTCACCGTCCTGTTCGCGATCGGCCGTACGCCCGGCTGGCTCGCACAGTGGAACGAACTGATCCAGGACAAGGAGCAGAAGATCGCTCGTCCGAAGCAGATCTACACCGGCGACCGCACGCTGACGTTCGTGCCCGCCGAGGAGCGTTGGGCCTGACCCGACCTCGTCAACGCAGAAGGCCGTCACCCTATCGGTGACGGCCTTTCGCGTTCTTCGACTCAGACGATCGCGGAGTCCCGGCTCTCCCAGTGTGGACGGCGCAGCTCGCGCTTGAGGATCTTGCCGCTCGGGTTGCGTGGCAGCAGATCGAGGACGTCGACGGTGCGCGGCGCCTTGAAGTGGGCCAGCCGTTCGCGCGCGAAGTCGATCAGTTCCTGCTCGCTCGCCGACATCTCCGGCTTCAGCGCCACCACGGCCTTCACCGCCTCACCCCAACGGTCGTCAGGGACGCCGATCACCGCGACCTCAAGAACCGCCGGGTGCTCGGCCAGGACCCGCTCCACCTCCGGCGAATAGATATTCTCGCCGCCCGAGATGATCATGTCCTTGATCCGGTCGTGGACGTAGACGAAACCGCCCTCGTCGACCTTGCCGATGTCGCCGGTCCGGAACCAGCCGCCGTCGACGATCGCCTTCGCGGTCTCCTCAGGGCGGTTCAGGAACCCCTTCATCAGCTGCGGGGTGCGCAACCAGATCTCGCCCTCCTCCCCCACCGCGACGTCGTCCTGCGTCGCCGGGTTGACGATCCGCACCTCCACACCTGGGATCGGGATACCTGCCGAGAGCAGCCGTTCTGGGTGTTCGGCGTCACGGTGGTGTTCGGGCATGAGGTGGGTCGCGACGCCGGCCACCTCGGTCAGGCCGTAGACCTGGATGAAGTCCGTGTCGGGCCAGGCCGCCATCGCCGCCCGGAGCAACGGCGGCGGCATCGGCGCAGCACCATAGGTGTAGGTCTTGAGCGCGCCGAACAGCTTGACGGCGTCCGGCCCGGCTTGCAGCACCTGCGCCAACACCGCCGGCACCAGGAAGGTGCGGTTGGCTCCGGCCAGGATGGCGCCGGCCAACGATGCGCCGTCCGGGTCCCGTGTCATGACGCTGGGGATGCCGTCGTGGATCCCGAACATCACATACGACGAGCCGCCGACATGGAAGAGCGGCATCGCCACCATCGATTTGTCACCGGGCTCGAATCCCCAACCGTCGTGGGCGTTGATGGTGTGCGCGACCATCGCCGCCTGGGTCAACATGATCCCCTTGGGGCGACCGGTGGTGCCCGAGGAGTACATGATCAGGCAGACGTCGTCGGTACTGACATCGGTGCCACGATCGACCGGCTTCTGCTCGGCCAGCCAGGCTTCATACTCGTCGCCGTCCGTGCCCTCGGGGGTGACCACGATGATCCGCTCGACGTTGGTCAACCGGTCCTTGATCGCCTCGATCGTCGGCATCAACTCCTCGCCGACGAAGAGCACGGTGGCGCCCGAGTCGTTGACTGCGAAGTCGACCTCATCGCCGGCCGAGCGCCAGTTGACGATGGCGTTGGCAGCGCCCAGGCTCGCGGCCGCGTAGCTCACCTCGACACAGGCCGGATGGTTCTTGTCCAGGAAGGCCACCACGCCGCCGCGACCGATCCCCAGACCCTGGAGACCTCCCGCCGCTCGCCGGACCCGGTCGTTCCACTCCGCCCAACTCCAACTGCGGCTCAGGTAGGTCATCGCCTCGGCGTCGGGGGTCTGCTCCGCCCACCAAGCCAATCGATCGTCGACAAAGACATGCTGCGGTGCTTGCGTCACGTGCTTCCTTCCGGTTGCCATCCAGCTCGCTGCGTGCCGCCGATTGTGACCCAGCTCACGAACCGGGGCAAGGGGGGTCTACACCCCATCCGGCTGGCACGCTCCCTGCGGAGCAGTGGTTCGAGCGACACCGAGCTGAACCAACTCTTGGCCTTTCCCTCGCTTCTTCATAGGGAGCTCACAGCCAGGTCACGCAACGTAGATGTCATGACCGACCAGACGCCGCAGGACCCCAGCCAGAACCTCCCCGACGACACCACCCCGTTCGGAGCTGCCGCCGCCCCGAGCGACTGGTCGACGTCGAATCCGCAACCGCCTCGGGCGCCGCAGCCGCACCCGCAGGCCCCAGCCGGCGCGCCCGCAGCCGGATTCCCGCAGCCCACCGCGCCCTACCGCGGCCACGAGTACCGCGGCCACACCCAGCCCCAGCCGCCGGTGCCGCCGGCCCTGGTGAAGCCGAAGCGTCGCGCCCGGGCCGGAGCGGCCGGTCTTCTTGTCGGCGCCCTGCTCGTGGGCGGTGGCGCCGGGGTGGCCAGCGCGGCGGTGTGGACGTCGAACCACGATTCGTCGTCGAACGCCTCGGTGCAGCACTCCTCGGTGGTGGACACCGGCGTCACCAAGGCCGTTGACGGGAGCGTCCAGTCGGTCGCCAACAAGGTGTTGCCGTCGGTCGTACAGATCGAGGTGGTCGGCCAGCAGGGCAGCGGATCGGGATCAGGCATCATCCTGAGCTCCGACGGTCAGATCCTGACCAACGACCACGTCGTCGAGCTCGCCGGCAACGGCGGGAAGGTGACGGTCGCCTTCAGCGACGGCACCCGAGCCCGCGCCACCGTGGTCGGCACCGACCCACTGACCGACCTGGCCGTGATCAAGGCTGAGGGCGCCTCCGGGCTGACTCCGGCCAGCCTCGGCAAGTCGGGAAACATCGCCGTCGGCCAGAACGTCGTCGCGATCGGCTCACCCTACGGACTCGACGCGACGGTGACCTCCGGCATCGTCAGCGCCTTGAACCGGCCCGTCGAAGTGGCTCAGGACCAGCAGGGCAACGCGACCGCCTACGCCGCGATCCAGACCGACGCCGCGATCAACCCCGGCAACTCCGGCGGCCCGCTGGTGGACATGAACGGCAACGTGATCGGGATCAACGCCTCGATCCAGACCAGCAACAGCGGCGGCTTCAACCAGACCAGCCAAGGCGGTTCGATCGGCCTCGGCTTCGCGATCCCGATCGACGCCGCGTTGCCGATCGTCGAGCAGATCCAGGCCGGTGAGACGCCGACCCATGCCCGGCTCGGAATCACCGTCTCCGACGTTCGTACCGATGACACCGGAGCCACCGGCGCCGAGATCAAGGAAGCGACCTCCGGGAACGCGGCACAGGAGGCCGGCCTGAAGGCGGGCGACGTGATCACCAAGATCGACGACCACCAGGTGACCGGCTCCGAGGCTCTGATCGCCACCGTCCGCGGCTACCGCCCCGGCGACAAGGTCCAGATCACCTACATCCGCAACGGCACCGCCAAGACCACCACCCTGACCCTCGGCTCCGACGCCCCCTAACCCCGAACCGTCAGGCAGACGCGCCGAACCGTCAGTTAAATGGGCCGCCCCGTCAGTTAGACCGGTCGAACCGTCAGGCAGATGGGCCGACCAGTCTTTTCCCGCGCTGAGGATGCCCGAACTCATCCACATCCCACCGATACGTCGTTCTGTCCACGCCGACCTTTCTTGTGAGCACTAGACCGCCCACGTGGGGAAGGTCGGCGGGCATGACGATTCCAACCCAGGTGTTCCTGTCAAAAGACGCATCCTCTCTTGGCCTGACACCTCACAAGCTCTCAGTCCTCCTCAAAACAGGCGCTCTACGCCGTCCCTTCAAAGGCGTCTACTGCCCCAGCGCGACGCCCGATACGATCGAACTACGCGCCCAGTGCGCCGCCCTGGTTCTGCCGCAGCACGCCGTCCTGTGCGATCGCTCAGCTGCGTGGTTACACGGGGTCGACTGTCTCCGCGTGTTCGAGACCGTGGCACTACCGCAGCTTGAAGTCGTAGCAATTCAAGGCGCGGGGCGCACCCGCATGACCGGAATCTACGGCGGGGAACGCGATCTGAGACCCGACGAAGTGATGCGTATCGGCGGCGTCCCGGTCACGACCCCGGTTCGAACCGCTATCGACCTGGCCTGCCTCCGAGGGGCGGGCCTCGCACTCGCCGCTGTTGAAGGACTGATGCGGATGTGCGGCGTGACCCAAAGCGATCTACGTCGTCAACTCGCCCGCCATCACGGACGGCGGGGCGTCGTGCAGGCACGGCGCCTGGTGAACGTGGCCTCGCCATTGTCCGAATCTCCAGGCGAATCCCTCACCAAGTGGTTCCTGATTGAGGCAGGTTTCCCGATCCCGGAGCAGCAGATTCAAGTCCCCCTCGAAGGATGGGGAAACTGTCGGCTCGATCTCGGATATCGCGAGCTGAGGATAGCCATTGAGTACGACGGTGTGCTGTACCACGGCGATCGCCAGGCTAAGCACGACGAGGGTCGACGGCGCGCACTACAAGAGGCCGGCTGGGTGGTGATCGTCGTGCGCAAAGATGACCTGATGGCTGGTCCCGCCCAAACACTTTGGCTTGAGGAAGTCGGCATGTCGTTCAGCGAACGAGCTCCTCGCTTTCGTCGCCGCTTCCCGCCCAAGACCCGATCTGGCGCGTACAACTGACGGTTCGGTGCCTATGCCTGACGGTTCGGCGCGTACAACTGACGGTTCGGCGCGTACAACTGACGGTTCGGCGCGTATGCCTGCCGGTTCGGCTAGCGGGGGCGGGCGACGCGGGTCTCGTCCCAGACGGGTTCGTCGGACTCGTAGACCGAGCCGTCGGAGCCGTAGACCAGGAAGCGGTCGAAGCCGCGGGCGAACCAGCGGTCGTGGGTGACGGCGAGCACGGTGCCCTCGAAAGCGGCGAGCCCCTCCTCCAACGCCTCTGCGGACTGCACGTCCAGGTTGTCGGTCGGCTCGTCGAGCAGCAGCAGCGTGGCACCGGAGAGCTCCAGGAGCAGCACCTGGAACCGGGCCTGCTGGCCACCGGAGAGCGAGTCGAAACGCTGCTCGGCGGCGTGCGCCAGCTCGTAGCGGTCCAACGTCCGCGACGCCTGCTCGCGTGCCATCCCCGCCCGATGCGCATCACCGCGGTGCAGGATCTCCACCAGGGTCCGTCCGACCAGCTCGGGGTGCGCGTGGGTCTGGACGAACCACCCCGGTCGCACCCGCGCCCCCAGCCGCGCGACGCCGCGGTGCGCGACCGGCGCGATCTCACCCTCGCCGACCGGCAGGTGCTCCTTCTCCGGCGAGGTGCCGCCCGCGGCGAGCAGCCGCAGGAAGTGCGACTTGCCGGAGCCGTTCGAGCCCAGCACCGCGACCCGCTCGCCGTACCAGACCTCCAGGTCGAACGGCTTCATCAGACCGGTGAGCTCCAACCCCTCGCAGACCACCGCGCGCTTGCCGGTACGACCACCTGCCAGTCGCATCGTGACCTGCTGCTCACGCGGCTGCTCCGTCGGCGGGCCGACCTCCTCGAACTTCCGCAGCCGGGTCTGGGCCGCCCGGTACTGACTCGACATCCCGTCGTTGTACTCGGACTTGATCTTGAGCCGGAGCACCAGCGCTTTGAGCTTCGCATGCTCCTCGTCCCACCGCCGGCGCAGCTCCTCGAAACGGGCGAACCGGTCCCGGCGCGCCTCGTGGTAGGAAGCGAAGCCACCGGGATGGGTCCACACCCGGTTCCCGGCGCTGCCCAGCTCGACGGTCACCACCCGGGTCGCCGTCGCGTTCAGCAACTCCCGGTCGTGGCTGATGTAGAGGATCGTCTTCGGCGACTCCTGGATCCGTGCCTCGAGCCACTGCTTGCCGGGCACGTCCAGGAAGTTGTCCGGCTCATCGAGCAGGAGCACCTGATCGGGGCCACGCAGCAGATACTCCAGTACCAACCGCTTCTGCTCGCCGCCGCTCAACGTCTTCAGGTCGCGATGCTTGACCCGGTCGAAGCCGACGCCGAGCGCCGCCATCGTGCAGACGTCCCAGGTCACCTCGAGGTCGTAGCCGCCCGCGTCGGCGTACTCGGCCAACGCCGTCGCGTAGCGCATCTGGGTGGCCTCGTCCTCGTCCTCCATCAGGGCCAGTTCGCAGGCGTCGACCTCGGCAGCGGCGGTCCGTACCCGGGCCGGCGCCACCGCAAGGAGCAGTTCGGCGACCGTGGCGGCGGCGTCACCGACCATCTGCCGCATCACGCCGAGCCCACCGGACTGGGTGACGACGCCGGCATGCGGAGTCAGCTCCCCCATCACGATCCGTAGCAACGTCGTCTTGCCCGCACCGTTGGCCCCGACCAGCGCCACCTTCGCGCCGTCGCCGACCCGGAACGAGACGTCGTCGAGCAGTACTCGGCCGTCTGGCAGTTCGTACCGGACGCCGGCAACCTCGATATGTCCCACAACTCAAGATTGTGCGCGCTCACCCCTGCGCAATGCACATCCTTTTCGCCGCCGCCACACTGGCGGTGGCCGGTGCCACGAGCAGGGAACTCGGTGTCGTACGATGCCCGGCATGCCCAGTGAGTTGGAGAAGGAAGACGATCTCCAGGCCCATATCCGGCACACGGGTGCAACCAGCGTCGTAGGCCGCGTGCTGGCCTTCGGCGTCTTCCTCGCAGCGCTGGCATTCTGGACCTCGAAGTTCGGTATTCCGAGCGATACCGTCCAGATCTTCGTCTGGCTCTGGGGCGCCACGATCGCCTGGAACATCCAGGAACCGGCGCAGCACCACCTGGGATTCCTCCGGGACTGGTGGGCCCCGTTGCTCGCGCTGGTGCTCTACTTCTACGGGCGCGGCCTGGCCGACGAGCTGTATGCCATGCCGGTCGCCTTCACCATGCCGATCGACGTCGACAAGTGGATGTTCGGCGGACACCTCCCCACCCTGTGGCTCCAGGAACAGTGGTGCGGTTCGCCGTGCGACCCGCATAGCGACGCGCGCTGGTACGACCTGGTCTTCACGATGGTCTATTCGACCCACTTCATCTTCGGGCTCACCCTTGCGGTCGTGCTCTGGCTGCGGAACCGGGTGGAGTGGAAGAAGTGGATGCGCCGCTACATCGGCCTCAACTTCGCTGGCCTCGCCGTCTACATCCTGTACCCGATGGCGCCGCCGTGGATGGCCTCACGCGACGGCTACATGGTCGGTGAAGAGGTGGTCCGGCTCACCAGCCGCGGTTGGGGCGACAGCGGTCTCGGCCGCTACCACCTGATCCTGACCGGCGTCGGCAACCCGGTGGCTGCCATGCCGTCGCTGCACGCGGGCACCGCATTCCTGATCGCCTTCTACCTGATGACCCGGTTCAAGAAGACCTGGTCCTGGATCTTCCTGCTCTACCCGATCGTGATGTCGCTGGGCCTCATCTACTACGCCGAGCACTACGTGATCGACACCATCGCCGGTGCCGCCCTCGCGGTCGCCGTGATCGCCGTCTGCGGATGGTGGGAACGCGCGCGGGGCGAGACCGGACACGAGAAACAGCCCGAACCCGTCGCCTCAGGGGTCTCTGAGGGGTAGGTCCGGGTCAGATTGGGGTTGCTGCCCCTGGCCCCGGTTTGGTAGTCCGGGATTGGGTGATGGCAACAATCATTCGGACGAGAGGACAGCGTCGATGACGTCGGCGGACTTCTGGGACGAGGAGGCAACGGCCTCCACCGCCAGCGAGACCCGGCGCCTCCGCCCGGCCACGGCCTCCCCCGCCCGTTCGAGCCGTCTGCTGGCGCTCGGCTCCGAGATCCTGCTCGTCGCGCTCGCGGCGCTCGTCTACTTCGGGGTCCGCCACCTCACCGAGGGCAGTGTCAGTACCGCGGACCGGAACGCCCACTGGATCCTCGACGTCGAGCGCAGCCTGGGCCTGAACCACGAGGCGGCGTTCCAGGAGCTCGTTCTCAACGACACCTTCTTGCAGAAGCTGGCGAACTGGGTCTACATCTTCGGTCACTGGCCTGTGATCATCACCGTCCTGTTGTGGCTCGCGATCCGGCGTCCGGAGCGCTATCCGCTCTACCGGAACGCGTTGCTGCTCTCGGGACTGGTCGGGATGTTCATCTTCGCCGGCTTCCCGGTCACGCCGCCGCGTCTGCTCGACATCGGTCTGATCGACACGGTCTCGGAACAGACCTCGGCCTACCGGGTGCTGCAGCCGCCGTCCCTCGTCAACCAGTACGCGGCGATGCCCAGCTTCCATGTCGGGTGGGACCTGTTGATGGGACTCGCCCTCTTCGTGGAAGGGCGCCGGCTCTGGATGCGGGTGCTGGGTGTGCTGCTGCCGTTCGCGATGGCGTTCAGCGTCGTCACCACCGCCAACCACTATCTGCTGGACCCGATCGTCGGCATCTCGATCGTGCTCGCGGCCTACCTCTTCTGTGCCTGGCGGATGCGTCGCTCCGAGGCGTCAGCCGAGGCGCTCGGCCAGGCGGCGCGACGCCAGCGAGACGATCTCCCAGGCCGTGGCGAACGGTGGCGCGTAGGCGAGATCGGCCCAGGCCAGGTCCAGCGCGGTGAGCTCGGTCCACAGCGCCATCGCGACGACGTCGATCCGCTTGGCAGCGCCTCGTCCACCGACAATCTGGCCCCCGACTAGCCGCCCGGTCCGGCGGTCCCCGATCAGGCTGATGGTGATCGGGACCGCATCGGGGTGGTACCCGCTGGCGGTGGTGCCCTGGGTGACCACCTCGATGGCGTCGAAACCGGCGCTCACCGCCTGCGCCAGGTTGAGGCCGGTGGCCGCTGCCTCCAGATAGCCGCCTGGTGCCGCGAATCGGGTGATCGCCGTGCCCAGCGCGCCGGGGAAGGTCAGCTCTCCGCCGCCGAGGTTCTCCCCGATCGCCCGACCCATCTTGTTGGCGTGGGTGCCCAACGGCAGGAAGCTCCAGGAGTCGGTCAGCCGATGGCGCACCTCGCAGCAGTCGCCGCCGGCCCAGACGCCGGGGATCACCCGACCGGACGGATCGGGGCGCAGAGCTCCGCGCGCGGAGAGTGGGATACCGCTGCCGGTGAGGAACTCCGTCGCCGGGGTGGCGCCGAGGGCGACGACCAGGTGGTCGGCGTCGATCCGGTTCGCACCGGCGCAGACGGCGATCAGTCTGCCCTGCGCGTCGTGCTCGACGCCGTCGACGGCGGAGCCGAGCACGACCTCGACCCCGGCCGCCTTGAGCGTGTCGGCCAGTTGCGCGCTCAGCGCAGGTTCCAACATGCTGAGCAGGCGCGAGCGCGCCACCAGGGTCACCTGATGCCCGCGGGCCAACGCTGCTTCGGCCATCTCGATGCCGACGTATCCACCGCCGGCGATGACCACCCGCCGCAGAGAGCCAGCCCCGAGCTGGTCGAGCCAGAAGGAGCCGTCGTCGAGGGTTTTGACGACGCCGAGGCCCGGCTTCAGCGCACCGTCGGCGCGTGCCCACTCCGGGGTGACCGGTCGGGCGCCCGTGGCGATCACCAGTTCGTCGTAGTCGAGGCTCTGCTCGCTCCCCGCGGAGCGATAGCGGACGGTGCGTGCGGTGGTGTCCACGCGGACGACCTCGGCGCCGGTGCGCAGGTCGAGGCCCATCGCCCGGTGTTGGTCCGGGGTACGGGCGACGAGCTCGTCCTGGGTGCCGACCTCACCGCTGATCCAGTACGGGAGGCCGCAGGCGGAGTAGCTGGTGTGCACGGTCGCCTCGAGAACGGTGACGGCGACGCTGCGGCCGTGGCTGGCGGCCGAACGGACCGCCTGGTGAGCAGCGCTCATGCCGGCCGCGTCGCCACCGATCACCACGATCCTGGTCGTCATCAGGCAGCCCGGCTCTCGAGCACGCGGAAGCCCTTGGCGCTGGCGATCCGGGTGGTCGGAAAGCCCTGCTCGGTCAGCCACTTCTGGAGCGAGTCCGCGCCGAGGTTCTTGCCGACGACCATGACCGCCCGGCCACCGGGCGCGAGTCGAGGCAACCAGGTGAGCAACAGCTCGTGCAACGCCGCCTTGCCGATCCGGATCGGCGGGTTGGACCAGATCTCGTCGAACCGGAGTTCGGGGTCGACCTGGTCGGGCAGCAGCGCGGCGAACCGATCGGTGACGCCGAGTTCCTTCGCGTTCTCGGTGGCGAGGAGCAGCGCCCGCTCGTTGACGTCGACCGCGGTGACCCGGACCGCCGGCGAGGCGAGTGCCGCAGCCAGCCCGATCACGCCCCAGCCACAGCCGAGGTCCAGCAGGTGGCCCTCTGTCGGGGCCGGCGTCTCCCGGAAGAGCACCGCAGTACCGTGGTCGAGGTGTCCGCGCGAGAACACGCCCGCCCCACTCACTGCGGGGAACTGCTGCTCCCACGCCTCGACCGTCAACGACTCCCGCTTGAAGGGGACGCTCGGGTCAGCGCTGAAGTAGTGCTCCTGCTCGCTCGTCATAGGCACCATGGTGCCAAGCCTGGGACGGCACCTGAGCCACCACCCCGCCCAGGTGCTCCGGGTGCCGGGCCTCGGCACCTACCAGCAGACCGGGATCAGTCGAGTTCGCGCTTGTTCCGGGCCCGCTCGGCCTGCGCGGCAAGCTCCGCAGGTGCCGGGTAACCGACCTCTTCGAGGGTCAGCCCGTGCGCGGCGACCACCGCCACGGCGGGGTCGCGGCGCGCCGCGCGCAGCACATCCACCGCCCACTCCGTGTCGCGGCGCCCCTCCCCTACGGCGACCAGACAGCCGACCAGGGCCCGCACCATGTTGTGGCAGAAGGCGTCGGCACGGACGGTGCCGACCAGGAGCCCGTCGGCGTCGCGATCCCAGTGCAGGTCGAGCAAGGTGCGCACGGTGGTCGCGCCCTCACGCTTCTTGCAGAAGGAGGCGAAGTCCTGGAGCCCGATCAGGGGGCGAGAGGCCGCGTTCATCGCCTCAGCGTCGAGCGCGCGGGGCCAGTCGAGCACATGCCCACGGCGCAGCGGGTCGAGGAGCTCGACAGAGTCGGCGATCCGATAGGCGTAGCGACGCCAGATCGCGCTGAACCGGGCGTCGAAGCCCTCAGGGGCCACACTCACCTGGCGGACCCGGAGGTCGGCGGGCAGCACCCCGTTGAGCCGCCGGGCGACTGCGGCGAGATCGTGCTCCGAACGGCGGGTCCGCGACGCAGCTGCGACGACGCCGTCCTCGAGGTCGATGTGCGCGACCTGGCCGCGGGCGTGGACACCGGCGTCGGTGCGGCCGGCACAGACCACGGAGGCCGCCGGCAGCCGGAGCACCGTACTGAGGGCCGCTTCGAGCTCCCCCTGGACCGTGCGCAGCACGGGTTGCCGAGCCCAGCCCTTGAACTCGGTACCGTCATACGCCAGGTCGATCCGCATCCGCACGCCTGCGATCCTGTCACGGCGTAGCGCGGGCGCTACCCTCAGGTCATGGCAGCAGATGTGAATCCGAATCCCTACCGGCTCTTCATCTTCCTCGGTCTCGCCGACATCGTGATCGGTCTCGGAATCCTGGCCTTCGGCTTCACCGAGGACCTCGGCGGCCTGCTGATCGCCGGAGTCCTGCTGACCACCCTCGGGATCGCGATGTCGGCCTGGGCCAGCCTGCAGAGTCGGACCTCTCAGCGACGCTGAGCCTCCTACTCGAGGAGGACCATGAACGAGCATCCGATGCTGGCCAAGATCCGCAAGCTCTTGGCCAAGGCGGAGAACGACGCCGCCACCCCCGAAGAGGCCGAGGCCTATACCGCCAAAGCCGCCGAGCTGATCGCCGCGTACGGCATCGACCAGACTCTCCTTGCCGCGGACAGCGGCGCTCCGCTGGTGGTCGGCGACCGGGTGATCGGCCTGGAGGCGCCCTACGCACGGGACAAGGCGGACCTGCTGGCCACCGTCGCGGCGCACTACGGATGTCAAGCGGTGCAGGTCGCCAAACGAGAGCCCGGCACCACCTCATGGTCGCTGCACCTCTTCGGTCAACAGTCCGACCTGGAGCGCACCGAGCTCCTCTTCACCAGCCTGCTTCTCCAGGCAGCCACCTGGATGGTGCGGGCGCCGGTCCCCCGCGGCGAACATCAGGCTGCGTTCCGGCGCTCGTGGCTGGCCGGGTTCCGCGGGGCCGTCGGAGAACGGCTCGCCTACGCGGAGGCCCGGGCTCAGGCCGATGCCTCCGCGCAGCGTCCTGACGACCGGCCGGGCACGGCGTTGGTCCTCGCAGATCGGGCGGCAGTGGCCAAGCGGGCGATGCAGGAGGCCTATCCCCGGCTCCGCAGCGCGCGAGCCCGCCAGCTCTCCGGTTCCGGTGCCGCCGACGGCTGGGACGCCGGACAGCGCGCCGACCTGGGTGGTCGACGGATGGCAGCACCGCACCGCCGTCGGCTCGGTTGGCGTCGACGCTCCTGACCGCCGGGGCGACTGGCGCAGAGAGCAGAGAAGCCCGCCACCTTGCGGTGACGGGCTTCCCCAGAGAGATCAGAACGCTCAGGCGTCCTTCTTCTCCTCGTCGTTCTCCTCGGCGGCTTCCTCAGCGGGAGCCTCCTCGGTGACCTCAGCCTCGACCTCAGCGGTCTCCTCGGCGACGACCTCGGCGGGCTCCTCGGCAACCGGAGCGGCCTTGGCGCGCACCTTGGGCTCGAAGGCCTCGGTGACGAGCTCGATCACAGCCATGGGGGCGTTGTCGCCCTTGCGCGGACCGATCTTGGTGATCCGGGTGTAACCGCCCGGACGCTCCGAGAAGGAGGGAGCGATCTCGGTGAAGAGCAGGTGGACGACACCCTTGTCGCGGATGGTCTTGAGGACCTCGCGACGGTTGTGCAGGTCACCCTTCTTCGCCTTGGTGATCAGCTTCTCCGCCACCGGGCGAAGGCGACGAGCCTTGGCCTCGGTGGTGGTGATCCGGCCGTGCTCGAACAGCTGGGTAGCCATGTTCGAGAGGATCAGGCGCTGGTGAGCCGGGCTACCGCCGAAGCGGGCACCCTTGGTGGGAGTAGGCATGGTTCTCTCTCAATTCTCCCCGGCCGTATCAGGTACCGGAGTAGATGTAGCTGGTTGTTGCTGAGGCGTTCCGAGCGCGTGGATCGCAAGGCGGCGGAGGGAAGGCGGCCCGTACTTGGCCGTCGACCGACAACAACGCAGCGAGGCGCGTGCTCGGGATGTCTCAGTTAGTACTGCTCGTCCTCGACGAAGGTATCGTCGTCGTCGTCGCCGTAGGCGGCAAGCGCAGCTGCAGCGTCGAAGCCGGGTGCGCTGTCCTTGAGGGACAGACCCATCTCGACCAGCTTGCCCTTGACCTCGTCGATCGACTTCGAACCGAAGTTGCGGATGTCGAGCAGGTCCTGCTCCGAGCGGGAGATGAGCTCACCCACGGTGTGGATGCCCTCGCGCTTGAGGCAGTTGTACGAACGGACGGTGAGCTGCAGGTCCTCGACCGGGAGGGCGAGGTCGGCAGCCAACTGCTCGTCGACCGGCGACGGGCCGATGTCGATGCCCTCGGCCTCGACGTTCAGCTCGCGAGCCAGACCGAAGAGCTCGACCAGGGTCTTACCGGCCGACGCGACGGCGTCGCGGGGACGGATCGACGGCTTGGTCTCGACATCGATGACCAGCTTGTCGAAGTCGGTGCGCTGCTCAACACGGGTGGCCTCGACCTTGTAGGTCACCTTCAGCACGGGGCTGTAGATCGAGTCGACCGGCATCCGGCCGATCTCGTTGTCGCCACCCTTGTTCTGCACCGAGCTGACGTAGCCACGGCCACGCTCGACGACGAGCTCCATCTCGAGCTTGCCCTTGTCGGACAGGGTCGCGATCTTCAGGTCGGGGTTGTGCACCTCGACACCCGCCGGGGGCGCGATGTCCGCGGCGGTGACGTCACCGGGGCCCTGCTTACGCAGGTACATGGTGACCGGCTCGTCATGCTCCGAGGAGACGACGAGGCCCTTGAGGTTCAAGATCACCTCGGTGATGTCTTCCTTGACGCCCTCGACAGTCGAGAACTCGTGGAGGACGCTGTCCACCTTGATGCTGGTCACAGCTGCGCCCGGGATCGAGCTGAGCAGGGTGCGACGCAGCGAGTTGCCAAGCGTATAGCCGAAGCCGGGCTCCAGCGGCTCGATCACGAACCGCGAGCGGAACTCGCCAATGGACTCTTCCGACAGAGTCGGGCGCTGAGCGATAAGCACTGATGTTGTCCTTCCCGGGCCCACCCACCATTTGATGGGCCCGAACTACCGGTGATCGATGGGAAGAGGTGCCACCTCCCCGCCGGGAGGCGAGGAGGTGGACTTGAGATTACTTCTTCGAGTAGAACTCGACGATGAGTTGTTCCTGAACCGGCACGTCGATCTGCGCGCGGACCGGCAGCTGGTGCACCAGGATCCGCATCCGGGTCGGGAGCGCCTCGAGCCAGGCGGGAACGACGCGCTCGCCGTGGGTCTCGCGAGCCACGATGAACGGGGTCATCTCCAGCGACTTCTCGCGGACGTCGATGACGTCGTGAGCGGTCACCTGGAACGAGGGGATGTCAACCTTCTTGCCGTTGACCTTGAAGTGGCCGTGAACGACGAGCTGACGGGCGTGACGACGCGTGCGGGCGAAGCCTGCGCGGTACACCACGTTGTCGAGGCGGCACTCCAGCAGCTGGAGCAGGTTGTCACCGGTCTTGCCGGTACGACGGGAAGCCTCAACGTAGTAGTTGTGGAACTGCTTCTCCATCACGCCGTAGGAGAAACGAGCCTTCTGCTTCTCCTGCAGCTGCGAGCGGTACTCGCTCTCCTTGATGCGGGCGCGGCCGTGCTGGCCGGGCGGGTACGGACGACGCTCGAAAGCCTGGTCGCCACCAACGAGGTCGATACCGAGACGGCGCGACTTCCTGGTCATGGGGCCGGTGTAACGGGCCATGGTTCAGTTGCTCCTTAGTAGAAAAAGATCGGTGGTGTCGCAGAACTCAAACGCGGCGGCGCTTGGGCGGACGGCATCCGTTGTGCGGGGTCGGGGTCACGTCCTGGATGGTGCCGACCTCAAGGCCGATAGCACCCAAGGAACGGATGGCGGTCTCGCGACCGGAACCCGGACCCTTCACGAACACGTCGATCTTCTTCATGCCGTGGTCCATGGCACGACGGCCAGCGGCCTCGGCTGCCATCTGCGCGGCGTACGGCGTGGACTTGCGCGAGCCCTTGAAGCCGACGGTGCCGGCAGAGGCCCACGAGATCACCGCACCAGTGGGGTCGGTGATGGTGACGATGGTGTTGTTGAACGTGCTCTTGATGTGGGCTTCGCCCTGAGCGATGTTCTTCTTCTCCTTGCGACGAATCTTGGTCTTCGCCGCAGCCTGTCGGCTCTTGGGAGGCATAAACTAACTCCTGGATTTGCTGGTCAGTGAGGTCGAGTCGGAAGACGACTGATCGAACCTGATGAGGCGCGAGGCCTGCGTCAGGCAGCGATCACTTCTTCTTCTTGCCGGCGACGGTGCGCTTCGGGCCCTTGCGGGTGCGCGCGTTGGTCTTGGTGCGCTGTCCGCGGACCGGAAGGCCCATGCGGTGACGGCGACCCTGGTAGCTGCCGATCTCAATCTTGCGGCGGATGTCGGCCTGGACCTCGCGACGGAGGTCACCCTCGGTCTTGAAGTTGGCGTCGATCTCGTCGCGGAGCTTGACCAGCTCCTCGTCGGTCAGGGTGTGAACGCGAGCGTTCGGGTCCACGCCGGTCGCAGCCAGGATCTGCTGCGAACGGGTGCGGCCAATGCCGAAAATGTAGGTGAGTGCGATCTCGATCCGCTTGTCGCGGGGGAGGTCTACACCAACAAGGCGTGCCATGATTGGCGGTTTCCCTTCGTACACGGTGGTGTGGTCGTGATGCTTCCGTCGTTGCCACCGAAGTGGATTCTCAACTCGGCTCCGGCCATCCGTTCCGGAGGTGATTCAGCCTGTATGACCAGGCCTAGCATTCACGTTGATTACTGGGTTCTTCAGTTGTTGCCACCGGCCGAGGCCGGCATTCGCGCTCCAGGCCGGGGCCTGAACGGATGAGCTGTGCTCAGCCCTGGCGCTGCTTGTGACGCGGGTTCTCGCAGATCACCATGACGCGGCCGTGGCGACGGATCACCTTGCACTTGTCGCAGATCGGCTTGACACTCGGGTTGACCTTCACTGGGAGGGCCCTTTCTTGTTGTTCTCGGCTTGTCGGCACGCAGGAGAGGTGCCTGTGTCTCTCCCCTGGGCCAGGCCCAGGGAACCGATCACTTGTACCGGTAGACGATGCGCCCGCGGGTGAGATCGTACGGCGAGAGCTCCACCACGACCCGGTCCTCGGGGAGGATGCGGATGTAGTGCTGGCGCATCTTGCCGCTGATGTGCGCGAGAACCTTGTGGCCGTTGCTCAACTCCACTCGGAACATCGCGTTGGGGAGGGCCTCCACAACGGTGCCCTCGATCTCGATCACGCCTTCTTTCTTCGGCATGTCCTCCGCAATCCACTCATTGGTTACCGATTCCTGCAACCGAACGGAGATCCGTTCGGCCGGCCCGGGAACCTCCCGATGATGGCACCGGGTGGACCTCGTGAACCGCTGCATGACCTCGACCAGGAACAGCAGGAAAGGCACCGCGAACGGTGTCGATCACAGCCACTCCCGGCAGCCGCGAGGCACCACGAAGCAGACCCACGTTGGGCCGACTAGCCAGTCTAGTCAGAAGGCCGGATGAATCCCTAATCAGCGCCGGTCGAGCGCAGCGGCCAACAGCTCGAGCGTCTGCTCGCGAGCAGGGGCCCGATCGGCCGGATCCGTGGCCGTCGCGCCGGCCACCGGATGGATCATCACTTCGTCCACAGCATACGTCTGGGCCAGCGCCCGGATCTGATCGGCCGCCGACTGCGGGTCCCCGATCACCCAGCGGGCACGCATCGCCTCAAGCAGCCCCTGGTGCGACTCGGCGATGACGACCTCGGCAGCCGACTCGACCAACCGCTGCGGCAGCAACGGCTGCCCGGTACGCAGGGCGAGCATCGCCAGGAGCTGCGGCAGCGCTAGCTCCTGAGCACGCTGGTAGCTCTCGGCCACCACCACGTTGACCGTCAGGAAGGTGCGCGGCTCGGCCAACTCCGCACTCGGCACGAAGCTGCTGCGGTAGAGCTCCAACGCCTCGGCGGTGCCTGAGCCGGAGAAGTGGTGGGCGAAAACGTAGGGCAGGCCGCGGGAAGCAGCGAGCCGCGCCGAATAGTCCGAGGAGCCCAGCAGCCAGACCGGGGCCTGACTACGCGGAGCCGGGGTGGCCCGCAGCTCGTGGGTTCGGCCGCCGACCGAGAGTCCGGCACCGGACGGCGACATCAGGGTCACGATGTTGTCGACGTACTCGGCGAAACGGGCGACCGCATCGTCCCCGTTGGCTCCGGAACGCAGCGCCCAGCTGGTCACCGGGTCGGTACCCGGAGCGCGGCCGATGCCGAGATCGATCCGGCCGGGGAAGGCCGCCTCCAACAGGGCGAACTGCTCCGCCACCACCAGCGGTGCATGGTTGGGCAGCATCACTCCCCCGGAGCCGACCCGGATCCGTCCGGTGGCCGCGGCCAGGATCCCGATCAGGACCGGCGGATTGGTCGCCGCGACGGCGGGCATGTTGTGGTGCTCGGCGACCCAATAACGGTGGTAGCCGAGGCGGTCGGCGGCGCGGGCCAGCTCACGCGACGCGGCGACGGCGTCAGCGGAGCTCTGGTTCTCCCGAACCGGGGCGAGGTCGAGTACGGACAACGAGAGCGGTGACGTCACATCTGTGCCCAACCCCGCCTCGACGCTGGTCATTCCCCGATCCGGACTACCGGCGCGCGACCGCGCTGCGCCGGACCAGCCACCAGGCCAGCAGACCGGTGGCAGCGGTCAGGATCCACAGCACCGTCAGGTTCAGGAACCACTGCGCTGCGGTCGCGCTGTACAGCGCGTCGAGCTGCTCATCGCCCGAGCGGCGCTCTAGTGCCTGCTCCTTGGCCCGGTCCAGGTCGACCGATGCCGCCGCCGCAGCGAAGCCCCACCGCGCCGGCGCCAACCAGGCCAATTGCTCCAGCACCGCACGGCCGGCGACCGGAACCAGGGCACCGCAGAGCACCAGCTGGACCATCACCAACCCGACCAGGGCGGGCATGGTCTGCTCCGACGACGTCACCAGGGCCGAGACGGCGAGCCCGAGCACCGCCATCGCGAAGCAGACGCCGCCCATCGCGAGAGCGACCTCGAACGAGCCGAGGCCGAGCACTCCGCCGTCGTCCGGTCCCGGTAGACCGGCGGTCGCCAACCAGGTGACGGCCAACCCCTGCCCGAAGCAGGCGGTTCCGAGCACCAGAATCTTGGAGAGCAGGTAGATCCCTGGCGAGAGGCCGACGGCGTACTCCCGTTGGAAGATCGGGCGCTCCTTGACCAGTTCCCTGATCGTCACCGCGGTCCCCATCAGCGCGGCCGCGACGATCAGGATCGTCAACCGCTGCAGGGCTTCGCGATGCGAGAGCATCCCGTTCTCCTTGGCGGTGCTCAACATCGATAGGCCGGCATCGCCCTGGACCACTCGGCTCAGGGCGCCCAAGGCCAGTGGCATCAGCACAAGCATCGCCAACAGCATCTTGTCGGCGACGGTGACCGCGAGGTTGCGGCGGACCAGCGTCGTCAGCTGGCGCCCCATCGACTGGACCGGCGGCTGGGCGAGCGGAGCGTTGAGGGCCGGGAGACGCCCCGTCTCCTGGGACGGCGGCGGTGGGATCCGCTGCCACAGGTCCGGCTCGTCGAGCAGATCGAAGACCTCCGGATAGTCGCGGCAGCCGAAGTGTTCGAGCACCCCGGCCGGTGGCCCGAAGTAGGCGCGACGACCGCCCGGCGCGAGGACCAGCACGTTGTCGCAGACGTCGAGCGCCAACACCGAGTGGGTCACCACCATCACCACCCGGCCCTCGTCGGCCAGACCGCGCAGCAGGTGCATCACGTCTCGGTCCAGCCCCGGGTCGAGCCCGGAGGTCGGCTCGTCGAGGAAGAGCAGCGGTGGTGCGGTGAGGAGTTCGGTGGCGATCGAGACGCGCTTCTTCTGTCCGCCCGAGAGCTGCGTGCCGATCCGGTTGTCGACCTGACGCTGCAGCTGCATCTGGCCGACGACCCGCTCGACACGCTGGGCGCGCTCGGTCGCCGTCGTGTCCGGCGGGAGGCGGAGCATGGCGGCGTAGCTGAGGCCCTGACGCACCGTGAGCTGCGGATGCTGGATGTCCTGCTGCGGGACCAGACCGATCTGGAAGCGCAACTGCTCGTAGTGGGTGTAGAGGTCACTCCCCTGCCACAGCACCTGGCCGTAGGTGGCCGGGTTGGAGCCGGTCAGGGCACCGAGCAGTGTCGACTTCCCGGCACCCGAAGGGCCGATCACCGCCGTCAGCGACGACGGGGCGAGTTCGAACGACATGCCGTCGAGCAGCCGTCGCCCGCCCTTGACGACGGTGGTCAGGTTGTCGGCGTACAGGGTGAGGTCGGTGCGACCGGCCCGCGCGGCCAGGTTGTCGCCGGTCCAGGTGAACGCCTGGTTCCCCACCGTGACCTCGGCGCCGGGACGCAACGGTGCCGGCGCGGTGAGCCGTTGGCCGTTCACATAGGTGCCGTTGAAGCTGCCCAGATCGCGGAGCACCGGCGTCGGGCCGAGAGTGATCGTGGCGTGCTGACGCGAGACCAGCGGATCGTCGATCACCACGTCGCAGGAACGGGAACGGCCGATGGTCAGCAGCCGGTCGGCCGGCTGGTTGGGCGGCAGCACCGTGTGGCCGTCGCGGAAGTGACCTGGCGGCACCATCGGCAGCCGGTCGCCGCTCGGCGCCGGGGCTGCGATCGGCGGAGCCAGCGGTGCCGGCGCAGGGCTGACCGAGGCCGCGGTCGGCAGGGCCTGCGCGGTGACCACGACGCCGTCGACGCCGCCGATCACCACCGGCAGCACCTCGCCCACGGTTAACCGTTGGTGCTGAACCCGCCGTCCACCGATCCAGGTTCCGTTGGTCGAACCGAGGTCGACCAGGTACCAGTGCTCCCCCACCCGACGGAACTCGGCGTGCCGCCGGGAGACGTCCGGGTGGGTGAGCGTGATGGCCAGACCGCGCTCGCGCCCCAACACCAGGCTCGATTCGGTGAAGTCGCGACTCTCACCGAGAACGGTGAGACGGAGCGCAGCATTCGATGCGGCAGAGCTCATGGGCGCGGCTGACTCCTCCCGGAACGACCTACTGGGCGTGCCCCACCCTAGGCGAGGCGAGCCACCGCCGCGTCGATCCGCTCGTCGGTTGCCGTGAAGGCAACCCGGACGTGCTGATTGCCCGTCGCACCATAGAAGGCACCCGGTGCCACCAGGATTCCGCGGTCGGCCAGCCAGGAGACAGTCTCCCAGCAGTCCTCGCCACGGGTCGCCCACAGGTAGAGCGAGGCCTCGGAGTTGTCCACGCTGAAGCCCGCACCCAGCAACGCCTGCTTGAGCTTGGCGCGCCGCGCGGCGTACCGGGCGTGCTGCTCGGCGACGTGCTCGTCGTCGTTCAGTGCGGTGATCATCGCGACCTGCTGCGGACCGGGCATCTGCAGACCGAGGTTCTTGCGAACCGCGAGCAGTTCACCGACCACCTTCGGGTCACCGGCGACGAAGGCGCAGCGGTAACCGGCCAGGTTGGACCGCTTCGACAGCGAGTGCACCGTGAGGATGCCTTCGTGCGAGTCACCGCAGACGTCGGGATGGAGCACCGAGATCGGCCGCGGCTCCTCCCAGGAGCACTCCAGATAGCACTCGTCGGAGACCAACAACGTGCCGCGCTCACGGCACCACTCGACCACCTTGCGCAGGTGCTCGACGCCGAGCACCTTGCCGGTCGGATTCGACGGCGAGTTGATCCACATCAGGGCCGGCTTCTCGGGGCCGATCGCGGTCAGCGAGTCGGTCGCCAGGTGCCGGGCACCGACCAGCGCCGCTCCCACCTCGTAGGTCGGGTAGGCGAGCGCCGGGTAGACGATGAGGTCACCTGCACCGATACCCAGATGCAAGGCCAGGCTGGCGATCAGTTCCTTGGAGCCGATCAATGGCAGCACGCCGTCGAGGCCGAGGCCTTCGACGCCGAACCGCCGGCTCAACCAGTCGATCACCGCTTGGCGCGACTCCTGCAGACCGATCGTCGTCGGGTAGCCAGGGTCGTTGGTGGCGGCCGCCAGCGCGTCCTGGATCAGCTGCGGGGTCGGATCGACCGGGGTTCCGACGGAGAGATCAACGATCCCGTCGGCGTGGGCCCGAGCCCGGGCTCCGAACTCCGTGAGGTGATCCCAGGGGAAGTCCGGAAGCCGGGACGATACCGAGCTCAGTGGTCTTGGTTCTGCGGCTCGAGACCAGCCACGAACGCAGCGTCGTGGTCGATCTCGCCCATCTTGGCGGCACCACCGGGGGCACCGAGGTCGTCGAAGAACGAGACGTTGGCGTCGAAGTACGCCTTCCACTCCTCCGGGGTGTCGTCCTCGTAGAAGATCGCTTCGACCGGGCAGACCGGCTCACACGCACCGCAGTCGACGCACTCGTCGGGGTGGATGTAGAGCATCCGCTTGCCCTCATAGATGCAGTCAACCGGACACTCGTCGACGCAAGCGCGGTCCTTGACGTCGACACACGGCTGGGCGATGACGTAGGTCACCTGGTCCTCCTGAAAGGCATACGGGGCAAAGAAGTGAGATCAGCCTAGTATCCCCGCTATGGATTCGGGCAGCGACCTCCAGAATATGAGCGACCAAAATTCCCAGCACCGACTGGGCGAACACGTCGTCGGCACCCGGATCGTCGTGCGACGGCGGATCCCCGGGGTGACCGGCCCCACCGGTGGCCCGGCGTTCACCGACGTGCTCGGCACCTGTCTGCGCTGGTCGGACGGCGAATGCGTGGTCGAGCGGGAGAACGGCGAGCAGGTCGTCGTCGCGATCGCCGAGATCGTCTCCGGCAAATCCGTTCCGCCGCGTGCACCGGTGCGGCATCGGGTCAGCGCCCGGCAGGCCGAGGAGCACAGCCTGGTGCTGTGGCCCCAGGTGGAGACCAGCCCGCTCGGCGATTGGGTGTTGCGCACCGATCCGAAGCCCGTCGGTCGGTTGCTGAAGCGCGCCAACTCCTGCCTCGCCATCGGCGACCCCGGCCGGCCCGATTCAGCGGCGGTCGCGGCCGTCGTCGACTTCTACCGGGACCGTGACCGCGAGCCCCTGGCACAGGTGGTCCGCGACACCGCCGCCGAAGCCGCCTTCACCGCGGCCGGCTGGGAGCCAGTCGCCGGCGGCGACGCGGTCTTCCAGCTGGGTGCCGTCTCCCGCGCTCTGCGCGCGCTACGCAGCGTCGCGCCGCTCTCCTTCGAACAGCTCGTGGACCGTCCGCAGACGCAGATCGGGCTCCAGGACGACGGCGTCCGCGTGGCTCTGGAACTCCGCGTCGCGGGCCGCCTCGTCGCGGAGGCGCGCGGCGGCCTCTCCGGCGACTGGTTCGGCCTGCACGCGATTCTGGTCGACCCCGAGCTGCGTCGTCGCGGGCTCGCCCGTCGCATGGTCGCCGAGCTGCTCGACTGGGGTGCTGAGCGTGGCGCGACCACCTGCTGGCTGCATGTCGAGGCCGACAACCATGCCGCCCTCGCGCTCTACGAGTCGCTGGGCCTGAAGACCCACCACGAGTTGCGCTACCTCAGCCCGAACTGAGGGCGGTGGGTCTGGGCGGAGAACCGCTCAGTCGTCCTTCTTCTCGTCCTGCTTCTTCTTCTCGCCGGGCGGCGGTCCACAGACCACGCGGTCGTTGGCGATGTAGGCGGTGTGGAACTTCTCGGTCTTCTCCACGGTCTTGGAACCGGGCTTGTGGAAGTAGCGCCACACATCGATGTCGAAGCCGCTGGCCGGAGCGTTGTTCGGCTCGCAGCCGGCGCCTTGCAGGTAGCGGACTCCGGGCGCCCGGTAGTTGTAGCGCGCGCCGGTCTTGGTGGTGATGTCCCAGACCTTGGTGCCGTACATCGAGACGGTGACCACGCCGTTCGAGGAGTACCCCGGGGTGACCTTGGCGGAGATCAGGATTCCGTGGTCGGTGTTGTTCTTGAACTTCAGGTCGACCGCACCCCACGCAACGGTGGCCTCACGACCGACCGGATACCGGTCGAAGTAGAGCGAGTGAGCCTTGTGCTCGACATCCTCGAGGCCGGCGAAGAAGGCCGCGTTGAAGGTGGTCGTCGCCATCTGTGAGACCCCGCCACCCAGGTCCTGCTTGAGGACGCCGTCGGCGATCATGTAGCCCGAGGTGAAGCCGTTCGCCGCGGTCCGCTCGCCGACGGTGTCGTTGAGGGAGAAGGTCTCTCCCGGCTTCAGCACGGTGCCGTCGATCAACTCGGCCGCACGGCCGATGTTGACGTTGCGGTAGTTGGCCGGCGGGTAGTAGGTGGTGAAGCTGGAGACCTTCTCCTTGATCCCCAGGGCCTTCGCGTCCGCCGTGGTGAACTCGGCGTCCCGCACCGTGGCCTTGACCTCGGCCTTCCGCTCTCCGCTGGGCTTGACGACCAGGTCCAGGAAGGCGGAGCTGATGTCTTCCGGGGTGAAGTCGACGCCAGGACGCGAAGGCACCACGCGAGGCTTGCCCTTCACCAGCTTGACGGTCGCGTCGACCGGAGCAGCGTCGTCGTCCACGAACTTGGCGCGGACGACCTTCTCCAGCCGGGTCTCGTCGAGCTCGGGCTTCAGTTCACCGTTCTCGGCGACCATGCTCAGTGCGGCGCTGTAGTCAGCCGGGGTGAGCTTGATCGGGGTCTTGTCGAACAGCAGGGTGACGGCAGCGCTGACAGCCGGGTTCGCGAACTCGTCGAGTGCCTTCTGCACGTCGTCGCCGTCGATCTCGGGCTGCACGGTGACGAGGTCCAACTCGGCGGTGCTGCCGGTGAGCAACGCTTCAGTAAGCTCACTACGGGCCTGGTCGCGGTCGACACCGCGGCCCTGCTCGGCGTCGCCGGTGACCAGACGTCCGCGCTTGAAGGCGATGGTGCCGTCGACCGGCGCGGTGCCGTAGCCGGTGTCCAGGCCGTCGAGGAACGTGTCGAGCGCGGACTCGTCAACCGTCGTGACGGCGTCGATGTCGTCTCCGCCGGTGTAGTAGTTCCACAGGCGGCTGGGCGACCAACTGCGGCCACCGCCCGCCTCGGAGACACTTGCCGGAGCGTCGACGTTGATGCCGAGATCCGCGGTCTTCACCTGGGCGGGCTTGCCGTCCACGGTGATCTTGACCTGCTGACGGCTGCCGAGGTCAGCCTCGATCTTGGCGATGGCGGCATCGTGTTCGAGCCCACCGATGTCGACGCCGGCCACACTGGTTCCGCGCGGAACCTTGGCTCCGGCAGCTGCGTAGGCGCCGACATAACCCGCTGCCCCGAGCGCGAGCACGCCCACGACGGTGAAGGCAACGACCTTCCCGCCTTTGGACTCTTTGTTGGACTCTGTCACCCGGACATCTTAGTGAGAGCCCACCAAAGCGCCGCTTCGGCGTTTCATCAGGCGTCGGCACTGGGGGTCGCCGACGGAGCTGGAGCCCGGCGTCCCGGCACCGGTGCGGTGACCACTGCAGTGACCATCAGGCCGAGACCACCTGTGAGGAAGAGGTAGCCGCGGAGATCGGCGCTGATCGCCCACGAACCGGCGGCCGTGCCCTGGATCACGACCAGGATCATCGCCACCCAGCCGAGCACGAAGCCGAAGCGGAGCCAGCCGGCCGGCAGCGCGAGGGTGGTCGCGGCCGGAGCCGCCAGGCCGAGGACGAACCAGGCCCAGTTCGCGTCGTGCACAGCGACCGAGGCGATGGCGGTAGCCGCACCGATCGGCGCCAGTAGGGCCGCGAGCCCGATCCGGACCGGGGTCGCGGCCAACGCTGCGGAAAGGTTCACAGCCCCGCGAAGAGGTCGGTCTCGAATCCGTCCGGACCGAGCGGGCCCTGCGCACCCTTCGCCAGGCGATAGAACTCGACGCCCATCGCCTCGGCGCCGACGTTGTTGGAGAGCGCGAAGAACGGCCCGTCGGTGGTGATCTGGGTCTTGTGGGCGGCCAGCGCAGCCATCTTCTGGTCCACGTACGCGGAGCCGTCGACGGCGGCCGACAACGCCTCGTCGCTGGATACGAAGTGCGGGAGCGGGCCGTCCGGGTCCATGCCCTCGAAGGTGGCGGTGTCACCGGAGTCGCGGAGTCGGCGCAGGCCCTCGCGCATCCGCGACTCCGACATCGCACCCCAGTAGACCTTCGCGATGTCCCAGGCCTCGCCCAGGTCGGTCCGGAAGGACGGCACCGCGGCCAGCGCGGCGGCGTAGGTGGCCACCCGGTGGGCCTGGATGTGGTCGGGGTGGCCGTAGCCGCCGAACTCGTCGTAGGTGACCATCACCTGGGGACGGACCTCACGGATCACCGCGACCAGGTGGGTGGCCGCCTCGGTCAGGTCGGCCCTCCAGAAGGCGTTGTCGTGGATGTCGTCGGCCGCGATCGCGTGGCCATCGGCATGCCACTGCATGCCGGAGTCGCGGTAGGTGCCGAAGCCACCGAGGAAGCGGTGGTCGGTGACCCCGAGGACCGCCATCGCGTCGGCGAGCTCGCCCTTGCGGTGCTCGCCGAGCGCGTCGTCACGGTCGGCGGCGAGGTGCTCGAGCTCCGGAACCAGGATCTCCCCCATCTCGCCTGCGGTGCAGGTGACCAGGGTGACCCCGCGCCCCTCCTTGACGTATTTGGCCATGGTCGCGCCCTGGCCGATCGACTCGTCGTCAGGGTGGGCGTGGATCAGGAGCAGGCGCTGGTCAGCGGTCATGAGGGGAAGCCTACGACCGGGGACCGACAACAGCGCCGGGCACCGTCAATTGCCGGCGTCGGGCCGCTTGATCCGGCGCGGCGCATCGGGCAGGGCCAGCGGCGGCAGCTTGGGGATCACGCTCTCGACGACCTCCTCCTCCAACCAACCGTCGTGCTGGTCGATCAGCACCTCGAAGGTGAAGGCCGGAGCATCGGTCAGCACCGCCCACGGGTGGTCCTCGTCGTCGTCCTCACCGGCCAACCGCTCCCGGACCACCTCGGCCGACCACCCGCCGGCGGCCAACGCGCGGGCCACGGCCTGCGCGTCATCCTCATCGAAGAAGATGCCTCTCATCTCACCCGTCCCTCTCGCTGCTGAGCCTGACCAGCCTCCCACGCCGGCCGCGACGGATAGGATCCGGATTCGAAGGCACCGGTCGCCGACGACGTTGGGGAGCAAGATGAGCAGTATCCGTGTCCAAGCCGAAGGTCGTACCTACACCTTCGACGGCTCGCGACCGATCCGTCTCGGGCGGGACCCTCGGGCCGACGTCGTCCTCACCGGCGCCACGGTCTCTCGCCAGCATGCCGAACTCCAGCCGACCCGCGACGGGTGGCAGGTCGTCGACTCCGGCAGCACCCACGGCGTGTGGCTGAACGGACAACGGCTTCAGCAGGCCGCGCTGAGCGGCACCCAGACCCTCTTCTTCGGACAGAGCGGCGAGGCGACCCCGGTCCAGGTCACCGTCGAGCCGATCGGCGCACGCCCGACGGCACCGCCCCCGGCGTCCGCGCTCACCCAGGAACTCGCGATGACGGTCGTGCCGGGCCGGGCCAGCAGCCCGGGCACCATGGCCCCGGCACTGCTCGTCCGCAGCCGCGACCTCGACCGCCGGTTCGCCCCGTTGGCGCCGGTCAGGATCGGCCGGGAGCCGGGCCTGGAGGTCGTCGCCGACGACCCCGTCGTCTCCCGGCAACACGCGCTCCTCGAGCCGCGGCCGGACGGCTGGTGGCTCCACGACCGTTCCACCACGGGCACCTTCCTGGACGGCGAACGGGTCCGCAGCCAGCGTCTCGACAAGCCGACCACGGTCCTACTCGGCCACCCCACCGCGGGGTACGAGTTGGAGATCGTGCCGATGGTCGCCGCCGAGATCGCCTCGCGGGCGATCGCCGGGCGTAAGCGCCGCCGCACGTTGAGCATCGTCGGCGCGGTTCTCGGCGCTCTCCTGCTGATCGGCGGCGGTATCACCGCGGGCATCATGCTGAGCAACAACGACGACGACGGCGGCAGCGACCGGTTGACGGCGGCCGAACTGGACCGGGCGAAGGCCGCCAGCGTGCTGCTGATCGCGATGGACGAGAACGACCGGCCGATGCACTCCGGCTCCGGCTCGGTGATCAGCTCCGACGGCCTGATCCTGACCAACGCGCACGTCGGCAAGCCCAGTGCTCCCGGCCAGGGTGCCAGTGAGTTCGGCGACCCCGCCTACCTGTTGGTCGCGCTCACCCAGACCGCCGACGACAAGCCGGCCGAGCCGACCTACCGTGCCGAACCGATCGTCGCTGACGGCTACCTGGACCTCGCCGTCCTCAAGATCAACGCCGACGCCGAGGGCAACGACGTCGACAACAACAACCTGTCGCTCCCCGCTCCCCTGCCGGTCGGCTCCAGCCAGGAGTTGCGGACCGGCGACGAGATCACCGCATTGGGCTATCCCGGTATCGGCAACCCCAGCGCTGGCGCGGAGCGTCCGCTCACGGTGACCCGCGGCATCGTCTCCACCTTCCAGGCCGACCCCGTGATCGGGACCGAGCGAGGCTTCATCGACTCCGACCTCCGGCTGGGTTCGGGCAACTCGGGTGGTGCCTCGATCAACTCCGACGGCGAACTGATCGGGATCAACACCGCCGTGATCACCGCGGTCTCCCAGGACGTCGGCGCGATCACCCAGGGCTCGGCGCTGATCCGACCGATCGACCTGGCCAACGACGTCATGAAGATCGCCAAGACCGGCGGCGACCCGGACTACGTCTCCCCCTTCGCCGACCGGGCGCCCGCCGCTCCGGACGCACCGAAGGAGGCGTCGGTGACCGCGGCGGGCTGGAGCACCACCGGCACGTCGGGTTGTACCGGGACCAGCAGCCTGCGCGAGCCGCAGTCGATGTCGGTCACGCCCGGCACCACCGTGCACGCCGAGTTCGCCGTCGAAGGCCTGCCTGACGGCCTGCCGATCGGGGTCACCTTCGTCGCACCGGACGGCGTCACCGTGCTCGGCCAGGTCCAGGACACCTGGAAGGGCGGCACCGAACGCCAGTGCGTCTCGCTCCCCTTCACCGCCGAGGAAGGGCAGTCCGGCGTGAACGCGGTCTTCGTGGTGGGCACCGAGGGCGAGACCGCCGCCGAGAACCCGCTGCTGTTCCAGTGAGCCGACGATGGTGAGTTGGCCGGAGCGGGACCCGAGCTTCGTCCGGCTGCGCCGGGACCGGGACCCGTCCGGGGCCGAGGCACTGGCCGCCCGCACGCCGCGGGTCGGTCTGCGCGGGGTGCTCGCCGACCTCAACCGGACGGCACGCCGGGTCCGCTTCCCCGGGCTGCTGGGGCGTGCCGTCGACAGCGCCTACGCCTGGGACGCCGTCGACACCGCCGATCCGCGCTGGTGGCCCCAAGGCATCACCACCTCCGCGGACGCGGCGGATACCGACCTCGCGTCGCGGCGGATCGTGTTGACCTCGTGGTACTCGAAGAAGATCGCCGAGGTCACCCACGGTTCCCGGATCAGCGTGCTCGACCTGGAGACCTTGCGGTACCGGCACGTGCTGCTGGTGGCACCGAGTTACCGCGACGGCGTCCTGACGCTGAATCCCCTCCGCGTGCACGCCGGAGGCATCGCCTGGTGCGGCGACTACCTGCATGTCGCGGCCACCGGGCGCGGCTTCGCGACCTGCCACCTCGACGACATCGTCCGGATCCCCGACCACCTCGGCGCTGGCGACCAGAACCGGATCGAGGCGACTGAGCAGCAGGTGGCGGGGTTCGGTCACCGCTACCTGTTGCCGGTCCGCGAGTGGCATCGCGGCGAGACCGTCGGCGAGGGCGAGAAGCTGCGGTACTCGTTCCTCTCCACGGCCCACGGTGTCGACGGCCCGTCGTTGATCGCCGGTGAGTACGGCCGTGGCACCCAGAGCACCCGGGTCGCCAGATACGCCCTCGAACCGGGCTCCTGGGAGCTGCGCACCGATGCCGAGCAGAACGCCCATCCTGTCGCCCTGCACGATCTGGGGATCCAACGGATGCAGGGCGTCACGATCACCGACGACGACTGGTACGTGACCACCTCCAACGGCCCGCTGTGGCCAGGAACCGTCCACGCGGGCCGGGCCGGCGCGCTCCGGGCCCGGCACCTGGTCACTCCGATCGGCCCCGAAGACGTCGTCCACTGGCCCGAGCACGATGAACTCTGGTCGGTGACCGAACACCCCTACCGGCGCTGGGTCTTCTCGATGCGGCGCGACTGGTTCAGCTGAACCTGCCGCGCCGAACCGACGTCAGCGAGGCAGCCGGGCGAGCTGGCGGCTCTGCGCGACCAGGCGCCCGGTGGAGTCCCAGAGCTCGCAGTCCTCTTCGAACATGCCGCCGGCCACGTTGCGGGTCGCGTGCCGGATCGCCAACCAGCCCGGGGCCGGCACGGCGCGGATGTGGGCGCTGAGCTCCAGCGTCGGGGCCCAGCCGGGAATGCCGAGGTCGAAGGTCACCGGCGGGAGCGCATCGAGCATCCAGAGCAGGGAGAGCGCGTCCGGCTCCCGGCCGTCCGGCAACCTGATCCAGCCCTGGATCACGCCTTCACCACTCGGCGCACCGACCGCCCAGCCCGCGTAGGCCGGATCGAGGCGGAGGTCCGATCGGTCCATCATCGTGGCCACCTTCCGCATCTCCGCAGGCGCCAACCGGGTGGAGAGACACTCCTCCACGCTGGGCAACTGAGGCGGCTGCGCGGTGGTCCGGACTCCGCTGGGCAGTGCGGCGAGGTCGCCGTAGCTCGCTAGCGCGGTGATCCGCGGCGCACCGTCCTGGGTCAGGTCGACGGCAACGTTGGCGCTGGTCCCGCCGCGCCGGATGATCCTGGTCTCGATCTCCGCCTTCCCAGCGGTGCCGGCCGAGAGGAAGTAGGCGGAGAAGGCGATCGGGTCAGGCAGCTCGGGGACCGTCTCCCGCAGCGCGCGCGCCGCCGTCGCCATCAGGTAGCCGCCGTTGAGGGCGGGCCCGACTCCCCACCCGCCGTCAAGGTCGGCCACGAACCGGGCACCGGTATCCGTGCGGTCGGTCTCGGTCACCGCGGTCGCGCGGTCAAACTCGAACGTCATGGATCTCAGCGTAGGCGGCGCGCTCCGTCTTCGGGATCAGTAGCCGGTGGTGCCGTCGATCCGTTGGCGGAGCAGGTCGGCATGGCCGAGGTGGCGGGCGTACTCCTCGATCATGTGGATCAACACCCACCGCAGGTTGATCGGCTGGCCGCGGCGAAGCCCCGGCAGCGCGGCATCCAAGTCGGTGACCGCCGCCGCGATCTCGCGAACCCGGCGCAACTCGCTGCGGTACAAGGCGATCTCAGCCAGGGCGGTATCCGCACTGACGCCGTCGAAATCGGCGTCGGCGTTGACGGCGTCCTTGTAGTGCGGCGTCTCGCTCAACCCGCCCACCACGCTGGTGAACCAGTACTGCTCGACGAAGGTCAGGTGCCGCACCAAGCCCGCCAGCGTCAACGTCGACGGCGGTGTGCTGACCTGGACCAACTCGGCGGCGCTGAGCCCGGAGACCTTACGCAGCAAGGCATCCCGGTAGAAGTCCAACCATTGGTCGAGGGCGACCCGCTCGCCGGCCATGAAGTCCAGCGGCGGCCGCTTCTCGCTCGACACCGGCACCCGTTCGCCGCGTGGCCGGGGGTCACTGTCCAGCATTCCGTAGATGCTGTTGCCGCTCCAGCCGTCGTCCTCCTTCCAGTCGTTGCGCAGGTCCGCCTCACGGACCATGCCCAACCGGGAGCAGAGCTTCGCCGACGCCCCGTTGCGTGGGTCGAGCTGGGCGAAGACCCGTTGCGCCCGGTAGACGTCGAAGGCGACGTCGAGCATCGCCGTCGCGCCTTCGAGGGCGAACCCACGGCCGTGGAACGCCGGGTTGAAACACCAGCCGATCTCCAAGCGTTGCAGCGTCTCGTCCGCGGCCATCAGGACCAGATCACCGACGACCTGGCCCTCGAACTCGACCGCCAGAGCCAGACCGTTGTCCCGGGTGAGCTGCCACCGGTTCTCGGCCCAGTCGGCGACCTTGGTGACCGCCTCCTCGCGGGTCCACGGACCGTGCGGCACGTACCGGACCACCTCCGGATCGCTGCGATAGGCCCACACCGCTTCAGCGTCGTCCGGTCGGTACCGGCGGAGAACCAGGCGCTCGGTCTGGATCGGGAGGGAGAGTTCGGCGATCACCTTCCGCAGGCTACCTGTGCCGAGGCACCGGGTGCCATCGCATAATCTTCTCGCGTCGATCGACTACTCGGGAGGACACGATGCGCGCTCGCGATGCCGACCGGAACGAGGTCGTCGAAGCACTCGAGGCGGCTTTCGTCGACGGCCAACTCACCGCCGACGAGCGTGAGCAACGGGTCGCCGCCGCCCTCAGCGCCGTTGAACTGGACGACCTGCGTCCGTTGGTCCGCGACCTCCAGAACGCGCCCGAGCAGTTCCGTCCAGGAGTCGTGCAGACGGTTCGGGCTGCCGCCGTCGCGACGCCGCCGCGCCGCTACCTGCTGGCCGGGCTCGCCGTCACCGCCGTGATCGCCGCCCCGTTCGTCATCGCTGCCTTGGCAGACAACGACAGTGCCAGTTTCTCCAGCACCAGCAGCCCGGAGCAGGACGAACTCGTCACGCACTCGAACTCGTTCGTGGTGATGTGGAGCAAGGTCAAGGACGAGTTGCGCAGCGGGCAGCCGGCCAACCAACGCGAAGGGAAAGTTCCCTCGCTGGAGCCCTGGGAGGTGAATGCGGAGAAGGTCGAACTCCTCTTCGAGGTGATCCACAACCAGTTCGACGCGCCCTACCTGACCGAACTCGCCCTCCGGCCGGACTCGTTCTCCTTCACCCGCCCGCTGAAGGGAACCCAGCCGCGCACCGAGGACTGGTCCTACTACAAGAGCAGCGGAGTCAGTGCGCGCGAGCCGGAGAAGGAGAGTGGCCGGGACATGCCGCTCTTCGACACCCGCGACATCGACGTCCCCGCCCTCTTCCGCAACCTGGACTCCGCCCTGCAGACGTTGGAGGTCTCGGAGGCGACGCTCAACTGGATCGACGTGAAATTCGATGCCAGCGACGACGTCCCGGTGATCAGCATCTGGGTGACCAACCGGTTCGACGAGACAGGTTGGCTGCAGACCACTCTGGACGGCCGGGTCATGGAGACCTGGCCCTTCACTCCCTCCTGATCGGCCACTGCCGCACGCCTCCCGCTGCTGCGGACGGTTCGCAGGTAACTCGTCGCTGCAGCATGCTGCGCCGGCCGTCGCAGGTGCCTAGCGTGGCGGTATGGAGACCCACACCCACGCCCACACCCACGGCGAGACCGAACACACCCACGCCCACACGACGCATGAGCACAGCCACGTCGAGCACGAGCACGAGCACACCCATGACGGCGTCACCCACTCGCACGCCCATGTTCACGAAGCCGGGCTGGAGGAGGACCACTCCCACGAGGGCTGAGCACGGACTTTCGCCTTGATGGCAACCGGATCGGCTACTGGCGCGTCTCACTGACGGCACCCTCCGCACGGAGCGGGCCGGAAGGAGGCGGAGACATGACGTCAGGGTTGCTGGCTGCAGCAGGCGAGACCGCCGTTGGCACCGCGGTCGCCGAAAGGTTCGTCGGCTTCGCTCTCGACCCGTCCGACGATCCCGGCTCCACGCTGAGGTTCACCCCCGAGGTCCGGCTCGGACTCGGCTCCGAGCTCGTCATCGAGCGTCCGGGCCCTGCCTTACACGACGACCAGAGCTGGCTGCTCGATACCCAGGAGTTCCGCGGCTACCTCGGCCCGTTCAGCGCGCTGCGGCTGATCCGGCACCACGCCGAGGACATGGGCTCAGCAACGGTCGACGGTCCTCGCGCAGCCTTCGAACTGACCGACGGCGCGAGCGCCGACTGCGTCGGCAACCCACGCCGCGTACCCCCGACCCTGGCGAGCCTCCACCGGGTCTCGGTGCAGCCCTCCGCCCACTCCCGCAGCACCTGCCTGCTCTGGTTCTCGATCGATCTCTTCCTCGACGACGAGGGCAGGGTCGCAGCGGTCACCTTGGACCTCTGGGAGCCGTAGCTCCCCCGCGACCTCTCGTCGCCCACGCCCCTGGCGCCCCTGTGGCCCCAGGGGCGTTCTGCATTCCTTCGCGGCCACTCAGTGGTAGGTGAGCGCTCGCAGAAAAATTCTTCGACCGACCCCTTGACGCGTGACGGCCGTCACGCTTTCATTAATAACTGATCCATCAGTCAACTTAGGAGAAACGATGCGTGCCAAGGCAATCGCCGCTCTGTCCACTGCGGCTCTCGTCGTGTCGGTGTCGGCTTGCAGCTCCAGCGAGGACAGCAAGTCCGTGACGGTGACGATGTGGGGCGGTGCCGGTCAGAAGGCGCATGTCAGCTCCTACTTCACTCCCTGGGCGAAGGATGCCGGCGTCACCATCCGCCAGGACTCCCCCACCGACTACGCGAAGATCGACGCCCAGGTGAAGTCCGGCAAGGTCAGCTGGGGCCTGGTCGAGGTCGAGCCGAACTACTCGGAGTCGGCCTGTGCCGCCGGCAAGCTGGAGAAGCTCCCGCAGCGGGTGCTCGACGCAGCGGAGAAGGGCGGCATCGACCCGGCCCAGATGAACGACTGCGCGATCCCCATCCTCCAGTACACGTTCAGCATCGCCTACAACACCGACAAGTTCGCCAAGGCCCACCCGACCACCTGGGCGGAGTTCTTCGACACCAAGCAGTTCCCGGGCAAGCGTGGCTTCTGGAAGTACGTCACCGGCGGCATCTTCGAGGCGGCCCTGCTCGCCGACGGCGTCGCCCCTCAGGACCTCTACCCCCTCGATCTCGACCGGGCCTTCAAGAAGCTCGACACGATCAAGAAGGACATCGTCTGGTACGGCACCGGAGACCAGCAGGTACAGCTTCTCGCCAGCGGCGAGGCGCCCCTGGTCCAGGCCTGGAACGGCCGCGTCTCCCAGGCCGCCGCATCCGGTGAGCCCGTCGCCAACGAGTACGGCGAGAACCTCGTCTCCTACGACCACGTGGTGATCCCCAAGGGCTACGACAACGTCGAGCTGGCCGAGGACTGGATGGTCTGGTTCCTCGAGAACCCGCAGGCGCAGGCCACCGACGCCGAGGCGTCCGGTTTCGGCCCCGCCTCCAAGGACGCCATCGACCTGGTCCCCGCAGAGATCCGCGACGACGTCGCCCCGAGTGACAACGTCGTCGACCAGTCCGCCGGCCTGATCGACTACTCCTACTGGGCGAAGAACTACACCGAGGTCACCAAGCGCTTCAACACCTGGATCGCCGAATGACCAGCATGACCCTGCACCGCCCGCGGAGAGGATCCGCCGGCGACGGCGCCCTCTCCCGGGTCCGGGCCTACCTCGCCTTCGACGGTTGGGGCCTGTTGATCCTTCCCCTGCTGGTCTTCCTGCTTGTCTTCTTCGTGGCTCCGCTCGGATTCATGATCGCGAAGAGCTTCACCGATCCGACGCTGAGCCTCGACAACTATCGCGAGATCTTCTCCGCCTCGATCTATGTGAAGGTCCTGGTCAACACGTTCGTGATCGCGTTGACCGTCACCGCGGTGACGATGCTGCTGGCCTACCCCTACGCGTACCTGATGACGATCAGCCGGCCCGCCTGGCGCAACCTGCTGATCCTGCTGATCCTGGTGCCGTTCTGGACCAGCGTCCTGGTCCGCAGCTTCGCGCTCGTCCTGCTGCTGCGCGACACCGGCGTGATCAACACGATCGCGATGGATATCGGCGTCATCCAGGAGCCGCTCTCGATCATGCGCTCGATGAAGGGCGTCATGTTCGGCATGGTCCAGGTGGCACTCCCGTTCGCGGTGCTCCCCATGTACGCCACGATGCGCAACATCGACCCGCGGCTCACCGAAGCGGCGCAAGGCCTCGGCGATCGCCCGTCCGGAGCCTTCTGGCGGGTCTTCGTACCGCTGAGCATGCCCGGCGTCGCGGCCGGCCTGCTGCTCACCTTCATCCAGGCGCTGGGCTACTACATCACTCCCTCGCTCCTGGGCGGACCCAAGAACACCATGATCGGTGAGTTGATCGTGCAACAGGTGAGCACCGTGCTCCAGTTCGGCTTCGCCGCCGCACTCGCCGTCCTGCTGCTGACGACGACCTTCGCCCTGCTCGCGATCGCCAGCCGGTTCATGGACCTCGAACGCATGCTGATGGGGCGCTCATGACCAGAATCCTGACCCGCACCGGCCTGGTCCTGCTGGCCGTCGCCGTCGCTGCCTACGTGCTGTTGCCCATCCTGATCATCTTCCCGATGTCGGTCGGCGAAAGCTCCTTCATGACCTTCCCGCCCGAAGGCTTCTCCTGGAAGTGGTACGAGGCACTGCGGGACGACCCGACCTGGCTGGAGTCCGCCGTGGCCAGCCTCCGGGTGGCCGGCCTCTCCGCTGCTCTCAGTGTCGTGCTCGGCACCGCCGCCGCGCTCGCCCTGGTCCGCGGACGCTTCCCGTTCCGCCGCGGCGTCCTGGTGGTCATGCTGGCCCCCCTGATCGTGCCCTACGTGATCGTCGGTCTGGCCGTCTACGTCGCCTTCCTGGAGGCTGGTCTCACCGAGACCACCCTGGGCTTCGTGCTGGTGCACACCTGCCTCGGCGTGCCCTACGTGATGATCAACGTCTGCGCCGGACTCGTCGCCGTCGACCGTCGTCTGGAGATGGCGTCGATGAACCTCGGAGCCGGCCCGATCTCCACCTTCTTCCGGGTGACCCTCCCCGCGATCCTGCCCAACATGCTGGCCGGCGCACTCTTCGCCTTCATCACCAGCTGGGACGAGGTCGTCGTGGCGATCTTCATGTCCGGCCCGACGATGACCACCCTGCCCGTGAAGATGTGGTCCGGCATCCGGGTCCAGATCGACCCCACGTTGGCGGCGATCTCGACGCTCGCCCTCCTGGTGATCCTCGCCAGCTTCGCCCTGATGGGGCTGATCCGCCTCACCCAACGTCTCGTCGGCCGACGCCGTCGCATCGCCCTCTAGAACACAGGTGTCCACCATGACCAACATCGCTTCCGCGACGCCCGGGACTCAGCCCGGTGCCTCGATCCATGTCGAGCAGGTCCGCAAGGTCTACGGGCCGGCGACGATCCTCGACGACATCTCCCTCGACATCCGAGCCGGCGAGTTCATCACCCTGCTCGGCGCCAGTGGCTCCGGCAAGTCGACCCTGCTCAACATCATCGCCGGGTTCATCAAGGCCGACGGCGGCCAGGTCAAGGTCGACGGTCGTGACCTGACGACCGTGCCCGCCCACAAGCGCGGCCTCGGCATGGTGTTCCAGCACTACGCCCTCTTCCCCCACATGACCGTCTTCGACAACGTCGCCTACGGCCTGCGTCGTAACGGGTTCCCCCGCAAGGAGATCCCCGCGCTCGTCGACGAGGCACTCGAGATGGTCGAGATGGGTCACCTCGGCAAGCGCCGCCCCAGCCAACTCTCCGGCGGGCAGCAACAGCGCGTGGCGCTTGCCCGGGCCGTCGTCTTCAAGCCGCGGGTGCTGCTGATGGACGAGCCGCTCGGCGCGCTCGACAAGATGCTGCGCGAGCAGTTGCAACTGGAGATCCGTCGCCTGCACAAGGAGATGGGCATCACCTTCGTCTTCGTCACCCACGATCAGGAGGAGGCGTTGACCATGTCCGACCGGATCGCCCTCCTCGAGTCCGGCAGGATCGTCCAGCTCGGCACCCCCACGGAGCTCTACGAGACCCCGTCGAGCCGCTACGCGGCGGAGTTCATCGGCGTCTCGAACATCTTCAACGGCGCCGTTGCGCACGGTCGTTTCCACGACGCCGCCAACAACGCCGAGTACGTCCTGCTGCCCGACAGCCCGGCCGACGGAACCGCACTGATGGTGCGTCCCGAACGCCTGTCCGTGCAGCCGATCGGGCTTCCCGCCCCGGCGGAGCGCAACAGCGTCGAAGCGATCGTCGAGGACTGCGTCTACCTCGGCAGCGACCGCAGCGTGCACGCCCGGACCCTCGGCGGCGACGTGCTGGTCGCCCGCACCCCCGTCCCTCGCGGCGACGACGGCATCGCCGCCGGCGCCAAGGTCATCCTCTCCTGGAACGTGGAGGACTCCCGTGTCCTTGCCTGAAGCATTCATCGATCCCACCTCGGTCGCCGTCGTCGGTGCCAGCGCCGACCAGACCAAGTGGGGCCACTGGCTCGCCCTCGGAGCCCTCAAGGGCAAGGCACGGCGCGACGTCTGGCTGGTCAACCGCAGCGGAGACGACCTTCTGGGCGAGCCCACCTATCGCTCGGTGAGTGACCTGCCCGGAACCCCGGACCTCCTGGTGCTTTGCGTCCCCGCCGGTCACGTCCTCTCGGTGGTGACCGAGGCGCTCGCCCGGGGCACCCGTGCCTTCCTGGCCATCACCGCAGGCGTAGGCGATCAGGACGAACTCGCCCTCCTGCTCCAGCAGCACGATGCCCGGATGCTCGGCCCCAACAGCCTCGGCATGTACGACGCGTCGACCGATCTCCAGCTTGCCTGGGGACACTTCACCCCCGGACGTCTGGCGATCGTGTCGCAGAGCGGCCAACTCGGCTCGGAGATCGCCAACCTCGGCGCCCGCCAGGGCCTGGGTGTCTCCCGCTTCTACTCGGTGGGCAACCAACTGGACCTCAACGCCGCCGACCTGTTAGAGGGTCTCGTCGACGACCAGCAGACCAGCGCCGTCGCGCTCTATCTCGAGAGCTTCGCCGACGGTGCCCGTCTGGTCCGGGCGCTGCGCGCGCTCCGCGCTGCCGGAAAGCCGACCCTGATCCTCACCACCGGTGCGAGCGAGGGAAGCAAGCGGCTCGCCCAGTCCCACACCGGCTCGATGACCTCGACCCTCGACGTCGTCGACGCGGCCTGCCGCGCCGCCGGGGCGCTGCGGGTCAGCACCCCGTCCGAACTGGTCGCGACCGCCCGCTACCTGGACGCCGCCGACCTCCCCCAGGGGCGCCGGATCGCGGTGGTCAGCGACAGCGGCGGCCAAGGCGGGATCGCTGCGGACGTCGCTGCCGGCCTGGGGCTCAGCACGCCGGTCTTCTCCCCGGAGTTGCAAACCCAGCTGGCCCGGATGCTTCCTGCCGGGGCCGCCCTGGCGAACCCTGTCGACCTGGCCGGCGCCGGTGAGGCCGACCTCGAGGTCTACGCGTCGATCACCGAACTGCTCGCCGGCTCAGGCGAGGTGGACGCCGTGCTGATGACCGGGTACCTCGGCTGCTACGGCGAGGACACCCCCTCGATCGCCGACGACGAGCTGGCCGTGGTGGACCGCCTCGGCAAGCTCTCGGAGGCCAGCCACGTGCCGCTGGTCGTGCACAGCATGAGTGACTCCTCCCCTGCCGTGGAACGGATGTGGGAGCACCACATCCCCGCCTATGAAGGCGTCGAGCTCGCACTCGGCGCGCTGGCCCGCGCAGCGCAGTTGGCGGAGGCTCCGGGCCGCTCCCTGACTACTCCGGACGCCGCGCCGATGCCTCGCGTCCCCGGTTACTGGCAGGCCCACCAGCGTCTGCTCACGATGGGAGTTCCGCTGCCGGCCGCCCACCGGATCACCGACCGCGCGGAGCTCGCTGAGGCGGTGAGGGCCCTCCAGGCTCCGCTGGTCCTCAAGGCAGGCTGGCTGGAGCACAAGAGCGAGCACGGCGGTATCCGGATCGGCCTACGTTCCTTGGCCGACGCCGAGGCCGCCTACGACGACATGGTGCGGCGCCTCGGCCCCGGTGACTACGTCATCGAGGAGCAGGACACCCGCGACGGGGTCATCGAGATGCTGATCGGCGGCCGCGTCGACCGTGACTTCGGTCCGACGGTGACGGTCGGCCTCGGCGGCGTCCAGGCCGAGCTGTGGCGTGACGTGCACGTCGAACTCGCCCCGGTCGACCGGGAGACCGCCCGTGCGATGGTGGGTCGACTCCGCTCCAAGGCCCTCCTCGACGGTTGGCGCGGCGCTCCGGCTGCCGACGCGGACGCCCTGATCGACCTGGTCGTCTCGGTCTCGGAGATCGTCGCCGGAAGCCCGGAGATCACCGACCTGGAGATCAACCCGGTGCGGGTCGCACCCGGCGGCGCCCTCGCCGTCGATGCGCTGGTCCTGCCGCTGGCTGACGGGACGGCGTCATGACCGCCCGTACCGGTGGCCAGGCACTGGTCGAGGGGCTCGTCGCGCACGGCGTCGAGACGGTCTTCGGCATCCCCGGCACCCACAACCTCGCGGTCTACGCGGCGTTGGCCGAGCACCGGGTCGCGCACGTGCTCCCCCGCCACGAGCAGGGTGCCGGATACGCAGCCGATGGCTACGCCCGGAGCACCGGACGCGTGGGTGTAGCGCTGACCACCACCGGTCCCGCCATTCTCAACGCCGCCGCGGCGGCCGCGCAGGCCTACTCCGACTCGGTGCCGGTGCTCTTCATCTCGCCGGGCATGCCGTCCCAGCACCCGGCCCACGGCAACGGGTTGTTGCACGAGATCATCGACCAGAGCGCCGCGATGGCAGCGGTGCTGGGCACCAGCCTGCGGGTCACCTCGGTCGCTGAGATCCCGTTGGCGGTGCAGCAGGCGTTTGCGGTGATGACGACGGGACGCCCCCGCCCGGTCCACCTCGAGATCCCCCTCGACCTGCTCGACGAGGTGGCCGAGGTCGCCCCGGTTCTTCCTGCCCGGCCCGGAACCCTGCACCCGGATCAGGCAGCCCTCGACCGCGCAGTCGCCCGCATCGACGCAGCCGAGACGGTCGCCATCGTGGCTGGTGGCGGGACCTTCGCCGCCGCGACCGAACTGGCCGCCGTCGCCGAACTGTTGGGTGCAGGGGTGCTGACCACCGCCAACGGCAAGGGCGCGCTGCCTACCGGCCACCCGCTCTTCGTCGGGGCCGGACTGCAGCACGCTGCCGCCCGCGAACTCTGTGAGGCCGTGGACGTGGTGCTGGCCCTCGGTACCGAGTTCGCGCCCTCCGACTGGTGGGGCGGGCTTCCCGAGCTGGCCGGCAAGGTGGTCCGGATCGACGTCGACGCCACCGCGATCAGCACCAACGTGGTGCCGGACGTCGCCCTGGTCGCCGACGCGGCCGCAGCGCTCGCGGCACTGGCCGATCGTGTGCAGCGCAAGGAACCGTCCGCCCTGGTGCCGACGGCGCGAACCGCGCACCGGGCGCAGGCCAGGGAGGAGGGCGCTGCCTGGATCGAGCTCGTCGACGCACTCGCCGACGTGGTGCCCCGGGACGCGATCATCGCCGCCGACAACGCGATGGCCGCCTACTACGGCGCGCTGTCCAACCTGCCGCTCGACCGGCCCCACTCCTTCCTCTACCCGACCGGGGCAGGCACGTTGGGCTACGGGCTTCCGGCGGGGATCGGCGCCAAGGTCGCCAACCCGGAGACGGCAGTCGTCGTCCTGCACGGCGACGGCGGCCTGATGTTCTCGGTGGCGGAGTTGGCGACCGCAGCCGAGCTCGGGCTGGCGCTCCCCATCGTCGTCGTCGACAACGGTGGCTACGGCGAGATCCGGAACGAGATGGACGACCGGGACGAACCGATCCATGCAGTGGCCCTGGGCAGCCCGGACTTCGTGATGTTGGCGCAGTCGTTGGGTTGCCTCGGGGTCCGGGCGCAGAGTGCCGCCGAGGTCGCCGCCGCGGTCGACAAGGCGTTCCACGCCGACCGTCCGACGTTGATCCACGTCCGTGAGCGCAGCCGCGCCACCGGGGAGGCGTGATGAAGTACGAGACCGTGTTGATCGGCGGCCGTTGGCTGCCGACGACCGAGACCATCGACGTCGAGAACCCGGCCACCACGCAGGTGATCGGAACCTCGGGTCGTGCCACCGTCGCCCAGGTCGATCAGGCTGTCGCGGCAGCACGGGACGCCTTGCCTGCTTGGGGATCCCTGCCCCTGGAGCAGCGCGCCACGGCACTCGACCGCCTCGTCGACGCCTTGCGCGGCCGACGTCGTGAGCTGATCGACGTGACCGTGGCCGAGGTCGGCACGCCCGTCGCCGACGCCACCGCGTGGCACGTCGATCTCGGTATCGAGCTGGTCGTCTCCGCGATCCGGAATCTGCGTGCCCACCGGTTCGAGAGCGAGGTCGGGAACTCCCTGCTGTTCCAACGCCCGGTCGGCGTCGCCGCCTGCATCACTCCGTGGAACTACCCGTTCTACCAACTGACGGCCAAGGTCGCTCCGGCGTTGGCGGCAGGCTGCACGGTCGTGCTGAAGCCGGCCGAGCTGACCCCGTTGTCGGCCTACCTCTTCGCGGAGGCGGTCGAGGAGGCCGGCCTGCCGGCCGGCGTCTTCAACCTACTGCCGGGCATCGGTGCCGAGATCGGTGCCGCGCTGGCAGACCATGACGGCGTCGACCTGGTCTCCTTCACCGGTTCGACGAAGGTCGGCCGCGCGGTCGGAGCCGCAGCAGCCGGGCGGCTGGCGAAGGTCTGCCTGGAGCTCGGTGGGAAGTCGGCCAGCCTGGTCTGCGCCGACGCCGACCTCGAGACGGCGGTCCGCAGCACCGTGGAGTCGGCGATGTTGAACGCCGGCCAGACCTGCAGCGCCTGGACGCGGCTGCTGGTCCCGGCCGAGCGCTACGACGAAGCCGTGCAGATCGCCGGGGCGCACGCGGCCTCCTTGGTTGTCGGAGATCCGACGGACGAAACCACCCAGGTCGGTCCGCTGGTGAGCCGGAACCAGTGGGAGCAGGTCAGCGCGATGGTCGACAGCGCCGTCGAGCGTGGTGCCCGGCTGGTGACCGGCGGTACGAAGCCAGCAGAGCTCGGCACCGGCCACTACCTCGCCCCGACGATCCTCGCCGACCTGTCCCCCGACGACCCGGCCAGCCAGGAGGAGATCTTCGGACCGGTGTTGGTCGTCCATCCCTACACCGACGAGGACGAAGCGGTCCGGATCGCCAACGGCACCCGGTACGGACTGGCCGGAGCCGTCTGGGCCGGGTCCGAGGACCGGGCGCTGGCCCTCGCCCGCCGTCTGGAGACCGGACAGGTCGATCTCAACGGTGCGGCATTCAACCCCGAAGCCCCGTTCGGCGGTTGGAAGGAGTCCGGCCTCGGGCGCGAGCTCGGCCGGATCGGTCTTGAGGAGTACCTCGAGTGGACGGCGGTGCAGCGCTGACCGGCCCTCGTCCTCACCCCTGCGCGGGCCGACGCCGTCACCCGCGCACCGCGTCCCGCGACGCCACATCCCACGTCACACAGCACAACCAATGAGGAGTAAGAACATGGCGATCAATGCCGTTGAGCCCTGGCCCCTGACCGACGAGCAGCGAGCCATCGTCGACCTGTGCCGGACCTTCGCCGAGAACGAGATCCGCCCGCGTGGCCGCGAGGTCGATGAGGCCGACGTGGTCTCCCCCGTCGACATCTTCAAGTCCGCAGCGAAGGTCGGGATCACCGACTTCATGCTGCCCGAGCAGTACGGCGGCGGCGGTCTTGGTGACATCTTCACCCAGTGCCTGGTCCAGGAGCAGCTCTGCTGGGGCGACCCGGGTATCGGCAACTTCGTCTGCTCCAACGGGTTCTTCTCCGACCCGCTGCTGGCTCTGGGAACCGAGGAGCAGAAGGAGGAGTGGCTGCGTCCGTTGACCGGCACCGACCCGCTCTTCACCGCCCTGGCCACCACCGAGCCCGGCTCCGGCTCGGACGCCGCCTCGATCGTCACCACCGCCACCAAGGTCGACGGCGGTTATGCGATCAACGGTCAGAAGGTCTGGATCTCCAACGCCGGCCTCGCCGACCAGTACGTCGTCTTCGCCAAGACCGACCCGACCCAGCGTTCCGGCGGCGTGACCGCCTTCCTGCTGCGCAAGGGTGCCGAGGGGATGAGCTTCGGTGAGCCGATGAAGAAGATGGGTCAGCGCGCGATCGTGTGCCGCGAGATCTTCTTCGACAACGTCTTCGTCCCGGAGAAGGACCGGCTCGGCGACGAGGGTCAGGGCTTCTACGGCCTGATGCAGACCTTCGACATCTCCCGGGTCGTGCTGGCCGCCGCGGCGACCGGCGCAGCGCGCGCGGCGTACGAGTACGCGCTGGACTACGCCCGCAACCGGACGCAGTTCGGCAAGCCGATCATCGAGCACCAGGCCGTCGCTTTCCGGCTCGCCGACATGGCGACCCGGATCCAGTCCGCCTGGCTGATGACGCTGCACGCGGCTCGCACGCTCGACGCCGGCGAACCCGCCACCAAGATCGCCGCGATGGCGAAGCTGCAGGCTTCGGAGACCGCGATGTACGTGACCCACGCGGCCGTACAGACCCTCGGTGGCTGGGGCTACTCCCGCGAGTACCCGGTCGAGCAGTGGATGCGCGATGTGAAGCTCGAAGAGATCGAGGAAGGCACCTCCGACATCATGCGGCTGATCATCTCCCGCCAGATCTGATCTCCGGGCGGGTCCGCACCCTGGTGCGGACCCGCCCCTCCCCCGTCTTCTGAGGAGCTTCGTGCCCAGCAACCTCCGGCCCCATCTCGCAGCGCCGCTCGCGCTGCTGCTGGTCGCTGCCGTCTGGGGCTCGACCTTCCCCATCTCCAAGGACCTGTTGACCCGGATCTCGGTGAACGACTACCTGGCCGTCCGGTTCGCGCTGGCGGCCTTCGTCCTTGCTCTGTTGAGTCCTCGAGCACTGCGCCGCATCTCGCGGCGCCAGGCCTGGCTCGGCGTCCAGCTGGGCTTGATCTACGGCGTGGCCCAGTGGCTGCAGTTCGCCGGGCTCACCCAGGCCGCCGCCACCGTCTCGGCCTTCCTTGTCTCCATGTACGTCGTCGTCACGCCGCTGCTCGCAGCGGTGCTCTACCGACTGCCGGTCTCGCGTCAGACCAGGGTCGCCGTCGTGGTCGCGGCGAGCGGAGTGATGGTGATGTCGTTGCGGGGTTGGTCGTTCGGCACCGGAGAGGCCCTCACCCTGCTGTCGTCGGTGCTCTACGCCGTGCACATCCTGACCACCGGCCGTCTGGTCCGCACCGGGGACGCGCAGGTGGTCACGGTGATCCAGATGGCCACCATCGCCGTCCTCAGCGCGGTGCCCACCATCCCCAATGGGATCGAGATCCCGCAAGGGACCGACTGGATCCCGATGCTCTACCTCGCTCTCGCCGCCGGCGCGCTAGCGATGTTCGTTCAGGCCTGGGCGCAGCCTCGGATGGGCGTCGCCCAAGCGTCGGTGGTGATGGTCACCGAGCCGGTCTGGGCGGCGCTCTTCGCCGTCGTCTTCTGGCAGGAGGTTCTCGACGTCCGCACCATGATCGGCGCCGCGTTGGTGCTCACCGCAGCCGCCTTGGTACTGCTCGACCCACGCCGCGCACGCCGCATCCCCACCGCTGTCGGCGTCGAGCAGACGCCCGATCCCCTTCCTCTTCCCCTCAACACCAAGGAGTGACATGACCTTCCGCAACCAGTTCACCGAGACCTTCGGCATCGAACACCCGATCGTCTGTGGCGGAATGGCCGCCGTCGGCACCGCCGACCTGATCAGCGCGGTGGCGAACGCCGGAGCCCTCGGCTTCCTCAGCGCGCTCACCCAGCCGACACCGGAGGCGCTCGCCGCCGAGATCAAGCGCTGCCAGGAGCTGACCGACAAGCCGTTCGGGGTGAACCTGACCATCCTGCCGACCATCGAGCCGGTCCCCTACGACGAGTACCGCGACGTGATCATCGCGACCGGGGTCAAGATCGTCGAGACCGCGGGCAGCAACCCCGCTCCGCACCTTCCTGCCTTCAAGGAGGCCGGGGTCAAGGTCATCCACAAGGCGGTCGCGGTGCGGCACGCGCTCAAGGCGCAGTCCCTCGGCGTCGACGCGGTGAGCATCGACGGGTTCGAATGCGCGGGCCACCCCGGCGACGACGACATTCCCGGGCTGGTGTTGATCCCGGCCGCGGCCAAGGCCCTCGACATCCCGATCATCGCGTCGGGCGGCTTCGCTACCGGCAGCGGCTTGGTGGCAGCACTGGCACTCGGTGCCTGTGCCATCAACATGGGCACCCGGTTCGAGGCGACCGTCGAAGCACCGATCCACCAGAACGTGAAGGACCAGATCGTCGCCAACGACGAGCGCGACACCACCCTGGTCTTCCGGGAGTTCCGCAACACCGCGCGGGTGGCGCGCAACGAGGTCTCCGAGCAGATCGCCAAGCTGGGCTCCCAGCCCGGCGCCACCTTCGCGGACGTCGCCCACCTCGCCTCGGGCGCCCGCGCCCGCCAGGAGGTGCTCTCCGGAGGAGACGTCAACGGCGGCATGTGGTGGGCCAGCCAGGCCCAGGGACTCATCGATCGGGTAGCCACCTGTCAGGAGGTGGTCGACGAGATCGTCGCCGAGGCGGAAGAGATCATCGCGCGACGACTGCCCGCAGAGTTGGCAGGTTCCTGAACCACACAACGCGTATTGGTACCGTTCGTCGTCACTGAGGAGGAGAGCAATGGCTCGGCCAAGTGTTGAAGCGCAGCGGCGCGAGGAGATCATGCGATCTGCCTGCGCCCAGATCGCGGCCAAGGGCGTTCTCGGGTTGCGGGTGTCGGATGTCGCCAAGGGAGCGGGCGTCTCCCCCGGCATCGTGCACTACTACTTCGAGACGAAGTTCGAGCTGATCCGGGCCGCGTTCGAGGACAACTTCACCAGGTCTCTGGACCGGCGTGCAGCCATCTTCGACGACAAGGAGGCCCACGCCGCCGACTCGCTGCACGCGATCGTGGAGTCGTACCTGCCGGTCGGCGAGGAGACGATCGAGGCGTGGAACGTCTGGATCGAGCTCTGGGCAGCCGCCTTGCAGGACGAGGCGTTGGCGGAGGTCAACGACCGGGCCTACAGCCGGTGGGCCTCGATGATCGAGGCCGTCGTCGCACGCGGTCAGGAGCGAGGCGAACTGGTCTCCGAGGACAGCGCGCTGGTCGCGGACAGCCTGATGGGTCTGATCGATGGCCTGTCGGTGCAGGTACTCCTGTCCTCCCACGGGATGACGGTCGAGCGGATGCGAGCCATCTGTCACCGTCTGGTCGACTCGATCTCCACCTGAGGGGCCGTAGTCGCTGGTCGCTGCCGGGGTTCGGCGCGGCCAGCGCCTAGGGTTCTCCCATGCCGCCTCGTACCCGCAAAGCCACCATCGACCGGCGTCGACGGCGACGCGTGGCGGCTGCCGACAACGACCTCACCGACCAGCAGTGGCACGACCTGATGGAGGCCTGGGGTGGTTGCGCCTACTGCGGGGCGGAGGAACCCGCGTTGCAGAAGGACACCATGCTGCCGATCTCGCGCGGCGGCCGCTACACCGTGACGAACGTGGTGCCGGCCTGTCGCTCCTGCAACGCCTCGAAATGCAACAGCGAGCTGACCACCTGGATGCGCCGCAAGAAGCTCGACGAGAAGGAGTTCCTGGTGCGCCAGTACGAGATCAGCCGCGCACTCGACGTCGACGAGGCGTGAGCACCTGACTCAGCCGACGCTCCAGATCCAGTTGATCAGCCCGGTCATCGGCTCGGGAACGTCCTCGAACGGAACCTCTTCAGCCATCCGCGCAGCGTACTCACGCTTGCGGGCGCCGTTGGCGGAGACGTAGCGCCGAAGCTGCTCGTCAGCCTGTTCGCTGCTGTGCGCCTCCTGCGCCTGGAACTGACGGAAGCCCTTGAGGTCGTTCTTGGCCTCGAGAATCGCGGTCACTCCGACAACCCCTGTGGCCCGGATCAGCTCCTCCTCAAGGTCCCGACGACAGGCGAAGAAGCCCTGCCTGGTCAGGTCCTCCCCCACCTGGCGGTTGAGCGCACCGGCGACGTAACGCTCCTCGCCTTCGTCGTAGAGCCCGCCGACGCGGTGGCCCTGCGCGACGCTCTCGGCGATCGCGGCGCGAAAATTGCCAGCGCCGTTGATCACCTGGACGGTGATCTGCTCGGTCTCCAGGTCCACCCCGAAGCGTGGGGCGAGGGTCTCAACGGCGGCCTTGTCGGACTCGCCTTCAACAAGAATCGTGATCGGTCGTGGCACGAGGGCGAGTATGCCGTGTCCCTGCGGGGATCTGAGACTCTGGGCCGGATCAGCCAGCGGCCCGGCGAGAGGTTCGCTACTCTCACGATCATGGCGTCCGACACGGTTCTCCTGCACAGCAGCCATGCCGAGCAGTTCACCGGTTCGGGCCGCGATCTGTTGTTCCTCGACCGACCGGTCGATGCGGACACGCTGGCCCGGATCACCTCCCTGCAACTGTGGGCGCCGCACCACGACCCGATCCAGCAGTTGCCGCCGATCATCACGGCGATGACGTCGTTGAAGTCGTTGACCATCAGCGGGAGCAGCACCGCCCCGTCCTTGATCACCCAAGCTGGACAGGGCGATCTCCCCCAGGGGTTGGCCGAACTCCACCTCCAACAGGACTACGGCAAGGTGCTGACCTGGCCGGAGGTGGCGATGCCGAGCCTGACAACCCTCTCGGTGGCGGGGAGGTTCCGCTTCGACAACGCGGCGTTCCCAGCGCTGACCTCGCTCTCGATCTACCCCGATGGACCGATGAAGGTCGTCCGGCAGGCGATGGACCTTCCGCTCACCGAGCTCAACCTGCTAAACGTCCCGAACGACGACGAACTCTTCCCGCTTCTCGCTCAGCGGCCATTGCGGCGACTCGGCCTGCTCTCCGGTACCAAGCTGACCGGACTCGCCGGGATCGAGCGCCTCCCCCATCTGGAGACGCTTCGTTTGAAGAACCTACGCAACCTCGCCGACATCGCCGGGCTACGTACCCTTCCTGTCCTGCGGTTCCTCGATCTTCAGTACTGCAAGAAGATCACGAACATCGAGGTGCTCAACGATCTGGAACCGTTGCGGCGCCTGACGCTGGTCGGCTGCGGCAACGTCGGGCTGCCGACGATCCAGGAGCGGATCGACCGACTCGAGAAGTCCACCATCGGAGCGACCGCATGACAGTTGACCGGCTCAGTGCCGCCGTCGACGCCCTGGACGGCCTGGAGCGCACGCTCGCCGCCGACGACGTCGACGGCTGGGAGACGATGGTCGGCGGCGGCCCCGACTGCTACGTGGTGACTGCCACCCGTGGCGGCCAGGTCGCCAACGCGACCGTGGTTGCGGATCCCGACGAGTTCGTCGAGATGACGGTCGGCGAACAGGCGATCGACTACCCCGCCTCCTATGTCCTGGACCGATCCCAGGTAAAGGTGGCGCTGGCAGACCTGGCCTCAGGCGTCCTGCCGCCGAGCCGCTGGGAGATCCTCGGTTAGGGCGTGTCTCCCCCAGCGGAAATCGCCGTTGGGAAATGCGCCCTAGCCGAAGAAGCCAGCGCCCAGGCTGCCCTCGGCGACACCGGTGAGGAACTCCGGCAGATCGTTGGCGAGCAGCGTGACCTCTTCGAACTCGGGCTCGGCACCGTGTACGACGACGCCGCTCACCCTGCTGATCGCGAGGTACTCATAGCTGCCCTCGACGCCGAGCGCGATCGGCAGGAACTCGCGCCAGAAGTCCGTGCAGCGTCGGCGATCTGCGTCATCGACGGCGGCCTCGAGGCTCAGTCGCTCGAACGCGTTCCAGGCGAAGGCACTGTCGGAGCTGCCCGCAAAGTCCGCGGCGGAGAGGAACCACCGGCTCTCATCTTCGTCGACCAGCAGCGAGAACCGCTCCAGTACGGACCGCCAGCCCTCCGGAATCGCCACCTCGTGCGCGGCGGAGAGCAGCTCAGGCGACTCTGCTCGGGCTGGCTCCACCTGCCAACCGCGTCGGCGCAATCCGGTGAGGAACTCCGTCACCGCTCCTGGTGACTCCGCTTCGGTCATCAGAAGTCCAGGAACCCGGCGTAGACGTCTCGCACCTGGCCGTCACTGCCCGGTGTCCCGTAGAAGTAGACCGAGCCATAGCCCCACAGGTACTCCTCGATCACGTCCTCCAGCGGGCCGTCGACGGGCCACCCTTCCTCGTCGATCTGGAAGAGGAAGCGGTGGCCGTCGGCCAGCACGGCAGCCGCGTAGCCGGGCTCGTTCTGGATCAGCACCGGCTGCGCACCGGCCCGCACCAGAGCGGGCGTCTCGTCGGCGCCGTCGAGCTCGCCCAGCGCCGCCGACCGCAGGCCGGGCCAGCCGAGATCGGATCGGTCACCGCGAGGTGAGGAGGGATGGACGACCGCACGCATCGCCATCTCGGGGTAGGTCAGGTCGTCGTCGGCGATGGTGAACCCGTTGCGCAGCAGCACGGAGACCTCCGCGTCCCCTGCCCACGAGGCGCAACCCGCGGGAAGTGTGAGGAGGTAACGGTGCGTGTCCAGCAACGGATGGTCCTCGATCGCTCGCGGCGGCGCTCCGCCGAGGCGACCGCCCTCTGCCCGATCCGGGAGCGTGGGCGTGAAGCCGCGCGGGCCGTCGTCGCTCACGCTTCGCCTCCGAAGACGGTCTCCAGCTTCGCCAACTCCGAGGAGGCGTCGACGCTCTTGTCCTTACCTGCAACGCGTCCGACCAGCTCCACCAACGCATCGTTGATGATCCGTCGCAGCGCGGCGCTCGGCTCCGCGGCGTCCGCCAGATCCTCCTTCCGCACCCGGATCTGGGCGGTCACCGTCCCTTCGCCGTCGATACCCTCGGCGCGTGGAGGCCGCTCTCCCCTTCGGTGGAGGAGATCTCACCACCGACGTGCAGGAGCAGGTCGAAGTCGTAGCCGAAGCTGAGCTCTTTGAGCCGCTGCTTGAGCCGTGCCACGTCGCCGACGAACGCCCCACCGGCGTCCGGCCCGCCGTAGACCGTACGGAAGCTGATCCTGCCCGCGTCAGTCGTCACGGTAAGGATGGTAGCGATCTGGCACCACCTAAGGTGAGGCCATGACGGAGACCGGCCAACAGCACTTCCTGGAGATCGGTGTCCCGGTGCCCACGGTCTCGCCCGAAGGGTTCCACACCAGCACCCGTCTGCTGGACGGCGAGCTGCTGCTCACCTCCTGGTGCCAGGGCCGCGCGACCACCCGGGTCGGCGTTCTGGAGTTGGCTACTGGGCGGTGGCGGGTGCTCAAGGGGGTGCGCGGGATGCTGCGCGGAGCCGTCCGGGTGCGCGGCGATCGGGTGCTGATGCTCAGCGAGTACGGACTCTTCGAGGTCGACCTCGACGCGCTGGCGGTGATCCGCAAGCTGACCGCCGGCATCGGGCGCCACAACGACGACCTGCGTCTCGACGACGACGGCCTGGTCGCCGTCGGGCATCGCGAGCGTGCCACTGAGAGCCTGGTATCGCTGGACACCCTCGAGGTGGTGCGCCGTCGACGGCGTGGGCCGCTCGGCTCTCCCACCCTCACGCCGACACTGGCCAGAGCCGGGTTCGTGCGGCTGCTGAGCCGGGAGGCCGGTCTGCTGGTGGGCGCGACCAGCGCCTACCCGGTCCAACCCCAGGAGATCGTGGTGCTCGCAGCCGATGACCACGCCGCGGTGGCGCGGGTGCCGGCACGATGGGGCGCGGAGAGCGTGCACGTCTGGCGGGACGGCCTGATCGTCGCGCCGCCGGACCTCGCCCGCGCAGGCGCCCTGCTCGCGCTGCCCGGACTCCTCGATGCGCCAGCCTCCCTTGAGCCGCTGGCTGCGGCGACCGCCGTCGGGCGCGGACCTAGGCTGACGCCATGACCAGCAACGGTAACGTCGCGTCGGCCTGGGGCGAGCTCACCCGTGGCAGCTTCACCCTCACCGACGGTGAGGTGCTGGTCGACGAGTACTTCAGCCTGCCCGGCGAGCCCGAACTGATGGTGCGCACCACCGACCCGGTGGCTGCCGCCGCCCTGCTCCCGCGGCTGGAGGCCTTTTTCACCGACCGTGGCCGGTGGCACCGCCGGGCCACCGACGCCGTCGTGACCCGGTTCAGCGATGAGGCGCCCACTCCCGGTGAGCTCGACGACGCGGAGGGCGACCTCGTGCTGCAGACCGTCGAGGTGCTTGCCGACGGCGACGTCGTGCTCCACCTCGACGACAGCTGCGGTCAGCACTTCCCGGACGGTTACTGGCCAGCGGTGCGGTTCGGCAGGGACGACGTCGTGGTCGAGGTCACCGTCGAGGCGTGAGCTCGGCCGCATCGGGGTGTTCTCTTCCACACTCCGCTGCGCCATCGACGGCCGACGGCTATGTTGCGATCATGAGCACACGCCCGGTGGCCGTGGTGGCCGGTTGGAACGGATTCATCGGCCATCGTCTCGTCGAGGACCTGACGCAGCGTGGCTACCACGTCGCCCGGGTAGGCCGTTCCGGCCCTGACGGGCGTTGGGACGATCCGGCGGGGCTGGCCCGGCTGATCGACGGCGCCGAGGTGGTGATCAACCTGGCCGGTAAGAGCGTCGGCTGCCGGTACACCGATGCCAACCGGAACGAGATCCTCCGTTCCCGGGTGGAGACGACCCGGCAGATCCGCGAGGCCATCGCGGCTGCCGAGAGGCCGCCGTCGCTGTGGATGAACGCGAGCACCGCGACCATCTATCGCTATGCGATGGACCGGCCGCAGACCGAGTCCGGCGGCGAGTTCGGCAACGGCTTCTCCGTCGACGTCGCCTCCAACTGGGAACGCGAACTGTTCGCCGACGATCTGCCTGGCACCCGCCGGGTCGCTCTGCGGATGGCGATCGTGCTCGGCGGGCCCGCCTCGGACATGCTGGCCCGCGCCACCCGGCTGGGGTTGGGCGGGACCCAGTACGACGGGCCGTGGTTCCAACACCGGCGCTACCGCGGCATCGGCCCGACGCCGACCGGCGGCCCCGTGCCGATGCACCGTTCGAAGGGTCGCCAGAAGTTCTCCTGGATCCACATCGACGACGTGGTCTCGGCAGTGCGCTTCATCGCCGAGCAGGACGAGATCGAGGGCCCGGTGAACCTGGCGACGATGACCACCAGTGACAACCGGACGTTGATGGCCGAGCTACGCCGCGCCGTCAAGCGTCCGGTCGGGCTCCCTGCCTGGCGCTGGATGCTGGAGCCCGGGATGTTCGTGCTACGCAACGAGACCGAGCTGATCTTGAAGAGCCGCTGGGTCCATCCGGAGAAGCTCACCGAGGCCGGATTCACCTTCGCCTGGCCGGAGCTCGGCCCTGCGCTGGACGACGCACTCCGGCGTTAAGGGTCAGGCGGCGTCGGCCGCGATGAACTCGTGGAGCAGCGCGGCGAAGCGGTCCGGGTCCTCCAGGTGCGGGAAGTGCCCGGCGCCCTCGCAGATCTCCACCTGACACTCCGGGATCGAACGCTTCGCATTGTGGGCGTGCGCGACCGGGATGATCCGGTCCGCGGTGCCCCACACGATGAGGACCGGGATCGGCAACCCGTCGCCCAGGTGGTCGTGAGCACTGATCGTCTGGCCGCCGAGATCGATGACCGCACGCGTAGTGGCCAGGAAGGCCCGCCTGCTCTCCCGCTCCTTGAGGGCGGTGAAGCCGCGCCAGACCGCGCTGAGGTCCGGGCCGGGCCGCCAGCCCAGCTTGGCGGCGGCGTTGCCCAGCATCTCCACCGGACCGAGGATCGGTGCCGAAGCGACAACGCTCAGCACCTGCTCAGCGCCGGGCAAGGTGGCGGAGCGCAGGGCGACGCTCACCTCGCGGCCGAGGCCACCGGTGGCGATCAGCACCAGGCGCTCCACGCGCTCGGGAAAGAGGTAGTAGAACTGCATCGCGATGCCGCCGCCGAGGGAGTGGCCGACCAGGGTGACCCGATCGATGCCGAGGTGGTCGAGCAGATCGCGCATGGTGGCGGCGTGGGCGCTGAGCGAGTAGTCCCCCATCGGCTTGGCGGAGTCGCCGTGACCGAAGAGATCCGGCGCCAGCACCCGGTTCTCGTCGTCCATCTCGTCGACAAGGTGACGCCACTGCCGTTGTGAGCCGAGGATCCCGTGGATGAAGAGCACGGCGGGCCCCTCGCCGCTGTCGAGGTACGAGAGTTCGTGGCCGTGCAGCACGACCGTGCGCGGAGTCATCCGGACCATGTCGACCTCCCTGATCGGGTGCGGGGTCTCTAGCCTGACATCCGACCCGATCTGCCGCGCGACCGATCCCCCGTCAGGCTCCACAACCCGATAGCGGGCCTCGGGGTTGATCGACGAACGCGTGTTCTCTCAGGCGCCTAGAGTCGACGACGTGCCCGACAACGACCAACCCACCGATCGCCCATGCGAGGACTGTGGCGGTGTTGTTTTGCGAGGCCGAGAACCGACCACTGCCGACGCCGAGCCTGAACTTGCGGAGGCCGGCATCTGGGTCGTCGGAAGCGAGTGGTGCACGACGCCCTAGGCACAGGCCCAGACGGCGCCCAGGTCTGGCCCGAGGCCGCACCTTGACCGACTCTGGTCAAGTCGGCTCCGTGCGGCGAGAATTCACGCAACGATCACCACTCCACGCCCCATCCTCAGAGGAGCACCTCCTCACGAGCACGACGGAACGCGGCGAGACATGACAGTGACAGGCGAGCAGTCCCCCACACTGGGCGCAGCGTTTGTGCGCGCAGCGCGGCGTCTCGCCGCGATCACCGCGGCGGGGGCGCTGCTGGGAATGCTCGTGGGTGGTGTCGGCGGTCGATTGGCGATGTTCGTCCTCGCCCGCCGCAACCCCGACGCGACCGGGGTGACCAGCGACGACGGCTTCACCATCGGGCAGTTCACCCTCGCCGGCAGCCTCAACCTGTTGGTGGTCGCCACGGTGCTCGGCGTGCTCGGCGCAGCGATCTACGCGGCGTTGCGCGGGCTGATGATCGGGCCGCGCTGGTTCCAGGTCCTGTCCATCGGGCTCGGCCCCGCCGTCGTCGTCGGCGACCAGCTGGTCCACGTCGACGGCGTCGACTTCACCCTGCTGCAGCCGGCGTGGCTCGCGATCGTCATGTTCTTAGCCATTCCCGGCCTCTACGCAGCACTGCTCACCGTGCTCGCCGAACGGTGGCTGGCGCCGACCGGCTTCTTCGCCACGGGTCCTCTCCCGCTCGCGCTGGCGCCGCTGTTGGCGTTCGGTCCGTTGGCTCCGCTGCTGGCCGCGATCGGTGTCGGCTGGTGTGCGCTGGAGTGGGTACGACGACGTAGCGGTGGGGCCGTCCCGGGAGCGGTTGGCCTCGCCTGGCTAGGGCGAGTCGCACTGACCTTGGTCTTCGTGGTGGCCTTGGTCGAACTCGTTGACAAGGTCGTCGAGCTCACCTGAAAATGCCCGGTCCACTGCCCCGAACACCCTTTGTCGGTGGTCACCCATAGAGTCAGCGGGTGATCAATCGATGAGCAAGATGGACAACCTGCGGGCGATGCGCGAGGCCAGGTACGCAGCCTCACAGCGCACTGCCGGCATCGCGAAGCCGGCGACGCGAATCGCACCGAGTAGGTCGAAGGCCGCGACGAAGGCCACTGCTCCGGCGCCGGCGCCGGAGCAGGCTCCCCCAGCGCCGACGCCGTCAGCCGAGGAGGATGAACTCTGCGGCCACCGCAACATCAGCGGTCGCACCTGCAAGCGCGAGAAGGGGCACGCGGCCAAGAGTCACCGGTATGCCTAGTCGAGGCGGCGCGATGCGGTGCCGCCGAGCCGGCGGCTGGCCGCCGTCAGACGTTCGGCCTACTGAGGGCCTCCAGTAGCCAGGCGTTGCGTTGGTTGAGCAGCCTCGTCATATACCGGGTGAGGAACGCCGCGTTCACCAGCCGGCCGATCGGCCCGAGCGGAGAGTCGAACTCGACGACGTCGGTCATCAGCGTGCCGCCTGGGACGGCGTCGAAACGGTGCTCGTGCCACCAGCGGCGAAACGGCCCCGAGACCTGTTCGTCCACGAACCGCGTCGGCGCCTCGTAGGCAGTGATCTTCGACGTCATCGTGAACGGGATGCCGCAGTGACGGGCCCGCCAGGTGACGACGTCATCGTGGCCCATCACCCCGGAGGTGACGCCGGCGACCGCCCGCTCCCCCGAACCGGCCATCGACGACGTGTGGGCATCGACCGAGAGGCTCAACTCGAAGCACCGCTCTACGGTTGCAGGAATGAAGTTCGTCAGCTCGATCCTCGGCACGCGACGATCGTAGACAGGACGGCTGGCGGCTGAGACCAACTTACCGACGACCGCCGGAAGAGGCACTGCTCTGTGATCCGCGATCGCCACGTCGGGCGTCGAGGACCAGCTGCCTCTCGCTCGCCACTACGACTTCTTCTTGCCCTTGTGCCGCAACTCTTTGAAGTCCTCGATCGCAGCGTCGACCTCGTCCTCAGTCAGGCTCAGCAGGGCATCCAACTTCTCGCCAGCGGCCCTCAGAGCGGCCACGTCAGCGGAGCGGTCCCCCTTGACCGGAATGAAGTATCCGACCGTGTGCCCGTGCCGGGTCACGGCGACAGGCACGTCGGAGTCCACAAAGTCGGACAGACCGGCACGGAACTCCCTGATCCCCACCTTCGCCGCGGTCATGACACCCTCCTCGAATTGCGTAATCCTTGTGTACGCAATATCAGGCGAGCGGGAAGTCGAGTGTCGCCCCAAGGGGGCTAGTCCGAGACCCGACCTAGCCCTTCGATCTTCGCGGATCGGGCGGACAGGTCGCGGATGCTCTGCCAGACAACTGCTCGGGGCGCCTCGATCTTGAGTGCTCGGATGCATTCGTCGAGACGGCGTGGATTGCCTTGAAGGTAGGCAACGGCCTTGTTGAGGCTTTCGCCGATCGTCTTGCCGTAGGCATCGACCGCCTTGCGTGCGCCGGCCTTCAGGGCAACCGCGTCGGGCTTCATCATGGCCAGGTCGATGAGGTCGCGGCTGAACGTCGAGGTGTCAGCCCAGCGGTCGTCATTCGCAAGCAGCTTGCTGGCGACCTGATCGGCTCGCGTCAGAGTCCGAACGCCGCAGATCTCGTTGCCCGGCGAGGGACTGTCGAGGTCGATCCGCCCTTCGTGAATGATCTCGAACTTGATCGCGACCCCTGCGACGAGCACCGTCGTCCGGATTCCGTAACCGTCCACAGAAGGTGTTCGACCTACCTCCAGCTCGCGCGTAGCCAGCGATTCGAACCCGTGACTCCTGACCATCTGGCGCAACTCGCGGTAGGACCTCGCGTCGGAGACCAGGAAATCGATGTCGACCGATTCACGGAACTCCCCGCTGCCGAGGACGATCGCCGTTCCACCTCCGAACCAGCAGTTGTGCTCGGCCAGGAGAGGTGCATCGAGCATCGACAGCACCTCGGCCACCCGTTGATGGTGCAGCCGCCTAAACAAGGAGCTTCCCGTTGCTGTAGGTGTCCGCCAGATGCTGGATGAACGCCTTCTCCTGGTCAGTAAGGGCTTCGTGATCGAGGTGTCGCCAACCGCGCTCGTAGAGGTTGAGCGCCTCCGTCTCGGTGATCGCGGTGCCGGCGTCGGTCTGCCATGCCAGAGCACGAAGGCCGGGATAGTCGCCGACCGTGATCTTCGCCGGGTCTGCCGATGGAGCGTCGAGGATCGGGACGACGAGATGAAGTCCGAGTGCGGCCGCAACGTTGACGTAGGCGCCGATCGTGACCGAGGGGTTGCCAACCTCGATCCTGTGCAGCGTGACACGCGAAACGCCAGCAGCCTCGGCACAGGCGACGGCCGTGACACCGAGCGCCTTTCGGCGTGAACGCAGCCGGGCACCCAGGCGTTCGAGATCTGCCTGTTGTTCCGGACTGGTGTAAGGGCTAGCGGCTGGCATGTTTCTCATTTTAATCAATCGCCGCTTTGTGTCAATAATGAGAAACCATTGGGTTCGGTGGGTCAGCCTTTGAAGATGCCGGTCGGGTCTTCGTCACACTCCGCCGACAGGCGCTCGATCGGCTGGTGAGGCTCCACCAGGTCGTAGCGATGGGCTCGGGAGTTTCGGTCGAACCAGTACAAGGTCCAGCCCAGGGTCTGCTCGTCGTACTTGATCCGAGCTTGCGGCACCTCTATCCACCACGAGCTAGGTTCCGGATTCCACGGCGCCTGGTACTCGACGATCGTCACAGCGCGACCACGTACGCGATGCTCCACACGCACCCGGTCCAGCAGCTCAGCCGGAACCTGCTTCTCACAGAACCGTCGAATCCGCGAAGCACCGTCCTCGGGGAGAGCCATGTCCTCAGTATCTGACGCGTCGCCTCTCGGATCGGGTAGACCCAGTCCGGGAGATCAGTGCCAGGAGCCAGAACAGTGCCGCCCGCACTGGGCCGCCTTCCGCCCCAAGGTCTGAACTGCGGCCGTGCGGCCGTCAGACGTTGAAGCGGAACTCCACCACGTCGCCGTCAGCCATCACATAGTCCTTGCCCTCCATGCGGACCTTGCCGGCCTCCTTGGCCTTCTGCATGGTGCCGGCCTCGACGAGGTCGTCGAAGGAGACGATCTCGGCCTTGATGAAGCCCTTCTGGAAGTCCGTGTGGATCACGCCGGCGGCCTCGGGCGCGGTGTCGCCCTTCTTGATCGTCCAGGCGCGGGTCTCCTTGGGGCCAGCGGTGAGGTAGGTCTGGAGACCGAGGGTGTCGAAGCCGACGCGGGCCAGGATCTCCAAGCCAGGCTCGGTGACGCCGGCGTCTGCCAGGAAGTCGGCGGCCTCTTCCTCGTCGAGCTCGATCAGCTCCGACTCGAACTTCGCGTCCAGGAAGATCGCCTCGGCGGGCGCGACCAGCTCGCGCATCTTCGCCTTGAGTTCTTGGTCCTGCAGCTCGTCGGCGTCACAGTTGAAGACGTAGATGAACGGCTTCGCGGTCAGTAGCGACAGCTCACGGAGCAGCGAGCGGTCGATCGACGTCGCGATGATCGGGGTACCGGACTCCAGCGCCTCCTGAGCAGCCTTCGCCGCCTCCAGGTTCGGGACCAGGTCCTTGTTCTTGCGCGACTCCTTCTCGAGTCGCTGCACCGCACGCTCGACCGTCTCCAGGTCGGCCAGGATCAGCTCGGTCTGGATGGTGGAGATGTCGTTGCCCGGGTTCACTTCGCCGTCGACGTGGGTGACGTCCTCGTCGCGGAACACCCGGGTCACCTGGCAGATCGCCGAGGACTCGCGGATGTGGGAGAGGAACTTGTTGCCCAGGCCCTCACCCTGCGATGCGCCGCGCACGATGCCGGCGATGTCCACGAACTCCACGGTCGCCGGGAGGATCTTCTCGGAACCGAAGATCTCCGCCAGCTTCGCCAGCCGCTCGTCGGGCACACCGACGACGCCGACGTTGGGCTCGATCGTCGCGAACGGGTAGTTCGCCGCGAGGACGTCGTTCTTGGTCAGTGCGTTGAAGAGCGTCGACTTGCCTGCGTTAGGGAGTCCGACGATGCCGATGGTGAGAGCCACGTCGGCAGATTCTACGGGCCGTGGCTCCGGTTGACGCCATCGGCGCTGCCTCCGGCGGGACGGACGGTCCGACGTCCGCTATTTCTGCGCCGTCCCGCGCTATTTCTGCGCCCTCGGGGCTATTTGTGCGCCCTCGGGGTTAGAGGGACGGGAGGACGTCGCGGCCGAAGGCGGTCAGGAAGGCGGCGTGGTTGCGGCCGACGTTGTGGACGAAGACGCGGTCGTAGCCGAGGTCGAGGTAACGCTGGATCTCGGCGCGGTGGACGTCGGGATCCTCGCTGATCGGGAGTCGCCCGGCCAGGTCCTCAGGACGGACCAGGCGGGCGATCTGCTCGATCATCGCCGGCGAACGCAGGTCACCACGGGCGAACCGCATCGCACCGATCGGGTAGCACTCCAGCGCCTGCGCCAACGCCGCCTCGGCGGTCTCGGCCCAAGAGACGTTGAGGTGCAGCCACTTCGGCATCCCTGCCGGGTCCTTGCCGACCTCCTGCGCCCCGATCCGGAACCGGTCGATCACCAACGCCGCCTGGTCGTACGGGACGCCGACCGCCAGCAGGCCGTCCGCCGACCGGCCGGCGCGCTTGGCCGTCACCGGTCCTCCGGTCGCCACCAGGACCTGCGGGACGACGTCCGGCATGGTCCACAGCCGCGTGGTCTCCAACTGGAAGTGGTCACCCGAGAAGCGCACGTCGCGCCCCGCCGCCGACGCCGCGAAGAGTCGCTTGATCAGGTCGACGGCTTCGAAGAGCCGGTTGATCCGTTCCGGGGCTTCGGGCCAGTAGCCGCCGGTCACATGTTCGCTCAAGGCCTCCCCAGCGCTGACGGTGAGGAAGTGCCGCCCCGGGTGGAGCGCGGCCAGGGTCGCGCTGGACTGCGCCAACGCAGCCGGATGCACCCTGTGTCCGGGCACCGCCATCCCCGGCCCGAAGTCGCCGCTGGTGTGCTCAGCCAGTGCACCGAGCACCGCCCACACGTTCGGTGCCTGCCCGAGGCTCGGCAGCCACGGCTGGAAGAGGTCGGTGACCAGGCTGCCGTTGAAGCCGGCCGCTTCGGCGAGCACGGCGAGGTCGACCGCCTCCCGCGGGCGCACCCGATCCGTGGCGGTCACATACCCGATCCGGCCCATGCCGTCCTCCTCGCTGCTTGCGCGCTCATCGTAGGCACCCCGCGACGTCATACGTTGCGAGGACCCGCTCCCGCCACGTATGACGCCCCAGCGTGCAACGGGCAGCGGTCAGGAGAAGGCGATCAACGGCCGGCCGGTCCTCGGATGGGTCAGCACGTCAGCCTCCACTCCGTAGACCTCGGCGATGAGCTCCGCTGTCAGGACGTCGCCGACCGGACCCACCGCGCGGACCCGACCATCGGCGAGCACCACCACGTGGTCGCAGAAGGCCGCCGCCAGGTTCAGGTCGTGCAGAGCTGCCAGCACCGTCATCCCCTCGCCGGTCAGCTCCGACAGCAGGCGCAACGTATGCAACTGGGCCCGCACGTCGAGGTGGTTGGTCGGCTCGTCGAGCAGCATCAGCGACGGCTGCTGCGCCAATGCCCGCGCCAACTGCACCCGCTGCTGCTCACCACCCGACAAGGTTCCCAACTGCCGGTGCTCGAAGCCCTCCGCGTCAGCTCGCACCAACGCCTGCGCGACAATCGCTTCGTCGTCCGCACTGCCCAGCGACCAGACGCTCTGGTGCGGCGTGCGGCCCAGCTCGACGGTCTGCCGCACGGTCAGCGCGAACTCGCTGCGCACCTCCTGTTCCACCAGAGCCAGCCGGCGGGCCCGGTCGCGACGGCCCAGCGCGAAGAGATCCTCCCCCGCCAGATAGGCCAGCCCGGAGCTGCGCGGCCCGGCGCCGGATAGGGCCCGCAACATGGTGGACTTCCCGGCCCCGTTCGGGCCGACCAACGCCGTGACCGCACCCACTGGAACGCTGAACGCGACGTCGTCGACCAGCCGCCGTCCGCCGATCTCGACCGAGAGCCCACAGACCTCGAGCCGACTCACGCGCGGTCCCGGTTCCGCAGCAGGATCAGTACGAAGATCGGCGCCCCCACCAACACGGTGAAGATCCCGACCGGCAACTCCCGCGGCTCGAAGAGCGTCCGGGCACCGGTGTCGACCCAGATCATGAAGATCGCACCGACCAACGCTGAAAGCGGCAGCAGCAACCGATGCCGCGAACCGACCACCAACCGCACGGCGTTGGGCAGCACCAGGCCCACGAAGCCGATCGAACCACTGACCGAGACCATCGCGCCGGTCAGCAGCGCCGTCCCACCGAGCAGCAGCCACCGGGTCCGCGAGACGTTGATCCCGAGCGCCGCAGCCGCGGTGTCGCCGAAGGCGAACGCGTCGAGGACACGGCCGAAGACGACCACCGGGATGCCGACCAGAAGCAGGGTCACCCAGGCCACCTTGACCGTCGACCAGTCCGCACCGGCCAGCGAACCCAGGAGCCAGTTGAGGATCTGACGGTAGGAGTCTCCCTGGGTGTTCCAGAAGATCACCAACGAAGTGATCGCGCCGGCGAAGGAGGAGACCGCCAGGCCGGCCAGCACGGTGCGGCTCGGCGTGATCACCCCGAGAGATCGCGCCAGCATCAACGTTCCGACCAAGGCGATCATCGCGCCGGTGAACGCCGCCACCGTCACCGAGACGGCCAGGCCGGTCAGCAGCACCAGGACTGCACCGAGCGACGCTCCCGCCGAGAGCCCGAGCAGGTAGGGATCGGCCAGCGGGTTGCGGGTCAGCGCCTGCATCACCGCACCGCTGACCGCCAGTCCCGCGCCGACCGCTGCCGCCGTCAGCACCCGCGGCAGCCGCATCTCCCATACGATCCCGTCCCGGAGCAGGCTCAGGTCGCTGTCGATCAGGTTGAGGTGGTCACCGATCGACCACCACACCTCCCGGACGCTCAGGTCCGCGGCACCGATCGTGACCGCCACCATCACCGAGGCGAGAACGCCCAGGAGCAGCAGCGGCATCACCAGAGCGAGGGCGGTCCGCGGCCGGTCGCGCAAGACGGCGCCCCGCACCGAGGCGCGGGGGGCCGGTCGTTGCAGGGACGGCGCGCTCATCGGCTCAGTCCTCCAGCAGACCCAGGGTCTCGAGCTGGCTGGCCAGGTCACCAGCGGCCGCGACCGAACGGACGCCGGCCTCTGCTGCCGGGAACGGGATCACCAGGTACCGCTTGGCCTTCACCGCGGAGAGGTTCTTGGTCGCTGCCGAGCTCTCGAGCGTCTTGATCTTCGCCGCAGCGGGGTTCCACGCGGCGTCGACGAGGACGATCACGTCAGGGTCGGCGTCGACGATCGACTCCCAGCCGTACGAGGTCCAGGTCGACTTCGTGGTGACGATGTTCTCCAGCCCGACGGCGTCCAACACCATCTGCGGGGCACCGATCGTGCCGCCGACGAACGGGGTGTCCTCACCCGAGGACCACCACAGCGCCGTCGTGCCCGCCACTGCCTTCTGGACCTTGGCGAGTTCCTTCTCCTGCTCGCTGATCAACGCTTCGGCGCGGTCGGCGACGCCGAAGACCTGACCGGCCTCACGGAACTGGTCGAAGAGCAGGTCGAAGGTCATCTTCTTCGGCTGGTACTCCGGCGCCTGGCAGGCGGACGGCGCCACGTAGCTGGCCACGCCGAGCTTGGCGAGGTCATCGCGCTTGCCCGCGGTGTCGGCGGCGAGGTTCGACTCCCAGCCGGCGAAGACGAAGTCGGGCTCGGCCTCCAGCACGACCTCCTTCGACGGTGCCTGGTCAGACAGGTTCTTGAGCGCGGCACCCTCACTGGCGTAGGCGTCGAGCAACGGCCCGTCGCTGAAGGCGGTGCCGACGATCCTGTCGCCGAGACCGAGCGCGAGGGCCAACTCGGTGGAGCTGGACTTGATCGTCACGATGCGTTGCGGGGCGGCGTCGAGCTTCACCGGGGTGCCGCAGTTGTCGACGTCGATCGGGTAGCCGACGGCGTCGCCGGAGCTGGTCTCCGGCTTCTTGTCCTCGGCGCACCCGGTGAGCAGGGCGGCACCGAGCAGGACGACAGCAGGCAGGGCAAAGGCATGACGGGACAGACGGTTCACTGATTCTCCGGAGGTCAGCGAGCTCCTCGGCTCGCGGGCAGGGCGGGACAGCGTCCGCGATAAGCCGCGTACGCAGTGGATCAACCGCCCCAAGTCCGGGAATGGTGGGCGTCGGACGAAGCACCGTCCGACGGATCGTGGAAACTCTAACTGATCGGTCACCAGGCAGGATGGGCGCGTGAGCACTTTGCCCGAGCCCCTGCACCAGGTCTCCCCCGACGCCGTCCGGATGTGGCGGACCACCGCCTGGCTCGGCGTCCTGGTCTCCGCACTGATCGTGGCCGGGCTCTGGATCTTCCTGCCGTCCTGGCCGTGGTGGGCCTGGCTGCTCGCCGCGGTCGTGCTGCTCGCCGAGATCGTCTACGCCGTGGTCTCCCCCGGGCTGCGCTATCGCGTGCACCGGTGGGAGGTCACCGACGAGGCCGTCTATACCCGGACCGGGTGGCTCAACGTCGCCGTCGCGATCGCGCCGCTGAGCCGGGTGCAGACCGTCGACCTGCAGCAGGGCGCGATCATGCGGCTCTACGACGTCGCCTCGGTCACCGTCACCACCGCCTCCGCCGCCGGGGCGATCGCCATCGAGGGTCTGGACACCGCCACTGCCCGCGAGGTGGTCGCCCACCTGACGACGGTGACCGCCGCCAGCGAAGGCGACGCGACGTGAGCGAACTCCCCGACCCCGCGCCCGAGACCCCGGAGGAACAGGAGTGGCAACGCCTGGATCCACGTGTCCTGTTGATCGGGCCGTTCCGGGCCGCTCGCCAGTTCGTCGTCCCAGCACTGGTCGCCTTCATCGGAATCGGCAGCCAGCAGCCACGGGCCCTGCTGCTGCTCACCCCGGTCTTCATCCTGGGCTCGGTGGCACTCGGCGTGCTGCCCTGGCTGACCACGAGGTTCCGGATCGAGCCGGACCGGTTGGTCGTGCACACCGGACTGCTCAACCGTCGCCAACTCACCGCACCGATCGACCGGGTCCGCTCGGTGGATCTGGAGGCGTCGCTGTTGCACCGCCTGCTCGCCCTCCGCAAGGTCGAGGTGGGCACCGGGGTCGACGACAGCAGGATCGAACTCGACTCGCTCTCCGCCGACCAGGCCGAGGAACTGCGGCGCCTGCTGCTGGGGCGGGTCGACGCGCGCAACGACGCCGCCACCGCGCTACCGGAAGCGGTGGCGTCGGACGATCCGACGCTGCCACCGCGCCCCGGCCCGACGGTAGAGGAGGTGGCCCCGCCGGTCGTCCTGGCCACCCTCGACCCACGGTGGGCCCGTTTCGCGCCCTTCAGTCTGGCCCGGCTCGCTGTGGTCGCCGGCCTCCTCGGTGTCCTCACCCAACTGGACCTGCCCGTCATGGAGACCGGCGAGGAGATCTGGGACTGGGTGGTCCGTGGATCGATCCTGCTGGTCGGCTTCGTGATCGTCGTGGTCCTGCTGGTGGTGTGGAGTCTGGGTACCGCCGCGAGCTACCTGATCACCTGGTGGGACCTCCGTCTGACCCGTCACGAGGGCAATCTGGTGCTCACCCGCGGCCTCTTCACCACCTCCTCCACCACGGTCGAAGAGGTCCGGATCCGCGGGGTCGAGGTGCGTGAGCCGGTGCTGCTCCGCGCCGTCGGCGGGGCCGAACTCAAGTCCCTGGTCACCGGCCTCAACGAGGGTGTCTATCCGGTCCTGCCGCAGTGCCCGCTCGAGGTCTCCCGGACGGTGGGTGCCGCCGTCCTGGCCGCTGGCGACGCCGCCCTCCACGAGTCACTTTCCCCTGCGCCACAAGGCGATCAGCAGGCTGACGACGCGCAGTTCAGGACTCCGCTCATCGCTCCGCTGACGCCGCATGGCAGCGCCGCGCGCCGCCGGAGCCAGGTGCGTGGCCAACTGGTCACCACAGGTTGGCTGCTACCGGTGGCGGTCTTCGCGAGCGCGGCCGACGTGATCTCCGTCCTCCCTGCCATCCTCATCGTGCTCGGCGCGGCAGCGCTCGGCGTTCTGCTGGGCGCGATGCGCTACGCCCACCTGGGCCACCTGATGACGCCGACCCATCTGGTGGTCGGTCGCGGCACCCTGACCCGGATCCGCACGGTCCTGGCCCACGGCGGGGTGATCGGTTGGGTGATGAAGCAGAGCTACTTCCAACGACGTCAGGGATTGGTCACCCTGGTCGCCACCACCGCAGCCGGCGAGGAGCACGTCGAGCTGCGCGATGTGGACCGGAGCGTCGCCATTCAGCTGCTCCGGTCCATCACGCCGATCACCACCGCCGCGGAGTTGGCCGGCGCCGACCTCAGTTCGCGACCGTGAGGTTCAACGTGCTGCCCGGCTGGACGGTGTAGGCACCGCCCAACAGTTCGACCAACTTCATCGGCGGCGGCAGCAGGTGCGGCGTATCGCCGGTCTTCACCTTCAGCCGCAGCCGGTGGCCGGCCGGCACAGTGACGAACGACGACCGGATCTCGATGTCGTAGCGGGTGGTGGCGCCGGTCGGCACCGGGCTCGCCGATGCCTGCGTCAGCGGGTGGTACGGCACGATCCAGTCGTTGCCCGCGGCCCAACTGCGCTGGGTGTCCAGGGCACGCAGCGAACCCAACTGTGCGCCACCGGTGATCAGCCGCTGCGACCCGTTAGGCGCGACGTCGTAGACCTCGGTGACGAACATCGTCTCGGGACGGTTCGAAGTCGCCTTCAAGGTGAGCGACATCGGCCCCGAGAGCCGGAGCGGCGCCGTCAGCGGAGCCGTGTCGTAGGTGGCGTCGCCGGGCTGTAGCAGATCCAGAAGCCCTTGCAGCAGAGGCGCGGAGCCACAGAAGTCCACGAAAGCCCGGAGCGCGCCCGCCGCCCACTGGTTGATCGCCTGGTTGCAGGCCAGGGAGAGGCCCTTGAACCAGATCGTCTGGTTCATGCCGGCGACCTGCCCCGCGGTCAACCGCTGGCCCGGCGAGAGGTGCAGCCGCTGCACCTGCGCGGCTTCGGACGGGAAGGAACCGACGCGGTAGGAGGCGCCACCCTCTTCCAGCACCTCGAACGGCTTGGTGACGTCGGCGATGCCGGTGTCGACACCCTTGAGCCAGTACTCGAACCAGGCCAGCTTGATCCGCTCGAGATCGATCCCCTCACCCTGGTTGCCGTGGTCCCACGGCCCCCAGAGCAACTGGTACTTCGACGTCGGGGTCTGGTTCGGCAGCATCGGCGCGTTCACCGGTCGGCCCGCCGCCGCGTTCTGCAATCCGCTGTACAAGAAGGGCTCACCACGCTGGAAGACGTCGTACTGACCGCCCACCACGTAGGCCGCGACGCCGTTGTCGACGACCTTCTGCAGCACCCGCTGCGGAGCCCGTTGCTGCCAGTACTCCGAGTCGTAGACGCGGCCCTGCTGGAAGAGCACGTTGAGACCGGTGGTCAGTTCGAAGGGGATCGCCGCAAGGCCGTGCGAGAGCGCCAGCCGGAGTGCGTCGAAGGGGTTGCTGCGGCGTTCCAGCAACGGGCTGAAGGTGCGGAGCCCGAAGTAGGAGGCGATCAGCCCGAGGCTGGACTCCATGTTGACCACACCGCCACTGACGAAGAGGTCACGGTACGGGTCGGCCGCGGTGAAGACCGGGAAGATCGCCTTCAGCGGCGACCCCGGGCCGACCTCGGAGGCGGTGAAGACCTGGTCGATGCCGAGGTAGGAGAAGCCGGTCGCGCCGACCTTCCCGTTGCTGTTCGGCAGTGCGGCCGCATAGTCGACCAGTTCGGCGCCGTCCTCGGCCTCGACCTGGCCGAAGAGTTGCGACTGCCCCTCCGATCCGCCGGTGCCCGCGACGTCGACGGTCAGGAAGATGTAGCCCCGCTTGATCAGGTACTCGCTCACCTGACCGTCGATCGTCTTGCCGTAGGGCGTCTGCACCAGGATCACCGGGAACGGCCCTGGCGCGGCCTCTCCGGTGGCCGGGTCCGCCGGAGCGTGGACGGCGCCACGCAGTACCCGGCCGTCGCGCATCGTGATCGGGATGTCGTCGGTGACCACCACGTCATAGGTCGCCGGTCCGGGCTCCCATGCTGTCGGCGGCGCCGCAGCACTCAGCGAGCCCGGCGACGCCAGGCTCGGAACGGCAATCAGCAGGGCGACCGCAAGCAGGCGGACGAGGACCGCGCGAATCATCGACATGTACAAGTAACGAGAGTTCGAACAATGAGTTACAGATCACATTCAGGCGTCGTCCATGGGGCCTCGAACCCACGCCGTCAGCGGCGGTCCACCTCAACTAGAGTTCGCCGGGTGCGTATCGCCACCTGGAACGTCAACTCCCTCCGCTCCCGCATCGGTCGCGTCGAAGCTTTCTTGGAGCGCCACGACGTCGACGTCCTGGCCATCCAGGAGACCAAGGCGAAGGAGGAGCAACTCCCCCTGATGGGCCTGCAGTCGATGGGCTACGAGGTCGCCGCAGCCGGGTTCAGCCAGTGGAACGGCGTCGCGCTGATCAGCAGGGTCGGGTTGGACGAGGTGACCGTCGGGTTCCCGGAGATGCCGCACTTCGGTGAGCCGCTGGCTGCCGAGGCCCGGGCGATCGGCGCGATCTGCGGCGGCATCCGGATCTGGTCCCTCTATGTGCCCAACGGCCGCAAGATCGACGACCCGCACTACACCTACAAGCTCGAGTGGCTCGAGCGCCTGCGCGCCGCCGCCGGCGAATGGATCGACGGCGAGACCGCCCTGGTCGGCGACTGGAACATCGCGCCCCGCGACGAGGACGTCTTCGACATGAAGCAGTTCCGCAACTCCACCCACGTCACCGCGCCCGAGCGCGCCGCGTTCCAGAGTTTCCTCGACGACGGCTTCGTCGACGTCGCCCGGGAGCACACCCCCGGCCCGGACTCGTACACCTACTGGGACTACTACCGTCAGCGCTTCGAACGGAACCGTGGCCTGCGGATCGACTTCGTCCTCGGCTCCCCCACCCTGGCGGCCCGGGTCACCCACGCCTTCGTCGACCTCGACGAGCGCAACCCGGCACTCGGCGACGGCAAGCCGTCGGACCACGCACCCGTGATCGTCGACCTGGCCTGAGGCCGTTCGGCGGTCCTGCGGGGCTAGCCGGTCCGGGTCCAAAGACCCAACCACGTTGGCCGATCGGGCAGAGATGCCGAGCCGGTCGGCTGCTGGACAGCCGGCTGTTTTGTAGCTGACATGACAAGTTCTGGGGTTACTTGTCGCCAGCGCACCGAAACCGGCCCGCGGGCGGTCGGACCCGTTGCAGGGTTGAGGTTATGGCTACCGGATTCCACGCAGTGATGGCGTCGACGACCTCACCTGGAGTGACCGCACTGGGTGCGGTTCACCACCCGACGGTGAACACCGCCCTCGAAAGTATGTTCCGTGCGGCAGCGCCGTACTTCATGACCGACTCCGGCTGGACCGTCAGCCTCAGCACCGTCTCGCACGCCGCGGAGATCAGCATGCTGGAGATCGTCAATCCGGACGGCGACCACACGGTCTTCTCAGTCTGGGCCTGCTCCCAGATCCGCTGCACGGTGATCGGGAACCGGCGCATGCACTCGGTCCCCGTGCCCCGCTGATCCGCCCTTGCCGCCGGGTGCTGCGGAGTTCTGTCGGAGGCCCCAGGCAGGCTAGGCCATATGGAGATCGTGCTCTTACTTCTCGGCGTCGTGCTCGGTGTGCTGATCGGTGCCGGCGCGATGGCCCTGCGGCACCGCATCGTCGCTCCTGCCCTCCCCGAGCAGGCTGCCGTCACCGCATTGGAACGTCGGATCAGCGACGACGCCCTGGTCCGGGACGGCCTCGCCCGCCTCGGTGACCAGCTCACCGCCCTCGAACGTGACCGGGCAGCCGGCCAGGCCCAGTTGCGGCAACAGGTCGAGGATGTCCGCCAGAGCGCCAGCGAGCTCCGCCGCGAGACAACCGCCCTGGGCACCGCGCTGCGCAAACCCCAGGTGCGCGGCCGTTGGGGCGAGCTCCAGCTGCGCCGCGCCGTCGAGCTGGCCGGGCTCGTCGACCGCTGCGACTTCTCCGAGCAGGCCAGCTTCGACGGCGAGGACGGCGTGCTGCGCCCCGATCTCCTGATCCGGCTCACCGGCAACCGCTGCGTCGTGGTCGACAGCAAGGTGCCGCTCGACGCGTTCCTCGACGCCACCAGCACCGACGACGCCGACACCGCGCTCCACCACTTCGAGCGACACGCGCGCCAGGTCCGCCAGCACGTCGACGCGCTCAGCGCCAAGCAGTACTGGCGTGCGGTACCGGCCTCCCCCGAGTTCGTCGTGCTGTACCTCCCCGGGGAGTCCTTCCTCTCCGCTGCCCTCGACGCCGACCGCGCCCTGTTGGAGTACGCCGCCCAACGTCAGGTGGTGCTCGCCACCCCGACCACGCTGATCGCGCTCCTCAAGACCGTCGCCCTCGGTTGGAGCCACGAACAGATCGCCGACCGGGCCCGGGAGATCCACGAGCTGGCGCGCGACCTGCACGCCCGCCTCGGTGTGATGGGTGGACACCTCGACAAGCTCGGCCGCTCCTTGAAGTCGTCGGTCGAGGCCTACAACGCGACGGTCGGCTCCTTGGAGAACCGAGTTCTGGTGACGGCGCGCAACTTCGACGACCTCGGCGTCGGAAGTCGGGGCAGGCTCGATCAGCCGACTCCGGTCAAGGAGGAACCCCGGCCACTGACGGCCCCCGAACTCTCCTCAGCGCACCCGAATCTCAGCAACCTCGACGACGCGCGCTCGTCTCGCCACGGGGATCGTCCCTCGTCTTCGGGCCTATCACCGCTAGGGTGAAGCGTGACGAGAGCGCGAACCATCTGGGAGGAAGGCACCGAACCCGGTCGCCAGGTAGTCCTTCTCGGTTCCGCTCTCACCCTCGTCGCCACGGTCGCGAACCTGGTGATCAGCCAGGAGATCACATGGATCTTCGACATCGCCTTCGTCGTCGTCAGCATTCTCGTCTCGCTGCGAGTCCGTCCGAGCGACTTCCTCACGATTGCGATGTTCCCGCCGATACTTATGATCGTGACCTTCTTCATCCTCGCCATCGTCGGACCGGGCACCATCGCCCACTCCGGCGATGGCGTGGTCCAAGCCTGGGTCAGCGGACTCACCCACCACGCCGGGGCGCTTGCCATCGGCTTCGCCCTCTGCCTGACCTCCCTCGGCATCCGGCAGCGTTTCCTGACCCTGCATCGGCCCCTGCACCACCCCGAGAACGGTCGATGAACGTCTCTGCCCAGCACCCTGCCCGGGTCGCCTACGACTACGCGCTGGTCGGCCTCGCAGCCGCGTTGGTCTTCCTCGGCTTCGTCGAATGGTTCGACCAGCTACCCGACCTGCGCCTGATCGCGCTGGTCGGTCTGGCGGCCATCCCGGTCTTGGTCCGGCACAGCATGCCGGTGGCGGCCTCGTCGTACTCCACGACCATCGGACTCGCGCCCGCGGTTCTGTACGCGAGCGACTTCGAGCGGACCAGCCACATCTTTCCGCTGTGGGCCGTGATCCTGGCGGCCAGCTATCCCTTCTTCCAAGGCGATCCGCTGACCGGTGCGCCCCGCACCGCGATCCAGATCATCGCCGGATTCGTGCTGGTAGAGGTAGCCGCCCCCATCGACTTCGCACCGCATCCCTACGACCGGGTGATCGCGGGCATCGGTGCCTACCTCGTAGTGGTCTGGCTCCTCGACCTTCCCCGCAACCAGGCCCAGCCTGACGGCCGACGCGAGAACGACCTCAACCTCAAGAGCCTGCTCTGGGCACTCGTCGCGCTCCTCTACTCGGCGAGCCTGCTCGCCACCCTGCGCCTGCTCGCCGACGGCCCGGACCTCACCCCGCGCGTCGGTGCCGCCTTCCTCCTCGCCGTCCTGCTGATCTGGCTGACCGTGCTGATCGCCACCCTCGACACCGCGAGTCTCAGCGTCACCGAACTGACCCGCGCCGCGACGACGATGCCCTGGCCGAGCGGACGTATCGACGACATGCTCCTGCATTCGGCCGAGCACGGGACGAGGGCCCGCGGAGCCCGGTTCGCCCGCACCCCCGGCCCGCGCGGTTCACTCAGCATCCCGATGAACGACGGCCGGTTCCTCGTCCTGCGACGGGGTCGCGGAGATCTCTCCTTCCGTAAGCGTGAGGAGGAGCTGGCCCGCTCACTCGTCGCGATGGCGGACGCCTCACGGCACCAGGCCGCCCACGAGCAGCGCCTGCAACACGCGGCCCGTACCGACGAGCTCACCGGCCTGTGGCGACTCCCCCACTTCACCGAGACCGTCGAGCAGACACTCAGCAAACTCGCACCGGGCGAACGGATCGCGGTCTTCTTCATCGACGTCGACGGCTTCGGCGAGATCAACAAGCACCTCGGTCACTTCAACGCCGACGTCGTCGTCCGTCAGCTCGGCCAACGGCTACTGACGGCGCTCGGGCCCGGCACCACCCCCGCCCGGTTCGGCGGCGACGAGTTCCTGGTGCTGATGAAGAACGCGCACAGCGCCGCGCACGTCGAGTCGACGCGGCACCGGATCGCCACCGCGATCCGGCAACCGATCACCGTCGACGGTTGGGTGCTCCAGGTCAACGCCACCATCGGCAGCGCGATCTCCGGTGAGCCGCACCCCCACCAGTCCCCGACACACAAGGGGCAGGAACCTGCGGCCCAGGCCTCTGGGTCCCAGACGCACGATCAGCTGATCGAAGAGGCCGAGCAGGACATGCGGCTCCGCAAGGCCCGTGCGATGGAGTACAACCAGCCCCGCTGGGCCGGCGAGATCGACCTGATCCGCGACCTCGTCCATGATGGCGGGATCAGCGTCGCCTACCAGCCGATCGTCGACCTGCGGACCGGTGGGCTCTACGGCTACGAGGCCCTGATCCGCGGTACCCACCCCAAGTTCGGGCAGCTCTCCCCGCTCCAGATCATCGGCTCCGCGATGCGGCTCGGCATCCTCGACGAGATCACCGAGATCGTCGCCGAGCAAGCGATCAGCACGGTCGCCGAACTCTCCGAGCAGTTGGGCCGCCGACTCGCCCTCTCGCTCAACATCGAGTTCCAGCAGCTGAACTCGACCAATCCCACCCTGGACTGGCTGCGCACCAGGCACCGCGGGTTGCCGATCGACCTGGTCCTGGAACTCTCCGAACGCCAGATCGGCGACTGGCACACCCTGCACAACGAGCTGGCCCAGAGCCTGCGCGACGACGGCATCGAGATGGCGATCGACGACTTCGGCGCCGGCCACGCCAGCTTCGCCATCGTCAGCGAATGGGACTGGCGCTGGGTGAAGCTCGACCGTTCCTTCTTGAACCGGATGGGCCAGCGCGGATCGGTGATGTTGCCGCACGTGGCGCAGATGCTGGCCGACCTCGGAACCGTCGCGGTGATCGAGGGAGTCGAGACCCGCGCCCAGCTCGAGCTGGCCCACGAGCTTGCCGTCCCGTTGGCTCAGGGCCTCAGGTTCGGGGCCCCACAGCCAGCTGCCGAGATCCTGGCCCGGCCCGAGGTCCACGGGCTCGGTGCCGACGAACTACTGGCCGCGCTCAACTCTCGAAACGGCTCGGATCACCCGCACCGACCCTGAGCACCTCCGGAACCTTCTCCGAAAGATCCACCACGGTGGTCGGCACGGCCGGGCTCTCCCCCGCCTCCACCACGATGTCGACCTGGTGGTCGAGCTCTTCTTTGATCTCCCAGCCCATCGTCCGCGGCTCGCTCTCGCCGGGCAGGATCAAGGTGCTGGTCAGCATCGGCTCCCCCAACTCGGCGAGCAACGCCTGAACCAGGGTGTGCTCGGGGATCCGCACCCCGACCGTCTTCTTCTTGGGGTGCATCAACCGCCGCGGCACCTCACGGGTGGCCGGCAGGATGAAGGTGTACGGCCCCGGAGTACAGGCTTTGATCGATCGGAACGACGCGTTGTCGACCTGAACGAACTGGCCGAGTTGCGCGAAGTCACTACACATCAGGGTGAAGTGGTGCTTGTCGTCGAGATCGCGGATCCGCAGGATCCGGTCGCGTCCGTCGCGGTTCCCCAGCTGGGCACCGAGCGCATAGCCCGAGTCGGTGGGATATGCGATCAGCTGATCGTCGCGCAGGGCTTCGACGAGCTGGGCGACCAGCCGCGGCTGGGGGTTCTCGGGGTGAACGTCGACGTAGCGAGCCATGACCCGAGCCTAACCACATGCGTCACATGGCTAGAATCACGCCTGCGGCGCCTCGGGGGAGGGAGCCGCGCGTTCTGTCCCCTGCTAAGGACTCTTCAGCATGCGTCGTCGCCTCCCCCTCCTTGCTGCCTGCGTCGCCGCGGTGGCCCTCCTCGCCACCGCACCCGCCACCATGGCGGCGCCCGCGGCTCCTGGCTCGAGTACCGAAGTGACCGTCTCCGACACCGTGAGTGCGGTGCCGGAGTCCACCGGCCGGATGGAGATCGCCGTCCCCGACGGCCTGAACCCCCAGCAGCTCAACGCCACTCTGGTCGTCGAGAACCCCACCGGCACCCAGGTCGTGGTGACGGTCGCCGGCCGCCAGGTCCACAATGCGCCCGCCAGAGCCAGCGAGCGGATCAGCGTCCCGCTCCGGCGCGGCGACGTCACCCCGGACGGCGTCATCGAAGTCACCATCAGCCAGATCCTCGATCCCGGCGCCGACGCGGACCGGTGCCGCTACGTCACGCCGTCGACGGCACGGCTGGAACAGATCTCGTTCCTCGCCAACGGCGACGAGACCGCACCCACCACCGTGGGCTCCTTCTTCCCGGTACACAGCCCGGCCGTCGACGTGGTCGTCGACAAGGCCGCCGGCGACGACGTCCTGGCGGCGGGGCTCAACGCGGTCAGTGCGCTGGCCCAGCGCTACGACGCCAACACCGTGGTGGAACTGAGCACCGACCCGCAGGCCAAGGCGACCACCGGTGTCCGACAGGTCAGCTTCCAGGCAGGCCCCAACCCGGTCACCACCACCATCGAGAGCCGCGACGGCGTCCCGAACCTGGTCATCACCGGTGCCGGTGACGAGCTGGCCGCGGCCGCCCGCGCCCTCGCCTCGCCCGCCCTCTCCCTCGCTGACGACGCCGTCACCAGCGGCCTGGGTTCGAGCCAGGTGGCGGACGGGCGCAACCTGATCCGCAACCTGGCGCAGCTCGCCGGCCGCGACTCGATCACGCTCAACGGGTACGGCACCAACACTGCCTACGTCACGGTCCGCCAAGACGCCTTCGGCGGCCCGATCGACGGGCTGGAGATCGCTCTGAAGGGCACCCACACGGCGCTGCCGAAGGGCGCTCAGCTCCAGCTCGACCTGCTCTTCAACGGTGCGCTCGTCGCCTCCACCCAGCTGGCGGGCGGCACCAGCTTCGAACTGGACGCCACCATCGAGGGCGACCAGCTCCGCGCCGACAACGGCATGGAGCTGCGGATGACCGGGATGCCGGCCGAGGACCAGTGCGTCGGCTCCGGCCGCCATCTCCCCCTCGAGCTGCACCTGGACACCGCTGAGTCCAAGCTCCGCGCCTCGCGGGGCTCCGGCTCGGTCAGTGGGTTCGCCCGCTTCCCGCAGGTCCTGGGCAGCACCGTCCCGGTCGCGATCCGCGGCGAGGGATCGGTCCGGATCACCCGCGCCAGCGACGCCGCCCACCTGCTCGTCGCGCTGCAGCGCGCCGCGGCCCGCCAGCTGACCGTCTCCGTCACCGACGCCGACACCTTCGTCGCCGGCAACCAGTCCGGCATCCTGCTCGGCGCGACCCACCAGGACAGCACCACCCTCCGGGCTCCACTGCGGCTCGACCGGATGCGGCTGATGGACTACGTCGAGAGCGAGCTCCAGGTCGGTACCGACCAGCCGTACGCCGCACTCCAGGCCGTCAATGTGAAGCGGCGCGATGTGCTGCTGCTGGGTGGCTGGTCCGAGAGCAACGCGAGCACGGTCGACCCGCTGATCAGCCAGGCCGCCGACACCGTGGTCGAACGTCCCTGGACCACGCTGGCCGACGACGTCCTGGTCGCTACCAGCCGGACCGCTCCGTTCACCCTCGACAGCAATGCGGTCGTGCCCCAGGACGAGGTGGCTGACGAGCGTCGGAGCAACGCCTGGTGGTTCATCGGCGGAGCCGGGGTCCTGGTGCTGCTGCTCGGCGTCAACTTCCTGATCTCGCGTAGCCGCAAGCACCGGGTGCGCCGCCTCGTCGATGCCCAGGAGCGAGCCGACCGGGACGAGTGATGCTCTCGACAGCATGGCGCGCGTTCGGTGCTGAGCCGGTGGGACGAAGGATCGCGGGCTCCGGCTGGGTCTTCGTGTTCGGACTCCTTATCGGTGCCGCCGCCTCCGTGTACACGGTGCGCAACGGCACCAACATGGAGTACGGCGACGCGATGGCGCACCTCACCATCTCGCGCCGGATCCTCGACAGCCACTCGCCAGGCCTGCAACAACTGGGCACCGTCTGGCTGCCGCTCCCCCACCTGCTGTTGCTGCCCCTGGTGATGAACCTGTGGCTCTTCAGCACCGGGGTGGCGGCGAGCGTGGTGGGCACGATCTGTCTCGCGATCACCGCGACCGGGGTCTACCGGATCATGGCGCGGATCGGCATCGACGCGCTCGGGCGCCTGGTCGGCCTCGGGATCGTCTTCACCAACCTGAGCCTGCTCTACGCCTCGACCACCGCGTTGACCGAGCCGGTCCTGATCGCAGCGATGACGGCCTGTGTCGCCGGCCTGGCCGGCTGGGCGGGCAGCAACCGCCGGCTCAGCGGCGGCGAGCTCGCGGTCTTCGCCGGCATTCCCGCCGCCGCCGGTGTGCTGACCCGCTACGAGGCATGGGCGTTGGTGATCAGCGGCAGCATCTTCGTGGCCTTCGTCTGCCTACGCCGCGGCGACAGCGTCAAGAGGGCGCTGCAACTGATCGCCAGCTTCGCCTCCGTGCCGGCCGCGGCGGTGGCGTGGTGGCTGTCCTACAACGCTGCCTGGTACGGCAACCCGTTGGAGTTCCTCCAGGGCGACTACTCGGCGGCGGCCTTCACCGAGGTCTTCATCGAACAGGGCCAGCTGACCACCAAGGGCAACTTCGGGCTCTCCTTCCAGGTCCTCTCCTGGGCGATCCTGGAGACCTCCGGGATCGTGCCGCTGCTCCTCGCCGGAGTCGGTCTCTGCGTGATGACGGTCCGCTGGGGCATCAACAACAACGCGCTGGTGGTCTGGCTGCTCGGCACCGCGACCGCCTTCCTGCTCTTCAGCCTGACCACCGGCCAACACATCATGGTCAACGACCGCTCGCTGCCGACCGGGGCGTACAACAACCGGTACGTGCTCTCCGCGGTGCCCTGGGTCGCGGTACTGGCCGGCTATCTCGTCGGCCAGTGGCGGTCGCGCCAGGCGCTGCGCGGGGCCGCCTGCGTCGTGATCGCGCTCGCCCTGACCTGGCAGGTGACCTGGTGGGCGGCGGCGCCCGAGGACCGGATGACGATCATCCAGGAGGGCCGGGAGGTGGCCCGCGCCGCCGAGCACACCCGCGACGCGGCACGCTGGCTGGCCGACGCCTACGACGGCGGCAAGATCCTGCTCGACGAGAGCGCCGGCAACGAGTTCGCCTTCCAGCCCCTGGTCGAGCTACCGCTGACCGAGTACTACAACCGCTCGTCCGGCGAGATCTTCGACGACGTGCTGGCCGACCCGGCCAACCACGTGCGCTGGGTGGTCATGCACCGTGAGCAACTGGTCTCCTCCAGCACCCGCGCCTCCATCGACCTGGTCACCGAAGCACTGGCCACCGACCCGCAGTTCTTCGCCCGCTACGAGCTGGTCTACGCCGTGGACAACGTCGGCATCTACCGTCGCACCGAGGGGGCCACCCGATGAGCGCACTTCCGATCGGCCAAGCCCTGCTACAGCGCGAGATGATCACCCAGCAGCAGCTCGACGACGCCCTGGAACGGCAGCGCACCGAGGGCGGCACGCTGGGCTCCCAGCTGATCCTGGCGGGAGCGGTGAAGCGGCTCGACCTCTACCAGACCCTGGCCGACTCGTGGGATGCGCCGTTGGTCAACCTGATCGCCTCTCCCCCGGATGCGACCCTGTTGCACCAGGTCGCCTACAGCGACCTGCTGCGTGAGGGCTGGGTCCCGCACCACCAACTGGGTAAGACCCTGACCGTCGCTACCGCGACCCCGCCCGGCCCCGAACTGCGGGCCCAGATCACCGACCGGTTCGGCGACGTCGAGATCCGCTTCCGGACCACCACCGACTGGGACATCTGGCAGGCCGTCGAGCACGCCAACCGCCAGGACCTGCTCTTCGAATCGCAGGACAAGCTGGCAGAGGAGAGCCCGCTGCACTCGGCGCGCGACGGCCTGACACCGTGGCAGATCCGGGCACCGATCCTGATCGCTCTGGTCATCCTGCTCGGTCTGGTCCTCGCCCCGAAGGCCTCCTTCGCGATGGTGATCACGGTGGCGAACGTCGTCTTCCTGATGGCGATCCTGTTCAAGAGCGTCGCCGCGCTCCGGGCCCCTTTGCGTCGACGCCGGATCCTGCGCAACGAGCTCTGGGAGATGGAGGAACGCGAACGCCGCGGCCTCACTCCGGTTTGGCGCTCCCGGGCCAGCGACGCCGACCTGCCGATCTACACGATCCTGATGCCGGTCTACCGCGAGGCCAACATCGTGGAGAAGCTGATCGCCAACATCGGGTCGCTCGACTACCCCAAGAGCAAGCTCGACGTGCTGCTGCTGATGGAGGCCGACGACCACGAGACCATCGAGGTCGCCAAGGCGATGCGGCCGCCGGAGTACATCCGGCTGGTGATCGTCCCGCCCGGCCATCCGCAGACCAAGCCACGGGCCTGTAACTACGGTCTCTCCTTCGCCCGGGGCAAGTACGTCGTCATCTACGACGCCGAGGACCGACCCGAGAAGCTCCAGCTCCGTAAGGCCGTGGCCGCCTTCGAACGCGACGAGTTCGAGCGGACCGAGCTGGGCTCGTCGCAGAAGCCGCTCGCCGTCGTCCAGGCCTCGCTGCACTACTTCAACGCCGACTACAACGTGCTGACCCGGATGTTCGCCGTCGAGTACGCGCACTGGTTCGAAGCGATGCTGCCCGGGATGGACGACTCGTCGATCCCGCTCCCCCTGGGCGGTACCTCCAACCACTTCCACACCGATCGGCTCCGCGAGCTCGGCGCCTGGGACCCGTTCAACGTGACCGAGGACGCCGACCTAGGACTCCGCGCCTCGGTGATGGGCTACCGGGTGACGGTGATCGACTCCACCACCGGTGAGGAGGCATGCTCGCAGACGGCGGCCTGGATCCGGCAGCGGACCCGGTGGATCAAGGGCTACATCGTGACCGCGGCGGTCAACACCCGCAACCCGATCCAGTTCGCGCGCGACGTCCGTTGGCGCGGCGTCGTCGGCATGGTCGGGCTGATCCTGGCCACCCCGTTGGCCTTCCTGGTCTACCCGATCTCGCTGGGATTCAGCCTCGCCACCTACGTCGGGGTCCAGGCGATCGGGCTCGACCTGCCGTCGTGGGTCGTCGCCTCCAGCGTGATCACGATGGTCTTCGGCAACCTGTTGATGATCAGCACCGCCGCGGTCGCAGCCACCTGGCGCTACAACTGGCGGATCGGCGTCTTCGCGATCTTCTCGCCGATCTACTGGTTGCTGCACAGCTTCGCGGCCTGGCGCGCGGCGTACCAGGTGATCGGCGACCCACACCGTTGGGAGAAGACTCCCCACGGGTTGACCGAGGACTACGAGTCCGACGCCCACCTGTGAGCGGCGGGGCTAGTCGAGGTAGCTGAGCTCGCGAGCGATCCGGGTCGCGCGGACCCGGTTCTCCGCACCGAGCTTCGCCATCGCTGACTTCATATACGACTTCACCGTGCTCTCGGTGACCCCGAGCGCCGCAGCGATCTGCTGGTTGGAGGCTCCGTGCTCGGCCTCGGTCAGCACCTCGGTCTCCCGCTTGGTGAGGGGCGAGGCGACCAGCACCTCGGGGCGCGGTGCCGGCGGCGCGATCTTCCCCAGCAGCTCGCTCAGCCCCTGCCGCGTCCCCGGGTCGGAGGTGGCCGCCATCAGATCCGCCAGGTCGCCGCGGATGTCGCCACGTTCGGCCACGTTCATCCGCGCCAGGTCGCGCTGCAGCTCGCTCATCCGTTGCTCGACGTCGGCGGCCACCTGCAGGTCGAAGGCGATCCGGTTGGTCAACGGACGCAGCTTCTCCTGGATCCGTTCACCGATACCCACCTGTTGGCGCTCGGCCAGGTAGAGCACCGCCACCGGGCTCCGCCCCGGGACCGCCAGCGGCACGCTCAGCATCGACTGCAGCCGCTCCGGGGCGACGGCATGCTCGTAGGTCCGGGTGATCCCTTTCGCCTGCGGATAGGAGATCACCGACGCCGGCCGTTGCAGCGCCAGCGCCATCCCGCCGAGCCCCTCACCCAACTGCACCTGCAGATTGAGCAGCGAGTCGGTGTCGACGCCGCGTAGGACCACGATCGAGAACTCCTGGTCGTCAGGGGCGACCAAGCCCGCGAAGGCGACCGGGAGGCCACTCAGCCGTTGAGCCTGGGCCAGGCCCCGCTCCAGAATCCGGGCGATCGCCTCGGACTCCGCTGAGCTGAATTCCACCGCGCTTCTCCCTCGCGCCCGGCCGATGCCGAAGACCCACGGCACCGCCGGCGCTGGAGCTCGCTCGATCCCGAACGGTGCCACTGAAGCCTCGAACAGCCCCCGCAACCACCGTTCGATGCACGACGCGACCCACCAGCGGCCACACCTTCATCCGAGAGTAGGACGAAGGTGACGCAGATCACAAGGGCGTCACGCGGTGGGCCCTGCGGGTGCTCAGGAGTTGCGCGCAGCGGCCCCTGCGGCGCGGATGTCGCGACGCAGCTCGGGAGGCAACGCGAAGATCAACGACTCCTCCGCGGTGTGCACGGCCTGGGCGTCCGGGAAGCCCCGCTCACTCAGGTAGGCCAGGACGCCCTGGACCAGCTCTTCGGGGACGGAGGCGCCGGAGGTGACGCTGACGGTCTTCACGCCGTCGAGCCAGCTCTCGTCTATCTCGGAGGCGTCGTCGACCCGGTGCGCCGCCTTGGCGCCGGACTCCAACGCCACGTCGGCGAGGCGCACGGTGTTCGAGGAGTTGGCCGAGCCGACCACGATCACCAGGTCGGCGTCGGGAGCGATCTCCTTGACGGCCAACTGCCGGTTCTGGGTGGCGTAGCAGATGTCGTCGCTCGGCGGGTCCAGCAGCGCCGGGAACTTCTTGCGCAGGGCAGCGACGGTCTCCAACGTCTCGTCGACCGAGAGGGTGGTCTGGGAGAGCCAGGCGACCCGGTTCGGGTCGCGGACCTCGACCTTGTCGACGTCCCACGGGCCCTGCACCAGCTGAATGTGGTCAGGCGCCTCACCCGCGGTGCCCTCGACCTCTTCGTGGCCCTCGTGACCGATCAACAGGATGTCGTAGTCATCGGCGGCGAACCGCTTCGCCTCGTGGTGCACCTTGGTGACCAGCGGGCAGGTCGCGTCGATCGTCTTGAGCTCACGCTCGGCCGCCTGGGCGTGCACCGCCGGGGAGACGCCGTGCGCGGAGAAGACCACCGTCTTGCCGACGGGGACCTCGTCCAGCTCTTCGACGAAGATCGCGCCGCGCGACTCCAGGTTGGAGACGACGTGCTTGTTGTGCACGATCTGCTTGCGGACGTAGACCGGGGCGCCGTAGAGGTCGAGGGCCTTCTCGACCGTGATCACTGCGCGGTCAACGCCTGCGCAGTACCCGCGCGGTGCCGCCAGGCGAACGGCGCGCTCGGCCTCGTCGGGGCTCAGGACGGCGGGGACGCCGAGGTCGGTGCTCATGGTGGGCAGTCTATCGGCCGCACCCCGACGTCGCCCCTTCCCCGTGGCTAGGCCAGCGGGGTGATCACCCACTCGTAGTCGACCGCCTGGTAGCCGTTGTCGTGCTCCCAGCCTCCGGTGACCTCCCGCTTGCTGCGATCCCAGGCGATGGCGTCCGGTCCGCCGTCGGTCGCGGCCCAGGCCTGGAAGTAGGTCGAGGTGGTGCTCGGGCCGCCGCCACGGCAGGACTTGGTCTTGTCGCCGTAGCCGCCGGCCACCACGTCCAGCCAGTAGAGGTCCTGCGAGGTGACCAGGGCGAAATCTCCGCTGAAGTCGTTGCTGCCCAGCTCGCCGCTGTGGCTCCAGGTGCAACTGTCGTCTGCGCCGTTGATCGAGAACGTGCCGGTCACCGACTCCTGGCGCCACATCGCCGTGGTCGCCGGGTCGCCGTGGCGCACCAGCACCATCGAGATCGTCCAGTTCCGGGTCTCGTAGTCGGTGGTCTCGGTACCGGTCACCGTCGCCAACCAGCGCTGCGGGAACTCTTCACCCTTGCAGGAGACCATCACCTCGGCGGTGCACTGATCGGGGTCGTCGGCCGAGTTCGCGGTACCGCCGGGCGCCCCACCATGGCAGCGGTCGCGGCCCGGCCCACCGTCACAGGTGTCCTTGCCGAAGCCGCCGTTCAGTGCGACGTCGTCGCCGCCCGCACCGGAGATGACGTCGTCGCCGTCGCCGCCGTTGATGGTGTCCGGGTGGGCGCCGCCGTAGAGCCGGTCGTTGCCTCTGCCGCCGTCGAGGAGGGTGCCCTCGAGCGCGGTCTTCATCAGGTCGTTGCCGTCGCCGCCATAGAGCGCCTGGCCGTCGTCGCCGGCCACCACCGTGTCATTTCCGGCCTCGCCGTAGCCGAACCCGCCGACGCCGGGCCCGAGAGTGATGATGTCGTCGCCCGGGCCGCCGCGGAGCACATCGGTACCGGCGTCCCCGTAGATGGTGTCGTTCCCCGACCCCCCGGTCACCAATCGATCCTTGCCGCCACCGGCGTCGATCCGGTCGTTGCCTGTGCCACCGTCGATCACATCGGGGTGGTCGCTGCCGGCCATCCGGTCGTTGCCGGAGCCACCGTCGAGCAACGTGTCGGCGAACCTGGTGCTCAGCACGTCGTTCCCCGCCCCGCCGTAGAGGCCGAGCCCGTCGTCCTCGGCGATGATCCTGTCCTTGCCGGCGTCGCCGAAGAGCAGTCCGTCGCCCTTACCGGAGCGGAGGGTGTCGTTGCCACTGCCCCCGCAGATGATGTCGCGCCCGCCCCGACCGTCGATGACATCGTTGCCGCCTCGGGCGACGATCACGTCACGGCCGGTGGTCCCCTTGATCCGCTCGCTGGCATTGCTGCCCACGATGGTCGCCTTCTGGCCGGCACACCGCGGCGTCGCCGCCTCGACCGCCGGGAGCGTGGTGAAGCTGGCCGACAGGGCGATCGCCGCCATCAGCGCCGGAAGAAGTCGTCTACTCATGCGGCCAGACTCACCGTCAGCCCTTGGGGTTGGCTTGCGATCGGCTTGCCGCCGTGTCGGACCGATGCTCTAACCTCTCGGCCATGTCCTCCTTGCGCGACGCCACCGCCGAGTCACCGGCTCCGGTGCGCGCCGTTGCGAACGCGATCTCGCAGTACATCGACCGCCTCGGCACGGTCTGGGTGGAGGGGCAGATCGCCCAGTTCAGCCGCCGCCCCGGCCTGAACACCGTCTTCATCACCCTGCGTGACACGGTCGCCGACCTCTCCATCTCGGTCACCTGCGCGCGCACCCTCTTCGACGGGCTGAACCCACCGCTGGTGGAGGGCGCCAGCGTGGTCATCCACGCCAAGCCGTCGTTCTACGCCGGGCGGGGTTCGCTCGCCCTGCACGCCCGCGAGATCCGGATGGTGGGTCTCGGGGAGTTGCTGGCCCGCATCGAGCGCCGCCGCCAACTCCTCGCCGCCGAGGGCCTCTTCGCCCCCGAACTCAAACGTCGGCTGCCGTTCCTGCCGCGCCAGATCGGGCTGATCACCGCCCCCGGTTCGGACGCAGAGCGCGACGTGATCGAGAACGCGCGGCGCCGCTGGCCCGCCGTCAAGATCCGGGTCGCCGCCGCCCGGATGCAGGGCACCAACTGCGCCCGCGAGGTGATGGCGGCGCTCGACGTGCTCGAGCGGGACGCCGAGACCGACGTGATCGTGATCGCCCGAGGCGGTGGCTCGATCGAGGATCTCCTCCCCTTCTCCGACGAAGCCGTGATCCGCGCCGTCGGCAAAGTCCGGACACCGGTGGTCTCGGCGATCGGCCACGAGGCCGACCAACCGCTCCTGGACCTGGTCGCCGACGTCCGCGCCTCCACCCCGACCGACGCCGCCCGCCGGATCGTGCCCGATTTCGCCGAGGAGCAGGCCCGGGTGCTGCAGGCCCGGGACCGGATCCGGGCCGCCCTGCACCGCACCATCGAGCGGGAACAGAGCGCCCTCACGGCTCTCCGCACCCGTCCCGCGATGGCCGATCCACGCACCCTGATCGACGACCGGCTCGACGAGGTCCAGGCACTGCGCGAACGCGCCCGGCGTAGCCTCCGTCACCGGCTCGACCGAGCCCACGACGAGATCCACCACCAGGCGGCCCGCGCCGCCGCGCTCTCCCCGCTGGCCACCCTGCGCCGCGGTTACGCCGTGCTCCAGAACGACGCCGGCCATGTCGTCTCCTCCCTGGCCGACCTCACCCCTGGAGGCGCGATCTCGGTCCGGATCGCCGACGGCCGGGTCGCAGCCACGGTCGACGAACTCCACCCAGCCAGCCCGCTGGCCGACCCCGACGAAAGCGATGCGCCATGAGCCAGGAATCCGAGCCCACCTACGAGCAGGCCCGCGAAGAGCTGATCGCCGTGGTCCAGCAGCTCGAGGCCGGCGGCACCACCTTGGAGCAGTCACTCGCGCTGTGGGAGCGCGGCGAGGCGTTGGCCCGGACCTGCCAGACCTGGCTCGACGGCGCCCGTGAGCGCCTCGACGCCGCAGTCGCTGCCGACGAGTGAGACCTGCCCGTTGAGGCGCGCAACCGTAGTGCGACGATCAGCGCCATGAGTGGCGAGGTGTACGACTGCGAGATCCAGGTCCGACTACGAGACCTGAACGTGGGTGGCCACGTCGACAACGTCGAGGTAGCCCGGGTGATCTCCGAGTCCCGCGTCCTCTTCCTCCGCTACGCCGACCTCGGCAACGGCAAGCCGGGCCTCTTCGGCGACGTCCCGAGCGGGGTCGCCGAACTGGTCGCCTCACAGACGGTGGAGTACCGCGCCGAGATGTACTTCGCGCCGTTCCAGCCGTACCTAGCCCGGCTCTGGGTGAGCAAGATCGGCCGCACCTCGTTCACCATCGGCACCGAGATCCGCACCTCACCCGACGGGCCTCCGGCCGCCGTCGCCGAGACCGTGCAGGTGATGCGCGACCAGCAGGCCGGCACGATGTGGACGATCGACGGCACGGCCCGGGAGACCTTCGAGCGGTTCCTCGGCGAGCCGGTCGAGCTCCGCGGCCGCTGACCGGCTGGGCTCTACCCGGTCACTTCGCCGACGTCGACGCGTCGGCGCTCGGCACCGGCTCGGTGGTCAACGAGCTTGCGAAGACCTTGATCTGGTCGAGGCCGGGTGAGCCGAAGACGACCACGAAGGTCTCGCCCACCTTGGTGGCGATCGCGTGGTCGCCGTCGCGGTCGCTGAAGGTCTGCCAGGTACCGGCGAGGTCGCCGGAGATCTTCACCTTCGGTCCCTCTTCGGCGTCGCCGTCGAGGAACTCGCCGATCATGTCGCGGAGCTGACGGTCCTGCTGCCGGACACCGAGATAGCGGTTCTCGGAGGTGTAGAGGTCGAGCGCCCACCCATCGGCGGTCCGCTTCGCGTCCACCGCGTTCCAGCCGTTCGGCAGTGAACTCGGGTAGACGATGTCGTCGATCCCGGCCTCTTGCAGCGCCGCGACAACGGGCACGTAGTCGATCGGATCGCGCTCGAGTTCGAGATCGTCACGGTTGACCGCGCGGAAGATCACGAAGGCAATGACGACCACCACCGTCACGATCATCGCGCCGGCCATGCCGCCGATGCTGCGTTCGTACCTGCCACCGCCACTTTGCTGACTCACACCGATGATTCTCGCTGACCGTCGCCTCGACACCGCGTCCGGGGCTGGCGGCCGGTAACATTCGCCCCATGCCCAAGAGCCGCCCTGTCGAACTTCGTGTCGCGCCCGAGTCCCCTGACCGCAACCTCGCCCTCGAGCTGGTGCGTGTCACCGAGGCGGCCGCCATGGCTGCCGGCCGCTGGGTCGGTCGCGGCGAGAAGAACGAGGCGGACGGCGTCGCGGTCAACGCGATGCGCCTGATGATCTCCGGGATCGGGATGAACGGCACCGTCGTCATCGGTGAGGGCGAGAAGGACCACGCCCCGATGCTCTACAACGGTGAGAAGGTCGGCGACGGCACCGGACCCGAGTGCGACGTCGCGGTCGACCCGATCGACGGCACCACCCTGACCGCCAAGGGCATGGCCAACGCCATCTCCGTCCTCGCCGTCGCCCCGCGCGGCACCATGTACGACCCGTCGGCCGTCTTCTACATGGAGAAGCTGGTCACCGGGCCCGAGGCCGCCGACGTCGTCGACATCCGGCTCCCCGCCGGCGAGAACGTGCGTCGGGTCGCCAAGGCGAAGGGCTGCGGCACCGAGGACGTCACCGTCGTGCTGCTGGACCGTCCGCGCCACAGCAACCTGGTCAAGGAGATCCGCGAAGCGGGTGCCCGGATCAAGTTCATCACCGACGGCGACGTCGCCGGCGCGATCATGGCGGCCCGTCCCGACACCGGTATCGACCTGTTGATGGGTATCGGCGGCACCCCCGAAGGCATCATCTCGGCCTGCGCGATGAAGTGCCTGGGCGGCAAGATCCAGGGTCGCCTCTGGCCGACCGACGACGACGAGCGCCAGCGCGCCATCGACGCCGGCCACGACCTCGACAAGGTGCTGCACACCGACGACCTGGTCACCGGCGACGACTGCTTCTTCGTGGCCACCGGCATCACCGACGGCGAGCTGATGAAGGGTGTCCGCTACCGCGGCGGCGGAGCCACCACCCACTCGCTGGTGATGCGTTCGCGCAGCGGCACGATCCGCAACATCATCAGCGAGCACCGGCTCTCGAAGCTGCAGGCCTACTCGGCGATCAACTTCGCTGACTGAGTTCTGCCCCTGATCGGTCCTGTCTCCAGCCAGCCATCGTGTTGGATGGAGGCATGACCGAGACGATCCCCCGCTCTGAGGAGCTCTTCGCGCCGGTGAGCCCCGGTGTCGAGCTCTGCTACCAGACCTTCGGTGATCCGAACGATCCCGCACTGCTGTTGGTGATGGGGCTGGGCGGACCGATGACCTGGTGGGACGCCGACTTCTGCGAACTGTTGGCCGGCCGAGGCTTCTTCGTGGTGCGGTTCGACAACCGTGACGCCGGTCGCTCCAGCAAGCTGATCGGCCGGGTCTCCCGGTTGATGTTGCTCGGTGCCGCCGCCGGTCTGCCGACCAAGGCGCCGTACACGATGTCCAACCTCGCTGACGACGCCTTCGGCCTCCTGGACCACCTCGGCGTGGAGCGCGCGCACATCGTCGGCATGTCGATGGGTGGGATGATCGTGCAGACGATGGCCCTGGCCCACCCCGAACGGGTGCGCTCGCTGACCTCGATCATGTCCAGCACCGGCAAGCGCACGGTGGGTTGGCAACACCCCTCGATCCTGCCCCGGTTGATCGGACGCCGGGAGACCGAGCGCGAGGCGTACGTCTCCACGTCGGTGGCCTACGGTCGGGTGATCGGCTCCCCCGCCTACCCCGAGCCCGAGGAGAGCGCCCGGGCCCGCGCCGAAGCGACCTGGGACCGTGGCCTGAACCCGGCCGGGGTGATGCGTCAGATGATCGCGATCCTGACCCAACCCGACCGGACGGAGTCGCTGAGCGACCTCGCCATGCCGACCCAGGTGATCCACGGCCTGTCCGACAAGATGGTGCACGTCTCGGGCGGCCGGACCACCTCTTCCGCGGTACCCGGCTCGAACCTGCTGTTGATCGACGGGATGGGCCACGACCTGCCGCGCCCCCTGTGGCCGACCTTCGCCGACGCGATCGCGAGCAACGCGGCCCGGGCACGCTGACGCCCCAGACCTTGATGCGGGCTGTCTGCTTGCGGTGATCTCCGAGAGCCACGAAACCTCGCTGGTAGTGGCGCGGCGCCAGCTCCGGCTTGCTCACCAGTGGTGCGTGCTGAACCCGGCGGTGGACGGGTCTCGACAAGCTCGACCAACGGGCCACCGGTGATCGAGCCTGCCGACATCAGAGCCACCGCTGATCGAGCCTGCCGAGACCAGGACCACCGGTGATCGAGCCTGTCGAGATCAGGACCACCGGTGATCGAGCTTGTCGAGATCACTCCCGGGCTTCGACGGCCCGGCGCAGGTTGCGGGTCTTCGTGCACACCACGCTCGCAGCTCAGCCGACGCCGACCTCGACCACATCGAGCCTTACGACGACACCGGACCACCGGGCCAAACCACGCCCGAGAACCTCGCCCCACTCTGCAGGCACCACCACCTCGCCAAAACCCACGGCAGCTGGCGCTACCAACGCACCGAAGACGGCAACTACCTCTGGACCAACAAGCACGGCCACACCTGGCGCGTGGTCTCGACAGGCTCGACCACCGAGACGATCCTTCTCGACTAGCCCAACAGAGCCGCCACCTCCGGAACCACACGGTCACCGGAGGCAGCGGCGCGCCGTCAGCGGGTCTTCACCGCGCCCAGGCTGGTCATCCGCACGCCCGGGAAGACCTTCGCCGTCGAAGCTCCCATCCGCTTCGCCACCACCTCGCCGAGCACTGAGCGGTAGTCGAGGGTGACCGAAAGGTCGGCGTCCAGAGCGTTCTCCAGCCCGGGCCACCGGCCGTAGTAGCGACCGCCGTTGATGCCCTCGCCGAGCAGGAACATCACGTTCCCGTGCCCGTGGTCGGTGCCGCCGCTCGCGTTCTCCCGCACCCGGCGTCCGAACTCGCTGATCGTGACCAGCGTGACCTTGCTTCGTTGGCTACCCAGGTCCGCGAAGAACGCCGCCAGCGCCTTCGCCAACTCGCGGGTGTTCGAGCGCATCTCGCCCCAGCCCAACGTGCCGTGACCGGTGTGCATGTCCCAGTTTCCCTGGTCCACCGCGATCACCTCGACCCCACGATCGGCCCGGATCGTCCGCGCCGCGGCAGCCAGGGCGCGCCCCAGATCCCCGTCCGGATAGACCGCGCCGGGCGACGGCGCGGAGGCGCTGTCGCGGATCGGCGCGAAGTCGTTGACCAGGCCCATGGCCGAACGGGCACCGGTGCCCAGCGCCCCGCCGGCCCGGTTCCAGATCGTCTGCATCGACGCCACCCGGGCCGCTGCGAAGTCGTCGTCCTGACCCGCCAGCCGGACCCGGTCGACCTCCCGGAGCGCCGCCGTCCGGCGCGGCCCCACCAGCGAGGTCGGCACCGTCGAGCCGCCGACCTGCAGCGCCCGCATCGGGTCGTTGGCACCGGCCTGGCCGACGAGCCGGTTCAACCAGCCGATCCGGGCGGACGAGCCGGGGTCAGCGTCCTCCAACGCCTCCATCGCGGCGAAGTGTGACCGGTTCACGGCCGGCATCCCGGTCGCGTGCACCGCCGCCATCTCGCCGCGCTGCCACATCGGCAACAGCGGAGCCAGCTCCGGGTGCAACCCGAAGAACCCGTCCCGCGCCACCAGTTGAGCAGTGGGCACCGCGATCGTCGGGCGGGCCTTCGCATAGACCGGGTCACCGTGTGGCACCACCAGGCTCAGTCCGTCGCACGCACCGCGCAGCGACAGCACCACCAGGACGGCGTCGGTCGGGGCCGCCGATGCGGCTCGGGTCTCCTGGAGCACCGCCTGACCGAAGGTGCTGACCACGCTGAACCCGGCCGCCATCCCCAGCCCCGCCTTGAACAGGCCGCGCCGGCTGATGCCGTTGAACTCCTCGCAACAGGTCTCGTCGCTCATCGTCACCTCGTCATGTGTGCCGGTTGGTCCAGCACCGTCGTCAGCAGTCGCGGCAGATACCAGCGGACCATCGGATGGTTGGCGTCGATCATCTCGTTCGGCGCACACTTCACCGCCTGCCCACAAGCGGTCACCAACCAGGACGGTGCCCGGCGTCCGGTCAGGGTGCGGCTCAGATGCTCGACCAACTGGTCGAACCGGACCCGGCTCGCCGGCAACCATGCCGTCCCTACCGGACGGGTGAACCCCTTGGAGGGCCACCAGCCGCCCGCCATCGTGTAGTGCACATCGAACGAGGCCAGCATCCGCGACGTCGACGCCCAGGCCGCCCCCTGGTCGGGGCGCCCGTCCGGCCGCGGCCAGGTGAACGGCGCCAACCCGATATCGGCGGCCTGCCAGACGATGCTCCGCGCCGCCGAGTCCTGGCCGGTCGACGCCGAGATCCGGTAGCCCAGCGCCCGGTAGGTCGCGACCACGTCCTCCTCCGGAGTCCGCACCTTGCGGTCGATCGCCGCGGCGAACGCCTTCGACTCGAAGAGCGCCTTCAGCACCGGGCGGATCGCGGTGTCGTTGGCCCGGTAGACCTTGGCCAGTTTGGTGATCAGCGAGGCCGGCGGCGAGTCCGAGACGAACCGGACGGCGAGGACCCGCGCCACTCTGCGCGCCGTCGCGGGGTGCCTGGCCAGGTAGTTCAGGTAGGCCCGCACCACCGGGCGCCCGTCGCTGGCGGTGTTCTTGTGCTTGAAACCCAATACCTTCACGGTGCCGCGGTAGTGGTTCGCCGGGCGGTAGCCCACCTTCCAGGTGTTCCACAGGTCCCCGGTGTATCCGGTCAGGATCCGCGCCGAGTTCTTCACATCGTTCTCGGTGAAAACGCCCCGCCCCACGGTGTGCAGCTCCAGCAGCTCGCGCCCGAGATCCTCACTGGGCGAGGACGCGGTCGAGTTGAGGTTGCTCAGATAGGCACCCATCGCGGGGTGGGTGATCGCGAAGTTGAGGAGGTCGGCGTACCGACCGAGCGCACGTTGCCGGATGCCACGGCCATAGGCCACCCGATACGGCGCCTCCGCCTCACCGATCGCCGGCACGTGCAGGTGGTTCTCCCAGGTCTCGGCGACCATCTCCCACAGCTGCGGCTTCGCCTGAACCCGCCGCACCAAGCACCAGCGGCGGTAGTCCTCCATGACCTCCCACATGCCCATCTCGCCGCTCTGCTGGGCCGCCCACATCTGCTGCGGTGTCATCCGCAAGGAGGGCCACCAGGCGAACGACCTGCTCTGGAAGGAGTCGTCGATCCGGCTCGCCTTCAGCTGCTTGGTGAACCAGTCCCGCGAGCCGCCGGCCTTCTTGATCTGGCGGCTCAGCTCCGGGGTCCAGCCGTAGGAGAAACGGTTCGCGACGTGTCGCTCCCGGCTCGATGGCAACGCAGCGATGGGCAACCCGACTCCCTGTCAGCAGCTACTGGTTGAGGTCCCCCGACACTCGCCCGGTGGGCAGATGCCCGCAGCCTATGCCGCGACTCGGCCGTGCGTCACGCATCGTCCCGCGCCGACCGGGAAATCAGTGCGACGGCTGCTGCTCCTCATCGGGCAGCTCGCCGACCATCAACCGGGTGATCGTCTCTGCCTGCGCCGCAGACAGACCGCCCCAACCGGGCTCGTAGCCGTAGAGCTCGGCCAGTCCTCGGCGTGAGCGGGTGCCGTCGACCAGGTCGATGTCGGACGGCAGGATCAACCCCGGGTGGGCGACGCCGATCGCGCCGGTCACCTTGATCAGGTCGCGGCGCAACGAGACCACGTAGTTGGCCGCGCGGACCGCCTTCGAGGCGGGGTCGAGACCGTGCGAGAGCCAGGGGCTCTGCGTCGCGACGCCGGTCGGGCAGTCGTCGCTGTGGCAGCGCTGCGCCTGGATGCAGCCGATCGAGAGCATCGCTTCGCGGGCCACGTTCACCATGTCGGCGCCCAACGCGAAGGCCACCAGGGCGTTCTCCGGGAGCCCCAGCTTGCCCGCCCCGATGAAGGTGACGTCGTCGGCGAGGCCGGCCAGCTTGAACCGCTTGTAGACCTCCGCGAACCCGAGCCGGAACGGATAGGCCACCGAGTCGGCGAAGACCAACGGCGCGGCGCCGGTACCGCCCTCGCCGCCGTCGATGTTGACGAAGTCAACGCCTCGCTGGCGGTCCGCACCCATCGCGGCGGTCAGGTCGTCCCAGAAGCCTAGGTCGCCGACGGCCGACTTGATCCCGACCGGCAGGCCGGTCGTCTGGGCGATCAGTTCGACGAAGTCAAGCATCGAGTCGACGTCGTCGAACTCGCTGTGCCGAGCCGGGCTGGCGCAGTCCTTGCCCTCCTCGATGCCCCGGATCTCGGCGATCTCCTTGGTCACCTTGGCACCCGGCAGCATGCCGCCGAGCCCCGGCTTCGCGCCTTGCGAGAGCTTGATCTCGATCGCCTTGATCGGGGCACCGGCGACCAGGTCCTTGAGCCGAGCCAGATCGAAGTTGCCGTCCCGGTCGCGGCAGCCGAAGTAGGCGGTACCGATCTGGAAGACGACGTCGCCACCCTGGCGGTGGTGCGGTGAGAGCGCGCCTTCGCCGGTGTTGTGCAGGCACCCGGCGATCGCGGCACCCTTGTTCAGTGCGCTGATCGCGTTGCCGGAGAGCGAACCGAAGCTCATCCCGGAGATGTTGACCACCGAGTTCGGCCGGAAGGCGCGAGCCCGTCCCCGGGCCTGGCCCATCACCTTCGCGGACGGCAGGCGGACACCCTCCTCGGCATGCGGGTGGGTGGTGGCATGGACGGTGGAGAACGTGCGGTGCTTGATCACCGTGCGCCCCATCGTGTTCTCGACATCGTTGTCGGTACCGAAGCCGAAGTAGTTGTTCTCCAGCTTCGACGACGCGTAGACCCAGCGACGCTGGTCACGACTGAACGGCCGCTCCTCGTCGTTGCTGGTGACGATGTACTGACGCAGCTCCGGCCCGACCTTCTCCAACAGGTACCGGGCATGCCCGACGACCGGGAAGTTCCGCAGGATCGCGTGCTTGCGCTGCGTCACGTCGTAGGCGACCACCGCCCCCGTCGCCGCCAACCCGGTACCGACCCACGACTTCCATCCCATGTGACAAGTGTCTAGTACGCAGGACCAAGAATGTCGAGACAGGGTACGTTGCCGCCATGGACCTGTTGCCCAAGCCCGACCAGGTGGTCGCCGCCGCCGGCAACGTGGCGCACAAGGTGCTCTACGGCGGGGTTGCCGACCTCCGCAAGATGCCCCGCACCCTGATCGACGAGGGCCTGCTGCGGCAGGTCTACCACTACCGCCCTACCCCCACGGCGCCCGAGGACGGCGATCCGGTGCTGCTGGTGACACCGCTCGCCGCGCCGTCCAGCTGCTACGACCTGCGGCGCGGCTGCTCGCTGGTCGAGCATCTGATCAACGCCGGACACCGGACCTACCTGCTGGAGTACGGCGAGGTCTCCTTCCGCGACCGCAACCTCGGCATGGAGCACTGGATCGAGGAGGTCGTCCCCGAAGCGATCCGGCACGTCTCGCAGCACGCGGGCGGACGTCCGGTCCATGTCGTCGGCTGGAGCCTCGGCGGGATCTTCATGACCCTGGCCGCCGCCGACCACGACGACCTGCCGATCGCCTCGCTGACCATCGTCGGCTCCCCCTTCGACGTCTCGAAGGTGCCGATGATCGCTCCGCTTCGGCCACTGCTGAAGTTCACCGACGGCACCTGGGGCGGGGTGAAGGCGGGCGACGGCCCGGTCACCCGGGTCTACCGCGCCCTCGGCGGTGCCCCGAAGCCCCTGGTCCGCTGGGCGTTCCAGCTGACCGCCGCGCAGAAGCTCCTCACCAAACCGATCGTCAAGCTGCAGCAGCTCGACAACACCGAGTTCCTGGCCCAGATCGAGGCGGTGGACGCCTTCACCGCGGCGATGATCGCCTATCCGGGTCGCACCTTCGGCCAGCTCTACCACCGGTTCGTGAAGAAGAACGAGCTGGTCCGCGGCTACCTCAGCCTCGGCGAGAAGCGGGTGGAGCTGAAGGACGTGACGGCGCCGGTCCTGGTCTTCGCCGGCGAGACCGACGGGATCGCCCCGATCGAGGCGGTGCGGGCCGTCGTCGGGCACCTCACCAGTGCCCCCGAGGTCCGCTTCGAGGTCGTCCCAGGTGGGCACCTCGGCATGCTGACCGGCCGGGCCGCGCGGAACACCACCTGGCTGATCCTCGAGGAGTGGCTGAACCGGTGGGCGAGTGACGCGACGCCGGAGCCGAACGACCCGGCGTCGCCACCGGCCGAAGCACCGCGCGACCCCAAGGGGATCGGCGCGAACCCCAAGCGCCGCTACGGATCGGACGGTTCTCGCTCGCTCGCCCCCTAGCTCAATGTGACCTCACGGTCCGCCTGCCGGCGAATTCTCAGCGCTGAGGTCACATTGAGGTCAGAGCGCACGCGACATCTCCGCGCAGGCCTTGAGCCACGCGGCCTGGGTCGCCGGCGAGAGCTGGCCGTACTGGATCACCGAACCGGCGACCAGCGCTGCGTCGTACGGGATCCGGAAGACGGCGCGGGTCCGCTTGGCGTAGACGTCGACCAGGTCCTTGGCAAGTTGTTCGTCCACCGACGGCGACGGGTCGGCCAACACCGTGATGGTCCGGTTCTGCAGGTCGGTATGTCCGGCGTCGGCCAACGCGTCCAGCATCCACAACCCGCTGTAGCCGGTGTCCTCGCGCACCGTGCAGGTGACCACGATCAGGTCCGCGGTCTGGGCCGCGGCCAGCCAGTTCTCGGCGCGCAGGTTGTTGCCGGTGTCGATCAGGATCAAGTGGTAGAACCGCTCCAACAACCGGTGCACGGCACCGAAGTCGGTGGCCCGGATGGTTCCGGTGACGTCGGCCCGCTCATCCGAGGCGAGCAGGTCGAAGTGCGCGTCGCCCTGGGACCGGACGAAGGCGCCGAGGTCGCCGATCCGCGACTCGTAGACGTCGCTGAACCGGTTGAGGTCGTCGAGCAGTTCGCGCGTGGTGTTCTGATGGTTGGCCCGCTCGCCGCGGATGCCGAGGGTGCCCCGGGTCTCGTTGTTGTCCCAGGCCACCACTCCTCCACCCCGGATGGTGCCGAACGTGTAGCCGGCCGCCAGCACACTGGTGGTCTTGGCGGCACCGCCCTTGGGGTTGGCGAAGACGATGGTGCGTGGCCCCGAGAACGAGCGCTGGACGGCTGCCCGCGCCTCGCGATGCTCCCGCTCCTTGGCGCCCATCTTGGGCTTGACCAGGCCGAAGGTCGCGCGGCGCAGCCAGCCACGCCAACCCCATGTCGCAGGCCCGATGTCGAGTGCTTGGTGTCGGCCTTGGAGGAAGTCCTGGGCCGTCGGAAGCCGTTCCGGTTCCGGGGCGGGCGCGTAGCCGGCCGGCGGCTGCGCGTAGGGCATCTCCTGGTAGCCGGCCGCAGGCTGGGCATACCCCTGCTGGGGTGCGTAACCCTGCTGCTGCGGATCGACGTACCCCGGCACGGGCTGGGCGTAGGCCTGTGGCGGCGCCGGCACCTGCTGCTGCGGGTATCCCGCAGGAGGGGTGATCGGGGCGAGGTTCTCCGGGTCCGCGATCCGGCGTCCGGGTGGCGGCGCGTCGGCACGGACGGCCGGCTGGATCGCCGTCCGCTCGGCGGGGCTCTCCGCGGCGCCGCCTACCTGTCCGGGCTGTACCTGCCAGGTAGGGCGGGTGCCGTCGTCGTGGGCCGAGGGATCCTGAGACATGACGCCTCCTGGTTCAGGGTGCACCCGAGCTGTGCACACACACGGTGGGCCCCTTCCCACCGTCTGCGTCGTTCAAACCCATCGGTCACGATTCGCGTACTTTGCCCAGCGCGCGCCGACACCGTGGTTAGGGTGCGCGCATGGCACGAACGACAGAACCCGGCGCGTTGACTCCCGGCATCCGGTTCGGCTACGCCACCGGCTCGGTGGCCACGGGAGCGTTCGGCACCGTGCCGGGCCTGATGCTGCTGCCGTTCCTGACCGACAGTCTCGGGGTGGCCGCCGTCTGGGCGGGCCTGATCGTCTTCCTACCGAAGGCCTGGGACGTCGTGTTGAACCCGATCGCCGGCCGGATCAGCGACCGCAGCACCGACCCCCGTGGTCGCCGTCGCCCGTTCCTGCTACGCGGCGGGCTCGCGCTCGCTCTCTGTTTCGCGCTGCTCTTCGCCGGTCCCGATCTCGGCTCGACGCTGGCCGACTCACTCTGGGTCCTGGTCGCCTTCCTGGCCTGCGCCACCGCCTACGCCTTCTTCCAGGTCCCCTACGTCTCGATGCCGGCCGAGATCACCAGCTCGTACGACGAACGCACCCGGCTGATGGCGTGGCGGGTCGCGATCCTGGCCTTCACCATCCTGTTGGCGGGCGCCAGCGCCCCGGCGATCCGGGACGCGGTCGGCGGACGCGACGGCTACCGGGTGATGGGGGTAGCGATGGCGGTGATCATCACCATCGGCGTACTGAGCAGCTATTTCGGCACCCGCAACGCGCCGTTCGCCACCCTCGACGCCGGGGCGGGCACGCTCCGCGACCAGCTCCGGGTGGTGGCCGGTGCCCGCGACTTCCGGTTACTGCTGACCACCTTCGTCCTCCAGGCGCTGGCGACCGGCTCGATGTTGGCCGGCGTCGACTACCTGGCCGGCGACGTGCTGGACCGCGACGGCGCAGCGACGATCCTCTTCGTCTGCTTCGTCGGTCCGGCGCTCGTGCTGACCCCGCTCTGGGCACGGTTCGGTACCCGCTTCGGCAAGCGGACCGGTTACCTGGTCTCCTCCGCGATCCTGGCGAGCGGGGCGGCGCTCTCCTGCTTGGCCCTGTTGGAGGTGCCGGTCGTGGTCTTCGCCGCGGTGGCTCTGGTCGGCGTCGGTTATGCCGGTGCCCAGGTCTTCCCGATGGCTATGCTCCCCGACGCAGCGGCGGCCGATGCCAAGCGGACCGGAGAGAACCGCACCGGAGTCTTCACCGGGGTCTGGACCGCAGGTGAGACCCTCGGGTTGGCGGCCGGTCCCGCCCTCTTCGCGTTGGTGCTCGCCTTGGGCGACTACCGCTCCTCGACCGACGGGGACGCGGTTCAGCCGGACTCCGCGCTCACCGCGATCACCCTCGGTTTCTCGGTACTGCCTGCTCTGCTCGTGGTGCTCTCGCTCTTCTGGCTATCCCGCTACCGACTCACGGAGGCAGACCTGTGACCCGCAACGCTGTGACCCTCGACGACATCGTCGCCCAGCTCAAGGAGCGCCAAGCGGCCGACCTCCCGGTCCACGGCGGACGCACCCTGGCCTACGTCTACGACTCAGGACTGAGCGACGTGGACGATCTGGGACGCGCCGCGGTCGCCGCCTACGCCGGATCCAACGGCCTCGACCCGACCGCCTTCCCCTCGCTGCTGCAGATGGAGAACGAGGTCGTCGGGATGGCTGCCGATCTGTTGGACGCGCCGCCGACCGCGGTCGGCACGGTCACCTCCGGCGGTACCGAGTCGGTCTTGTTGGCGGTGCAGAGTGCCCGCGACGGCCACCCGGAGATCACCCGGCCGAAGATGATCATCCCGAGCACGGCCCACGCCGCCTTCCACAAGGCAGCGCACTATTTCGGCGTGGAGGCGGTCTCGATCCCGGTCGGCGACGACTACCGCGCCGACGTCGACGCCACCATCGCCGCGATCGATACCGACACGGTGCTGGTGGTGGCCAGTGCCCCGTCGTATGCGCACGGCGTGATCGATCCGGTCGCCGAGCTCGCGGCAGCCGCCGCGGCGGCCGGGGTGCGTTGCCATGTGGACGCCTGCATCGGCGGCTGGGTGCTTCCCTTCGCCCCGCGGCTGGGCCGGGAGACGACGCCGTGGACCTTCGCGGTGGACGGAGTCACCAGCATCTCGGTCGACCTGCACAAGTACGGCTACGCCCCGAAGGGGACCTCGATCCTGTTACACCGCGACTCCGCATTGCGTCGCTCCCAGTTCTTCGCCAGCGCCGAATGGCCCGGCTACACGATGCTCAACGCCACCATGCAGTCGACCAAGTCGGGTGGCCCGCTGGCCGGCGCTTGGGCGGTGACCCGCGCGATCGGCGAGGACGGCTACCAACGGTTGGCCGCAGAGGTCTTCGCCGCGGTCGACGCGATCGTCGCGGGTGTCGCCGCGATCCCGGCGCTCTCGGTCGTCGCGCAGCCCGACTCGACGCTGATCGCGCTGGCCACCGACGACTCCTGCGACCCGTTCACCATCTGCGACGAGATGGCCGACGCCGGCTGGTTCGTCCAGCCCCAGATGGCCTTCGCCGGCCGCCGGGCGACGATCCACCTCTCGGTCAGCGCAGCCACGCTGAACAACGTGGCCGAGTTCGTCACCGCACTCACTGCGGCGGTGGAGCGAGCGGTGGCCGCCGGACCGGTCCGGGTCGATCCCGGGGTCGTCGCCTTCATCGAGGCGCTCGACCCGACCGCCCTCAGCGACGCCGACTTCGACGGCCTGCTCGCCGCCGCCGGTCTGCTCGGCACCTCCGACGACGGCGGGCTGGCCCTGCCCACCCGGATGGCCGAGGTCAACGCGCTTCTCGACGTCGCCGCACCGGCCATGCGGGAGGCACTCCTGGTGGCGTTCCTGGACCGGCTCTCGCGTCCCGTCCGCTGACCCTCGCTCATCCCGACTTCCCCTGTGGAGAACTGATTGACAACTGATTCAACCGGACGTTGACTGACGCAAACGCACGCAAACGAAAGCTTTGCTCATGTCATCTCGGGACAGCTCCACCTTCACGACACCTCACTCCGCCTGCCGACGGCGCTGCTTCGGCACCTGGCTGGCCGCTACCGCGCTGAGCGTCGCCGCCCTGGCCGGGAGCTGGCGGGCCCGGCCCGCCTCCTGGGCCACCTGGGCCCGCCTCGACGGGACACCGTCGCCGCCACTCCCCGACCAGTTGCTGGTCGCTGCGGCCCAGGCCACCGTCGTCGGCGCGGTGCTCTGGCTCTGGTTGCTGAGCACCCTGCTGGTCGCCGACGTCGCCCGCGGCCGGCCCAGCCGGGTCGGGGCACCCCGCTGGCTGCGATACCTGGTGCTGCTCGGCTGCGGCGCGCTCCTTGCCACCGCCACACTGCCCGCCCACGCTCAGCAGGTCACAGACGCCAACAGCCCCCGGCCGGTGACTCCGACCGGGCGGAACATGGTGGCCGGGCTGCCGCTCCCCGAACTGCCCACCACAGCACCCGCAGCACCCGCAGCACCCGCCGTCGTGACGGTCACCGCCGGCGACACCCTGTGGCGAATCGCCGAGCGGGCCTTACCGCCGGGCACCAGCCGCGCCGAGATCGACCGGGCCGCCGGCCGCCTCTGGCTCAGCAACCGACCCACGATCGGGGTGAACCCCGATCTGATCCGCCCCGGACAACAGCTCGACCTCTCGAGTCTGCGAGGCCTGCAATGACCGGCAACGTCACGCCCCTGCCCCGTCCGCGCCGCCAGAACACCGGCCCCGTCGCCCTCCAGGGCACGCTCGCCCTCGACCTCGATCTGGGGACGATGCCGCCGTTCCCGGCCGCGCCCGTGCCCGCGCTATCAGCGCCAGGTGGAGCAGTCCCCCTCCCCCTGCTCCGCGGCGCCGACTCGGTCCCGATCAGCGCTGCGCTGCGCGAGGAGGTGCACCGCTGGGCGGCCCTCTTCGTCCAGGCCTGCGTCGAGGCGATCGGCGGCCAGCGCCCGGTCTCCCAGCTGGTCCGCTGGACCACACCGGCGATCCATCAAGAACTCCTCGCCCGCGCCGCGACGGTCGCTGCTGCCGCTGGGGCTGCGGCCGGTCCCCGTCGGGCCCGACGCCTGCACCCACGTCCGCTGGTCAGCAGCGTGCACTCCTGCTTCCTCGCCACCGACCGGGTCGAGATCAGCGTCGTGGTCAGCCACGCGGTACGCAGCCGCTGCGTCGCCGCACGCATGGAAAAGGTCGCCGGCCGCTGGCAATGCACCCAGATCATGTTCGGGTGAGCCAGCCACCGGCGACCTTCTCGGACGCCGTCAGCTCAGTGAGCGATCAGCCGTTGACGCGCGTGGTCAGTCCGGTCGGACCGTTCGGGGCGCCGTGGCACTTCTTGTACTTCTTGCCAGAGCCGCAGGGGCAGTCCTCGTTGCGGCCGATACCGGCGAACGGGTCGTCGGCGTTGGTGACGGTGGCGTTGCCCACCGCCTCCGGCTCGCCGTCCTCGTCCGGACCGGAGTAGGTCAGCCGCTCCGGCTCCTTGGCACCTTCGAGGCCCTTGGCGTGGATGTGCGACTGGCCGGCCGGCTCGGCGACTTCGCCGTCGCCCTCAAGCACCAGCTCGTCGTCGTCCTCCTCCACGATCTCGACCTCGAGGTTGAACAGGAAGCCGACGGCCTCCTCCTTGATGCCGTCCATCATGGCGCCGAACATGTCGAAGCCCTCGCGCTGGTACTCGACCAGCGGGTCGCGCTGGCTGTAGGCACGCAGGTAGATGCCCTCGCGCAGGTAGTCCATCTCGTAGAGGTGGTCACGCCACTTGCGGTCCAGCACCGAGAGCACCACGCGCCGCTCCAGGTCGCGGGTGTTCTCCTCGCCGAGCTCCGCCTCACGAGCCGCGTACGCAGCCTGGGCGTCCTTCTTCAACGCCTCAGCGAGCTCGGAGCGGCCCAGTGCGGCCAGGCCGCCGGCGCCGTCCGCGATCTCCTGGTGCTTGAGGGTGATCGGGTAGAGCTGCTTGAGCGCCGTCCACAGCGTCTCCAGGTCCCACTCCTCCGCGAAGCCCTCGGTGGCACCGGTGACATAGCCATCGATGACGTCGTCGATGAAGGTCCGGATCTGCTCACCCAGGTCAGCGCCCTCGAGGACGCGGCGACGCTCTTCGTAGATCACCTTGCGCTGGCGGTCCATCACGTCGTCGTACTTCAGCACGTTCTTGCGCGACTCGAAGTTCTGCGACTCGATCTGACCCTGGGCGTTGGCGATCGCGCCGGTGACCCGCTTGTTCTCGATCGGGACGTCGTCCGGCACCTTGAGCACGGTGAGCACGCGGTCGACCCAGTCCGACTTGAACAGACGCATCAGTTCGTCCTGCAGGGACAGGTAGAACCGGGACTCACCCGGGTCACCCTGACGCCCGGAACGACCACGCAGCTGGTTGTCGATCCGGCGCGACTCGTGGCGCTCGGTACCGACGACGTAGAGCCCGCCGAGCTCCTTGACCTCGTCGTGCTCGGCGGAGACCTGCGCCTTGTAGCGGTCCACCGCGGCCGGCCAGGCAGCCTCATACTCGTCGCTGGTCTCGACCGGGTCCAGACCCTTCTTGCGAAGCTCCTCGTCGGCGAGGAACTCCACCGAGCCACCGAGCATGATGTCGGTACCACGACCGGCCATGTTGGTGGCGACGGTAACGGCTCCCTTGTGACCGGCGAGTGCGACGACCTTCGCCTCGGAGTCGTGCTGCTTGGCGTTCAGCACGGTGTGCGGGACGCCCTTCTTCTTCAGCAGACCGGAGAGCAGCTCGGACTTCTCGACCGAGACGGTACCGATCAGCACCGGCTGACCGGCCTTGTTCCGCTCCGCGATGTCGGCGACGACGGCGTCGTACTTGGCGTCCTCGGTCCGGTAGACCAGGTCGGGCTGGTCCTGACGAAGCGCCGGCTTGTTGGTCGGGATCGGCACCACGCCGAGGTCGTAGATCTTGTCGAACTCGGAGGCCTCGGTCATCGCGGTACCGGTCATACCCGAGAGCTTCTTGTACATCCGGAAGTAGTTCTGCAGGGTGATGGAGGCGAGGGTCTGGTACTCCTCGCGGACCGTCACACCCTCCTTGGCCTCGATCGCCTGGTGCAGGCCGTCGTTGTAGCGACGTCCGTCCAGGATGCGGCCGGTGTGCTCGTCGACGATCTTCACCTCGCCGCCCATCACCACGTACTCCTTGTCGCGGTGGAAGAGCTCCTTGGCCTTGATCGAGTTGTTCATGAACGAGATCAGCGGCGTGTTGACCGAGTCGTAGAGGTTGTCGATACCGAGGTAGTTCTCCACCTTCGAGATCGCGCCCTCCAGCGCGGAGACGGTGCGCTTCTTCTCGTCGACCTCGTAGTCCTTCTCGGGCTCCATGGTCGCGGCGATCTTGGCGAACTCCGCGTACCAGCGGACCTCGTCCTGGGTCGGGCCGGAGATGATCAGCGGCGTCCGGGCCTCGTCGATCAGGATCGAGTCGACCTCATCGACGATGGCGAAGCCGTGACCGCGCTGCACGCAGCGGTCGATGCTGGCGGCCATGTTGTCGCGCAGGTAGTCGAAGCCGAGCTCGTTGTTGGTGGCGTAGGTGATGTCGCAGTTGTAGGCGACCCGACGCTCGTCCGGAGTCATGTTCGGCAGGATCACACCGGTGCTCAGCCCCAGGAAGTGATGGATGCGGCCCATCATCTCGGACTGGAACTTGGCCAGGTAGTCGTTGACGGTGACCACGTGGACGCCCTGGCCGGCGAGCGCGTTGAGGTAGGACGGCAAGGTTGCGACCAGGGTCTTACCCTCACCGGTCTTCATCTCGGCGATGTTGCCCTTGTGCAGCGCGGCGCCACCCATGATCTGGACGTCGTAGTGACGCTGGCCGATCACGCGCTTCGCGGCCTCACGCACGGTGGCGAACGCCTCCGGCATGATGTCGTCGAGGGTCTCACCGTCAGCCAGGCGCTGCTTGAACTCCTCGGTCTGCCCGCGAAGCTCCTCGTCGGTCATCGCGACGAAGTCGTCCTCGATGGCGTTGACCGCCTTGGCGATGGCCTCGAGCTCTTTGAGGATCTTGCCCTCTCCGATGCGGAGAATTCTGTCGAGGATGGAAGGCACGAGCTCGCTCCCTGTTCGCGTGGCGGATGGCTGGGATGTCCAGAACCTCGGCAATGCTACCCGCGCTGTGGGCAGCGTCCCACCTGTACCGGACACCCAAGGCCGACGCTACAGCTCGGCAGCAACCGCCGGGGCCAGATCCCCGTGCTGGCGGACCTCCACATCGTCGAGCCCCAGCCACCCGGCGAGCCGCCGCAACTCGCCGGCCAGCGCCGCCGCCGTCGAAGACGGCGCCCCCGGCTCTGCGAAGGCTCCGAGCACCATCAGCCGGGAACCCGCCCGATCCGCCTTGAGGTCGACGCGGGCCACCAACTGCTCGCCGAGCAGGAAGGGAAGCACGTAGTAACCGTGGATCCGCTTCGCGGCCGGGACGTAGATCTCGATCCGGTAGAAGAAGTCGAAGAGCGCCTCGGTCCGAGCCCGCTCCCAGACGATCGGGTCGAACGGCGAGAGCAGGGTGGCCGCCTCGACCCGACGCGGGATCCGGGCGTCACGGTGCAGGTAGGCAGGGCGGTTCCAGCCTTCGACGTCGACCGGCGTCAGCTCGCCCTCGTCGACCAGCTCGGCGACGGCGGCCCGGGTCTGTGCCACTCCCATCCGGTAGTAGTCGCGCAGACACTGCTCGGAGGCGACGCCGTGACTGCGGGCGGCGCGCCGGACCAGCTCCCGATGCGCGTCGGCCGGCTCCGGCGTCGGCGCGTTGAGATGCTCGCTCGGCACCACCCGCTCCGGGACGTCGTAGAGCCGTTCGAACTGTCCGTTACGCGCCGCGACGGTGATCTCACCGGCATAGAAGAGGTACTCGAGCGCCTGCTTGACCTCCGACCAGTTCCAGCCCCAGTGCTCCTTGGCCCGCTCCGCGCCGCCGGTGAGGTCGGCGTCGATCTGACGCGCCGACCGCGGCCCATGCCGGCGGACGTCGGCCAACACGTCGCGGACCAGCGCCGGATTCTCCTCGGCGATCGAACGCGGTCCGCCCCAGGCATCGATCGAGGCTCGCGCCATCCGGTGTTGCATCAACGGCCACAGGTCGACCGACATGAAGGTCGCCACGTGTGCCCAGTACTCCAGCACCCGCCGCGGCCGTTCTTCGGCGGCCCGGCGTAGCAGGTCGACGTCGTAGGGCCCCATCCGCGCGTAGAGCGGCATGTAGTGCGCGCGTTGCAGGACGTTTACCGAGTCGATCTGGAGGACGCCGGTCCGGGCCAGGGTGCGGTCGAAGGTCCGCATCGTCGGGCGGGCATGGACGGGGTCGAGGAAACCCTGAGCCGCCAAGGCGATCCGACGTGCCTGGGCGAGGCTCAGCGACTGCGTCATGCGCCTATCGTCGCGGGACGACTCACGGGATGTCGAGCAGCTTCTCGCGGACCGCGTACATCACGGCTTCCATCCGCGAGTGCAGCTGCAGCTTCTCCAAGATGTTGCGGACGTGGTTCTTCACGGTGTTCTCGCTGATGAACAGCTCGCGGGCGATCTCCCGGTTGTTCATCCCGCGCGCCACCAGGCGCAGCACCTGGAGCTCCCGCTCGGTCAGCCGCAGGCCGGGGACCTGGTCCCGCTCCGGCTTCGTCATCTGCTTGAACTCGTCGATCAGCTTGACCGCCATCGACGGGCTGATCAGGGACTGGCCGTCGGCCACCACCCGGACCGCCTGGGCGACCTCGTCGATCGAGGAGTCCTTGAGCAGGTAGCCGGAGGCTCCGCCCTTGACCGCCTCGTAGAGGTCGGCCTCTTCATCGGAGACGGTGAGCATGATGATCTTCGAGGCGGGGACCGCCTCCTTGATCGCCACGCAGGCTTCGATGCCGGACCGCTTGGGCATCCGCACGTCCAACAGGACGACGTCGGGTGCCGTCACCACGGCCAGGTCGGTGCCCTCGATACCGTCGCCCGCTTCGCCGACCACCTCAATGCCAGGTTCAACGCCCAGCAGCATGGTCAGGCCCCGTCGGAAGAGCTCCTGGTCATCAACGACCAGGACCCTCACCGCTTCGGCGGCCGCATCGATCTCGCTCACCGGGCCATCATGGCACGAACGGGCCATCTCTGTCCTACTCCAGAGCGGCCCGTCCGTGCCATGGACTTCAGGACATCAGGTCCAAAGAGATCACCCCGTAGTCATAGCCCTTACGGCGGTAGACCACGCTGGGGCGTTCGCTCTCCTTGTCCACATAGAGGTAGAAGTCGTGTCCGACGAGTTCCATCTCGTAGAGCGCCTGATCCAGATTCATCGGGATCGCCGGGTGCGACTTCTCCCGCACGACCAGCGGACCGTCACCACTGACCGTGATCGGCCCGACCTGGCGCTCCAGGGTCTCCTCCTCCTCGTCGGCCTCCGGCGCGGTGACGTTCGCCAGCGCCTGTCCCACCGAGACCGGCGTATGCCGACCGCGGTGTACCCGACGGCGATCCGCTGCCTTACGCAGCTGGGAGGCCATCTTGTCCATCGCCAGGTCGAGCGCGCCCATCTTGTCCTCGGCTGCGGCCTCGGCCCGGATCACCGGCCCCTTGGAGAAGGCCGTCAACTCCACGCGGACCGCTCGGTCCGCCTGGCGCGGGTTGCGCTCGTTACTGACTTCGACCTGGACCCGAATGATCCGTTGATCGTGCTTCTCCAGTCGAGAGAGCTTCTCTTCAACGTGACTGCGGAACCGTTCGGTTACCTCGCACTGCCGTGCGCTCACCACAACGTCCATGTAGACCTCCCGTGCAATTGGTTGGTGTCACCATGTCGCCGACGCACCGCAACGCGGGCGCCGGACGTAGAGAAGGAGTCCGTCCGGCCGACCTGGTCTTCGACCCCACACACGCCTGCTGAGACTCTCGCAGCTTCTTGCCACTACCCATCTTCTCCCGCAGACCGGGCATATCTGATGCCAGGAACGGGGCAGGACTTACTTCTAAGCCGCACCGTGATCGTCCTCGGAAGGACTTACGTGGACCGCTTTGCCTGCGACTGGCATCGGCTAGTCGTACGGACTCGATCAACTCCCGCGCCACACTGCGCAATGCCTTGTGTGCGGGCGTCGAACAGACTCCAACGACGCAACCACGGACCCGAACGGACTCCATGACCAGACGCTAGTCGGTTACTCAACGCTTTACCAGCGTTCACCCGGACAACGGGTCTGGTGTCGCTCTCACCGCGTGCGCGAGCACCGCCGTTCCCAGCACTCCGATGCCTACCGCACGTACCGCGCGGACCGCCTCGGTCGCCGTCGCACCCGTGGTCATCACGTCGTCGCAGAGCACCACCCAGGGCGCAGAGCCCTGTAGTTGAGCCAGTTTCGCGGGCCGAACGCTCATCGCACCGCTCAGGTTCGCTGCCCGTTCGGCACGGTCCAGGCCGGCCTGATCACGGACCCCGCGCACCCGCAGCAGACTGATCGCCTCGGCCTGCCACCCGCCTGCTCGCAGCACCCGCGCGGCCCGCCGGACCACGGTCCCGGTCGGGTCGTAGCCCCGGGCCACCACCGCCGTGACCCGGGACGGGACCGGGACCAGGACCAGCCGCTCCGGACGCCGTCCGGCCAGAAGTCCGAGCACCGCCTCAGCCAACAGTTCGCCCAGGACCACCCGCAGCCCGAACTGGTGGCGCTCCTTGTGGCCGAGCACCAACTGGCGCAGCAGCCCCTCGTAGATACCCGCGCTCCAGAGCTCCGCAGCGGCTCCGACGGGGCCGCAATGGCCACGCAGTCGGTCGGCACAGCCGGAGCACGGCAGCAGCCCGGGAGCCTGGCATCCGGGGCAGGCGGCACCCGCGAAGAGGTCGGCAAGGACGGCACGCATCCACCCAGTCCAGCAACTCACCCGGCGTCGCCACAAGGCAGCGTCACCGCGCTGTGGAGGGCCGCCGATCAGCCCACGTAGGTCAGCGCGCGTAGCTCCGGAGCGGGGACGAACCCGTCCTCGCGCGAGGCCACCAGGTGGGCCTGTCCCTGGGCGCCGACCGCCCAGGCCGGTGAGCCCGAGAGCGGGCTGGAGACCAACGCCGTCACCCGGTCGCGGACCAACTCCGAGGAGACGTCGCCACTCGACAACCCCGCGGAACCGTCCACCGAGCGCCGGGTCACCTGGGTCAGGTCGCCGGCGATCGCCCGGGCGACCAGCACCTCCGTCGGCGTCCGCCAGGCCAGTGCCCGCAGATCGAGCTTCTCCCCCGGCTCCGACCAGACCACTCGCGGGTTCACCCCGCGCACCTGCGATCCGCGTCGTGCCAGACGGCTGACCACCACCCGATCGCTACCGCGGCCGGCCACGATCGCGACCAGCCGCGAACCATCCCGGCTGACCACGAAGTCGACCACCTGTTCACCGGTGACGCCCGGAACCTGCACCTCGCGGACCTTGCCACCGACCACCACCCGCACCACTGCGCCGCTCGGCGCCGCATCCAGCAACCAGAGCGCGCCGACGTGATCCCAAGCCGGCTTGAGCAGGTTGCTGGCCCGGCTGAGCACGACCTGCGGCTCGCCGTCGCCCTCGGCCGGGGCGAGCAGCGCGGTCCGACCGTCGTCGGCGATCCCGGCGACCAGCTCCGCGTTGAGGTCCAGACCCATGGATCGCAGGCCGTAGCTCCGCCGCCCGAAGGGACCGTCCAACGGCTGCTCCCCCGAGGCGTTCAGCGAGATCATCCGCCCCTTCAACAGGGCGAACGGGGCCAACCAGCTGTCGCGGACCGCCGGGTCGAACGGTTCGCCGATCGAGGTGTCGACGTCGGAACGGGTGCCGCTGCCGGTGATCGGATTCCCGTTGAGGGTGACCCGGAACCGCTCGATCGACGGGTCCTGGCGCAACGTCCAGGCGATCTGCGCCGTCATCAACTCCAGCGTGTCGTTGTCGAAGTTGGGGACGTCCCCGGTCAACGCCACCTCGGCCAGGCCGTCCTGCGGCACCGGGATCGAAAACTCCACCTGCAACTCGCGCGGGATGAAGCTCTGACTGACGTCGGAGCGCGGCGCTACGGGACCGCGGAGCAACCCGCTGACCAAGGCGGTGGCCAACTGGTCGCCGCGGGGCACGAAGACCGGCTCCGGCACCAGGATCGTGCCGGTCGGGTCGAAGAAGAAGAGGGACGCCTGGGTGTAGCGGTCGGCGAACCAGGAGTCGGTCACGATCATCGCGTTGGGCAGCGTGTTGATCCGCCACTCGCCGTCCTCGAGCACCATCGAGAAGTCCAGCCGGGACTGCTCCTCGTTCAGCTTGCCCTGCCAGGCACCACGGGAGTCGAGGCGGTGCGCGCCGAGGAGGTTGACCTCGACCGTGCTCCCGCCCAACGGCGTGGTGAGGTCGGCGTAGGTGATCATCGCGTCGTTCGGGCGCCAGCCCTCGCGGGCCGGGGCGCTCAGGAACTGGCGCGCCACCGCCGTCGAGATCGGGTTGGCCGTCATCGCGTCGAGGAAGTGTCGGACGATCTCGGCCGGCGTCTCCCCCGGCTGCGGCGGCCGCGGGTTGTAGGGGAAGCCCGCCTCGGGGGTGGCCTGGGTGTTCTGCTCGGTCACCCGGACGCCGCCCTCGGTCGGCAACGAGACACAGGCCGTGCAGACCAGCGCGGCGAGGAGCATCAGCGGAGCGAACGTACGTCGTCTCATCACGCCTCCACGTCGTCGGGCACGAGCGGGATCGGGCTGTGCCGCAGAGGCTGGCCGGCCCGACGCGGCAAGGTCAGCCGGAACTGAGCGCCCTGCCCCGGTTGGCCCCAGGCCTGGAGCCAACCTCCGTGTAGATGAGTGTCCTCCAACGAGATCGCCAAACCCAGCCCGGTACCGCCACTGGTCCGGGCCCGGGCCGGATCGGCCCGCCAGAACCGGTTGAAGACCAGCGCCGCCTCACCGGGCGCCAGTCCTACCCCGTGGTCGCGGACCGCGATCGCCGCGGCGTGATCGTCACCGTTGACGATCACCACGATCGGTCCGGAGTCGGCGTGGTCGATCGCGTTCGAGACCAGATTGCGGACGATCCGCTCCACCCGGCGGGTGTCCGCCTCGGCGAGCACCGGCTCTCGCAGCGCCTGCACCGTGACCGTCATCCCGCGCTGCTCGGCCAGCCCCCGGGTGATGTCGACGACCCGGTGGGCGACGTCGATGAGGTTGATGTCGTCGAGCTCGAGGGCGGCAGCGCCCGCGTCGAAACGGCTGATCTCCAGCAGGTCGCTCAGCAGACCCTCGAAGCGGTCCAGCTCGGTCTGCAGCAGCTCGGCCGCGCGTGCGGTGACCGGGTCGAACTCGTCGCGCGCGTCGTGCAGCACATCGCCGGCCATCCGGACCGTGGTCAACGGGGTGCGGAGTTCATGGGAGACGTCGGAGGTGAACCGGCGCTGGACCCGGGACAGCTCCTCGAGCTGGCGGATCTGGCGCTGCAGGCTGGAGGCCATCTGGTTGAACGAGGTCGCCAACCTGGCGATGTCGTCATGGCCGCGGACCCACATCCGCTCCTCCAGGTGACCGGCCGCCAGCCGCTCCGCGGTCCGTCGGGCCATCCGGATCGGCGTGACCACCTGCCGGGTGACCAGCCAGGTCAGCCCTGCCACCAGGACCAGCAGCAGGCCGCCCGCGGTGAGCAGCGCCCGCGAGACCAGGGCGAGGGTGTCCTCCTCCTGCTGCATCGGGAAGAGGTAGTAGAGCGTGTAGAACTTGCCGTCGGCCGGCAGCTGGATCGCGGACGCCACCGCGACCCCCGCGATGTCCGGAGTGTCCGCGCCGTCGATGTAGCGGATCGTGGTGAAGGTCCAGGCCGGATCCAGCGACTCGTTGAAGTGGGCGCTCAGCGAATCCGGGACGCTGCTCAGGTCCAGGTCGGTGGAGTACCGGGCACCGGCCGTGGCGACGTCGATCGGCTCGTCGCCGACCGGACCGGCCAGCACCACCGAGAAGCCTCGTACCTCGGCGCGTTGCAGGATCGGGTCGGCGAGCTGACGGAGCTGGGTCGAGGCGTCGTCGTCCGTGCCGGGGAGCGCAGCGAGCCGGATCTGCGCCTGCGCGGTCTCGTCGGTGGCCTCGGCGACCGCCCGCTCGACCCGGGCGTCGACCAGACCGTCCCGGGTCTGTTGCAGCAGGAACCAGCCCACCACGCTGACCACGATCGCGGAGAGCAGCACGGTGCTGGCCACCACCCGCGCCTGGACCGAGCGCCGCCAGAAGGTCAGGCCACGGCGCAGGCTTGAGGAGACGCTCCGCCTCGGCACCCGGGACCTAACTCGAGGTTCCGGCCTTGTAGCCGACACCGCGAACGGTGACGACCACCTCGGGGTTCTCCGGGTCGTGCTCGATCTTGGAACGGAGTCGCTGGACGTGCACGTTCACCAGCCGGGTGTCGGCCGCGTGCCGGTAGCCCCAGACCTGCTCCAGCAGCACCTCGCGGGTGAAGACCTGCCAGGGCTTGCGCGCCAGGCAGACCAACAGGTCGAACTCCAGGGGCGTCAGGTTGATCACCTTGTCGGCCCGGGTGACGGCGTGGCCCGCCACGTCGATCACCAGGTCGGCGATGGTCAGGTTCTCCTGGACCGGCTGGTCCAGACGACGGACCCGAGCCCGGATCCGGGCGATCAGCTCTTTGGGCTTGAACGGCTTGACGACGTAGTCGTCGGCACCGGACTCCAGGCCGACCACCACGTCGATGGTGTCGCCCTTGGCGGTGAGCATCACGATCGGCACGCCGGACTCGGCGCGGATCTCTTTGCAGACGTCGATGCCGTCCTTGCCGGGCAGCATCAGGTCGAGCAGGACCAGGTCCGGTTTGTAGTCGCGGAACTCGGCGACCGCCCGGTCACCCCGTGTGCAGACCCGGCTGTCGAAGCCTTCCTGGCGCAACACGATGGTGAGCATCTCGGCAAGGGACGCATCGTCGTCAACGACGAGGATGCGCCCCTTGCTGTCGATTGAATTCATCCGGCCTCTACCTCAGTACCGGTAGTGCTCCGACTTGAACGGGCCCTCGACCGGGACACCCAGGTAGTCGGCCTGGTCCTGGTTCAGCACGGTCAGCTCGACGCCGATCGCGTCGAGGTGGAGGCGGGCGACCTCCTCGTCGAGGTGCTTGGGCAGCACGTAGACGCCGATCGGGTACTCGGCGAGCTTGGTGAAGAGCTCGATCTGGGCCAGCACCTGGTTGGTGAAGGAGTTCGACATCACGAACGACGGGTGGCCGGTCGCGTTGCCGAGGTTGAGCAGACGCCCCTCGGAGAGCACGATGACCTTCTTGCCGTCGGCGAAGATCCACTGGTGGACCTGCGGCTTGATCTCGTCCTTGACGATCCCCGGGATCTTGGCCAGACCGGCCATGTCGATCTCGTTGTCGAAGTGGCCGATGTTGCCGACGATGGCCTGGTTCTTCATCTTCTCGAAGTGCTCGACCCGGATGATGTCGAAGTTACCGGTGGTGGTGATGAAGATGTCGGCGAACTCGACGACCGACTCGAGGCGCTTGACCTCGTAGCCGTCCATCGCGGCCTGCAGTGCGCAGATCGGGTCGATCTCGGTGATGATCACGCGAGCGCCCTGGCCGCGCAGCGACTCGGCGGAGCCCTTGCCGACGTCGCCGTAGCCACAGACGACGGCGGTCTTGCCGGCGATCATCACGTCGGTACCGCGGTTGATGCCGTCGATCAGCGAGTGGCGGCAGCCGTACTTGTTGTCGAACTTCGACTTGGTGACCGAGTCGTTGACGTTGATCGCCGGGAAGAGGAGCGAGCCCTCCTTGTAGCGGTCGTAGAGGCGCAGCACACCGGTGGTGGTCTCCTCGGTGACGCCCATGATCCCGTTGGCGATGTTGGTCCAGCGCTGCGGGTCGTTCTCCAGCGAACGGGCCAGGACGCGCAGCACCTCCTTGAACTCCTCGTTGTCGGTGGAGTCCTGACCGGGAACCGCGCCGGCCTTCTCGAACTCGACACCCTTGTGCACGAGCAGCGTGATGTCGCCGCCGTCGTCGAGCAGCATGTTCGGGCCGACCTTGTTGCCCTCGGCGTCGGTGAAGTCGAAGACCTTCTCGGCCTCGTCCCAGTACTCGGCCAGCGTCTCGCCCTTCCAGGCGAAGACGGGGGTGCCCTGGGGGTTCTCCGGGGTCCCGTTCGGGCCGACGACGACGGCAGCCGCCGCGTGGTCCTGGGTCGAGAAGATGTTGCAGGTCGCCCAGCGGACGTCCGCACCGAGCGCGGTCAGCGTCTCGATCAGGACACCGGTCTGGATCGTCATGTGCAGCGAGCCGGCGATCCGGGCTCCCTTGAGCGGCTGGTCGGCGCCGAAGCGCTCGCGCATCGCCATCAGGCCCGGCATCTCGTGCTCAGCCAGCGTCAGTTCCTTGCGGCCGAACTCCGCGAGGGTCAGGTCCTTGACCTTGTAGTCCATGATTCTCCACCTCAGACAAGATGTGCGGCCTGCGGCGCATCTGCGCTTCGACGGGATCTCCCGCGCATGACCGTGGCCCACACTACAAGCGGGCGCCGCCCGCCGGGCAATTCTGCGACCGAAGAATCGGCTACTTCTCGGCCTTCGCGGGCCACAGGCTGACCAGACCGGCCACCACCGAGCCGACCACGAATCCGACGACGGCCGAGATCGCGGTGTTCGCCAGCCAGCCGAGGACCGCACCGAAGGCGCCGTGCACCGCGTGCTCGATCTCGTGCTCGATGTCATGGACCCAGTTGTACGGAGCGTCCCACCAGCCGGCCTCATGCACGTTCACCAGCAGGATGTGGCCACCCACCCAGAGCATCGCCACCGTGCCGACCACCGACAGGGCGGTCAGCAGCTTCGGCATCCCGGCGACCAACGCCAGGCCGATCCGCTTGGCCAGCGGCGGCGTCCGCAACGACAGGCTCAGCCCGACGTCGTCCATCTTCACGATCAGGGCGACCACGCCGTAGACGGCGACGGTGATCACCACCGCGACCGCGAGCAACACGAAGAGTTGGGTCCAGACGCTCTCCGAGGCGACCGAGGCCAACGCGATCACCATGATCTCGGCGGAGAGGATCAGGTCGGTGCGGATCGCGCCGCCCACCATCTCCTTCTCGGCGTCCGGACCGAGCTCGGTGACCGGAGCCTCGTGGCCGTCGTCGTGGGCGAAGAAATGGTGCCAGACCTTGTGGGCGCCCTCGAAGGCGAGGAACGTGCCGCCGAGGATCAGGATGATCGGCAGCAGGTCGGGCAGGAAGGCGTTGAGGATCAACGCCGCGGGCAGGATGATCAGCAGCTTGTTGCGGATCGAGCCGATCGCGATCTTCTTGATCATCGGCAGCTCGCGCTCAGCAGCGATGCCGTGTACGTACTGCGGAGTGACCGCCGTGTCGTCGATGACCACGCCGGCCGACTTCACCGTCGCCTTGCCGGCCGCAGCCGCCACGTCGTCGATCGAGGCCGCAGCCATCCGGGCGAGCACCGCCACATCGTCGAGAAGTGCGAACAGTCCGCCGCTCATCGCATCACCTTCCGCTGTCCATTCACAACGCGCAGCGTAGTGGCCACCGCCCGCCAGCACCCGATCCTGGGATCAGTCGGAGACCAGGGCGAGCCGGAGGTAGGCGGCGGCGTAGCTCCCGCTCAGGTGCAGGGACGCGTAACGCGCCACCTCGCTGGCCGCGGACGTCTCGACCGTCTCGACCCGGACGCCACGGCTGCTGGCCGCCGCCAACAACCGCCCGCGCTGCTCGCGGACGACGGGATCGTCGCTGCCGTCGTCGAGCACCAGCAGCACCGGCCGCAGGTCGGTCGGCTCATCGGCGAACGGATCGTCGAAGACGTTGCGCGGCGCCGCACCCTCCAGCACCGGCAGCAGGTGTTCGGCGTCTCCGGCCAGTGCGCCGCGACCGGTGGACCGGCGGATCGACTCGGCGACCCGGCGGGCGGCACGCGCCGCCAACACCGAGCCACCCCAGAGCACCGGGTTGGCGTCGGCGAGCGCGATCGCCAGCATCTTGGCGGGGTTGACGGCGAGGTCGCGCATCGGCGAGCAGGCGATGGCCACCTCGTCGAGAGCGCGGGCCACCTCCTCGGCGTCTGCGACCGGTCCGAGCTCGGCCCGGTGCAGGAAGTCGAGCATGACGACGGCGGTGGCGAGCTGGTCGCCGTCACCGGTCGGCAGCACGCTGGTCCACCGGCCGGCCGCGTGCTCGGCCACCATCGAGTCGGGCGCGCAGGCGATCACCACCTGGCAGCCGCGCCGGACCGCCTCCGCGACCGCTGACGCGGCAGCCGGGTCGCTCCGTTCCGGAGCCAGCATGACCACCAGGTCGAGGCTGCCCGCCCACCCCGGGAGGCCGGGGTGCGGCCACGCCACGAACGGCACCGGGCACCAGGGTTCGAGCACCGCGCGCAACAGCCGGGAGTCGGGACCGGCCGCGATCACGGCCCGAGGCCGAAGGTCGCGGGTCCGGGCCAGGGCATCCTCGATCGCCTCGGCGGACTCCCCCGCCGCGCGTCGCACCCGCGCACCCGATTCGGCGAGCAGACGCAAGCCGGGGTCGGCCTGTGCCGCCTCACCGTCCAGGCGCGACTCGTCGAACCAGGTGCCCATCACTGAGGCCTACGCGCCTCGTCGACCAACAGCACCGGGATGTCGTCGCGGACCGGGTAGGCCAGGCCGCAGGAGGTGCAGACCAGTTCCTCGCCCTGGGGCTCCAGCGTGGACCGGCACTCGGGGCAGACGATGATCTCCAGCAGCTTGGAGTCGATGTTCACTTGGCGTCCTTCCGGATCTCGGCAAGCACCTCGTCGCGGATGCCGGCCATGGTCTCTTCATCGCGTCCTTCGACGTTGAGCCGCAGCAGCGGCTCGGTGTTGGACGCTCGTACGTTGAACCACCAGTCGGCGTGCGCCACGGTGAGGCCGTCGAGACGGTCCACCTCGACGCCGTCGCGGTTCGCCCAGCTCTCGACCAACGTCTCGACGACGCCGGCCTGATCGGCGACGGTGGAGTTGATCTCGCCCGAGGAGGTGAACCGGTCGTAGGGGGCCAGCAGCTCCGAGAGCGTGCCCTCGGTCTCCGAGAGGGCGGCCAGCGCATGGAGCGCGGCCAGCATCCCGGAGTCGGCCTTCCAGAAATCACGGAAGTAGAAGTGGCCGCTGTGCTCGCCACCGAAGATGGCGCCGGTCTCGGCCATCGTGGCCTTGATGTAGGAGTGGCCGACCCGGGTCCGGACCGGAGTACCGCCGAGCTCGGTGACGATCTGCGGCACGGCACGCGAGGTGATCAGGTTGTGGATGATGGTGGCGCCGGGCTCGCGGGCCAACTCGCGCGCCGCGATCAGCGCCGTCAACGTGGACGGCGTGACCAGCTCGCCGCGCTCGTCGACCAGGAAGCAGCGGTCGGCGTCGCCGTCGAAGGCGAGGCCGATGTCGGCGCCTTCGGCGAGCACCCGCTTCTGCAGGTCGACCAGGTTGGCCGGCTCGATCGGGTTCGCCTCGTGGTTGGGGAAGGTGCCGTCGAGCTCGAAGTACATCGGCACCATCTCGACGGCGCCCATCTCGGCGAAGACGGCCGGCGCGGTGAGCCCCGCCATCCCGTTGCCGGCGTCGACGACCACCTTGAGCTGGCGCGGGCCCCAACCGACGAGGCCGAGCAGGTGGTTCACGTAGCCGCCGAGCACGTCGGTCTCGCTGATCGTGCCGACGGTGCTCGCGCGGTGCACCGTGGCGACGGCGTCGCGGATCTCGGCGAGGCCGGTCTCCATCCCGATCGGCGCGGCACCGGCGCGGCACATCTTGATGCCGTTGTAGGCCGCCGGGTTGTGGCTCGCGGTGAACATCGCGCCGGCGTGCCCGAGGTGGCCGGAAGCGAAGTAGAGCTGGTCGGTCGAGGCGAGGCCGATCATCACCACGTCGGCGCCGGCCGCGGCTGCGCCCTGGGCGAAGGCTCCGGCCAGGCCGGGCGAGGACGGACGCATGTCGTAGCCGACGACGACGGTCGGCGCACCGGTGATGGCGACGAAGGCGCCGCCGATCCGTTCGGCAAGGACCTCGTCGAGCTGGTCGCCCACGGTGCCGCGAACGTCATACGCCTTGAAGATGGCGTGCAGATTGTCCGGGGAGAGGGTCACGGAATCGAGCATGAACCTGAGCCTATCGGCACTCGGGCTCAGTCCGAGGTCAGCACCCGCAGGTGACCACGCCGGGTGGTCTCGCGACCGGTCTCGTTGACCGGCGGCTGTGGCGCCGGAGCGGGGCGCGCGGCCTCGCGGACGGCGTCCGCCAGGGCCAGCAGGTCGTCGCTGGTCGGCTCGGCTGCCGACGGGTCCGGAGCCAGGCGCATCACTTCCCACCCCCGCGGCGCGCTCAGCCGTTCGCTGTGCAGTTCACACAGGTCGTAGGCGTGCGGCTCGGCGAAGGTGGCGAGCGGGCCCAGCACGGCAATCTGATCGGCGTAGACGTAGGTCAGCGTGCTGATGGCAGGGCGACCGCACGCTGTACGCGAACAACGACGGGCTGGATTCACAGCGACACGCTACCTCGTGGTTGAGGCCCGGCCGATTAGGCTCGCGGTCGTGAGTTCACCACGTAGAGATCGACGCGGTCGTGGAATGCGCGGACCGGCACTGTTGCCGGCCCGCCACGGCAACGATCTGGTGCTGCGACCGCGGCCCAGCAACCGCGAACAGTTCGACGCGATCGTGCTCGGCATCGTCACCGAGATCGACCGGCGTTGGACCAGCAGGCTCGGCCTGGTCGAGTACGCCGTCGAGGACACCCCGATCGTCCCGGCGAACTGGGACGACAACGTGCCGCTCTCCTCGCTGGTCCGCGGCACGGGTGGCCGACCGACCCGGTTGGTGCTCTTCCGACGGCCGATCGAGCAGCGCTGCGACGGGCGTGAGGAGCTGCAGGCGCTGGTCCTGACCCTGGTCGTCGAGCAGGTCGCCGACCTGCTCGGCATCGACGCGGAACAGGTCGACCCGCGCTACCGCGGTGAGCAGTAGCGCGGGTCGCGCTGTTCGTTGCTGGTGGCGCTCTGCCGTCAGCCGACCTGGGAGTCGAGAGTGACGGTGACCTCGCGCTCCTTGCCGCCGCGCTCGACGGTCAGGATGACCTTCTCGCCCGGAAGGTGCGAGCGGATCGCCACGATCAGGCTCGGGCTGTCGTTGACCGGCTGACCGGCGATCTCGACCACGACGTCGTTCTTCTTCAGGCCTGCCTTCTCCGCCGCACTGCCCGGGTTCACCTTCTCGATCCGGACACCTTCGCGGTTGTCGGCGGTGATCACCGAGGCGCCGATCACCGGGTACTGCGCCTCGCCGTCCTTGAGGATCTGGTCGGCGGTGACCCGGACCTGCTCGACCGGGATCGCGAAGCCGACGCCGATGTTGCCGGACTCGCTGCTCCCGCCACCGCCGGTGGTCGCGATCGCCGAGTTGACGCCGATCACCTGGCCCTGCAGGTTGACCAGCGGACCACCCGAGTTGCCCGGGTTGATCGCGGCGTCGGTCTGGATCGCGTTGATGTAGGAGTTCAGGTCGTCGGTCCCGCCGGTGGTGACCGGCCGGTTCAGCGCGCTGATGATGCCCGCGGTCACGGTGCTGGTCAGGCCGAGCGGCGAGCCGAAGGCGACCACGCCCTCACCGACCCGGAGCTTCGCGGACTCGCCGAGCGAGGCCGGGACCAGTTCGTCGATGGCGTCCTTGCTGTAGAGCACGGCGAGGTCGTAGACGGTGCTGCGACCGACCACGGTGGCGTCGTACCGGGTGCCGTCGTGGAGCACGATCCGGATCCGGCCGTCCTTCTTGGCGGCGTCCTCGATCACGTGGTTGTTGGTGACGACGTGGCCTTGGCGGTCGAGAACGAAGCCGGAGCCGGTGGCACCGCCCTCCTCGCCCTCGAAGTCGGCGATGATCTGCACGGTGCTCGGCAGCAGCTTGCTGGCCACCGCCTCGATCGACTTGTTGTCCTTGGTCAACGGCGGCGTGGTCTCGGTCTGCACACCGGCCAACCCGTCGCGGGAGCGACCGGGCTCGGTGTTGTCGTCCTGCCACTTGTCGTAGCCCATCGCGCCGAGGGCGCCACCGACCAGGCCGAGCAACAGCGAGAGCAGGCAGACCACCGGCCAGACCGCCTTGGAGACCTTCGCCCGCGGAGCCGGGGCTACCGGATAGCCATAACCGGCGGCACCCGGCGGAGGCGGGAACGGGCCACCACCGATCGGTGCGCCGAACGGGCTACCCGACGGCGGCGGCGTGCCGTAGGGACCGGGCGCCGGAGCGCCGAGCGGGACCTGCGGAGCTCCGGGGACCTGGCTCGGCGGGCCGGCCACGCGAGAGCCCTCGACCGGTGCCGGGAACTGGAGCGTCGGCGAGGCCTGAGGCTGTTCGGAAGCCTCCGGCGCTGCGGGGACCTCCGCCTCAGCCGGTGCCGGTTCGGCGGCGTGCTGCGGAGTGATCGGTGCGGTCAACTCGGCGTCGGACTCAGCTGAGTCACCGCCAGGGCCCGGCGTGTGTTGGTCGTTCACAGAGTCATTCTCAACTATCGACGAGGCAGCGATGCGTCAGCAGTGGGTGCCGCGCTGCGAGGTTCAGTGGGTGTGGACACAGTACGACGGGCCACCGGCTTGGCACCGCCGAAAGGTCCGGGCACCTCGCTCGGCGTGGCGTTGGGCCCGTTCACGCCGGTCGACTCCGGCGAACGGAAGACGCTGCTCGCGGGGCCGCGGCGGTCCATCGGACGATCGGCAGGAGCGATCGGGCCGGCCAACGCGATCACACCCAGCACCGCAGCGCCGACCGAACCCGCGCCGACCATCGCTGCCGTCATCGAGCTACGGCGGGCCGGAGCCGTCGCCACCGCGAACGCCGGCTCGGTGGCCGCGGAGGGCTCGGTCAACAGGCTGGCCAGATAGGAAGGGGCCTGCCGTTGGCTGCCGGAGAGCCCGGCGATCTGGGACTTGATCCAGCCCTCGTACTCGACCTGGTCACGGCACACACCACAGCCGTGGACGTGAGCCCACAGCTTGTCGGCGGCCTCGCCGTCGTACCGGCCGTCGATCAGGCCGGAGACCCGGTCCCCCAGGTGACCGCCGATCATCGACTCACCCCTTGGACGCGACCGGGCTGCTCAGGGACGGGACCCGAGTACCGCTCACGACCCTGGCTCGGCGCCCGGTGCGCGAGTGCTTCGCGCAGCATCGAGCGGCCACGGTGGATCCGGGAGCGCACCGTGCCGAGCTTGGCACCGAGGATCTCGGCGATCTCCTCGTAGCTCAGGCCCTCGATGTCGCAGAGCACGACGGCAGCGCGGAAGTCGGGCGGCAACTGGCCCAGCGCCAACTCGATGTCGTCCTCGAACCGCTGCTCGGTGTAGGCGACGTCCGGGGCCGACTGGGGGCTGCGCAGCCGGGCGGCACGCTCGTCGGAGAGCGCGTCGAAGCGGATCCGCTGACGGCGGCGGGCGCCGTCCAGGAAGAGGTTGGTGGTGATCCGGTGCAGCCAGCCGGCGAAGGTGCCGGGGCTGTAGGAGTCGAGCGAGCGGAAGACCCGGACGAAGACGTCCTGGGTCAGGTCCTCAGCGTCGGCAGGGTTCCCGGTGAGCCGGTAGGCGAGGCGGTAGACACGGTCGGAGTGCTCGGCCACGATCTGGTCCCAGCTGGGGACTTCGTGGGGGCTCAAACTGGTGGTCACCGTGCGCTCCTCGTGCTGGCGTCGTCGCATCTGACCTCTTCACCGTAGGGATCTGGGCTGAGAAGAACCTGAACGAATACCGCAGACTCCCTCAGAACTCCTCCTTGTGCCCAACGAGCCACGAGCGCGAAGTGTTCCCACGTTGGTAAGGTCACTCCCGTTGCACCACCCCGAGCCCAGGAGGCCGCCATCACCACCGCGATCACGCCAGCGAGTTGGGCTTACGCCGAGAACTTCGTTGCCGAGGACGACGTGCTCGCCGCTGCCCGCGCCCGCGCGGAAGAGGTCGGCGTCGTACCGATCAGCCCCGGCGTAGGCTCCGCGTTGCGGTTCCTCGCCTCCGTGCTGGATGCCCGCGCCGTGGTCGAGATCGGCACCGGCACCGGGATCTCGGGGCTCTGGTTGCTGCGCGGCATGCGCAGCGACGGCGTGCTGACCACCGTCGACGTCGAAGCTGAGCACCAGCGGCTCGCCAAGGAGGGGTTCGCCGAGGACGGCATCCCCGCCCAGCGCGCCCGCACCATCGCCGGCCCTGCGCTCGACGTGCTCCCCCGGCTCACCGATGGGCACTACGACCTGGTCTTCTGCGACGGCGACAAGCGCGAGTACGCCGACTACCTGGCCGAAGCGCTGCGGTTGCTGCGTCCCGGCGGCGTGGTCTGCTTCGACAACGCCTTGTGGCACGACCGGGTCGCGGACCCGGCACAGCGCGACGAGGAGACCGTCGTGATCCGCGAGCTCGGCCGCGCCATCGCCGAGAACGAGGCGTTGGTCCCGGTCCTGCTTCCGGTCGGCGACGGCCTGCTCGCCGCCAAGAAGGTCTGGCACCCCGAAGAGGGCTGAGCCCTCGGGCGTCAGCCCATCGCGTCGGGGGTGGAGGCGAAGCCCGCCGCACCCTCGGCGATCGCGACCACGTCGCAGGCCTCGATCAGGATCGGCCCGGCGCCGGTCAGCTTGGAGATCGGCGCGTCGGCCGCCCCTGCGGTGAAGGTCTCCTGGAACGCAGCGCGCTCCTCGTCGGAGGCGAAGACGTAGCTGCCTTCGAACCATTCGCCCGAGCGCATCCGCCAGGTCTTGTAGGCCAGGCCGGCCATCCCCTCGAAACGGGCGTGCGAACCGTCGGCGACATAGCCCGGCAGGGCCGCCGAGACCTCGGCGGGAACGTCAACCAGCGACCAACGGACGGTCAGGCCCTTCATCGGATTCCTTCCAGGGGGTTCTCGGTCTCCAGCCAGTGCAGCAGCGCGCGGGCGCCGAAGCCGGTGGGACCCTTGGTCCAGAGGTCGTAGTCCTCCAGGGCATCGCCCACCGAGGCGATGTCGAGGTGGGCCCACGGGACCTTCTGCGTGAAATGCTGCAGGAAGAGGGCCGCGGTGATCGCGCCCGGACCGCCTGCTGCGTTGTCGGCGTCGGCGACCTTGGAGGAGAGCTTCTCCTCGTACTCGGCGGCCAACGGCATCCGCCACAGCTTCTCGCCGCTGCGCTCGGCAGCGGCGGCGATCAGCTCGGCCAAGGGTTCGTTGTTGGCGAAGTAACCGCCCGTGCGGAGACCGAGGGCGACCTTCATCGCCCCGGTCAGGGTGGCGATGTCCAGCACCGCGTCGGGCTTGACCTCCGCGACCGCGTAGGCGAGGGCGTCGGCCAACACCAGACGGCCCTCGGCGTCGGTATTGGTGACCTCGGTCGTGCGACCACCGAAGTGGGTGATCACGTCGCCGGGTCGGTAGGCCGTGCCGTCGATAGCGTTCTCCGCGGCGGCGATCAGCCCGGTCACCCGGACCGGGCAGCCGACCTGCGCCAACGCCAGCATGGTGGCCAGCACCACGGCGCCGCCGGTCATGTCCCGCTTCATGTTGACCATCGAATCGCCGGGCTTGATCGAGAGACCCCCGGTGTCGAAGGTGATCCCCTTACCCACCAGCGCGATGTGGCCCTTGACCTTCGTGACGCCCTTGCCCGGGCGGTAGTCGATCCGGATCAATCGGGGCGGCGTCGAGGAGGCCGCGCCAACGGCGAGCAGACCGCCGAAGCCGTCGCGGGCCAGGTCGGACTCGTCCCAGACGGTGACCTCGAGCCCGGCCTGGTCGGCGAGCTCCTGGGCCTGGTCGGCGAGCCACTGTGGGTTCTTCAGGTTCGACGGAGTGGTGCACCAGAACCGTGCCCGCCAACTCGCCACCGCGATCGCCTCGGCGCGGGCCAGTTGGGCCTCGCGCTCGGCTGCGTCGACCAGAACGATCTGGCCGACCGGCTGCTGGGCGGGGCCCGTGGAACGCCAGTGGAATTCGAACGAGCCCAGCACGGCGCCGGTCACGAACGCCGCGAAGGCAGCGTCGTCGACACCGTCGGTGATCGAGGTGCTGAGCGCAGCCAACCCCTTGGCCGTGCGGGCCAGAGCGGCACCGGCACGACGGTAGTCGGTGACGCTGCCGGCACCGAGGCCGACGAGGAGGAGCAGCGGTGCCGCGCTGTGGCCGGTGGCATGACGCACCACCTGGCCGGCCTCTCCGGTGACCTGCAACAGCGCCAGTGCGCCGGAAAGATCCAGGCCGAGCTGGTCGGCCCAGGCCTGGACCGGCTCCGCGAGCCGCGGCCCGCCGTCGGCGAACACTCCTAGCGCCACCACATCCGTGGTGGCGCTAGTTCCGAGTGTCCGGCTCAGGGAGAACGCGGGAGGCGCTACCTGAGCGGGCAAGTGCGGGGCTGCGGTGGTGACGGACACCGACGTCAGCCGACGACGCCCTTGAGGGCGTCTCCGAGCGCCGTCGCTTCCTCGGCGTTCAGCTCGACAACGAGTCGGCCACCACCTTCGAGCGGGACGCGCATTACGATTCCGCGACCTTCCTTGGTGACCTCCAGCGGACCGTCACCCGTCCGCGGCTTCATTGCCGCCATCCGCACACCTCTTCCGTTTGGATCCTCGGACCGCGCCTTGTGACACAGCCCGCACCACCCATTATCCCAGATGAACGCGATCCGCGGTGCAACCCCCGCAAGGTGCCGTCGGTTCAGTGGCCCAGACACGTCGCCACTACCGATGGCCGGGCATGATGTGGGGTGTCGGAAGGAGCATCGATGAGCCACGTGGTTACCCCGGCGACCGATGGTGCGACCCTGTTCGCCAGGTCCGCCCAGGAGGTTGTCAGCTACCTGACCCGGACCACCCGTCTGCCCAGTTGGTCGGTGTCGCGGCTGGCCGACACCCAGCAGGTCCATCTCCATGCGGACGGCTCGGGGCTGTTACTGCCAGGGATGCAGGTCGCGTGGCAGGACACCTTCTGTCGCCGGATGGTCGGTGGTGCCGCGAACGTGGTGCGGGACTCGACCCTGGATCCGAACTACAGCGACCTGCCCGACGTCCCGGCGATCCGTGCCTATGCCGGTACTCCCCTGGCCGCGCCCGATGGCGAACTCTTCGGCGTGCTCTGCGGAGTCAGCGATCAACCGCTCTCCGACGAGCAGTCCCTCGACGCCGATCTGCTCCGACTCTTCGGGGATCTGCTGGCCGCGCAGTTGGTCACCTCCAGGCGGCTCGACCTCGCGGTCAGTGATGCCCGCATCGCACAGGGCAGCGCCGAGACCGACGCCCTGACCGGACTGCTGAATCGGCGTGGGTGGGATCTGGCGATGGCCGAGGCCCAGGCCCGGGTGGACTCCTACGGCGACCGGGTCGGCGTCGCGGTGCTCGATCTCGATGGGCTCAAGACGATCAACGACGAGGACGGACACGCCGCCGGCGACGCCCTGCTGCGCCGGGCCGCGCAGGTGCTCTCCGGTTCGGTGCGGAGCACCGACCGGTTGGCCCGCTACGGCGGCGACGAGTTCACCCTGATCCTCAACGAGGCGACGGACGCCCAACGCGAGAAGCGGGTCAACGAACTGGTGGCCGCGCTGGCAGCCGCCGGCATCGCGGCCTCCGCTGGTTCGTCCGCGGCCCGGCCCAGCGATTTCGGCCTGGTCGAGGCGTTCGGTGCAGCCGATGCGGCGATGTACCGCAGCAAGCGCTCCCGTCGCTCAGCGCGCGACGCGGCGAGCGCCGACGGCCCGGAGCAGGCCGCGGGCAGCCTTTCCCCGTAACGTCTTCGTCGCCGGGCGCGCACCGTACTCGACGGTGATCGCAGCACCGTCGAAGTTGTGGTTGTACCAACCGGTCATCGTGCCGTGGCAGACACCGCCGCAGACGAAAGCCTTGCGCGGCAACCCCAACTTCCGGGCCAGCCGACGCGCGAAGCCGGGCTTCTTGGTGTCGGTGTCGACGCCGTGCAACGGCTGGTGGAAGCTGACCAACCGGTCGGGTTCGACACGGCGCAGGAACTTCATCAGCGCCCGGGTCTCCGGCTCGGAGGCAGGCTTCTTCCCGGAGTAGTAACTGCCGCTCAACCGCTTCCAGGCATAGGGATAGTTCCGGTTGAGGTCGACGCCGGCCGCGTTCTTGCGGACCCGGCGCTTGAGGCCGTCCGGATTCAGCACGGGGACCAGCCACATGTCGACGCCGCGGATCGGCCGCCCATCGCGCAAGGCGTAGAGGATCTGGCGGGTATGCGGTTCGTTGCCGTGCATGGTGGAGAGCAGCACCACCTTGCGTTTCGCCTCCGGATCACCGACCCGCCAGGCGATGATCGCGCGACCTCGGCGGGAGTGGCCGATCACCCGGCGTTCGACGACGGCGGGGCGGGCCCGCTCGCCCGCCTGCGATGACCGTGCCGGCGCAACGCTGCTTGCAGCAGGGCCAGGCCCGGCCGCGACGGCCTGGCTCGGCGCCATCGTCACCGCCAACGCACAGACGACTCCCGCCGTCAGTGCCCTGGCGCCGCGCATCTCAGACCTTGGAGATCAGATAGGCGTAGGTGAAGAAGGTGACCCCGAACAGCATCCCCAGATGGGCCAGCAACGACAGGCCGGGCCCCGAGCCCCAGGAGTCGGTGACGGCCTCGGCCGCGCGCTTGCCGCGCGACGGCATCCAGCGCACCAGGATCATCAGGCCGGCCACCACGGTGATCCAGAACAACGCCAGCGCGAAGATCCCGATCTGCGAATCCCCGGTGCCGTCGCCGCGGCCGGTGAAGAGGAAGACGGTCCAGGTCGCCACCGCAGCCAAGCCCGCCACCGTGTGCACGTTGAGCGCACCACGCGAGGTCTGGAGCCGACCCGCAGAGGGCTTGCTTCCAGCGAGGCGAAGCCGGGTAAGGACCACCACCACCAACGCGAGTGGGGTGAGGCCGTAGACGATCCAGGGCAGTTCCACGGGTCGAGTCTGCCTTACCCGCGCGGAGTTTCGTCAACGATGCCAGGGATCGGCTTCGGGCTCGTCGCTTCCAACTGGGTCGCCAGTCGCGCCAGCAACGCGTCCACCTCGTCCATCCGGTAGCCGCGGACGGCGGTACTGAACCGCACCTCCCGCAACTCCTGGCCGGTGATCGGTGTATCCGCCTCCAACGCCAGCGGAGGTCGGTCGGGGGTGACCTCGCGCATCGGCGCCCCCTTCCCGGAAGCGACGACGGCGATGGCGCCGAGTGCCAGCACGGCGAGTGCTGCAAAGAACCACATCATCTCGATCACTCCGGTCGGTGCGGGGTCACTCCAGGGCTACGGCCTTCGCGAGCCGCCACCATCACCTCGACGGCGTGGTCGAGGTCGTCGGTGACGGTGATCAGGTCGAGGTCGGCCTCCGACAGCTTGCCTTCGGCGAGCACGGTGTCACGCAACCATTGGAGCAGACCGGTCCAGTAGGAGGTGCCGATCAGGACTACCGGGAACGACGTCACCTTGCGGGTCTGGACCAGGGTGAGAGCTTCGAAGAGCTCGTCGAGCGTGCCCAGGCCGCCGGGCATCACGATGAAGCCCTGCGAGTACTTCACGAACATCGTCTTGCGGGCGAAGAAGTACCGGAAGTTGATCCCCATGTCGACCCACTGGTTGAGCCCCGCCTCGAAGGGCAGCTCGATACCGAGGCCGACGCTGACCCCGCCCGCTTCGCTGGCGCCCTTGTTGGCCGCCTCCATCGCGCCGGGGCCGCCACCGGTGATCACCGCGAAGCCGACCTTGGTCAGCTTCGCGCCGAGCTCCTCGGCCTGTCCGTACGAGGGATTGTCGACCGGCGTCCGCGCCGAACCGAAGACCGCGATCGCCGGGCCCAGCTCGGCCAGCGCTCCGAAGCCCTCCACGAACTCGGACTGAATCCTGAGCACCCGCCATGGGTCGGTGTGGACCCAGTCGGTGGAGCCACGCGAGTCCAGCAGACGCTGATCGGTGGTGGAGTCCTCGACCTGGTTACGGCGCATCAACACCGGGCCGCGGCGGCGGTTACGGGGTTCCTTCACGACAGCTCCTCACCTTCGGATCGACCAGACGGGGTCGACTCGCTGAGCCAACTCCGCAGGACCTGTTCACAACGGATGATCTGTTCCACCGGCACGTGCTCGTCCTGCTTGTGCGCCAGGATCGGGTCGCCGGGGCCGAAGTTGACGGCCGGGATGTCGAGAGCGGAGAACCGGGCCACGTCGGTCCATCCGAACTTCGGGTTGACCGGTCCGTCGACGCGTTCTACGAAGGCGGCGGCGGCCGGGATCGCCAAGCCAGGAAGGGCTCCCGGCGCGCTGTCGGTGATCCGGACGTCGTAGCCGGTGAAGAACTCCCGCAGGAACGCCTCGGCGTCGGCCTCGGTCCGGTCGGGGGCGAACCGGTAGTTGACCGTCACCACACACTCGTCGGGAATCACGTTGCCGGCAACGCCTCCGCTGATGAAGACCGCATTCAGGCCCTCGCGGTAGGTCAGCGTATCGATCTCCACCTGCCGCGGCTGGTGCGCGTTGAGCCGGGCCAGGATCTCGCCCGCGTCGTGGATCGCGTTGTGCCCCATCCACGAACGCGCACTGTGCGCCCGCTCGCCGGCCGTTCGGACCTCCACCCGCATGGTGCCCTGGCAGCCCGCCTCGACCCCCGCGTTCGAGGGCTCCATCAGGATCGCGAAATCGGCGGCCAGCAGGTGCGGATCGCTCTGCGTCAACAGGTTCAGCCCGTTGAACCGGGCCTCGATCTCCTCGGCCTCGTAGAAGACCCAGGTGACGTCCCGGTTCGGCGTCGGCAGCTCGACGGCGAGTTTGAGCGCGACCGCGACGCCGCCCTTCATGTCGCAGCTGCCCAGTCCCCACAGCAGACCGTCGACCAGCCGGGCCGGCAGGTTGTCGTTGAGCGGCACCGTGTCCAGGTGACCGGCGATCACGACACGTTCGGCATGGCCCTGGTTGGTCCGGGCCACGATCGTGTGCCCGCGCCTGATCACCTCGAGGTGCTCGTGCCCACGCAGCACCTCCTCGACGGCGTCCGCGATCTGCTGCTCGTTGCGGCTGACCGACTCGATGTCGACCAGTTGACGGGTCAGCTCCACCACATCGGTGCTCGGGTCCAGCTTGGGCGCGCTCATGACTCCATCCAACCAGCCGCAGGTTGGGAAACGTCGGCGCCCACGGTGCCGCGGACCGACGAACAGGTTGGCGCACGCAGTACCTCGGCCAACGGGGCCCGAAGCAGGGTCAGGTCGGCGATCATGCCGACCTCGATCCGGCGCGGGGTGCCGCCAGGGTCGGACGGCGGGGTCAGGTAGCCCGACAGAGCCACCGCCGCATTCACCCGTTCGTCACTGCCCAGCACACGACCGGCCTCGGTGAGTCGCTCCGTTGCGCTGGCCATCACCTGCCAGGGGTCGAGGAGGCCGAAGGGAGCGTCGCTGGAACATGCGACCGGGATCCCTGCTGCGAGCAGCCGGGCGACCGGGTACAGCGCCGCCAGGTCGGCCGGGTCCACCTCTGTTCGGTACCGCTCGCCGCGAGTAGTCAGGAAGCCTGGCTGGGTGACCACGCGTACCCCGAACCGAGCCAACTCGGGCTCGACTCCGTATGGGACCACGGAGGCATGCTCCACCCGATCCCCCGGCAACGGCCCAGCTGCCTCCAGCGCGGCGAGGGTGAGCAGCAACGACTCGGCGGTCACACAGTGCACGGCGACCGGACGTTTCGCCTGATGATGCTGACGGATCAACTCAGTGAGCTCGTCCAGATCGGGGAGATCGTGGTCGTGCAGCAGGAGCTTGGCCGGACCCACCTCGATGCCCGGGAACTCGGTGGCTCCGGTGGCTCCGGTGGCTCCGGTGGCGAGGCTGGTGATCCGGACCGGCAGGACGCCGGTCACCGCCGCGTTGCTCAACAGCTGCAGGGCATCGGCGTCCAGATCCGGGGTGGCGTCGGTGACGCCGGTGATGCCGAAACTCCGGAGCCGACGGCCGACCGCTGCCAATGCGGGAGCGCGACGCGGCAGTACGGGCGCCAGCCTGCTGTCGTAGCGCCACAACCGCCCGGTGGGTTCACCGTGAGCGTCCCGTTCCACATCGCCGCTCTCGTCCAGGGCCGCGGCGACGCGGTCCAGAGCGGGGGTGTTCAGCACCCAGAGCGCACCACTGCGGTGCTGGATCCGCACCGGGCGCTTCGGCTCCAGACTGTCCAGAACATGGCGATCCAACGGTCCGAGGACGGAGGCGTCGTAACCGATCCCCCGTACCCAGTCGTCGCCCTGATCCGCAGCACGGAGCGCTACCCCCAGGCTTGCCAGGTCGGGGCTGCCCGCACAGTCGAGGGAGGTCAGCGCCGCCGCGAACGAGAGCAGGTGCAGGTGATGGTCGTGCAAGCCGGGGATGAGCGCTCCGCCGTCACCGTCGACGATCAGTTCCGCGTCGGCCGGCACCGCTCGACCGGGTGGTCGGATCGCGGCGACTCTTCCCCGGCGAATGGCGACGTCGACGGACTCGCCGCGGACCTCGACATTGCGCAGCCAGAGGGTCATCGGAGCAACCTAGCGGTATCCGCGCCGAGTGCCCCAGCGACGCCATCGCCCTGTCGCGGTTGGGGATCCTCGATGCGCAACGGGGTGTCAGCACCCTCGATCCACCAATCGCCATCCGTGCGCCTCACCAGGTGCTCAGGCGCTTGTGGAGCTCGCTCCAACGCAGCTCGAGCGCACGACCACAAGGACACCTCCTGCACGGTCGTCCGCTCCTGGGTGAGCGCTTCCGCTGCTACCGCGGCCGCTCTCACCCCCGTCAACGGATCGGCGATCGCGTCACCGACCGGCGCGGGCACCCCGTCGGCGTCGCGGATGAGAAGGCCGGCGTCCACCGCCACCACGTCGTCCCCGAAACCGACAGCGTCACTGGCCCTGCCGTAAGCGGTGATCGACAACCATCGCGTGCCGCGAGCAGCGGCTTGATCTGCGTCGATCCCCAGACCAGCAAGCGCTCTGGGCCTCGACGCCTCGATAACCAGATCGGCACGTGCGACCCATCCGGCCAAGATCTCCCGACCTTCGGTGCTCGCGAAATCAACGGCCAGCATCTCCTTGCCGGCGTTGAGCAGATCGAAGAACGGCGCCGACCCGCGTCGGGCTCCGTCCGGCCGATTCGACGCTTCCACCTTGATCACCCGGGCGCCGATGCGGCGCAACAGGTCAGCGCACAGAGGTCCGGCCCACAGCGAGGAGAAGTCCAGCACCAGCGGCCGTTCGACCACCTCACCACGACCCACCTCGGTGACCTCACGCGCAGGTGGCGGCTCGGCAACCACTCCGCTCGCTGGAACCGCGGCGACCGGCAGCCCCAACATCCGAGCCCGCTCCACCGCCTCGGTCAACCCGATCCCGGCTCCCCAGTCGGCCAGCGCACGCCAACACCGTTCCAGGTCCGGCTGGCCAGCGACCCACTCTGCCATCGCCGCCGACTCCGTCAGCGCCGGCAACAACTCCACGTCGCTGGGACGCGCCAACGACAGGCCCAGGTGGCCGTCGCGGACGGCAACGACTCGAAAAGCTCCTCCGGCCGAGCTCGGTGCTTGGCGCCGCAGGCCGAGCATCGCCGCACGTTCGGTGAGCAGCCGGGGCCCTGGCAGCGCGGGCGCGACGCCGGTCCGGCGCTGGGCGGCGTCCGCGATCATGGCCAGGCCGTCCGCAACCAGGCCGAACGGATCGCCAGGGCCGATCGCCGGTGGACCTGCGGCCGAGCCGGTCAGCGCGGCTAGGCCGCTCCCGGCCCACCCCGCGAGCACATCGACATCATTGGACGTCATCGACCAGGCCCCAGTCCAGGGCCGTCGTCGCATCGACCCGGGCCCCAGTCAGCACCATCCACGCGGTGCGAGCGGTGCCGATCCGTCGCGCCACGCTGACTGTTCCGCCGGCCCCCGGAACCAGCCCCATCCCCAACTCAGGCAGGCAGAACCACGCGTCCGGGGTGGCGATCAAGTCGCGAGCGAACGCCGCCAACTCGATCCCCGCGCCGACGCAGGCTCCATGCACGTCGATCCGCGTCCGGTCCGCGATCTGGTGCAGCGCGGCCGCCACGCTGCGACCTAGCCGCGCGCGGTACGCCGCCATCGGATCGGCAGCTGTACCGAACTCGGAGAGGTCTCCCCCGGCGCAGAAGGAGGGACCGTTGCCCAGGACTTCGACCGCGGTGATCGACGGGTCGAGGATCGGTAGCCGGAACGCATCCAACAGGGCGTCGCGCAGGGTATGCCCGAAAGCGTTGCGGCGACCGGGGTCGTTCAGAGTCAGTCGCAGAGTGTTCTTGATCCGCTCGACCTGGAGCACCTCCGACGAGGTGCCCGGTCGACGCTGCGGTGCTGCGGCCAACCAGCGTCCGAACTCCGGGCCGGCCAACAACGCCGAGTAGGCGGCGGCCTCGGCGACCAGCCCGGTCGGGACCGGGACCACCGCGGTGGTCCGGAGCAGCCCATGCAGGGCCAGCGCCGCGTCGGGATTCGCCCGCACTCCAGCGAGCACCGGCGCCACCTCCCCGGCCACCCACCGATCCCCCGGAGCTTCGGGCGCCAAGGTCAATGTCAACCGGTCAAGGACCGGTGCAGCGATCTCCGGGACCGGGTTCGCGGACGCCCCGATCAGGACCGGTGTGACGCCGTCCAGCAGTGCGCAGAGTTCCTCGACCAGATCCTCGGTCCACTCGACATCGTCGAGATCGACCAGGAGGGCTGCGGGCCTGGCCGAGGCGTCGGCGGCAAGATCCAGCAGCGGGCCGTTCACCAGGTGCCCGGCCAGCTCGTCGGCTCGCGCGTAGTCGACTGCGGTATTCATCGAGGCCATCTCTATCAGAGGACGATCCGGGGATGCCGAACGGCCGGTCCCCTTCTCGGGGACCGGCCGTTTCGGCGTTTCAGATCAGGGTGCGACCAGCGGCCACGGACGGGCCGCCTCGACCTGCGCGGAGAGCGAGAGCAGCTTGCCCTCGTCGCCGAGTCGGCCGATCACCTGGACACCGATCGGCAGGCCGTCGACGTCCTTGGTCCACGGCAGCGAGACGCCGGGCTGACCGGTGGTGTTGAAGATGCCGGTCATCGCCGAGTAGTCGCCGGCACGCTCCCACATCGCCATCGGGTTCGAGGTGTCGAGCACGCCGAGCTTGGGCACCCGCTTGGCGATGGTCGGCGTCAGCACGAAGTCGAGACCGGCGAACATCTGGGCGACCTGCCAGCTGGTGACCTGGAGCCCGTTGAGGGCGTTGGCGTAGTCGACCGCACCGATGGTGCCGCGGTAGTGGTCGTACATCATCCGGGTGAACGGCTCGAGGTCGTCGTCGTTGAGCTCGCGGCCGAGCTCGGCCAGGCGGCTGTCCACCTGCGACAGCAGGCTGACGCCCATCACCACGCCGAACGCGCCCATGTGCTGTTCGGGGTTGTAGGTCCACGAGACCGGGACGATCTCGTGACCGAGGCCGGTCAGGAACGCGGCTGCGTCCTCGGCAGCGGCGGCGCACTCGGCGTCCACCTCGCCGCCGTCGGCACGATCGGTGACCAGGCCGATCCGGAGCTTGCCGGGCTCGCGGCCCATCTGCTCCACGAAGCTCGCCTCGGGGCCGGGCGCACCGATCAGGTCGCCGTCCAACGGCTGACCGACGATGTCCAGCAGCAGCGCGGAGTCGCGCACCGAGCGGGTCAACGCGTGGTTGATGCCCAGCGGGTAACCCATCACGCTGGGCACCGGCGCCGCCGAGACCCGGCCACGCGAGGGCTTGAGGCCGAAGAGACCACACATCGACGACGGGATCCGGATCGAGCCGCCGCCGTCGTTGCCGTGGGCGACCGGCACGATGCCTGCCGCGACGGCACCTGCTGCGCCACCGCTGGAGCCGCCGGTGGAGTGGGTCGGCGCCCACGGGTTGCGGCTCGGCCCGTGGGCCAGCGGCTCGGTGCTCGCGTTCTTGCCGAGCTCGGGGCTGTTGCTCATCCCCAGGATCACCAGGCCCGCGGCCTTGTACCGCGCCACCATGGCGCTGTCCTCGGTCTGCAGGTCGCTCGCCCAGAGCCGGCTGCCACGCGTGGTAGGCAGACCGGCCACGTTCATCCCGAGGTCCTTGATCACGGTGGGCACACCGGTCAGCGGCCCAGCCGGAAGGCCGGCGTCGACGTCGGCCAACGCCTGCTCGAAGCGGTCGGCGACCAACAGGTTCAGGTCACTGTGCTTCTCGAAGCCGGCGATCGCCTGCTCAACGACCTCTCGCGCGCTGACCTCACCCGAGGCGATCGCCTCTGCGGTCGCGATCGCATCCAACGGCTGATTCATCAAGACTCCCTCAGACTTCGACGTTATGGCAGGCCACGAACTGGCCGGGGCGCATCTCACGTAGCTGCGGCTCTTCGACGGCGCACTGTTCGGTGGCCAATGGGCAGCGGGTCCGGAACCGGCATCCGCTCGGCGGGTTCAGCGGCGACGGCAGCTCGACCGCCTTCACCGCACCCGAAGCCGGCGCCTCCAGCGAGTCGGACGCACTGGGCACCGAGGTCAGCAGCAACCGCGTATACGGGTGCAGCGCCAGGTTCTCCATCCCCGCGCTGGGGATCACCTCACAGGTCTTCCCCAGGTACATCACCATCACCCGGTCGCTGATGTTCTTCACCACGGCCACGTCGTGGGCGATGAAGATCATGCTCAGGTCGTACCGGTCGCGGGTCTCCTCCAGCAGGTTGAGCACCTGCGCCTGCACCGAGACGTCGAGGCTCGAGACCGGCTCGTCACAGATCAGCACGTCGGGGTCCATCGCCAGCGAACGGGCGATGCAGACCCGCTGGCACTGACCGCCGGAGAGCTCGTGCGGACGACGGTCACGGACCACGTCCGGGTCGAGCCCGACGGAGCGCAGCAGGTCGTCGACGAACCCAGCACGGTCCTTGCCATCGAAGCCCCAGATCTCCAGGCCTTCGGCGACCAGATCCTTGACCTTGCGGCGCGGGTTCAGCGCCGAGACCGGGTCCTGCATGATCATCTGCATCTTGGCCCGCGCCTCACGCATCGCCTTCGGCTTCAGGCTGGTCAGCTCGACGTCGCCGAGGCGGACCGTGCCCGAGGTCGGCGACGGCAGCTGCATCAGGGCACGCCCGGCGCTGGACTTGCCACAGCCGGACTCCCCCAGGATGCCCAGCGTTTCGCGCGGCAGCAGGTCGATGCTCAGGTCAGAGACCGCGTGCACGGTGCCACCGGAGACCGGGAACTCCACGACCAGGTTCTCAACCGTGAGGGACCGCTGGTCGTCGGAGCGCAGGTGTGCGATTCCACTTCCGGCCATGGTCAGCTCACTTCCATTCGGTGTGCTCCAGCGCTCTGGAGCGGGTGATGACAGGCGACGCCTCGGCCTTCCGAGCCGGGGACCGAGACCAGCAGCGGCAACTGCGTGGTGCAGGTCGCGTCGGCGAACGTGCACCGCGGCGCGAACCGGCAACCAGCCGGCGGACGGGCCATGTCCGGCGGGCTGCCCTCGATGGCACGCAGGATGGTGTGCGGCTCGTTCTCGATCTGCGGGATCGAGGCCAGCAGGGCGTCGGTGTACGGGTGCTGTGCGGCGTCGAAGACCTCGCGGGTGTTGCCCTGCTCGACCGTGCGGCCGGCATACATCACCTGGACCCGGTCGGTCCGTCCGGCGATCGCCCCCAGGTCGTGGCTGACCAGGATCGTGGCCATGTCGCGCTCCGCGGTGAGCGAACCGAGCAGGTCGAGGATCTGCTTCTGCACCGTGACGTCGAGCGCCGTGGTCGGCTCGTCGGCGATCAGCAGGCGCGGGTCGCAGGCCAGCGCCATCGCGATCACCACACGCTGCCGCATACCGCCCGACATCTCGTGCGGGTACTGCTTCATCCGCCGTGCGGGCTCCGGGATGCCGACCTGCTTGAGCAGTTCGATGGCCTGCTCGGTGGCCTCCTTGCTGGAGCACTTCAGGTGGTAGCGCAAGGTTTCGGTGAGGTGCACACCGACCCGCTTGACCGGGTTGAGCGACGTCATCGGGTCCTGGAAGACCATCGCGACCTCGGTGCCCCACAGCTTGCGCCGCGCGGCCCGCTTCATGCCGTGCACGTCGTGGCCGGCCAGGGTGACCTTGCCGGTGATGGTGGTCCGCGAGTCGTTGGAGATCAGACCCATCAGGGTCCGACCCAACACCGACTTGCCGGAGCCGGACTCGCCGACCAGGCCCAGGGTCTCGCCCGGACGCAGGGTCAGGGAGACGCCGTCGACGGCGCGGACGTCGCCACGCGGGGTGTGGAAGACGGTGCGGAGGTCCTCGGCGACCAGGATCGGCGCCTTCTTGGACGTGGTCTCAGTACTCACAGCTTGGCACTCCTCGGGTCCCAGCGCTTCTGCACCTTCTCGCCAATCAGGTTGAACGAGAAGACGGTCAGGAACAAGCACAGGCCGGGCACGATAACGATGAAGGGATGTTCTTCCATCACGCCGCTCTCACCCTCGGCGATCATGTTGCCCCAGGTCGGCTCCGGAGCCTGGATACCCAGGCCCAGGTAGGAGAGCGACGCCTCGGCCACGATCAGCATGGAGACCATCACCACGCCCATCGAGAGCACCGGCAGCAGCACGTTCGGCAGCAGCTCCTTGCTGAGCAGGCGCCAGCGGGTGGCACCCATCGAGCGGGCCGCGAGGACGAACTCACGCTGTGCGAAGGTGATCGTGTTGGCGCGAGCCACCCGGATCATGCTGGGGATCGTCAACAGCGACAGGGCGATCGACAGGTTCCGCATGTTCGGGTCGAGCACGGTGCCCAGAGCGATCAGCAGGACCAGCGGCGGCACAGCAAGCAGCGCGTTGGCGAAGATGCCGATCACGCGGTCGGTGGCCTTGCCGAAGAAGCCGGCGACCATACCGACCAGGCCGCCGATCGTCATTCCGATCAGGATCGCGAAGAGCGAGACGGTCAGCGAGGTGCGGGCACCGTAGACCGCGCGGGCCAGCAGGTCCAGGCCGTAGTTGTTGGTACCGAGCGGGTACTCCGAGCCCAGGCTCGGGCTGGCGAAGATCGGCGCCGAGAGGCCGGCCGCGGAGTCGTTGTGGTTGCCCAGGGGCAGCCACGGGGCAAGGGCGGCGGCGGCCAGCAGCAGGACCAGCCAGGTCGCACCCAGACCGAAGACGACGTCGACCTTGCGGCCACGGATGCCTTCAGCGGTACGACCGAGGCCGGCGATGGCGAGGAAGACACCGACGACCATCAGCAGCACCTTGACCAAGGTGACCAGCAGGCCGGTGCTCAGGCCGAAGCCGATGAGGCCCAGACCGATCACCAGCATAGGGATACCGGTCAGCAGCAGGCTCTTGCGGCTCGCCTTGGCGGTGGTGAACTGCGACTCCGGCGTCGGAGCGCTCAGCACCTCGACGGTGCTTGCGGGGGTCAGGTCAGGCTCGGGCACGGCGCGTCCTCGGGTCGAGATAGCCATAGGAGAGGTCGATGAGGGCGTTGCTGATCACATAGATGATCGCGATCAACAAGACGGCGCCCTGCACGATCGGGAAGTTGCCGGTGCTGGCGGACTCGATGATGAGTCGGCCCATACCGGGCAACGAGAACAGGTACTCCACGATCACGGTGGAGCCGATCAGACGGCCCAGGCTGATACCGATCACCGTGACCAGCGAGAACGACGAGGGACGCAGTGCGTCGCTGAACATGATCCGCAGCGGCGGCATGCCCTTGGCGCGCGCGGCGAGGATGTAGTCCTCGTGCAGCGTGGTCACCAGGTCGTTGCGCAAGATGCGGGTATACATCGCCAACTCCATCAACGCGATGGTGAGCGCGGGTAGCAGGAGGTGGCTGATGTTGCCGCTCAGGCTCTCGCTGGGGCGCACCCAACCGGTTCGGGGGAACCAGCCGAGCGAGTTGACCAGGACCGCGATCAGCACCAGACCGACCAGGAAGGACGGCAGGGAGAGCAGGCCGAAGGTGGCGGCGCCGATGACTCGGTCGATCCGGCCGCCTTCGTTGTAGGCCGACCACATGGCCAGCGGGACGGAGACCAGCAGGGCCAGCACCAGGGCGGTGCCTGCCAGCTGGACGCTCACGGGGAGGGCGTCCAGAAGGCGGTCCCAGACCGGCATGATCGGGGGCACGAGAGAGTCGCCCAGGTCACCCCGGAGCACTCCTCCCAGCCAGTCGAAGTAGCGAGTGAACAGGGGGTCGTTCAACCCCATCTGGTCCCGCAGCGCGGCGTACTCCTCGGGTGGACGCCCCTCACCGAGCACAGCGACCGCAGGGTCACCGGGCACCAGCGAGAGCAAGGCGAACACTCCGAAGCTCACCAGCAGCAGGACCGCGATCAGCTCGAGGATCCTCAGCACGAATTGGCGCAACACAGTCAAAATCTCTCATCGGGAAAGATGGCGGAATGTGATCTGTCCCACTCACCGGAAGAGGTGAGCGGGAACCGCGTCCGAGCCATCGGGACTCGGACGCGACTTGCTCATCTCCTCAGACGGAGACCGCGGTACGGATGACCTTCCCGGTGGCGTTGCGGGGCAAGGGCTGCTCCGCGATCCGCCAGTGGGAAGGCACCTTGTAGTGCGCCAGTCGCTCTGCGGTGTGACCGCGTAGCTCCTGCTCGAAAGCTTCGCGATCGGCGGTGGCCGACGCCTTCGGGACGACGACTGCAGCCACTTCCTGACCGAGGTCGTTGTGCGCGACGCCGATCACCAGTACCTCGGCGACGTCGGGGTGTTCGCTGATCACGCCTTCGACCTCAGCCGGGTAGACGTTCTCGCCACCGCGAATGATCAGGTCGGAGCGGCGGCTGGAGAGCCGGACCCGGCCCTGCTCGTCGAGTACGCCGAGGTCGCCGGTCCGCAGCCACCGGTCGGGAGTGAAGGCGGCTTCGGTGGCCTCGGGGTTGTTCCAGTAACCGAGCATCGTGTAGGCGCTGCGGGTGTAGATCTCGCCCTCTTCGCCGACCGGGAGCGTGTTGCCCGTGGCGTCGCGGATCTCCAGCTCGACGCCGATGTTGGGCCGGCCCAGGGTGCCGGGGGCCTGCGCCAGGTCGACCGGGGTGGCGACGGCGATCGCGGTGCAGGTCTCGGTCATCCCGTAGGAGTCGACGAGCGCGCTGGCGAACGGAAGCTTCTCCCGCAGCTGCTGCTTGAACTGCGGCGACGACGGAGCTGAGGCCAACGAGAACGCGGCCAGGCTCGAGGTGTCGTAGTCGTTGATGCCGTCGAAGTTCAGCAGACGGTTCGCCATCGTGGGCACTGCGCCCCAGTTGGTGACCTTGGCGTCCTGGACCAACTTGAGCACCGCGCCGGGCTCGAAGGCACCCAGGTGGATCGCCACCGTCGAGCCGATCGAGAGGCAGGCGACGGCGATGTTGTGCAGGCTGCCGATGTGGAACAGCGGCATCGCCATCAGGTGGACCTTCTCCTGGGCCGGCACCGGGTCGCCGAATGCCGCGGAGAGCGCGCCGGAGTAGGCCAGGAACGAGGCCACGCTGGCGAGGTTGCGGTGCGAGTGCACGGCGCCCTTGGGGTGGCCCGAGGTGCCGGAGGTGTAGAGGATGACGGCCGGGTCGTCCTCGGCCACGTCGGCCGACGGCAGCGCCGCGTCCGGGTAGGCGGTGGCGAGGCGCTTGATGTCGGCGTCGACGTCAAGGACCGGGATCTCGACGTCGAGCTCCGCCAACTGCGCGAGGCGCTTGGTGTCGGCGAAGATCAGCTTGGGGGTGGTGTGCTCGAGGCCGTACTCGATCTCCCGCGGGGACCACCAGGCGTTGTAGCCGACGGCGATGGCGCCGATCGACACGGTCGCCCAGAACGCCTGGACCCAGCCGACGTTGTTGGCCGAGGCGATGGCGACGCGGTCGCCCTTCTCGATGCCGTACTCCTCGCGCAGCGCCTGCGCGATGGAGGAGACCCGACGCGCGTGCTCGGCGAAGCTGATCGACTCGTCGCGGGTGACGAGGTAGGTGCGGTCGCCCTGCTCGGCGGAGCGGGCAACGATCTCGTGCAGCGCGCGGTGGCGGTTCACGAAGACCGGAACCTCGGTGCCGAGGACCTCTGCGGGGGCCATCTCGAAGGGAGCGCCCGGGCCGGTCAGTCCCGCGATCACTTTCTGCGCAGCCAGCTGAGCAGCGAGTGCCGGGTCGGTCGTGGTCTCCATCGGTAAGTTCCTCCCGTAGGTGCAGGTGTGCTGGTTCGGCAACCCCCAGTGCCGAGTAGCGAGTATGTGGCGCGGCTCACCGGCGATGCGGGCTCATTCCCAATCACCGGGAAGACGATGCAGCCCAGGTCACACTCTCCAACACACTTGCGCAACATCCGTACTTATCAGGAGGAGAAATGAGCGCATTGCAGGGCAACGTCGCCCTGGTCACCGGCGCGGGGCAGGGCGTAGGGCAGGGTATCGCCCTGGCGCTGGCCACCGAGGGTGTCGACGTTGCGGTCGTCGGCCGCACCGTTGCCAAGCTGGAGGCGACCTGCGACCTGTTGCGCGAGCGCGGCGTCCGCGCGCAGCCGTACGCGCTCGACGTGCTGAAGACCGAGAGCATCGCTCCGCTGGTCGACCAGGTGGCCGCTGACATGGGCCGCCTGGACATCCTGGTGAACAACGCCTACTCGGGCAACTACGGCAAGCTCCTCGACATCGACCTGAAGAGCTTCACCAAGGGCTACGTCTCCGGCCCGTTCGCTGCCTTCGAGTTCATGAAGGCCGCGCACCCGCACATGGTCGCTGCCGGCGGTGGCTCGATCATCAACCTGGTGACCTCCGCGATGGTCCGCTGGGACCTCTCCACCTACGGGTCGTACGCCTCGGCGAAGTCCGCGCTGCGCTCGCTGAGCCGCACCGCCGCCGTCGAGTGGGCACCGGACGGTATCCGGGTGAACAGCGTCGCCCCGCACGCGCTCTCCCCCGGTCTGAAGTGGTGGACCGAGAACAACCCCGAGGAGGCCGAGGAGTTCGTCGCGGCGATCCCGATGAAGTACATCGGTGACCCCGAGACCGACATCGGCCGCGCCGTGGTCGCGCTCTGCGGCCCGGACATGCGCTACCTGACCGGCGCCACCGTGCCGCTCGACGGCGGCCAGGCCCACTTCGGCTGAGCCAGCCTCACCCGAACAGCCCGCCTCCCCTCGGGGACGGCGGGCTGTTGCGTTCTCGAGGCGCGCCGCTGCCTCCGGTGACCGTGTGGTTCCGGAGGAGCGGGCTCGCATGGTGTTCGCTTGGCGTTAGTCGAGGCCGATGGTGCCGAGGGTGGTGACCAGCCAGGTTTGTCCGCGGTGGTCGGTCCAGAGGTAGTTGCCGTCTCGGGTGCGTTGGTAGCGCCAGCGGCCGTGGGTCTTGGCGAGGTGATGACGCCTGCAGAGTGGGGCCAGATTCTCGGGCGTGGTTTGGCCCGGTGGCCCGGTGTCGTCGTAGGCGGTGATGTGGTCGAGGTCCGCATCGGCCGAAGACCGGGTGCAGTGCGGGAAGACGCAATGCGGGTCGCGCTGACGGACCTGCTCGGCCATCCAGGCGGGTGGGTCGTGCCGGTCCACGGAACCGGTGCGGTTCAGGTCGATCACCGGGGTGATGGTGGCGATGGAGCCGTGGCGCTTGAGCCAGTCGGTGAGTTGCTCGACGAGCACCGGGCCGAGCTTGTCGGCGTCGGCGAGCGCGAGGTCGTCGGTGCCGAAGAGATCCACGAGCGTGGTGTGCACGAAGACCCGCAGACCGCGCCGAGCCGTCGAAGCCGGGGAATGATCTCGACAAGCTCGATCAACGGAACCCCGGTGGTCGAGCTTGTCGAGACCTCCAAAGTCGAGCGTGTCTTGCGCCTCGGCGATCGAGCCGAGCGCCTTCGCCTTCCGCTGCCCGAGCGTGTCGGCATCTCCAGCGCGGCGGAGCTTTTCGGCTTCTTCGCAGACCCGGTCGTGGAACCGGGCCAGGTCGAGCGAGCCGCCGACCACGTCCAACGTGGAGGTACCAGAGGCGGTGCCTTCCGGGCCGTGCTTATGAGTGAGCGTGACGTCCCAGTCGGCCTTCGAGAGCGGGCCGGTCTTGTCGCGGATCAACTCGGGGTGGAACTTGGCGACCGCCATCGCCAGCGTGCGTTCGATGGTCGGCCAGCCGTACCGTTCTCCGGCAGCGAGCTGGGTATCGAACCAGGCAGCGGCTTCAGCGGAGAGCTTCCTGGTCAGCTCCGCGACCCGGCGCGCTTTCCACCCCGGCACCTCCAACAGCTCGACCTTCGCCCAGAGCCGCGGGAGCCGGTGGTGCAGATCCAGGGCATCCGCGAGCAGGCTCATCGCCCCCTGGCGGGTGAGGTTCGCGGCGACCGCGAACTCCTCAGCCGCGAACGCCGCAACCGCCGGCGTACCGGCGCCGCCCAGCACATCGTCCAACTCCAACGACGCCAACGCCGGGTCGTCCGACCACGAAGCCGCAGCGCCGCCGTCCACCACCGGGTTCAACACGCACCACTGGTGAGCCAACCGCAGCTGCCGACGTACTGCTTTCAACGCACGAACGTGATCCTGCGAGACCATGCCCAGCAAGCAGCCCGCATCGAGGTCAGTGACCTCATACGGAGTATGCGTGGCGTCGATCTCGATCATGAAAACAGTCCATCACGACCCTCCGACACATTGGACGAACCAGCGAACCGCAGCATTCAGCCAGAAACCCGGTCCCTGAGAAACGGGTACTGGCTGGCCACACGGCTGTTCACCGAACCTTCCACGCAAGGCGCGATCCCCTGGCGACCACCGACAGCGAGGACTGCCGCCGGCAGGATGTCTGGGCTGGAACGACACGAGGCCCGGACCGTCGAGCGGTCCAGGCCTCATGCTGCGGCAACGCCGCAGACGACTCAGAAGTGGTCGGCCGGGCGGAGGGTCACCTCGGCGCCGGAGTCCACGAAGATCGTCTGACCGGTCATGTTGGTGTTCTCCGCGGCCACCAGCCACAGCAGTGCGTGGCCGATCGCCTCGGCCGACGCGTAGCCACCCAACGGCGACGGGACGGCGGCGTCCATGATCGCCTTCATCTTGGGGTCGGCGATCAGCGCGTCGGTCATCGGCGACAGCACGACGCCGGGGGCGATCGCGTTCATCGGGACGCCGGCGCCGGCGAAGGCCGGGGTGCCCGCGTTGCGACGCATCCACTGCACCAGCGCGAACTTGGTGGAGGGGTAGATCGACTCGGGGCGCTTGACCTGGCCAGCGGCCTCGACAGCACCTTCCTCGTCGCCCGCCAGCAAGGCGTCGACGATGCCGGGAACCGTCGGCTGGGTGGCCGAGATCGAGGCGACCAGAGCGACCCGCCCGTTCGACGCCGTCAGCGCGGGCAGCAGGCCCTCAACGAGCTCGGTGGTGCCGAAGTAGTTGACGTTGACCTGGGTGGTCGAGTTGTTGCTCAGACCTGCGCAGGTGATCAGACCGTCGACCTGACCGCCGGTCACTTCGAGGATCTTCGCGACGGCGTCGGCGCGGCCCTGCGGAGTCGACAGGTCCGCGATGACCTCGACGTCCTTGAGGTCGACCCCAATCGCCTCGTCACCACGCGCACGCAGCAGCGCGACGGTCGCCGCCCCGATGCCCGATGCCGCTCCGGTGACCACAATCTTGCGACTCATCAGTTCTCCATTCGATTCCGCTACAGAGGGAGTTCAGGGGTGAGGTCATAGGTAGGCCCCAGCAGAAGGCGCGCGGACAGTCGGATGTCGTCCTCGCACTCCTCGAAGGTGATCACGTCGTTCAGAACCGACACTAGGACGCCGTACCAAGCCTGTTCGATCAGTCGCACGAGGCGCTGATCCTGCGGGTTCGGGTCCGTCAGGTTCAAGGCCCGATACAGGACCACGTGGAAGGCACGACTCGCCATGCTGCCCTCACGCCCGACACTCAACTGAGCCGAGTTGTTGGCATGCAACATCGCGGTGGCGAGCAGGGGCCGCTCCAGCAGTTTGCGGCTCGCCTCGACCAGGACGTCGGCCACTGCCTCGGACGGCAGCCGTCCGGCGGTGATCGCGGGCGCCGCAGCGAGGTTGTGGACCTGGCTGTTCATCAGTCCGACGAACAGGTCGTTCTTCGACGGGAAGTAGCGATACAACGTGGCAATGGCGACGCCTGCCTCCTTGGCCACGTCGTTCATCTGCATCCGGTCCGAGCCGTGTTCCGAACCCAAGCGAGCAGCGGCACGCAGGATCCGCGCATACCGCTCCTTCTGCTCCGCCGACACCGGCTGAGCAGGCTCACGGTTCTCCGCGATCCGAGCCACCTCGACCCCACTCCTCTCTCCAGAACTCCATGCCCGACACATCTGTGTTTCGGGTCACAAGGAGAAGTGTGACGATCCTGTCCCACCAGCCACACGCCGACCTACCGCTGAGTGGGATTCTCAGGCGGCCCACTCAGCAGTCCCGGCCAGACTCACACGTTAAGTAGGAGCAGTCCAGGGAAAGGTGCGTCATGACCACGAGCAAGAACGATTCCGAGGTCCGTTACATCGAGAACGACTCACTGCCGACCCGCTTCGCGCGTGGCTGGCACTGCATCGGTCTCGAGCGTGACCTGGCCGACGGCAAGC
>NZ_JBLBWI010000008.1:0-152041 GCF_047308515.1 Nocardioides sp. Bht2
CTGCTGAGCAACCCGCCAGCAGACAACAACGTTGCTTCCACCACCTGAACCCGCCAGCGTTTTCAGGGGCTTTTCGTCAGGGACTATCGCGGCTGTGGATTAAACGGGCACCAACTCGACAGCTCCGACCGCGTACCGGGCCAGGATCACCCGGGCCAGTTCGGGGTGAGCGCCCAGCGGAGCCGAGACGGCGACCGCACCGGCCTCGAGGGCGAGCTCGGCCGCTCGGTCCGGCAGGAAGCCGGGAGCCAGGAAGAGAGAGGCGACCGCGATGTGGCGCCGGCCCTCAGCGCGGAAGGCACGGACCGCTTCGCCGGTGGCCGGGGGAGCGGTCGAGGCGAAGGCCGCCTTGACCGGGAGCTTGTGGTGCGCGCCCCAGAGCCGTGCCAGGCGCGCCACCGAACGGTTCGCGAGCTGGTCGCTGGAACCGGCCGCCGCCAACACCAGCGCGTCGAGCTCGCGGATCCGTGCCTCCTTGAGGGCATCCCGCAGACGCTCGTCGAGCACCTCGAGGAACGCCGTCTCCAAGCCCAACACCTTGGTGGCCCGGATCTGCACGCCCTCGTGCAGTGCCGACTGCTCGGCGACGGCAGCAGGTACGTCGACCTTGGCGTGGTAGGCCTCGGTCAACAGCAGCGGAACTACCACGATCTCGTCGAAGCCGGATCGCACGAGCTTCTTGACCGCCGTCGCGAAACTCGGCTTGGCATGGTCGAGGAACGCGACCTCGACCCGCAGGTCAGGGCGCATGCCTCGAACCTGGGTGACGAGCGCGTTGATCGTCTCAAGCGATCGTGGATCGCGGCTTCCGTGAGCCAGACACACCATGGCAGGAGCGGTCATGTCCACGGCCTCCCTTCGAGAAACTTGTGGGGTTTCGACGCCGTTGTCGAGGTTGGAGTGCGAATCAGATGTGGATGCCGCACTCGGTTTTGTTCTGTCCGGCCCAACGGCCGCTGCGCGGGTCCTCGCCCGGGGCGACCCGGGACGTGCAGGGCCAGCAACCGATCGACGGGTAACCGTCGTAGACGAGAGGGTTCACCAGGACGCCGTTGTCCTCGATGTACTTCTCGACCTGCTCATCGCTCCAGCGAGCGATGGGCGAAACCTTGACCTTGCCCTTGCGCGCGTCCCAGCCGACGACCGGCGCGATCACCCGGTTACGGGTCTCCGCGCGGCGCAGGCCGGTCGCCCAGGCGTCGTAGCCGTCGAGGCTGGTCGCCAACGGCTGGACCTTGCGCAGCTTGCAGCACAGGTCGGAGTCACGCTTGTAGAGCTCCGGCCCGTACTCGGCGTCCTGCTCGGCCACGCTCTGAGCGGGCGTGATCGTGATCAGGTTGACCGGCAAGGTGTGCTTGACGGCGTCGGCGGTGCCGATCGTCTCGGCGAAGTGGTATCCCGTGTCCAGGAAGACCACGTCGATGCCGGGCGCCACCTTCGACGCCAGGTGTGCCAGGACGGCGTCACCCATCGACGAGGTGATGCAGAACCGTTCGCCGAAGGTGGCGACAGCCCATTCGATGATGTGCTCAGCCGGAGCGAGCTCCAGCTCGGCACCCATGTGCGAAACGATCTCGCGCAGTTCTTCGGGTGACCGGTCGGCGGTGTGGCTGCCGCGGTACGCGGCAGCTGCTGCGGTGGTGGATGCGGTCATGGCTTCTTCAGCGTTTCGGGTCGACGGAGCATTCCAAGCATCTTGAGCGAGAAGGCGCGCAGGCAGGCCCGGCACTCCCACGTGCCGCGGGGAGAGGTGACCTCGCCGTCGGCGTCCACGAGCTCATGAGGACGCAGGTCCTCGTTGCCGCAGAAGGGGCACAAGTACGGCACTGCGCGCTCGCTCATCGCTCAGACCCCAGCCAGCTCGGTACGGGGGTCGGACTCGCCGCGCAGCACGGTGTCGTCGGCGCGGGCGACCCAGGTCGCGAAGCGCTCGCCGTCCTCCCGCTCGATCAGGTAGGCGTGGACGACGTTGGTGATGTAGTCGTCGAGGCCGACGCTGGTGACCTTGTGTGCCCGCAGCTTGCGGCCGAAGTTGGTCTCCAGACCGAGCGCGCCACCGAGGTGGACCTGGAAGCCTTCCACCTGGTTGCCGTCGTCGTCGAGCACGAGCTGGCCCTTGAGGCCGATGTCGGCGACCTGGGTGCGCGCGCAGGAGTTCGGGCATCCGTTCACGTTGACGGTGATCGGGGTATCCAGGTCCGGGAAGCGCTGCTCCAGGGAGCCGACCAGCTGGCGAGCGCGCTCCTTGGTGTCGACGATGGCGAGCTTGCAGAACTCGATGCCGGTGCAGGCCATCGTGTTGCGGCGCCAGTTCGAGGGCTTCGCGTCCAGGCCGATCGCGGCCAGGTCGGTGACGAAGGCGTCGACGGCCTGCGGCGGCACGCCGAGCACGACCAGCTTCTGGTACGCGGTCAGGCGGGCACCGGCTGCGCCGTGCTTCTCGACGACGTCGGCGAGGTCGAGCAGCGTCTGGCCGTTGATCCGGCCGACGACCGGGGCTGCGCCGATGTAGAAGTTGCCGTCCTTCTGCTCGTGGACACCGATGTGGTCGCCCTGGGCGACCGGCGGCTGCGGCGACGGGTTGTTGACCAGTTCGCGCTTGAGGTACTCCTTCTCGAGGACCTCGCGGAACTTCTCCACGCCCCAGTCCGCGACCAGGAACTTCAGGCGGGCCCGCGAGCGCAGTCGGCGGTAACCGTAGTCACGGAAGATCGACGCGACGCCTTCCCAGGCGTCGGCGACCTCGTCGAGCGGGATCCAGACACCGAGCTTGACGGCGAGGTGCGGGTTCGTGGAAAGACCGCCACCGACCCACAGGTCGAAGCCGGGGCCGTGCTCGGGGTGCACGGTGCCCACGAAGGAGACGTCGTTCGCCTCGGGGGCGACGTCGTGGCTCGGGTGGCCGGTCAGTGCGGTCTTGAACTTCCGCGGGAAGTTCGAGAAGTCGGGGTTGCCGATGAAGCGACGCTTGATCTCGGCCAGCGCCTCGGTGCCGTCGATGATCTCGTCCTTGGCGACGCCGGCGACCGGCGAACCGAGGAACGGGCGCGGCGAGTCGCCGCAGGCTTCGAGGGTGGTCAGGCCGGCCGCGCCGAGACGCTCCCAGATCTCCGGGACGTCTTCGATCTCGATCCAGTGGTACTGGATGTTGCAGCGGTCGGTGATGTCGGCGGTGCCGCGGGCGAAATCGACCGAGACGCTGCCCAGGGCACGCAGCGCGTGCGGGTCCAGGATGACGCCGTCCGAGCGGACCCGCATCATGAAGTAGCGGGCGTCGAGCTCTTCCTCGGGGAGGGTGGCCGTCTTGCCGCCGTCGAATCCTTCGGCACGCTGGGTGTAGAGGCCCATCCAGCGGAAGCGGCCACGCAGGTCGGCCGGGTCGATGGAGTCGAAGCCACGCTTGGAGTAGATGCCGCGGATGCGAGCTTCAACGTTGAGCGGGTTGTCGTCCTTCTTGGACTGCTCGTTCTTGTTGAGCGGCTCGAGGTAGCCGAGCGCCCACTGGCCTTCGCCGCGCTTGGGGCGGGGACGAGCCTTGCGTGCCGGAGCCTGGTCAGTCATCTGGTGCGGGATCCTTACTCAGCAGGAGACGCGCGACGCGGGGCGACCAACGCTGCTTCGTTGCGGCGGAGTCGGCCTACGACCGGGCGCCCAGGAGGTGTGGAGACGAAGAAAGGGCGTGGGTCAGCAGGGCCAACACATCATGCTGCGGGTACGCCCGAAGTCCACGTGGCGTCGAACCACGAGGTAGGCGTGGGTGGCAGCACTGATCATGTGGCCCAGTCTCACGTGGCGGACACCCTTCCGACAAGGTGAAATCTCATGACGTGAGACTGGTGTCCACGACTTGAGACGTACCCCTGGGTAGCGGGGTGGTCCCACGCTGCGGGGGTGTCAGGGAAGAGGCGCGCGTCACACTCCGGCTGATGTTCGGGTGGGCGCGGAGGGCCACTACGCTTGGCCCCATGAGCGACCTGCCCTCCCTGACCAGCTCCGTCTATTCCCAGGCTCTCGAGGTCATTGCCTCGGTCGAGCCGCGGATCGCGGAGGCGACCCGCCAAGAGCTGGCCGACCAGCGTGCCTCGCTGAAGTTGATCGCGAGCGAGAACTACGCCTCGCCCGCCGTGCTGATGACCATGGGCACCTGGTTCAGCGACAAGTACGCCGAGGGAACCGTCGGCCACCGCTTCTACGCCGCCTGCCAGAACGTCGACACCGTCGAGTCCCTGGCCGCCGAGCACGCGCGCGAACTCTTCGGTGCCGAGTACGCCTACGTCCAGCCGCACTCGGGCATCGACGCCAACCTCGTCGCCTACTGGTCGATCCTCGCCAACCGGGTCGAGTCCCCGGCGCTGGAGAAGCTCGGCGCAAAGAACGTGAGCGAGCTGACCGAGGCGGACTGGGAGTCGCTCCGAGCCGAGCTCGGCAACCAGCGTCTGCTCGGTATGTCGCTCGACGCCGGTGGCCACCTGACCCACGGCTTCCGCCCGAACATCTCCGGCAAGATGTTCCACCAGCAGCAGTACGGCACCGACCCCGAGACCGGTCTGCTCGACTACGACGCCGTCCGGGCGAAGGCGAAGGAGTTCAAGCCGCTGGTGCTCGTCGCCGGCTACTCCGCCTACCCGCGCCGGGTGAACTTCGCCAAGATGCGCGAGATCGCCGACGAGGTCGGCGCCGTGCTGATGGTCGACATGGCGCACTTCGCCGGTCTGGTGGCAGGCAAGGTCTTCACCGGCGACGAGAACCCGGTGCCGCACGCCGACATCGTCACCACCACGACGCACAAGTCGCTGCGTGGGCCGCGTGGCGGCATGGTGCTGGCCACCAAGGAGTTCGCTGCCGACGTCGACCGCGGTTGCCCGATGGTCCTCGGTGGCCCGCTCAGCCACGTGATGGCTGCCAAGGCGGTCGCCCTGGCGGAGGCGCGCCAGCCCGCGTTCCAGACCTACGCACAGAACGTCGCCGACAACGCTCAGTCGTTGGCCGAGGGCTTCACCAAGCGCGGAGCGCGCCTGGTCACCGGCGGCACCGACAACCACATCGTGCTGCTCGACGTCACCTCGTTCGGTCTGACCGGTCGCCAGGCCGAGTCGGCTCTGCTCGACGCCGGTGTGGTCACCAACCGCAACTCCATCCCGTCCGACCCGAACGGCGCCTGGTACACCTCGGGCATCCGTTTCGGTACCCCGGCGCTGACCACTCGCGGCTTCGGTCACGACGAGTTCGACACGGTGGCCGAGCTGGTCGTCGACGTGCTGACCAACACCGCCGCCGGCACCACCAAGGCCGGCGGGCCGTCGAAGGCCTCCTACGTGCTGGGCGATGGCATTGCGGAGAAGACCCGCGCCGCGTCGGCCGAGATGCTCGACAAGCACCCGCTCTACCCGGGTCTCGAGCTCTCCTGACCCGAGGGCATCGCCTGATCCGTGAAACGGCCGACCTGCGCAGGCAGGTCGGCCGTTCGCGTTGCCGCTCGGTGTGGTTCGGCGTCCGGGGCTCGATCGAGTTCCGCCACGCGACCGCGAGGCCCGCGGTGCGGGTGCGGACGTGTCAGACTGCGCCACGTGGCTAACAGTGATTTGCCGGCTCCGCCGCGGGCGGAGGGTTCGAGCGCTTTCGGCGACATCGTCCTGCCCGACCGGAAGCGGTCGCCGTGGTGGGAGCTCGGACGGCGGATCCTCTTCGCCGTGGGGATCCTGGTCGGTACTGTGCTGCTGGTCTGGTTCGACCGGCACGGCTACCGCGACGGCGGTGACCCGACCGGCAAGGTCGACTTCATCGACTCGATGTACTACACGACCGTCACGCTCAGCACCACGGGATACGGCGACATCACGCCGGTCTCCGAACGGGCCCGCCTGATCAACGCGTTCGTGATCACCCCGGCACGTATCGGGTTCCTGGTGTTGTTGATCGGTACCACCCTGGAGGTTCTCGCCAACCAGGGTCGCGAGATGTTCCGGGTTGCCCGGTGGAGGAAGCACATGAATGACCACGTCGTGGTGATCGGTTACGGCACCAAGGGACGTAGCGCCATCGACACCCTGGCCCGCAACGGGATCCCGCGTGAATCGTTCGTCGTGGTCGACCCGCGGCCGACGGCCCGCGAGGAGGCCAACTCCGACGGCCTTGCGGTGATCGCCGGTGACGGCACGCGCCGCGAGGTGCTGCGCCGCGCTGGTGCGGCCCGCGCCAGCCAGGTGATCGTGACCACCGACCACGACGCGACCACGATGATGGCGGTGCTCACGGTGCGCCAGCAGAACGCCGAGGCCTACATCGTCGCCGCGGTGCGGGAACAGGACAACGTGCCGTTGCTGCGGCAGAGCGGCGCCGACTCCGTGGTGACGTCGAGCGAGGCGGTCGGCCGCCTGCTGGGGCTCTCGTCGCTGTCGCCGACGCTGGGGGCGGTGATGGAGGACCTGATGACCTACGGCGCCGGCCTGGAGGTCGCCGAACGCGACCTGCTGGTCAGCGAGGTGGGCAAGCAGCCGCAGACGCTGCCCGACCAGGTGATCGCGGTGGTGCGGGACGAGAAGGTCTACCGGTACTTCGATCCGGTGGTGACGTTGCTGGCCCGCGGTGACAGGTTGATCGTGGTGCGTCCGTCCCGAGAGAAGCCGTGGGCGCCCCGCCCCGGGACACACAACGAGGCCCTGGCGGACGAGGACTGAGGACGTTCGGCTGACCTGCGTGGTCCGATCGGGTAGTTCTTCTGGGACTTACGGTCACCGCTGACGGGTAACCGTCCCGCCGCGCGGGGGAGTTACCTACGGTGACTCATGTCCCGACCCGAAGGTGGCGGGGCAGCGAGGAGTCGGACGGCGTGGAGCGTGAGTATCGGGCAACCCCGCGAGAGGTGCTTGCTGCCGTGATGGCGGCCCGTCCCCGACGGTTCCACTTGGTGCGCGCGACCGCCTCCCTCATTCATGTCCGGGTGATTGCGGCGCACTCCACCGGTGTGGAGCAGAGCCTGCTCGTCCATCTGACGGCGACCGAGGCAGGCACGCTGGTCCGCGTCGAGCCAGGGCCGGAGCGATCGCTGCAGATCCGCGAGGAGGTTGTCGCTGACTTCCTGAGGAGCTTGGTCAGCGCTTAGCTCGCGCGCATCGGCTGAGGACGTACTGGCGCTCTCGCGCGCGGAGACTCGGCTGGCGAGCCGACCCCGGAAACGGAAAGAGCCCCTCGAGAGGGGCTCTGACCTGCGGTGTTGCGGTGGGCGATACTGGGTTCGAACCAGTGACCTCTTCGGTGTGAACGAAGCGCGCTACCACTGCGCCAATCGCCCGCGACGTGTGGAACATTAACGCATCCGAGGGGAGGTTGAGTAATCGACCTCAAAGTGACCAGAAATCTCGGCCGTTTTCGCGTCATGTCCTTACCGCTATCGCGTTCCTACCTCAGGAGCACGATCCAGTTGGGAGGGCAGGATGTTCAATCGCGCAGAAGGTGGCGGTTCGTCGGTGCGTCAGTCGGTGACGATGCACTGCGTCGATGTCGGTGTTGCGGCTGCCCTCGATGTCGACCTCGGCTATAGTGAACACGACCCCTACGCGGTGACCGCGTCCTTCCAGACCGAGTACGGCGAGGTCGTCTGGACCTTCGCTCGCGATCTGTTGATCCGCGGACTCACCCGTCCGGTCGGCGATGGCGACGTCGAGGTCTGGCCAGCAGTCGGGATGACGGGTGCCGCGATGGTGCGCATCGAGTTCCGCTCTCCTGACGGCGAGCTCCTGGTGGAGACGCCGAGCCGCGGGATCACCGCCTTCGTCAACCAGAGCATGCAGGTCGTTCCGCTCGGTGAGGAGTCGGCGCACCTCGACGTCGACGACCTGATCGACCAACTGCTCGGCGTCTGAGATCCACGGACTCTCGACCCCACCTGATCTGAGCGGAGCGATCAGGGATCGATGTCGGCCGCGGACCGCGCAGCGAAGATGTGGGCGGCCTCCTGGGTGATCGGCCCTGGTGCGGCGACCGAGCGCCCGTCGTGCGCGTGCACGCCCTGGACGTCGCGGGTGGTCGAGGCGAGGAAGATCTCACTCGCCTCCGCCAACACCTCGACCGACTCGTCGATCTCGCGCGCCCCCGCCCACTCGAGCAGCAGCGCCCTGGTGACCCCGGCCAGACAGCCGCTGGCCAGCGTCGGCGTGCGTAGTTCGCCGTCGAGTACGTAGAAGACGTTGGAGCCCGTCCCCTCGCACAGGTTCCCGGCCAGGTTGGCGAACAGTGCCTCCGCGGCACCCGCGCGCTGGGCGTGGGCCAGCGCCACCACGTTCTCGCCGTAGGACGTCGTCTTGAGGCCCGTGAGCGCGCTTCGTTCGTTACGGGGCCACGGGACCAGGCAGGTGGACGCGGTCGGCGGGTACGGCGTCATCGGGCTGACGGCGACTACCAGCGTCGGCTCGGAGTCGGTCCGGCCGGAACCCATCGGGGCCGGCCCGCCGGTGTAGGTGATCCGGATCCGGCCGAGGGGGAGCGGGTTGTTCGCCAGGACGGCGTCGACCCCGGTCCGCACCTGGGTCAGGTCGACCTGGGGGAGCCCGAGCCCCTCGGCGCTGTGCGCGAGCCGGTTCAGATGGCGGGTCAGGGCGAACGGGGCGCCGTCGACGACCTTGATCGCTTCGAAGACTCCGTCGCCGACGGTGAAGCCATGGTCGGAGATGGTGATCGCCGGGGCGGTCGGATCGGTCAGGAGTTCGCCATTCATCCACGCGTGCATGGCCCCACCGTAGCTGTGCGAACACGCCCAATGGACCCCGGATTTTGCACGTCGAACGGGTTCGGCTAATGTTCTCGTCGTTGCCCGGTACGGCGAAAGCCCGAACGGAAGACAAGCGGACGTAGCTCAGTTGGTAGAGCGCAACCTTGCCAAGGTTGAGGTCGCGAGTTCGAGCCTCGTCGTCCGCTCTGAGAGGTTACTTGCCTCCGCGGTGGGTTGGCCGAGAGGCGAGGCAACGGACTGCAAATCCGTGTACACGGGTTCAAATCCCGTACCCACCTCCCATGTAATAATGTGGACAACCCCCAAAATATAACTAAAAATCACGGGCGATTGGCGCAGCGGTAGCGCGCTTCCTTGACACGGAAGAGGTCACTGGTTCAAACCCAGTATCGCCCACCATGAGAAACACCCTCTGAGCTGCGGTTATGCAGAGCAGAGGGTGTTTTTCATTGCCTGCACTCCTCCTTGAAATGAGCACGAGTCTCCTAAAGGAGACGGGTGACAGCACGGGGACAGCTGAATCAGATCAGCGGGCGCGAGCCATTGAGGGAGCCTCGGGATGCCTCGTTGTACGCGCAGAAGGCGTGTTTGGACGTGGGATGCGTGCCAACGACGCGGAAGAGGTCCCTGGTTCCAACCCAGTTTCGCCCACCGCCTCAGAGTCGGATTGGAAACAGTCCGGCTCTCGCTGTTTCGCACATAGGATCGCTCAGGGGACAGGGCGGTGCAGACGACAGCGGGGGAGAGCATGGTCCGGTGGGCGGCAGGAGCGCTGCTGCTGGCGACGGCGTCGCTGGTGGGGTGTAGCGGGCAGGACGGGCACCGGTGGCTCGCCTCACCCTCGGGAGAGTGCTCCTACGACCGGCTGCGACTGCTGCCGGCTCTGGAGGCCGCGATGCCCAGCGACGCCACCGTGCGGATGGAGATGGCGGCGACCGGCGGCGACGACTCCATGTCTATGTCAGGGGTCCTTGCCTACACGCCGACCGGGCCCGAGATGGAGATGAGCTACGGAGGACCGGAGCCGTTCACGTTGGTCGCCGTCGACGGCCGGCTCTTCATCAACGAGGTGCCGGGCGGCGAGTACTTCGAGCTCGACCTTGAGCATCCGGAGGCAGCGGAGCTCGCCGACATGATGGCTCAGATGGACGTGAGCGCCAGCTTCGACGCCTGGCGCGCCGGCCTGCGTGGGGTGAGGTCGCTCGGCCCGGGGACGATCGTCTCCGCTGAAGAGGGCCGGGAGGACGTCTGCCACTACGTGCTGGAGGTGGACTTCGCTGATGCGGCAGCGGCTGCCGGAGAGAAGGTTCCCCGGGGCGCCCCAGAGCGCATCGACTACGACCTCTATGTCACTGCCGACGATCTGATCCGCCGGGTGACATTCACGAGCGGCCCGATGAAGGCGACGATGGACATGACGAAGTGGAACGAGCCAGTCGACATTCGGGTGCCCAGTAATCTCGGCTACCCGGAGGATGAGGTCTGAACCGCTTGCCAAGGCCTCCTGCGCACTGCTGAGCCGGTCTCAGCCCTGCGGGGAGGCCTCGCCACTGGTCCAGGCCAGGAGGCGGCCGTGGTGGGTATGTGTGGCGGTGTGCGGACGGGTGGCCAGCACGATCCGGGCGAAGCCTGCTGCGAGCAGTCCGGCGCCGAGCATGTGCAGGGCGACCAGGAGGACCGGAAGGTCGAGCACGTACTGGCTCCAGCCGACGACGCCCTGGAGGAGCTCAAGGGCGAGCAGGGCAGCGGTGACGATGGTCAACCAGCGGTTCCCGGATCGGATCGCCAACACCAGCAGGAGGATGGTCAGCGCGACCAGCAGGTAGACCGAGGCCGCGTGGATCTGGGAGATCGTCGCGGGGTCGATGCCGTTCCGCTTGGCCTCCTCGTCGCCCGCATGCGGCCCGGCGCCAGTCACCACGGTGCCCAGATAGAGGACGACCCAGCCGACCAGCATGATCGCGGCCGCCGTCAGCCGGATAGCGGCGGGCGCAGCGCTGCGGGTGGGGCTGCGCAGGTGGTCCAGCATGGCCAGGCAGATCATGATCATCAGCATCGAGGCCAAGAAGTGCAGCGAGACGACCCACGGGTTGAGGTCGGTCAACACGGTGATCCCGCCGATCACGGCCTGCAGCGGGATACCCAGCGCAACGATCAACGAGTAGCGCGTCGAGAGCCGGTCCTTGGCCCAGAGTGCGGCGAAGAAGCAGGCGATCGCGATGATCGCAAGAGCGAAGGTGAGCATCCGGTTGCCGAACTCGATCGCGCCGTGGATACCCATCGACGGGTGGGTCGTGTACGACTCGTCGGTGCACTTGGGCCAGGTGGGGCACCCCAGTCCGGAGCCGGTGAGACGGACGGCCGCGCCGGTCACCACGATCCCGATGTTCGCAAGCAGGTTCGCGACGGCGAGTGGCCACAGCCAGGAGGCGAGGCGCTGCTTGTAACCCATGGTGATCTCTACTCCCACTTGAAGAAACGGCCGGCGAGGGTGCCGCCGACCAGGGCCCAGGCGGCAAGGATCGCCAAGGCGCCGAGGTTGAACGTGCCGTCGATGAACGCGCTACGCATCGCGTCACCGATCGCTGCCGAGGGCAGGGCCTGCAACAGTTCGCCCGCTCCACCGTAGGTGTCGCGGGGGAAGACCACCGCGCCACCGGCGAGCAGCAGCAGATAGATCATGTTGGCGCCGGCCAATGTGGCCTCGGCGCGTAACGTCCCGGCCAGCGCCAGGCCGAGCCCGGCGAAGGCGCAGGTCCCGAGCAGCGCGGCGGCGATCGCGGCCAGCACTCCGATCAAGCCGGGCGACGGCTCCCAGCCCAAGGCCAGGGCGACGCCGCAGATCACGATCGCCTGCAGGACCTGGACACCGAGCAGCGCGAGCACCTTGCCGAGTAGCAGCCCGACCCGGGGGAGCGGTGATGCGCCGAGTCGCTTCAGCAGCCCGTATCGGCGCTCGAAGCCGGTCGCGATGGCCAGCGAGGTGAACGCCGTCGACATCACGGCCAGCGCGAGCACACCCGGCGTCAGGACGTCGATCGGACGGTTGTCGATCGCGAGGTCGATCCTGCGCGCGGCCAGCGTGCCGCCGACCAGCGCGATCATCGGGATGACCACGGCGAGCAGCAGGTGCTCACCGTTGCGCAGGATCAGTCGACTCTCCATCGAGGCCTGCGCCAGTACCTGGCGGTGGAACGGTGCCGAACCCGGCGCCGGGGCGAAGGTGCCGCTCATGCGCGGAGCTCCCGTCCGGTGTGCTGCAAGAAGACATCCTCCAGAGTGCGCTGCCCCAAGGTGAGCGACTCGGGGAGAACCCCGTGCTCGGCGCACCATTGGGAGACCTTGGCCAGCGTCTGCGCATCGGCAGGACCGGTGATCAGCAGACTCTGGTTGTTGATCGCGGACACCTCGGTCTCCGGGCCGAGAGCGGCCTGGAGTGAGGCCGGCGCGGTCGGCGGGAACGGCTCGGTGACGACGAGGCGGATCGTCGCGTGGCCGCTGGATCGGGTGGTCAGGTCGAACGGCGAACCGGAGATGACCAGCCGCCCGCGGTCGATGATGTGCACCTGGTCGGCCAACCGTTCGGCCTCGTCCATGTAGTGCGTGGTCAGCACGACGGTCACCCCGTCGGCGCGCATCTCTTCGAGCAGCTCCCAGGTGTCGCGACGTGCGGCCGGGTCCATGCCTGCTGTCGGCTCGTCGACGAAGCAGAGTTCGGGACGACCGATCACCGCCATCGCCAGACCGAGCCGTTGCTGTTGGCCGCCGGAGAGGCGTCGATACGGCGTTCGGCCGCAGTCGGCCAGACCGAGCCGTTCGACGAGCAGGTCCACCGGCAAAGGGTTCGCGTGCAGCGACGCGATGTGGCGCAGCATCTCCTCGGCCCGGACTCCGGACCAGGCGCCGCCGTCCTGAAGCATCACGCCGATCCGGGGGAGCAGCTCCTTGCGCTGGGTGTGCGGGTCGAGCCCCAACACCCGGACCTGGCCGGACTGCGGGCGTCGGTAGCCCTCGCAGGTCTCCAGGGTCGTCGTCTTGCCGGCACCGTTGGGTCCGAGCACCGCGGTGATGGTGCCGCGCTCGACGGTGAGAGAGAGGTCATCGACGGCGATCTTGTCGCCGTACTTCATCGTCAGACCATCGACGAGTACGGCAGGATCAGTCGCAGGCACGCGGTAAGTCTAGGGAGCCGTCGCGAGGCTCAAGCATCGGGGACCGATGAGTTGGCGGGCCCCGGCCGGTCCATTCGGCTATGAGAACCCGAAGTGGAACCCCGAAGCAGAGATCCGCCCCGGCCGACGCCGGGCAGAAGCGGCCGCCGGGCGGTCGTAGAAATCGGTCGCGACTGTCGGCCCCTGCCCCTAGGGTCGAAGAATGAGTTCGGAACCCGCGATCGTCGCGGACAACCTAGTCAAGAAGTTCGGCGACACGGTGGCGGTCGACGGCGTCAGCTTCTCCGTACCCCAGGGCACCGTCCTGGGCCTCCTCGGCCCGAACGGTGCGGGCAAGACCACGACCGTCCGGATGATGACCACCCTGACGAAGCCGACGTCGGGGAGCGCCCGGGTCGCCGGGTTCGACGTCGTCCAGGATCCCGCCGGGGTCAGGCGCAGCATGGGGCTGACCGGCCAGGCCGCGACTGTCGACGAGTTGCTCACCGGACGGGAGAACCTCCGCCTGATCGGCGCGCTCTACGGGCTCTCGCCGTCCTACATCCGGAGCGCCAGCGACGACCTCCTGGAGCGGTTCTCGCTCACTGAGGCGGGTAACCGCGTGGTCAAGCAGTACTCCGGCGGCATGCGGCGTCGTCTCGACCTGGCGGTCAGCCTGATCGCGACGCCGCCGGTGCTCTTCCTCGACGAGCCCACCACCGGTCTCGATCCGCGCAGCCGCGTCGAACTGTGGGACGTCCTGCGCGGTCTGGTCAGCGACGGCACCACGCTGCTGTTGACCACCCAGTACCTCGAGGAGGCCGACCAGTTGGCGGACCGGATCGTGGTGATCGACCGCGGCTCGGTGATCGCCGAGGGCACGGCTCTCCAACTCAAGGACGCCTCCGGGCGGGCCGCTGTCGTGGTCACCGTCTCCAACGCAGCCGACCTGGCCCAGGCGGAGGCACTGCTCCGCGGTGTCACCGGCGAGGCCCACGTGGACGCCGCCGCACGGCAGTTGACGGCTCCGGCCGGCGGGCTGGGGGATATGACCAAGGTCGCCGCAGCTTTCGAGAACACCGGCATCGAGCTCGACGACCTGGGCCTCAAGCGGCCCAGTCTCGACGACGTCTTCCTTCATCTCACCGGGCACCGTGCCGAGCAGGCCGAAGCCCTCGACGCGGAGGTCCCCGCATGAGTGCACCTGCTCTGACCCGACCCGAGATCCGGCCCGCCGGCCTGATCCGGGCCTCGTTCACGATCATGCGGCGCAACCTGATCCACATCCGGCGGATGCCGGAGATGCTGATGGACGTCACCATCCAGCCGGTGATGTTCGTGCTGCTCTTCGCCTACGTCTTCGGTGCCTCGATCAGCGCTCAGTCGCCGTCGGGCTACCGGGAGTGGCTGCTGCCCGGAATCATGGGGCAGACGATCGCCTTCGCCTCCTTCATCGTGGCGGTCGGGCTGACCGCCGACATCGACAAGGGCGTCGTGGACCGGATGCGGTCGCTGCCGATCCACCCGGCCTCGGTGCTGGTCGGGCGCAGCATGTCCAGCATGCTGCACTCCAGCATCGGCATCGTGGTCATGTCGATCACCGGCCTCTTCATCGGCTGGAGGATCCGTGGCAGCTTCTTCGACGCGGCCCTCGGCTATGCGCTGGTCCTGCTCTGGGGCTTCGCGATGATCTGGGTCGGGATCTGGGTGGGGTCGGCGATGCGTTCGGTCGAGGCCGTCAACGGCGTCATGTTCACCACGATGTTCCCGATCACCTTCCTCGCCAACACCTTCGCGCCGACCGAGCCGATGCCGAACTGGCTGCGGACGATCGCCGAGTGGAACCCGATCTCCTCGTTGGTCCAAGGGATGCGAGAACTCTGGGGGAACACCCCGCCGGCTCCGGACTCGGCGGCTTGGCCGCTGCAGCACCCGGTGCTCTCCACGGTGATCTGGACCGTCGGTATCACCGCCGTGGTGGCCCCGATGGCCCTGCGCAGCTTCCGCAGGCGTACCCAGGACTGAGCGCGGCACAGTCACCTGCGTCACCTTTTCTGCAGCTATGACGGCGTCTCCCCGCGGGAGGCGCCGTCTTGGTGTGACCTTCGCCACTTCGCCTCAGATCGTGAGCGTGCGGCTTAGGGCAGCCTTGCTTGAAGCGGCTGGTTCATTAACGTCACACTGATGTTGTGCAAATGGTTCGTCCGACTCCCGCGCCCCTCGAAGGGGATGCGCCCACCCGTGCCCGGGTGGTTCAGGCGATCCTGGAAAGCGGCCCGTCGACGGCCGCCGCACTGGCTGAACAGATGGACCTGACGCCGGCCGCGGTTCGTCGTCACCTCGACCACCTGGTCGAGGAAGGCGTCGTCGAGTCGAGCGAGGAGCGGGTCTACGGCTCGCGTCGTCGGGGCCGTCCTGCCCGTGTCTTCGCGCTGACTGCGACCGGCCGTGACGGCCTGGAGCACCAGTACGACTCGCTGGCGGCCGATGTCCTGCGTTTCCTCGCCGAGACCCAGGGCGAGGAGGCCGTCGTCGAGTTCGCCCGGCGCCGGGTGGCCTTCCTCGACCGTGAGTTCGCCAAGCTCGCAGCCGCACGGCCGGACCTTTCCGGCGCGCAGGTGCTGGCCGAGGTGCTCACCGCCGGTGGCTACACCGCAGGTGTGCGCCAGCTCCCGATGGCCGACCAGCTCTGCCAGCAGCACTGCCCGGTCTCGCACGTCGCGGCCGAGTTCCCGCAGCTGTGCGAGGCCGAGACCGAGGCGATCGGCCGAGTCCTCGGCCGTCACGTCCAGCGGCTGGCCACCATCGCCCACGGCGACGGTGTCTGCACCACCAGCATCCCCACACTTCCCGAGACCATCAACAAGCAGAACGGATGAGTTGAAGTCATGACTGTCAACCCGATCGAAGAGCTGAACCCCGAGCTCAAGGGCATTGGACGTTACGAGTTCGGTTGGGCCGACGCTGACGTCGCCGGTGCGGACGCGACGCGTGGACTCAACGAAGCCGTGGTTCGCGATATCTCGGCGAAGAAGAACGAGCCGCAGTGGATGCTCGACATGCGCCTGAAGGGCCTCAAGCTCTTCGGTCGCAAGCCCATGCCGACCTGGGGCTCCGACCTCGACGGCATCGACTTCGACAACATCAAGTACTTCGTGCGGTCGTCGGAGAAGCAGGCCCAGAGCTGGGAAGACCTCCCCGAGGACATCAAGAACACCTACGACAAGCTCGGTATCCCGGAGGCGGAGAAGCAGCGCCTGGTCGCCGGCGTCGCGGCTCAGTACGAGTCCGAGGTCGTGTATCACTCGATCCGTGAGGACCTCGAGGAGCAGGGTGTTCTCTTCCTCGACACCGACACCGCGCTCAAGGAGCAGCCGGAGCTGTTCCAGGAGTACTTCGGCACCGTGATCCCCACCGGTGACAACAAGTTCTCCGCGCTGAACACCGCGGTCTGGTCCGGCGGCTCGTTCATCTACGTGCCCAAGGGTGTCCACGTCGACATCCCGCTGCAGGCCTACTTCCGGATCAACACCGAGAACATGGGTCAGTTCGAGCGGACCCTGATCATCGTCGACGAAGACGCGTACGTGCACTACGTCGAAGGCTGCACCGCCCCGATCTACAGCTCCGACTCGCTGCACTCCGCGGTCGTCGAGATCATCGTGAAGAAGGGCGGTCGCTGCCGCTACACGACGATCCAGAACTGGTCGAACAACGTGTACAACCTGGTCACCAAGCGCGCGGTCTGTGAAGCCGGCGCGACGATGGAGTGGGTCGACGGCAACATCGGCTCCAAGGTCACCATGAAGTACCCGGCCGTCTACCTGATGGGCGAGCACGCCAAGGGCGAGACCCTCTCCATCGCGTTCGCCGGTGAGGGCCAGCACCAGGACGCCGGCGCCAAGATGGTGCACGCCGCGCCGAACACGTCCTCGTCGATCCTGTCGAAGTCGGTCGCCCGCGGCGGTGGCCGTACCTCCTACCGAGGCCTGATCCAGGTCAACGAGGGCGCCCACGGCTCGAAGTCGAACGTGCTCTGTGACGCGCTGCTGGTCGACCAGATCAGCCGCTCCGACACCTATCCGTACGTCGACATCCGCGAGGACGACGTCTCCATGGGTCACGAGGCCTCGGTCTCCAAGGTCTCCGACGACCAGCTCTTCTACCTGATGAGCCGCGGCATGGCCGAGGACGAGGCGATGGCGATGATCGTGCGCGGCTTCGTCGAGCCGATCGCCAAGGAGCTCCCGATGGAGTACGCCCTGGAGCTCAACCGGTTGATCGAGCTGCAGATGGAAGGCGCGGTCGGCTGATCGCCGCTTCCGAGACCGACGAGACGACAGAGAAGAAAAACGACGTGACTGTGACTGCCCCTGCCACCGAGGTCGCCAAGGTGGAGTCCCACCTGCACCCCGAGGGCTCCTTCGACCTCGCCGACCACCCGGTCCCCACCGGACGCGAGGAGATCTGGCGCTTCACCCCGCTGAAGCGGCTCCGTGGCCTGCACGAGGAGGCGCCGCTCACCGGCGTCGAGTACAAGGTCGACGTAGACCTGGCCGACGGCGTCACGGCGCTCGCGGTTCCGGTGGCCGACTCGGCCCGCGGCGCCTCGGGTGCGGTGCCGACCGACCGGGTCGCCGCCCGTGCCTGGGAGGCCACCACCTCGGTCTTCGAGGTCACCGTTCCGGACGAGGCCGTGGTCGAGGGCGCTTCGGTGATCACCTTCACCGGCACCGGCCTGGAGAGCGCTGCCGCCGGCCACCTGGTGGTCCGGGCAGGCAAGTTCTCCAAGTCCACCGTGGTGGTCTCCTACAAGGGCTCCGCGGTCTGGGCCGAGAACATCGAGCTGGTCGTCGAGGACGGCGCGCAGCTGACCTTCGTCACCGTGCAGAACTGGGAGGACGACGCCGTCCACCTGGTCAGCCAGCACGCGAAGATCGGCCGCGACGCGCACCTCAAGCACGTTGCCGTCACCTTCGGTGGCGACGTCGTCCGCTCGGACACCAGCACCGAGTACTCAGGTCCCGGCGGCGGCGTGGAAGGCCTCGGCCTGTACTTCGCCGACGAGGGCCAGCACATCGAGCACCGGCTCTTCGTCGACCACAACCAGCCCAAGACCACGAGCAACGTGATCTACAAGGGTGCCCTGCAGGGTGACGGTGCGCACGCGGTCTGGATCGGCAACGTGCTGATCCGCAAGGTCGCGGAGGGCATCGAGACCTACGAGGAGAACCGCAACCTGATCCTCACCGACGGCACCCAGTGCGACTCGGTCCCCAACCTGGAGATCGAGACCGGTGAGATCGCCGGCGCCGGGCATGCCTCGGCCACCGCTCGGTTCGACGACAACCAGCTCTTCTACCTGCGCTCGCGCGGGATCGACGAGAAGGAGGCCCAGCGCCTCGTCGTCCACGGCTTCTTCAACGACCTGATCCGCAAGATCGACGTCCCGGCGATCGAGGAGCAGTTGGTCGCCACAGTCGAGGCCGAGCTCGCCAAGAACGTCCTGAAGGAAATCTGATGGCGTTCGTCCGGGCTTGTGCGCTCACCGAGGTGCCCAGCGACGAGGCGCTCGGCGTCACCGTCGAGGGCATCGACGTGGCCGTCGCACGCGACGGTGACGAGTACTTCGCGGTCCGCGACGAGTGCTCGCACGCCGCCGTCCCGCTCTCCGAGGGGGAGGTGGCAGGCGGCACCGTCGAGTGCTGGCTGCACGGCTCCACCTTCGACCTGCGCAGCGGCAAGCCCACCTGCCTGCCGGCGACCGAGCCGGTAGCGACCTTCGCGGTGGAGGTGCGCGACGACGAACTGTTCGTCGACGTCACCGCATCGCTCAACGGCGTCAGCGCCTCCTGAACTTTCACTCACGCAACGAAGAGAGAGAACCAAGAATGGCAACCCTCGAGATCAAGGACCTGCACGTCTCCGTCAGCACCGAGGACGGCGACAAGGAGATCCTCAAGGGCGTCACGCTGACCATCAAGGACGGCGAGACCCACGCGATCATGGGCCCCAACGGCTCTGGCAAGTCCACCCTGGCCTACACGATCGCCGGCCACCCCAAGTACACCGTCACCAGTGGCACGATCACGCTGGACGGCGAGGACGTGCTGGAGATGTCCGTCGACGAGCGGGCCCGCGCCGGTCTCTTCCTGGCCATGCAGTACCCGGTCGAGGTGCCCGGTGTGTCGGTGTCGAACTTCCTGCGCACCGCGAAGACCGCCATCGACGGGGAGGCGCCCAAGCTCCGCACCTGGGTCAAGGACGTCAACTCCGCCCTGGACCAGATGAACCTGGACTCCAGCTTCTCGCAGCGTTCGGTGAACGAGGGCTTCTCCGGTGGTGAGAAGAAGCGTCACGAGATCGCTCAGCTCGACCTGCTCGACCCGAAGGTCGCGATCCTCGACGAGACCGACTCCGGTCTTGACATCGACGCGCTGAAGGTCGTCTCCGAGGGCGTCAACCGGTTCAGCGAGCGCGAGAACAAGGGTGTTCTGCTGATCACCCACTACACGCGGATCCTGCGCTACATCAAGCCCGACCAGGTGCACGTCTTCGTGGCCGGCCGCGTTGCCGAGTCCGGTGGCCCGGCCCTGGCCGACGAGTTGGAAGCAAACGGCTACGAGCGCTTCCTCGCCAACGCCTGAGTTCGGACCACCCCACTCAGCTCGAAGGGATTGAGATGACACTGGAGGGCCTGCTGCCCGAGCTTGAGATGATCCGGGCTGATTTCCCGATCCTCGAGCGCACGGTGCACGGACTGCCGTTGGTCTACCTCGACAGCGCCAACACCTCGCAGAAGCCGCAGATCGTGATCGACACGATGGTCGACCACATGGAGCGGCACAACGCGAACGTGGCGCGTGCGATGCACCAGTTGGGTGCCGAGTCGACCGAGGCGTTCGAGGGTGCCCGCGACAAGGTGGCCGAGTTCATCGGCGCCCCGTCGCGTGACGAGGTGATCTTCACCAAGAACGCCTCCGAGGCGCTCAACCTGGTGGCGAACACCCTGTCCTGGGCGCGTGGACGCTACGAGATCGGTGCGGGCGACGAGATCGTCATCACCGAGATGGAGCACCACTCCAACATCGTGCCGTGGCAGCTGCTGGCCGAGCGCAAGGGCGCGACCCTGCGCTGGTTCTCGCTCACCGACGACGGGCAGTTGGACCTCTCCAACATCGACGAGCTGATCACCGAGCGGACCAAGGTCGTCTCCCTGACCTGGGTCTCCAACATGCTCGGAACGGTCAACCCGATCGCGGCGATCAGCAAACGGGCCCACGAGGTCGGTGCGCTGGTCGTCGTCGACGGCGCCCAGGCGGTGCCGCAGATGCCGGTCGACCTGCAGGGCTTCGGCCTGGGCGAGGCGCCGGACTTCCTGGTCTTCACGGGCCACAAGGTGGTCGGCCCGACCGGGATCGGCGTGCTGTGGGGACGGCGCGAGGTCCTGGAGGAGCTGCCGCCGTTCCTCGGTGGTGGCGAGATGATCGCCACGGTCACCATGGAGCGCTCGACCTACGCCGGGATCCCGCACAAGTTCGAGGCCGGCACCCCGCCGATCATCGAGGCCGTCGGTCTCGGCGCCGCGGTGGAGTACCTGGGCCACGTGGGCATGGAGAACGTGCGTCGTCACGAGCACGCGATCACTGCTTACGCCCTGGAGGGTCTGGCCGCCGTCGCCGGGGTCAAGGTTCTCGGCCCGGCCGACGCCGCCCTGCGTGGCGGCGCGATCTCGTTCGAGCTGGACGGCGTGCACCCGCACGACATCGCTCAGGTCGTCGACTCCCGCGGTGTGGCGATCCGCGCCGGTCACCACTGCGCGAAGCCCGCTCACCAGCGGTTCGGCGTCCAGGCCTCGACCCGGATGTCGTCGTACCTGTACACCACGCCGGCAGAGATCGATGCGTTCATCGAGGCGCTGGAATACACCCGCAGCTATTTCAAGTTGAGTTGATGAGATGAGCGCTGCAGAACTGGATGCCCTGTATCAGGAGATCATCCTCGACCATTACAAGAACCCCTTGAACAAAGGGCTGCGTGACGATTTCGAAGCCGAGGTCCATCACGTCAACCCGACCTGCGGTGACGAGATCACCCTGCGGGTACACCTGGTGGACGGCAAGGTCGCCGACGTCTCCTACGACTCGATGGGCTGCTCGATCTCGCAGGCCTCGGCGTCGGTGCTCACCGACCTGGTGATCGGCAAGAGCGTCGACGAGGCGATGGCGATCCACCAGGAGTTCCAGACCCTGATGCAGGGCAAGGGCAACGTCGTCCCTGACGAAGAGGTGCTGGAGGACGGCATCGCCTTCGCCGGCGTCGCCAAGTTCCCGGCACGCGTCAAGTGCGCGTTGCTCTCCTGGATGGCCTGGAAGGACGCGACCGCACAGGCCCTCGCCACCCCCGAATCCCCGGCAAGCTGAGGAGCCCCGATGACTGACCACACTGACCTCCCTGAGGTGCCCGAAGCCACCGGCGCCGTCTCGACCACCACGGTCGACGACGTTACCGAGGCGATGAAGGACGTCGTCGACCCGGAGCTCGGCATCAACGTCGTCGACCTGGGCCTCGTCTACGACGTGCACCTGGACGAGGAGACCAACGTCGTGCTCGACATGACGCTGACCTCCGCGGCCTGCCCGTTGACCGACGTCATCCAGGACCAGACCAACTCCGCGTTGGAGGGCCTGGTCAAGGACGTCACCATCAACTGGGTCTGGATGCCGCCGTGGGGCCCGGACAAGATCTCCGACGACGGCCGCGAGCAGCTGCGCGCGCTCGGGTTCAACGTCTGAGCATCCGTTGCACCTCGCCGAGGGCCGCCCGATCGAAGAGATCGGGCGGCCCTTGGCGTCACTCCGTGATGTAGACCAGAGTGGGCGCCGAGAAGCCGGACCTCTCCGCAGTGGACTCGATCTCTGCCATGCCGAAGGTGAGCCCGGTGTGCGCCGTGATCAGCTCCAGGCCGACGGTGAAGGGATCCTCCTCGGTGTCCGTGAGCGGCTTGCTCAGGTCCACCCAGGCCCGGCTCGCGATGCTGCGCAAATGGTCCGGGTAGAGCGCCGGGTCGTCGACGAAGGCGTACTCGTCGCCGTCGAAGACCAGCGCGCCGTCGGTGGCGGCGGCGAATCGCGTTATGGCGTCGATGTCGTCGCGGACCACAGCTGCCGAACCGCCGATCGCGGAGAGCTTGGCCAACGCCGAGCGGGTCGGATCGCCGTAGCCGGTCAGTTCCACCGCCAGGACGCCTCCGTCGATCCTGCGGAAGCTCCAGACCGTCCGTTCCTCAGGGAGAAGGTCGACCTCGTCCGGATGAACGGTCCTGCTCAGATCGGCACCGAGGATCTTCGCTACCTGGCGTGGTCTGGCACCCCGTACGACCAGGACGCTGACCGAGTCGTAGGGGAGGCCCGGCGACGAATAGTCGAGCGGTGCCGCCTCGTTTCCGGTCATCTCGAACCCAAGGGCCGAGGGGGCGGCGGGTGCTTCGGGCTGGGGATCGCGGGCGGTGGTCTCCGTCCCGGTTGCGCACCCGACCAGCAGCGTGGCCCCGAGGGCTATGGCGAAGGTGAGCGGGACGCGCATGGCGCCAGCGTAGGCGGGCCGGACCGGCGGGGTGGACCGGGGCCGAAAGCGGCCATCGGGGCCGTTGCAGTGTGTACCTTGTCACAATGTCGCCCACTCCCACTGCGCGTGAGCTCGCCGCTGCTGCCCTGATCGCTGACGTGATGGTGCCCGGCGGAGGTGCGGTGCCGCCGGCCTCCGCGCTCGGGGTGCCGGAGCTGATGTTGACCTTGGCCGCTCGCAACCCGCGTGAGGCCGACCGTAAGCAACTGTCGATGCTCCTGCGGGGCTGGGACACCCGCGCTGTCGGCCTGGCGCTGGGTACCCGTGGCCGCCGATTCTCCGAGCTTGACGCCGCCGGGCGCGAACGGGTGCTGTTGGGGCTGGCCAACTCGCGGGTGCCGCAGAAACGTGCGCTCTTCTCGGCTCTGCGGTTCGGGATCATGGTCGCTGCCTACGCGACCCCAGGACCGAGCGGCCACTCGCCGCTGTGGGACGAGGTCGGCTACGACGCTCCGTTCGGCGTGCGCCCCGATGCCGCGCCCCGTGCGCTGTCGCCGGTGCGGTACCAGACCGACACAGAGCTGAGCGCCGACGTCGTGGTGGTGGGCTCCGGCGCCGGTGGCGGTACCGCGGCCGGGATACTGGCCGAAGCCGGGCTCGACGTGGTGGTCCTGGAAGCCGGCGAGTACCACGACGACGCCGACTTCGACGGGTCCGAGCTGACCGCATTCTCGACCTTCTACGCACCGGCGCCGCAGAGCAGCGTGGAGGGCCAGATCGCGCTGATGGCCGGCTATGGGGTAGGCGGAGGCACCGTCGTCAACTACACGACCTCCTTCCGGACGCCGGACGACGTCCGCGCGGAGTGGGCAGGGCTGGGCGCCGGTCAGTTCGCGGAGCAGGAGTACACCGACTCACTCGACGCGGTCTGCGCCCGCCTCGGGGTGAACACCGACCACGACGCGATCGCCCCGCGGGACGCGAAGCTGCAGGCCGGCCTTGAAGCGCTGGGCTGGCACGTCGACACCATGCCCCGCAACGTGAAGGGCTGCGACCAAGGCGTCGAGTGTGGTCGCTGCGGTATGGGTTGTCGGCTCGGCGCGAAGCAGTCCACGGCGAAGACCTGGCTGGTGGACGCCGCCAACGCCGGTGCCCAGATCGTGGTCGGCGCGCGAGCCATGCGGGTCACCCAGGAGTTGGGCCGGGCCAGCGGCGTCGAGGCGGTGACCAGCTCCGGGCATCGGATCACGGTGCGGGCCCGCGCCGTGGTGGCGGCAGCGGGAGCGATCCAGACCCCTGCCCTGTTGCGGCGCAGCGGCCTGGGCAACCCGAACATCGGCCGGCACCTGAGGCTGCACCCGGCGACCGCCGTCTGGGCCCGCTACAACGAGGACGTACTGCCCTGGACGGGATCCCTACAGAGCCGTTTCTCCAAGCAGGACAGAGATCTGGACGGCGCCGGGTACGGCGTCATCTATGAGACGGCGCCGATCACCGCGGCCTTCGGGGCGGCGTTCGTGCCGTGGCACGGGGGAGTCGCCCATGCTGACCGGATGCGCCAACTCCGTTCGTTGGCGCCGATGGTGGTGATCGACCGGGACCGGGACAGCGGTGAGGTGAAGGTCGGTAAGGACGGAGAGCCGGTGGTCAGTTACCGGCTCTCGGCGCGGGACACCGCCCACGTACACCGGGGAATCGTCAACGCGGCAAGGATCGCGGAAGCCTCGGGGGCGGTCGAGATCTTCACGACCCACCAACGGCCGGTCGGGTACGCACCGGGGAGCCGGGGGAGTATCTCCAGCTTCGAGGCCGATGCGTTGGCAGCCGGATACGAGCCTGGACGGGTCGGATTGGCGGCCCTGCACATCATGGGCAGCGCCCGAATGGGTGGCGCCCCCGAGATGTCTGCGGTCAATCCCGACGGTGAGGTCTGGGAGTGCCCGGGCCTCGTGGTCGCCGACGGTTCCTGCTTCCCGACGGCGTCCGGGGTGAACCCGATGATCTCGATCGAATCGATCGCGCACATGAACGCGCGGCGGCTGGCAGCGCGCCTCGTCTGAGCCTCAGGCGTTCACCACGTCGACGGCGACCGACTGGGCGTCGGCGACGGCCTGTTCCAGCACGGAACGACGCGGATCCGGAGTGGCCAGCCACGGACCGGTGACGAGCTCACGCACGGTGCGGAGTCGGGCGTCGTCCAACGCGGCTTCGACCGCGGCATGGTCACCGCCGATCACCAACGCCTGAAGGCCGGAGCGCTCGGTGAGGATGCGCGCGGCATGGTCGGCAGCGGCTCCGAACGCTGCCTTGGCCTGGTTGTCGCGCCGCCGCGCGAACCGTTGCTGGCTCTGTCCGCCGGCCTTCGTCCGGCCCTGCACATGGCGCTGACCGGTCTTGGAGTCGACCAGCTGAGCGCCCTGCAGGCGAGCGATCGCGAACCCGCCCTTGCGGACCAGTAGGACCCCCCAATCCTCAGGCGGGAGTGCCGATCGGGCGAACGCCTCCGGATCGGCGTCGCCCGTCCACTCCTGGGCGAACGGCAGGCGGAACAGACACGTGGAACCGTCTGCGGCGCGCCCGCCCAGCGCGCCGTCGACGACCGTGAAGAGGGTCTCGCCGTGCCGGTGGGCGAAGTTCTCGACCCAACGGGGAAGCCGGGCGGCTGGCAACAGAAGGTCAGGCACGATGCCGACGCTACCTCGCGTCGCCGACGCACGACGGCAGATGGCGCGGGGATCGGCGCGGGTGCCGACGCTGTGCAGATGAGCGATTTCGACTGATTCGCATGTCAAGATCTGAGCATGTGGCAGCCGCAGCCCGGATGGCATGCCCTACCCGGTGGGGGTGGGCCGAGCACCTTGGGAGCGTGGCGTGCCGTCGTCGGAGAGCAGGCGGTCGTCGTCAAACGGTTGGCGGCGCCGCAACCGGGGGACCCGGGTGAGCTGAGCGATCCGCAGCACTTCGCGTATTGGCGTCGGGAGGCGGACGTGCTGAGCGCCGGGCTGGTCGAGGAGACGCCCGGGTTGCGCAGCGGGGGTCCGGCGGCGGTGGACGAGGACGACGAGGGGATCACGCTGATCCAGCCCTGGGTCGAGGATGCCGCGAACAGTGGCCTGGCGATCGCGCGCTGCCTGGGCCGTTTCGCAGCCGCCGACGTGGACGCGCCGTGGCTGGCGCGCCACCAGTTGCGTGATCGACTCGCGCGGGTCGAGCGCAACGGTGCGTGGCGGACCTTGGCCCGGACCACGTTGGCCGACATCGCGGACCGGCTCTGGAGCCGCCGCAACGGCCTGCTCGACCGGCTCGATGAACTGCCCCAGGCGGCCCACCACGGCGATGCGACGCCGGCAAACCTCCGGGGCCGCGAGGGCGACGAACTGGTGGCGATCGACTGGGGGAGTCTGGGGCGCGCGTCGGTCGGCTCCGACCTGGGCTACTTCGCACTCAGCGCCCGCGAAGAGATGACGCCGTTGGCCGAAGCCCACCTGCTCGGGCTGCCCCCGGGGCTCGCCACCCGTTCCGAGGTGGAGCTCGGCGCCCGGGTCACGGCCGTGTATACGGCGTTCAACCGCGCCGAGTGGGCGCTGGCTCGCGCCGCCACGGGTGAGGGGGCGTTGGCCGCGAAGTTCCGGCACCCGAGTGTCGCGCCGTATCTGCGTTCGTTGCAGCGCCTCGTTCCGGAGATCGAGGCGCTGCTCTGAGCAAGGGTCAGCTGCTCCAGATGTTGCAGGCGTTGTAGTCGCCCGACTCGTAGCCCGTGCGGAACCACTGCTCGCGGTCCTGCGAGGAACCGTGGGTCCACTCGTCCGGGTTCACCCGGCCCTGGCTGACCTTCTGGATGTGGTCGTCGCCGACCGCCTGCGCTGCTGCGATGGCTTCCCGTAGGTCGTTCTCGGTGGGGCCCTCGAGGAAGAGCGGTTCGCCGTCGGCGGTGTCGGTGTTCACCGCGTTGTGCACCCACAGGCCGGCGTAGCAGTCAGCCTGGAGCTCCAGCTTCACCGCGTCGCTGTTGCGACCCTTCTGGGTACGCACCTTGCCCATCTGTCCGGTCAGGTTCTGGATGTGGTGGCCGTACTCGTGGCCCAGTACGTACCACTCAACGAAGTCGCCGGGCGGGCCACCGAGCTGCCTGACCAGGACTTCGTCGAAGAAGTCGGTGTCGAGGTAGACCTTCATGTCGCCGGGCGCGGGGCAGTAGAACGGACCGACGGCGGCGCTCGCCTGGCCACAACCGGTGCTGATCGCGCCGGTGAAGGTGACCGTCGCTGCCTCCTGGTACCGGACGCCGGCTGCGGACTGCAACGTGTCGCCCCAGTAGTCCTGGATCGAGTTCACCACCGCGACCCGACCACAGTCGTGGTTGTCGGCAGCGTCCTGGCCGGTCTTGCAGGAGTCGTAGCGCCCGGTATTGGAGGCCGAGCCGCCAGCGACCTGAAGCTGTGAGGGATCGAGGGCGAGGCCGCCGCCTCCGCCGCCGTTGCCCGTGCATTGGAGCAACACGAAGACCGCGATCGCCAGCACCAGACCGAGCCCGCCGCCACCGGCGACCTTGCCGCCCGGGATCGGCATCCGCATGCCGCCGCCGCCCAAACCGCCACCGCCGCCCGAACCGGCGTCACGGACCTGTCCCGCATCAAGTCGTGCTTTGGGGTTGAACCGCATGGTGCAGCCTTTCGCGCCGGGCTCACCGATTCAGGCAGCCACTGTTATCACCCGTACACTAACCACCGAGATGATTACCGCCCAGCAACTCGAGGTCCGGGCCGGTGCGCGGCTCCTCATGGAGAATGTCAACTTTCGCGTCGCAGCTGGCGACAAGGTCGGGTTGGTCGGGCGCAACGGCGCTGGAAAGACCACTCTGACCAAGATCCTGGCCGGCGAGGCCCTGCCCGCCGGTGGCAAGGTGCTGCGCAGCGGAGAGTTGGGCTACCTGCCCCAGGACCCGCGGGTCGGCGACCCCGAGGTGCTCGGACGCGACCGGATCCTCTCCGCGCGCGGCCTCGACGACGTCGTCCGCCGGTTGCGGACCGCCGAGATCGAGATGGGCTCCACCGATCCCGCCGTCGCCGAGAAGGCGATGAAGCGCTACGCCCGCGCCGACAACGAACTGCACGCCAACGGCGGCTACGCGGCCGAGTCGGAGGCGGCCACCATCGCCAGCAGCCTCGGGATCGAGGAGCGGATCCTCAACCAGCCGTTGAAGACGCTCTCGGGTGGTCAGCGCCGCCGGGTCGAGCTGGCCCGGATCCTCTTCGCGGACGCCGAGACGATGCTGCTCGACGAGCCGACCAACCACCTGGACGTCGACTCGATCGTCTGGTTGCGCGGCTTCCTGCAGAACTACAAGGGCGGGCTGATCGTGATCAGCCACGACAACGAGCTGCTCGAAGCGACCGTCAACAAGGTCTACCACCTGGACGCCAACCGCGCCGAGATCGACGTCTACAACATGGGTTGGAAGGCTTACCTGACCCAGCGGGAGACCGACGAGCGGCGCCGGAAGCGCGAGCGCGCCAACGCGGAGTCGAAGGCGAAGACGCTGACCGACCAGGCGAACCGGATGCGGGCCAAGGCCAGCAAGGCGACGGCCGCCCAGTCCATGCTCAAGCGGGCCGAGAAGATGATGGCCGGCCTCGAGGGCGAACGTCAGTCTGACAAGGTCGCCCGGATCAAGTTCCCGTCGCCTGCCGCGTGTGGCAAGACGCCGATCACCGCCAAGGAACTGTCGAAGTCCTTCGGATCGCTCGAGGTCTTCATGGACGTCGACCTGGCGATCGACAAGGGCAGCCGGGTCGTGATCCTCGGGTTCAACGGTGCCGGCAAGACGACGATGCTGCGGATCCTCGCCGGAGTCGACAAGCCGGATACCGGTGAGGTGATCCCCGGTCATGGTCTGAAGGTCGGCTACTACGCTCAGGAACACGAGACCCTGGACGTGAAGCGCACCGTGCTGGAGAACATGCAGAGCGCCGCTCCGCAGCTCACCGACACCGAGGCCCGCAGCGTGCTCGGCTCCTTCCTCTTCTCCGGCGACGACGTACACAAACCGGCCGGGGTCCTCTCCGGTGGCGAGAAGACCCGGTTGGCGCTGGCCAGCCTGGTCGTCTCCAGCGCCAACGTGCTGCTGCTCGATGAGCCGACCAACAACCTCGACCCGGCCTCGCGCGAAGAGGTGCTGGCCGCGATCCGCACCTATGAGGGCGCGATCATCCTGGTCACCCACGATGAGGGCGCCGTCCGTGCTTTGGAGCCTGATCGCGTGCTGCTGTTGCCGGATGGCGACGAGGACCTCTGGTCCGACGACTACGCGGATCTCGTCTCCTTGGCGTGAACCTTCGGTGATCGTCCTCTGGCAACGTGCGGATCCAACCCCGATGCACCTTCGAAGGGTGTTCTCTCCGGGCACACGGAACCAACCGAGGCGGTGGGGGGACGGTTTGTCGTGGTCTTCCCACGCGCAGGCCGCGGAGGCGCGTCGGCCAACGCTATGGCGGTGGGTGCACGAGGAGTGACGTCCAGGCAGGGTGTCCAACCTGGTGATGGGTGCGGCATTTCCGATTGCTGCGTGGGACCCTTGCTGGTGGTACTCGTGGACCCATGATGGCAGCGCCGCAAGTCGAGCGGATTCGGAGTTGTAGAACTTCTGAACGCCCACCCTCAGGCAGGGCGCGGTCGAAACGCTCGATCTTCGTGTTGGCCTGCGGTTGGTAGGGCCGGTCTTCTTCGGCGTGATGCCCAACTCGGAGCAGGTGTCGCGCCACAGGTGTGATGTGTTGAAACTGCCGCTGTCACTGGTCACGCGCTGCACGGTGACCCCGCGCGCTAGCAGCCGCCGTCGGGCACCTTGTCGAGGTTCCTGGCGTCGACGTGGAGCAGGTCGCTTGGTCTTTCGCGTTCGTAGCGGCGGATCGGTCCGCCGGCGGCTCGGTCGATGTGGGTCAGGCGGTTGATCCTGCACGGGATCAAGACTGCGTGCACGGTTGATGCGGCCATGCCGAGTCGATTGGCGATCTCGACCAACGTGCCTGGGCACCACGCTAGGAACGCAGGTCGGTGAGAGCGCGCTCGGGAACCGGTATCCGGGCGAGGACGTCATAGTTCTTATGAGTGCGTTCGATGATCGCCCTACGGAGAACTTGTGATCCGCGCGACAAGTTTTCGGTAGATTTCTCCAACATTCCAGATATCCAGAACGGTGCTGATTGGGCGATGGGTCATCTGGAGTTGGCAACCACGCTTCAGGCGACCGAGAAGGACTGTGGGCCAAACACAGATAACAAGTTTCGCCAGGTCGATCTCGATGGCGATCGTGGAGAGTCGACATTGTCGACGATCTCCGCCCTTTCGAGCCGATTGCATGGTCAGAGGTCACATTGAGAGCGGAAGTACGAGTCGTTGGCTGGAGTACAACAACCATCACATCAATGACGTGAACGGTTGGTACTGACCGAATGGACGGAGTTTCAGGATGAACTTGAACCACAAGATTGCATGCCTGGTTGCTGCGACGGTCCTGACAGGGCTGGTAGCCGGCTGTGGCGAACAGACCACGGCCGACCGTTCACCGTCGGCCCCGGCAGGCACAGCCAGCTCAGCCAGGTCGGAGACGCTGCTTGCCGACGAGCGGTTGCCAGCCGAGGCTAAGGCCGGACTTGTGGTCGCCGAGATTGACACAGCACTCGTTGCGCCGATGCCTTTCGACCCGACGCGGTCACGTACCGATCTGTTTGCGTTGGGACGCCTCGTTGAATTTGTGGCTGGGCCCCGCGCGAAGGGGAAGGATCCGGAGCTGGAGAGCGGAACGGTGGTTGCCGTCATCGACTCCGTGGCACTGTTGGTCGGACCGGAACCGGAGACGGAACGGTTGTATGTGAGTTTCTCTGGAGTCGGGCTGAGTAGCTTGCAGCGCGCCGTGCCTCAGGGCACCCCCGTCCTGCTGGCGGCCTCGATGCAGACGGGAGACGATGATCCGTACTTGGATGACCCGTACCAAGGGTTCGCTGAGGGCGCGACCCGATACGTCACGAGTTCTACTCGGTTCGCGATTGCCGATGGCAGCCAGCACACCTGGTTTCCCTTGGCACAGCAGACCTTCGACCAACCGCTGACGGCCGGAGTTCCAGCCGAACTGACCGGCCGCCTGCCGAAAGGTCTCACCTGATCCCTAGCAACGCCAACGGACATGGCTTCATGGCATGCTGCGAGCCATGGAGACCCGTGCGTACCCCGAAGCCGGCCTGAGCGTCACCGTTGACGGTGCGGTGGCGACCCTGATCCTGGACCGCCCCGAGGCGAAGAACGCCCAACATCCCGCGTTGTGGGCGGCGATGACGGAGGCGCTCGACTCCTTCGACGAGCAGATCCGGGTCGTCGTCGTCCGTGGGGCCGGCGGCACCTTCAGCGCTGGGCTCGACCTCTCCCTGCTCGACCCGGCTCGGGCCGGTGAGGAGGGCAGCATGGTGTCGTTGGCCGGTCAGGGCGCGCAGGCGATCATCGACCAGATCGACGTCTACCAGCAGCCGTTCGCCAAGCTCGCCGACCCGCGGTTCATCTCGATCGCGGTCGTCGAGGGATTCGCGATCGGGGCCGGGTTCCAGTTGGCGCTCTGCTGCGACCTCAGGATCGTCGCCGACGACGCCCGCTTCTGCATGAAGGAGCCCGCGCTGGGCCTGGTGCCGGATCTGGTGGGAACAAAGCCACTGGTCGAGGCGGTTGGGTATGCGAGGGCTTTGGAGATCTGTGCCACGGCCCGTTGGGTGAACGGTGAGGAGGCTGGCCGGATCGGTCTGGCTCAGGTGGTAGCTCCGGCAACGGAGCTGGACGCGGAGCTGGCGAAGCTGGTCGGTAGCCTCACCCAGCATCCGGCGGCGGCGGTGCGGGCAACCACCCAGCTCCTCCAGATGGCAGGACAGCAGACACTCACTGAACAACGGCTCGCAGAGCGCACCGCACAGGCAGATCGGTTCCGAGAGATCGCCGCAGCGCTCACGTAACGCACCACCAGGAGGTACCCATGTCAGGAATGGGCGGGATGGGCGCCACCTTCCGTACGATGCGTACGGATCGCAGTGTGGTCAACAACAAGCTTGACCGTTCGACGGTCCGCCGCGTCGTCTCCTTCGCGCGTCCGCATCGCCGGTTGATCGCAGCGTTCCTGGCGATCACCGTCGTCGACGCGGGCCTGGTGGTCGTGACACCCCTGCTGGTGCAGCGGATCGTCGACCACGGCATCCTTAAGGGCGACACCTCGCTGGTGGTCTGGTTGGCCGCGGGGATGGCGCTGACGGCGTTGATCGGCGGCATCCTGGCTGTCTTCAGCGGGTGGTTCTCCTCTCGGATCGGTGAGGGCCTGATCTTCGACCTGCGGACCAAGGTCTTTGGCCATGTCCAGCGCCAGCCGATCGCCTTCTTCACCCGCACCCAGACAGGCGCTCTGGTCTCCCGGTTGAACAACGACGTGATCGGCGCGCAGCGGGCATTCACCTCCACGCTGTCGAGCACGGTCTCCAACAGCATCTCGGTGCTCGTCGTCGGAGTCGCGATGCTGGCCCTGAGTTGGCAGGTGACGCTGGCCTGCCTGGCACTCTTCCCGATCCTGCTGCTGGCCTCGCACTGGGTCAGCAATCGCCTTGCCGGGCTGACTCGGCAGCAGATGGATGGCAACGCCGACCTCGGCAACCAGATGACCGAGCGGTTCAACGTGGGCGGCGCGATGCTGCTCAAGCTTTTCGGCCGACGCGATGCCGAGGACGTACTTTTCGCCCAGAAGGCGAGCACGGTCCGTGACCTGGGGATCCAGATCTCGCTCGTGACCAGGATCTTCACCGCCACGATGACCACGGTGCCGGCGTTGGCCACGGCATTGGTCTACGGCGTCGGTGGGGCGATGGCGATCCGCCAGGAGCTCAGCGTCGGAACGGTCCTAGCGTTGGCCACCTTGCTGCTGCGCCTGCTTGGCCCGCTGCAAGGGCTCTCCAATGTTCGGGTCGACGTGATGACGGCGCTGGTCAGCTTCGAGCGGGTCTTCGAGGTACTGGATCTGCCGTCGACGATTGTGGAACGCCCGAACGCAAAGAAGGTCCGGCCGGGGCCGCTCAGCGTCGAGTTCGACGACGTCGCCTTCACCTACCCCAGCGCGGACGAGATCTCGCTGGCATCGTTGGAGAAGGTGGCCCGCCGGGGGACAGCCCGATCGGGACCGGTGCTGCGTGGGCTGAGCTTCACCGCGGAGCCGGGCCAGATGGTCGCGCTGGTCGGACCTTCCGGGGCCGGGAAGTCCACGGTCACCCATCTGGTCGCCCGGCTCTACGACGTCAGCGGCGGCGCGGTCCGGGTCGGAGGTACGGACGTCCGTGACCTGGAGTTGGAGTCGTTGGAGGACGCGGTGGGGTACGTCACCCAAGACGCTCACATGTTCCACGACACCGTGCGCGCCAACCTTCTCTACGCCCGCCCCGGCGCTGACGACCGCGACATCTGGGAGGCCCTCGAGGCCGCACGGATCGCCGAACTGGTCCGTTCCTTGCCCGACGGACTGGACACGGTGATCGGTGATCGCGGATACCGACTCTCGGGTGGCGAACGGCAGCGGCTGGCGATCGCCCGCCTGCTGTTGAAGGCACCGGCGATCGTGGTCCTCGACGAGGCGACCGCGCACCTGGACTCCGAGTCCGAGGTCGCCGTGCAGGCCGCGTTGGAGCGGGCGTTGGTGGGGCGGACCTCGATCGTCATCGCGCACCGGCTCTCCACGGTCCGCAACGCCGATCAGATCCTGGTCGTCGACGGCGGGCGGATCGTCGAGCGCGGGACCCACGATGAGCTGCTGACCCACGACGGCCTCTACGCTGACCTGTATCGCACCCAGTTCCAGCAGGTGCCCGACTTTCCCGGCGACGTCCTGTGCGCCTGGTGTGACCAGTCCGGTCCCCACGAACACGGAGCACACAGCGAGCCGGTACCCGCCAAGGAGTGACATGGATCTGCAGCTCGACCAGCGCGTCTATCTGGTGACCGGGGGATCGGGCGGCCTCGGTCGCGCCACCGCCGAACAACTGGTCGCCGACGGCGCCAAGGTGCTGATCTCGGGACGCAGCGAGGAGGCTTTGCAGCATGCCGTCAGCGAGCTCGGCCCCAACGCCGCGTTCGAGGTGGCCGACAACGCCGACCCGGCCAGCGCCGAGCGGCTGGTGGCGGCGACCTTGGCGCGCTTCGGGCGGCTCGACGGCGTCCTGATCTCGGTCGGCGGGCCGCCGACCGGCACGCCGATCACCAACACCGACGAGCAGTGGCAGGCGTCGTTCGACTCGGTCTTCCTGGGTGCGGTCCGGATCGCGCGCAGCGCCGCGGCAGTGCTCGGCGAGGGCGGCTCGATCACCTTCGTGCTCTCCAGTTCGGTAAAGGCGCCGTTGGAAGGCTTGGCGATCTCCAACGGATTCCGACCTGGTCTGGCGATGTTCGCCAAGGACCTGGCCCGTGAGCTCGGCCCCCGAGGGATCCGGGTCAACGGCTTGCTGCCGGGTCGGGTCGGCACCGACCGGGTCCTCAAGATCGACGACGGCGCAGCCGATCCGGCGGCCGCCCGGGCCGCGGTCGAAGCCACGATCCCGTTGCGGCGTTACGGAAACCCCGATGAGTTCGGGCGGGTGGCCGCGTTCCTGATGTCGCCGGCCGCCTCGTTCGTCAGCGGTGCGATGGTCCCCGTCGACGGCGGGATGTTGCAGGCGCTCTAGGCGTTGGCGTCCTCGTCGACGTCGGCCGTTTCGGCGGTCGCGGGCTGCTTACGGCCGCCACGCCACTCGTCGACCGCCATCCAGACGAAACCCAGCAGGGCGAGGAAGCCGAAGAACCACCACTGCAGGCCGTAGAAGAAGTGTGGGCCGTTGTTGATCTCGGGCAACTCGGCCAACTTCAGGTCGCTCTCGGGGTCCGGGTCCTCAGAGACCAGGTCCACGAAGCCACGGAAGGTGGGGTTGCCGGTCGCCTCGGCGATCTTCTCGGCGCTGATCGACCGCGTCGAGTGGTCGTTGACCTTGGTCGAGTCACCGGTGGCGTCCTTGCGGACCCAACCGACCACGGTGACCTCGCCGGACGGGGGAGCGGGCAGTTCCTCGGGCCGGGTCCCTCGGTTCTCGGTGGCCATCCAGCCCCGGTCGACGATCAGTGAGGTTCCGTCCTCGGTCACCAGCGGGACGACCACGTCGACCCCGGCCGCGCCGTCGCGGGTGCGGTAGCGGACCACGATGGTGTTGTCCACGTCGTAGGTGCCGGTCGCAGTGACCCGGCGCCACTCGTTCTGCTTGGAGACGCCGTTCTCGGTGGAGAGCACCTCAGCCGCCGGGACGGGCTCAGCGGCCTCGTTCCGCTCGATGATCGCGTTCTTCTCCTTGCGATCGTCGAGACGGTGGAACTGCCACTCGCCGAGCCACCAGGCACCCCACGCCAAGGCGATCACGGTGACCAGGAAGAGAATCCAACGCCGGGAGAAGAAGAACGACAACGAACGCACCTGCTGAGGCTATCTGTGCGGGTGAAAGACCGTCGAAACGTCAGCGCTCGACGGCGGTGTCGAGCTCGTCGACCGGCTGCGTCTCCTTCAGGAACCCGCGGGCGCTGAGGAAGGAGCCCAACGACTCGCGGTGATCCGCACAGGCCAACCAGATCTTGCGACGATCCGGGGTGTGCAGCTTCGGGTTGTTCCACAGGTGTTGCCAGGCGGCCGGCTGGGTGCAGCCCTTGGCCGAGCAGATCATCTCGGTCATCAGTCTTTCCTCGGCAGCTCTCGGCCCATCGCGCTGTGCGGGGTCAACTCGGTCTCCTCGTTGCGGCGCATGGGCACGGCGTTCGCCATCACCACGGCGAAGTACGGCAGGAAGATCGCGCCCGCGAAGAGGATCCAGCGGAGGAAGCCGGGGCCGATCGCCACGGCACCGAGGAAGCACGCCGCACGGATCGCCATCGAGATCACGTAACGACGCTGGCGGGCGGACAGGTCTTCCCCGCGACCCGGCTCAGCAGTGGTGATGCGGATCGCCTCAGAATCCCGCCGCGAGGCCCTTGACGACATACCTCGATCCTACGCTCTAGGGTTGAGTCAATCGACTTCAGGAGGCATTCAGCCATGACCAACCGCACCTACCGCGTCACCGAGATCGTCGGCACCTCGCCCGAGGGTATCGACCAGGCCGTTCGCAACGGCATCGAGCGGGCAGCTCAGACCCTGCGGCACGTCGACTGGTTCGAGATCACCCAGGTCCGCGGCCAGGTCAAGGACGGTGCCGTCGAGCACTTCCAGGTCGGTATCAAGGTGGGCTTCCGCCTCGAGGACGAGTGAGATAGCGCACGTTCGCCGAGCGTCTCCGGTGGGCCTGTCGACTGGGTCTACCGGAGGGTAATCACTACCGTCGGAACACGTGAGCAGATCTGTACTCATCACCGGCGGCAACCGCGGCATCGGCCGCGCCCTTGCCGAGGCATTCCTGGCCCAGGGCGACAAGGTCGCCGTCACCACGCGGAACGGCGGCGCACCGGAGGGCGCGCTCGACATCCGCTGCGACATCACCGATGCGGCTGCGGTCGACGCGGCCTTCGCTGAGATCGAGCAGGCACATGGGCCGGTCGAGGTGCTGGTCGCCAACGCCGGGATCACCCGCGACACCCTGGTGTTGCGGATGTCGGACGACGACTGGGACGACGTGATCGCCACCAACCTGACCGGCTCCTTCCGGGTGGCGCGCCGCGCTGCCAAGGGGATGCTGCGGCTGCGCCGCGGCCGGATCATCTTCATCTCGTCGGTGGTCGGCCTGCTGGGCTCGCCCGGCCAGGTCAACTACGCGGCGTCCAAGAGCGGCCTGGTCGGCATGGCTCGCTCGCTGGCCCGGGAGCTCGGCTCCCGGTCGATCACTGCCAACGTGGTCGCACCGGGCTTCATCGAGACCGACATGACCGATGTCCTCCCCGAGGAGCAGAAGAAGGCCTACCAGGGGCAGATCCCGCTGGGCCGCTTCGGCGCCGTCGAGGACATCGCCAGCGCCGTCACCTGGTTGGCCAGCGATGGTGCGGGCTTCGTGACCGGTGCGGTGATTCCGGTCGACGGCGGCATGGGCATGGGCCACTAGGCCCCTTACACAACGAGCTTGAGGACGAAGACACGTGGGCATTCTTGAAGGTAAGCGGATCCTGGTCGCCGGGGTCACCATGGACAGCTCGATCGGTTTCGCGATCGCGAAGGTGGCGCAGGAACAGGGCGCGACGGTGCTGATCTCCAACTTCGGCCGCGCACTGGGCATCACCAAGCGGATCGCCAAGCGGCTCCCGGTCGAGCCGCCCGTGCTGGAGCTGGACGTGACCGACCCCGAGCACCTCGAGCGGCTCCCGGAGCTCGTCCGCGAGCACATCGACGGTCTGGACGGCGTCGTCCACTCGATCGCCTACGGCAACCCGGAGACCCTGCTCGGTGGCAACTTCCTCCAGGGCCCCTGGGACGACGTCGCCCAGGCGGTGCAGGTCTCGGCCTACTCGCTGAAGTCGCTGGCGACCGCCACCAAGCCGCTGATGAGCGAGGGCGGTTCGGTGGTCGGCCTGACCTTCGACGCCACCGTGGCCTGGCCGGCCTACGACTGGATGGGTGTCGCGAAGGCCGCTCTGGAGTCCACCTCCCGCTACCTGGCCCGCGACCTCGGCCCCGAGGGCATCCGGGTCAACCTGGTCTCCGCCGGTCCGCTGCGCACGCTTGCTGCCAAGGCGATCCCCGGTTTCGGTGACCTCGAGGACATGTGGAGCACCCGGGCCCCGCTCGGATGGGACAACACCGACCAGGAGCCGACCGCGCGCGCCGTGGTCGCGCTGCTGTCGGACTTCTTCGGTGCCACCACCGGTGAGATCGTGCACGTCGACGGTGGCTTCCACGCGATGGGTGCATGACCCTTCCGCAGTTGTCTGAAGATGACAGACTGACGTAGTGCAGACGCATCGGCGAACCCTGGTTCTGGTCCGGCACGCGAAAGCCGAGGACTACGGTCCTTCGGACCATGCCCGGGCGTTGACCCAGCGCGGGCGCAACGATGCGGCAGAGATCGGACGGCGCCTGGGCTCGGCACGGATCGTGCCCGCCCAGGCGCTGGTCTCCGACGCGCTGCGTACCCAGCAGACCTACACCGAGATCGCTCGTGCGGCAGCGTTCGACTGCCCCGTGATCTCGTCACCGGCCCTCTATGCGGCCGGTCCGGACACCGCGCTTGACCTGATCCGCGACACCGCCGAGTCGGTCGATGCGCTGATCGTGGTGGGGCACAACCCGACGTTGGCGTTGATCGCTGCCTCCCTCGACGACGGGGAGGGGAACGTCAGTGCGTCTACGGCGATGGTCGCAGGGTTTCCGACGGCCGCCTGCGCCGTCTTCGGCGTGACCGGTGACTGGCCCGACCTGCGTCCGGCCAGCACTTCATTGGTCGACTTCTGGGTCTCGCGGGCCTGACGCTTCTGGGTGGGCCGGGCCTAACGCTGATCGATCGCTGACCATCGGTGATCGAGCCTGTCGAGATCACGGTCTCGACAAGCTCGACCTCCGAGGTTCGGTGATCGAGCCTGTCGAGATCAGGGTCTCGACAAGCTCGACTTCCGAGGTTCGTTGATCGAGCCTGTCGAGATCAGGGACTCGACAAGATCGACCTCCGAGGTTCGGTGATCGAGCCTGTCGAGATCAGACCGGCGGTGCTGGAGTGACGATGCCGGCGGCGGCGTCGGCAGCCTCGATCTCTTCGCGGGTGATCCCGAGGAGGTACATGATCGCGTCGAGGTAAGGCACGTTGATCGCGGTCTCGGCAGCTGCCTGGACGACCGGCTTGGCGTTGTAGGCGATGCCCAGCCCGGCGGCGTTCAGCATGTCGAGGTCGTTGGCGCCGTCGCCGATCGCGATCACCGCGGACTCCGGCACCCCGACGTCGACCGCGAAGCGGCGCAGCGCCGCGGCCTTCCCGGCCCGGTCGACGACCTCGCCGACGATCGCTCCGGTCAGGAAGCCGTCGCGGACCTCGAGCTCGTTGGCGTGGGAGTAGTGGATGCCGAGGTCGGCGGCGATCCGGTCGGTGATCTGGCTGAATCCGCCCGAGACCAGCGCGAAGCGGTAGCCGAGGCGGCGCAGGGTACGGACCAGGGTCCGGGCGCCGGGGTTGAGCTGGATCGACTCGTAGACCTGGTCGATCGCGGCTTCGGGGACACCCTTGAGCAGGGCCACCCGGCTGCGCAGCGACTCCTCGAAGTCCAGTTCGCCGCGCATCGCCTGCTCGGTAACGGCGGCGACCTCGGCCTCGCAGCCGGCGTGGGCGGCCAGCATCTCGATGACCTCGCCCTGGACCAGGGTCGAGTCGACGTCCATCACGATCAGGCGTTGGCTGTGCCGGATCAGGCTGGCCGGCTGGACCGCGACGTCGACGCCGAGCGCAGAGGCCTCCTCGGCCAGGGAGGTGCGCAGGGCGCCAGGCGCGATGCCGGAGACGTGGAACTCGATCGCGGTGACCGGGTAGCGCGCCATCCGGACGATCCGGTCGATGTTGGCTCCGGCGTCGGCGATCCGGCCGGTGATCGCGGCGACCGCGGACGCCTTCAACGGACTGCCGATCACGGTGACGTGGCAGCGGCCCTCGCGACGGGCCTTGTTGTCGCCGGTACCCCGCTCGACCTCGACCTGCATGCCGAGCTCCTCGCCGGCTTCGACGACCTGGTCACGGAGCTTCTTCCAGTCGCGCGGAGCGCTGACCAGGACACCGAGCACGAGGCGACGCCGGAGCACGATCTGCTCCAGGTCCAGGACCTCGACCCCGGCGTGGGAAAGGGTACGGAAGATTGTCGACGTCACTCCTGGCCGGTCCTTGCCGGTTAGGGTGATCAACAGGGTCTTGGGTGCCTCTACCTGCTCGTTCATCTCACCGCGAAGGGTATCGCTCACCAGGCGGCGACGCTCACCGGTGGCCACACCTCGGGAGAACACGCCGCAACCAGCGCAGTCCGCGCGGCTTGGGCCAGTGGGGTGAGGGTTGATTGTCGGTGGGCGATCTCCTGGGCGGAGACGGCGCCGCCTTCGTCGATCAGGGCGAGCTCGACGATGCTCTCGGCCTGCCAGGCCCGTCCGGCGAGGTCGACCGCGTCGGTCGGGGTCCCGCCCGGTGCGATGAAGGTGGTCCGATGCCGCAGGTTCATCAGTTCATCGGCGACCTCGGGACGCCAGCGGGCGACGTCGAGGTCGGCGAGCGCGGTGGCGCACTGACTGAGTGTGGCGCGCAGTTGCCGGGACGCCTCGCCGAGGTCCGTCAGCTGCCGTCGGTGCGCGGGCAACAGTTGCCACATCACCCCGGGGCCGGCCCGGTAGGGCACCAGTCCGCCGGCGCCACCGGCCAGGACGACCGCCTCGCCGATCTCGGTGGCTGCCCGGTTGAACGGCGCTGGTCCGCCGAGACCCGTCAGGGCTCCCGGCGTCGGCAGCGCGAGGCCGGCGCTGTCGGCAAGACGACGTAGGTGGGGGAGCGCCAGCAGCAGCGGCAAGGTGCCGTCGACGCCAGGGAGCCCCGCAACGTCGTGAGCCACGTCGTCGGCTACGACGTGGTTGGTCAGATCGTCGGGGTTGGCGTAACCACGACTCCAACTGGTGAACCACCAGGCGAATCTTCCGCTCAGGGTGGGGAGCTGCACGGACATGGGCACAGAGCCTAGTGGCCCGTGTCGGAAGTTGTTGGGCGGTCAGCGTGCTCGGGGCACGCACCCCGAGCACGCCAACCATCCCAGAACCTCCGACACACGCCACTGGCGAGGCGCCACGTAGGCTTCGGCCCATGAGCGCGGTCCTGGAGTTTGCCGAGGTCACTGTCAAGCGTGGTGGAACCACCCTTCTTGACTCAGTGGACTGGGTGGTCGAAGAGGACGAACGCTGGGTCGTGTTGGGGCCGAACGGCGCCGGTAAGACCACCTTGATGCAGTTGGCGTCGGCCAACATGCACCCCACCAGCGGCGTCGCCGCGATCCTGGGCGAGGTGCTGGGGGCTGTCGACGTCTTCGAACTCCGCCCGCGGATCGGCGTCACCAGTGCGGCTGTGGCGGAGCGGCTGCCACGCGACGAACTGGTTCGCGACCTCGTCGTCTCCTCGGTCTACGGCGTGCTCGGGCGCTGGCGCGAGCAGTACGACGACCTGGACCATGACCGGGCCCGGGATCTGCTGGTCGAACTCGGCGCCGGCGCACTGATCGACCGCACCTTCGGCACCTTGAGTGAGGGTGAACGCAAGCGGGTGCAGATCGCCCGGGCGTTGATGGCAGACCCTGAACTGTTGCTGCTCGATGAGCCGGCCGCCGGTCTCGACCTCGGCGGCCGTGAGGATCTGGTCTCCACCTTGGAGATGCTGGCCTTCGACCCGGGCTCCCCGGCAACCGTGCTGGTCTCCCACCATGTCGAAGAGATCCCGCCCGGTTTCACCCACGGTCTGTTGCTGCGCCAGGGCCGGGTGATGGCCGCGGGGCCGCTCGACGAGGTGATCACCGAGCCGTTGCTGGGCCAGACGTTCGGCATGCCGCTGGTGGTCACCAAGGAGGACGGCCGCTACGCGGCCCGTCGTCGTCGCGGACGTCGTCAGGGCTGAGGGTCCACCAGTCGTTCAGACCGGCCGTGGCGTGTGGCGTGATGGCCTAGGGTCTGGATATGGAGTGGTTGCACGACAATGCCTGGGCTGCGTGGCTCGGCCTGATGATCCTGCTCGGCGTCGCAGAGACCTTGAGCCTGGAGTTGGTCCTGATCATGTTGGCCACCGGCGCCGGCGTCGGCATGGTCGCGGCTCTGGTCGGCGCACCCGTATGGGCACAGGCGATCCTGGCCGCGGTGACCGCGCTGGCGGCGCTGGTCCTGGTCCGCCCGACGATGCTCGCCCGGCTCCGTTCGGGCCCCGAGTTGACCCTCGGCCACGACAAGCTGGTCGGAACCCAGGCGGTCGCGTTGTCGCGGATCACCGGCTCGGAGTCGGGACTGATCCGCCTCGGCGGTGAGGAGTGGACCGCGCGCGCCTACGACGACACCACGATCATCGAGCCCGGCCAGCGGGTCGACGTGCTGCAGATCCACGGAGCCACAGCACTGGTCCATCCGATCCCCGAGATCGAGTAGCGGATCGGTTTGACACCGAGCGCCCGTGGGGAAGGAACCGACGTGAGAATGAGCGAGAGGAATACGGGATGGTTGTTCTGATCCTGCTGGCGCTGCTGCTGCTCTTCGTAGTGGTGGTGCTGGCCAAGACCGTGCGGATCGTTCCGCAGGCACAGGCCGCGATCGTCGAACGGTTCGGTAAGTACAAGGCGTCACTGCCGGCCGGCCTGAACCTGCTGGTGCCGTTCATCGACCGCGTCCGGTACATGATCGACCTGCGTGAGCAGGTGGTCTCCTTCCCGCCGCAGCCGGTGATCACCGAGGACAACCTGGTGGTCTCGATCGACACGGTGATCTACTTCCAGGTCACCAACCCGGTGGCGGCGACCTACGAGATCGCGAACTACATCCAGGCCGTTGAGCAGCTGACGATGACGACGCTGCGCAACATCGTCGGTGGGATGGACCTCGAGGAGGCGCTGACCAGCCGTGACGCCATCAACAGCCGTCTTCGCGGCGTGCTGGACGAGGCGACCGGTAAGTGGGGGATCCGGGTCAACCGCGTGGAGCTGAAGGGCATCGACCCGCCGCCGTCGATCAAGGACTCGATGGAGAAGCAGATGCGGGCCGACCGTGACAAGCGTGCGGCGATCCTCACCGCCGAGGGTCAGCGCCAGTCCGCGATCCTCACCGCTGAAGGTGCCAAGCAGTCGGCGATCCTGACCGCCGAGGGTGATCGGGAGGCGCAGATCCTCCGCGCCCAGGCAGACCGTGAGGCGCAGATCCTCCGGGCCCAGGGTGAGGGCCAGGCCATCCAGACCGTCTTCCAGGCGATCCACGACGGCCAGCCGGACCAGTCGCTGTTGGCCTACCAGTACCTGCAGATGATGCCGAAGATCGCGGAGGGCGACGCCAACAAGGTGTGGATCGTGCCGTCCGAGATCGGGAAGGCCCTGGAAGGTCTGGGCTCCACGATGACCAACCTGCAGGGGATCCCGAAGGACGCCACCCCGCGGGTCCGGGTCGACATGGGCGAGCCGATCCAGGCCGCTGCAGCCGACTCCTCGCAGGCGGGCGCGCATGCCGCCGTCCAGGAGGCGCTGGCTGCGGCTCGGGGCGCGGCCGTCGGGAGCCAGGCAGCCGCGGCTGCCCAGCCGACCGACAGCGAGGCTGACTCGGGCCCGGCAGTTGAGCCGCCGCTGGAGCCGGGGAGCTGACCACACCTGGTACGACGAAGGCCGGGAACCCGAACGGGTTCCCGGCCTTTCGTGCTTCTGTCTCTGATCAGGTGGGCGCTCAGCCGACCTTGATCACCCGCGTGCCGCCGGCGAACTTGTCGTGCCAGCCTCGACCCAGGGGGTCGGAGCTGATGGTGACTGCGATGGCGATCATGCCGACGAACGCGGCCAGATTGGCAAGGATGCCGAGGATCGGGACCCAGCCGACGAAGTAGGTGGCGTTGAAGATGTTCCGCTTGAGGACCTCTTCGGTGGTGGGGTTGCCACCCGCGGCGCCGACGGTGCGGAGCTTCATGACCTGCTTGCCGATGGTGGCGCCGCGGCTGGTCTCGAAGTGCACGTAGTAGGCGAAGTAGGCGACGCCGATCAGGACCATGTAGAGCAGCGTGCCGAGCAGGTTGTCCCAGAGACCGAGCACGGCCAGCACGATGCCCATCACGATGGCGACCGGGATCACCACGATCAGACCGTCGATGAACCGGGCGACGAAGCGCTCCAGGACCGATCCGGCAACTGGGCCGGCGGGCGGCTGGTTCGCTTCGGGGTACGGCGGCGGGTAGGGAGGTTGGGCAGACATCGTTTCTCCTCGGGTGGTGTCGTCACGACGTATCGAACGACTTCTTTCCCCGAGCGTAGGCGAGTAAAACCACCAAAGAGGACAAACCGTTGACGTCTGCGCCAGCGCTACCTCAGCCGACCTTGATCACCCGCGTGCCGCCGGCGATCTTGTCGTGCCAGCCGCGTCCCAGCGGGTCGGTGCTGATCGTGACCGCGACCGCAATGACGGAAGCGAGACCGAACAGGTTGAGCAACGAGCCCACAGCCGGGATCCAGCCGAGGAACAAGGCAACGTCGAAAGGTTGCGGCGGAGCGCCTCCTCAGCGGTGGGGTTGGCGCCGGTCGGGCCGAGGGTCCGCAGCCCCATCACGCGCTTGCCGATGGTGGCACCACGGGTGCTCTCGAAGTAGACGTAGTAGCCGAGGAGCGCGGCGATGGACGTCGCACTGAGGACGAATGCGGCTAGCACTCCGAGGAAGACCTGGAGAACTCCCAACACGATGCCTAGGACCAGGCCGACCGGGATGCCGACGATCAGTCCATCGATGAGGCGCGCGGCGAGCCGTGCGAGCACCGACCCTGCGGCGGTGGCAGGCGGCTGCTGGGCCGAGGGGAAGCGGAGGTTGCGCTGACATCGATTCGTCCTCCAGCGCTACCTCAGCGGCGCAGGCCGATGATCCCGGCGACGATCGCCAGGATGGCGGGCCCGACGAGGAAGGCGGAGGTCGACTTCGCCACCGAACCGTCGCGACCGGCCAGTGCGCCGGCAGCTGCATCGGCGGCGTCGATCGCGATGCCACCGACGACGATCGGGGTGCGCAGGCGGGCCGGGGCGGCGAGGGTGATCACGCCGAGGGCGACCTCGCGGGAGCCGAACATCCGCGACATGTAGCCGAGCTGGGGGTTGCTCGACGCATCGAGCCGGAAGAGCTTGGCCGACAGGGCGGGGGAGGCGAGGGCGACCAGCCCGATCACAATGCGGGCGACGGAGAGACCGGCAACAGGGTTCATGGCGCGACCCTACTGATACGCGCGGGTCCAGCGCTCCAATTCGTCGAAAGCCACAGCCCGGGCCTCGGCACGTGAGAGCCAGACGTCGTGGCGCGCGTCAGGGATCGCCACGCTGGTGATGTGGGTACCCAGGGCCGGCACCCAACGACGGATCTGTTCGACGTCCAGGACGATGTCACTGGTGTGTACCTCCTCGCCCATCTCGGACGGCGTCGCGGAGCGGAGCGAGGAGAGCACCAGGATCGGGAGCCGCAGGGAGAGGCCGCGGTGGATCTGGGCGTGGCCGGACCGGATCGCGCGGAGCCAGCCCGCGTGGACCGGCCAGGACTCCAGCGGTTTCCAATCCAGATTGAACTCGAACTCGCCGTCGTAGTCGCGGTGCAGGCTGCGGGCGTAGAGGCCGCTGACGGAGCGCGGGATCTGCCGCATCGGTTGGCGGGAGCCGAGCTGTTTGATCACGGTGGTGCCGATCGTCCGCATCCACCACGGTCCCTGCATGTCGAGCCACGGCGAGTTCAGCACCATGCCGGTGGGGTCGTAGGTCCGGGCCTGTAGCCACAGCGGAACGGTGAGGCCGCCGGTCGAGTGGGCGGAGAGGACGACCTTCTCGTGCTTGCTCCGTACGATCCGCCAGGCGGCGTCGAGCTCGGGGAAGTACTCGGCCAGGTCGGCGACGTAGTTCGCGGTCTGGTGCGACAGCAGGGAGCGTCCGTACTTGCGCAGGTCGAGTGCGTAGAAGTCCCAGCCGCGCTCGACCCACCAGTCGGCGTGCGGGGTCTGGAAGAAGTAGTCGGCGAAGCCGTGCACATGCAGGACCGCTCCCTGCGAGGTGCCGGTCTGACGGCGGCGGTGGACCAGGGTGGCGACGACCGGCCCTTCAGCGTCGTCCGGCAGGGGCAGAACGGTCTGCGTGTAGTCAGCGCCGAGCGGATCGGTCTGGGTGACGGCTCCAGAGGTCATGGGTCGATTGTGGCAAACCTCGGCGATTTCGGGTGGTTGTCGGGCCTGGGAATACTCGGTGGTGGTTCGCCGTTTGGCTAGGTGATTCGGTTTTCAACTACTTCAGGAGTGGTCAGGATGCAGCTCGGAATCTTCACCGTCGGCGACGTGACGACCGACCCCACCACGGGTCACACGCCGAGCGAGAACGAGCGGATCAAGGCGACCGTCGCGATCGCCAAGAAGGCCGAAGAGGTCGGCATGGACGTGATGGCCTTCGGTCAGCACCACAACCCGCCGTTCGCCGCCTCGTCGCCCACCACCACGATGGCGTTCGTCGCCGCGCAGACCGAGAAGCTGTTGCTCTCCACGGCCACCACCCTGATCACCACCACCGACCCGGTGCGGATCGCTGAGGACTACGCCCAGCTCCAGCACCTGGCCGACGGTCGTGTCGACCTCACCCTCGGTCGCGGGAACACCGGCCCGGTCTACCCGTGGTTCGGCAAGGACATCCGTGACGGGATCGCGCTCGCAGTGGAGAACTACGCGCTGCTGCGTCGGCTCTGGAACGAGGACGTGGTCAACTGGGAAGGCAAGTTCCGCACACCGTTGCAGGGCTTCACCGCCACGCCCCGGCCGCTCGACGGCGTCGCGCCGTTCGTCTGGCACGGGTCGATCCGGAGCCCCGAGATCGCCGAGCAGGCGGCCTACTACGGTGACGGCTTCTTCCACAACCACATCTTCTGGCCGGCGTCGCACACCAAGCAGATGGTCGAGCTCTACCGTCGTCGCTTCGCCCACTACGGGCACGGCACGCCGGAGCAGGCGATCGTCGGCCTCGGTGGCCAGGTCTTCGTCGGCAAGAACAGCCAGGACGCCGTCAACCGGTTCCGGCCGTACTTCGACAAGGCTCCGGTCTACGGGCACGGCCCGTCGTTGGAGGAGTTCATGGAGGCGACCCCGTTGACCGTCGGTTCGCCGCAGCAGATCATCGAGCGCACCTTGTCGTTCCGCGACTACGTCGGTGACTACCAGCGCCAGCTGTTCCTGATCGACCACGCGGGTCTGCCGCTGAAGACGGTCCTGGAGCAGATGGACATCCTCGGTGAAGAGGTCTTCCCGGTGCTGCGCAAGGAGTTCGACGCCCTGCGTCCGGCGAACGTGCCCGAGGCGCCGACCCACGCGTCGCTGGTCGCGGCGGCAGGCGGCCCCAAGGACTCGACCGTGCACGCTGCCGCCGACGACGTCACCGGACAGTCGCCGCACGCCGTCTCCCGGATCAACCCCGCAGCCCTGGTTCAGGACTGACCCACCCACGTGAAAGGAGACGATGATGCAGATCGTCGTCATCACTGCCGGACTCTCGGACCCGTCGTCGACCCGGCTGCTGGCCGATCAGCTCGCCGACGCCGCGGTGGCCCAGCTCGGTGAGCGGGGTGAGCGCGCCGAGGTCGAGGTGATCGAGCTCCGGCCGCTGGCCCACCTGCTCGCCGACAACCTGACCACCGGTTTTGCCACCGGTGCGCTCGCCGAGGCGATCGCCAAGGTGGAGCAGGCCGACGCGCTGATCGCGGTGACCCCGGTCTTCACCGCCTCCTACAGCGGCCTGTTCAAGACGTTCTTCGACGTCTTGGACAAGGACGCCCTGGTCGGAGTACCGGTACAGATCGCGGCGACCGCCGGCACCGCGCGGCACTCGTTGGTGTTGGAGCACGCGGTTCGGCCGCTCTTCGCCTACCTGCGGGCCATCGTCCTGCCGACCGCTGTCTTCGCAGCGACCGAGGACTTCGGCAGCAACGCCGACGGTCAGTTGGCCCAGCGGGTCGCCCGGGCCGGCGCGGAACTGGCCGACCTGTTGGTCGGCGGCGCGCGGCGCCGGGTGGTCCGCGACGAGTTCGCAGACCCGACGCCGTTCGAGGAGCTGCTGCACTCCGCCTGATCTCGGCAAGCTCGATCAACGGTGGCCCCGGTGGTCGAGCTTGATCCGGGTAGTCGAGCATGGCCCGGTGGTCGAGCTTGTCGAGACCTCAGTGTTGGTAGGTCCCGTGCAGGATCGCGCGACCCAGCGTCTTGAACGCGAGGTTGAAGGAGACCACGGCGGGGGAGGCGTCGGCGTCGACGCCGAGCGACTCCTCACCGACCGCGTGCACCACGAAGAAGTAGCGGTGCACCTGGTCGCCCTGCGGCGGAGCTGCGCCCATGAAACCGGCGGCGCCGCCGTCGTGGCGGACGTGGAAGGCGGCCCCGGGCAGGGCTGCAGCTGCGGCGCCGGTCTCCAGTGAGGTGACATCGGCGGGCAGGTCCACCAGGACCCAGTGCCAGAAGCCGCTCGGGGTCGGCGCGTCCGGATCGAAACAGGTCACCACGTAGGACTTGGTGCCTTCCGGCGCTCCGGACCAGGAGAGTTGCGGCGAGGTGTTCCCCAGCGCCGCCACCTGGTCGTCCTTGAGCGGCTGACCATCGGTGACGTCGGTGCTGGTCACGGTGAAGGACGGCCGCGCCGGCAGTAGGTCGTAGGGGTTGGGGGCGACTGGGCGCTTGATGCTCATAGGGCGAAGTTAGCCGTCCTGTGGATGCGGACCAACGTCCCGGGCCGGGTTGCGGGACAATAGCCGGGTGACTCCCTCGGATCTCCTTGCCCAGACCGTAACCGCGATCACGAGCCTCGACGCGGACGCTATGCGTGCCGCGCGGGAGCGCCAGGCGATCCTGACCAAGCCGGCCGGTTCGCTCGGCGTCCTGGAGGAGACCTCGGTGCGCCTCGCCGGCATCACCGGGCTCTGTCCTCCGCCGGTCCCGCAGAAGGTGGCGGTCGCGGTCTTCGCTGCCGACCACGGCGTGGTTGCCAGCGGAGTCACTCCCTGGCCGCAGAGCGTGACCACCTCGATGGTGGAGAACTTCCGGGCCGGTGGGGCGGCGGTCAACGTGCTCTCGCGCCAGATCGGTGCCGACGTCACGGTGATCGACATGGGCATGGTCGACGACGTCAAGGAGGACGCCGTGGTCCGGGTCCGCAAGGTGCGGCCCGGGACGGCTGACCTCGCGCACGGTCCGGCGATGACCCGCGACGAGGCCCTGCAGGCCCTCGGGACCGGTATCCGGATCGCCGAGGAGCTCGCCGAAGCCGGCTATGAGCTGATCGTCACCGGTGACATGGGTATCGGCAACACCACGGCGTCGGCCTGCCTGATCGCCCACTTCACCGGACTGCCCGCAGCCGAGATCACCGGCCGCGGCACCGGTATCGACGACGCGATGCTCAGTCACAAGACCACGATCGTGGCCGAGGCCGTGGCCCGGATCGCCGCCGACGCCGACCCGGTCGAGGTCCTTGCCGAGGTGGGCGGTCTGGAGCACGCCGGCCTGGCCGGCCTGATCCTGGGAGCCGCCGCCCGGAACATCCCAGTGGTGCTGGACGGCGTCATCGCCGGCTCGGCGAGCCTGGTGGCGCAGGCGCTCAGCCCGGAAGCCGTGAGCTACTGCCTGGCCGGGCACCGGAGCGTCGAACCCGGCCACACCGCAGCGCTCGCGGCACTCGGCCTGCGCCCGCTGGTCGAGCTGGACCTGCGCCTCGGCGAGGGTAGTGGTGCGGTACTCGCCGTCCCGCTGATCCGCTCCGCCGCCGCGATCCTGGCGGAGATGGCGACCTTCGCGGATGCGGGGATCGAAGCGTGAACGACGAGTCGGACCACGTCGTCACCTATCCGGTCGGCCTCCGCCTGGCCGGGCGGAAGGTGGTCGTCGTCGGTGGTGGGCACGTCGCTCAGCGGCGGGTGCCGAGCCTGATCGCCGCCGGAGCGCTGGTGCACCTGGTCTCGCCGCAGGTGACTCCGGCGCTCGAAGGGATGAAGGACGAACTCACGCTGGTCCTGCGCGGGTTCCAGCCCGCCGACCTCGACGAGGCCTGGTATGTGATCGCCGCCACCGATGACGCGGTCACCAACGCTGCGGTCGCCAGTGCGGCTGAGGAGCGGCGGATCTTCTGTGTTCGCAGCGACGACGCCTCACAGGCAACGGCATGGACCCCGGCTGTGGGCCGACACGGCAGTGCGACGGTCGCCGTCCTGGGCAACCGCGAGCCGCGCCGATCGGTGCAACTGCGCGACGAGATCATGCATCTGCTCCGTGAAGGCGTGATCAGCCTCGAGCACGACCGCACCCCCGGCGTCGTGCTGGTCGGCGGCGGGCCCGGCGACCCGGAGCTGGTCACCATTGCCGCCCGCCATGCGCTGGCCTCGGCCGACGTGGTGGTGGCCGACCGGTTGGCGCCCCGCGAACTCCTCGACGAGCTCGGCCCCGACGTCGAGCTGATCGATGTGGCCAAGTTGCCGCGCGGGCGGTCCGCGGCCCAGGAATTCATCAACGAAGTGATCGTCGAACGTGCCCTGGCCGGGAAACGCGTGGTCCGGTTCAAGGGCGGCGACAACTTCGTCTACGGACGTGGCTACGAAGAGGTGATCGCCTGTCGCGCCGCCGGGGTTCCGGTCAGCGTGGTGCCCGGCATCACCTCCTCCATCGCGGTTCCGGCCCGGGCCGGTATCCCGGTCACCCATCGCGGCGTCACCCACGAGTTCACCGTGGTCTCGGGGCACCTGCCACCGGGTCACCCCGAGTCGTTGGTCGCCTGGGATGCGTTGGCCAAGATGCGTGGCACCGTCGTGCTGATGATGGCTGTCGAGAACGCTCCGGCGATCGCCGACGCCTTGGTCGCCGGTGGCCGGCCGGCATCGACGCCGACCGCCGTCATCCAGGACGGGACGATGCCTGGCGAACGCACCGTGTTGACGACCCTGGGCGAGTTGGCGGAGACGATCACTGCAGAGGGCCTTCGCCCGCCGGCGATCATCGTCGTCGGCGACGTGGTGGCCGTGGCGCATCCGGAGCGTTATCCGAGCGCCGGGCTCTGACTCGTGGCTGAACTGATCGAGATCACCGACCCCGACGACCCCCGCCTCGCCGACTACCGGGACCTGCGCGACGTCCAGTTGCGCCGGTTGCTTGAGGCCGAGCACGGGCTCTTCCTTGCCGAGGGGGAGAAGGTGGTCCGGCGAGCGCTCGAGGGCGGGTTCGCGCCGCGCTCCTTCCTGATGGCGGAACGGTGGTTGGAGGGGCTCGACGACGTCCTCGCCGGGACGGACGCGCCCTGTTACATACTCAGCGAGAAGCTGGCCGAACAGGTCACCGGCTTCCACGTGCATCGCGGCGCTCTGGCGTCGCTGCATCGGCGTCCGCTGCCCAGTGTGGCCGAGGTCATCGACGGGGCCCGTTCGGTCCTGGTGCTGGAGGACATCGTCGACCACACCAACGTCGGCGCGATCTTTCGCAGCGGTGCGGCGATGGGGTTCGACGCGGTGCTGCTCTCGCCGCGCTGCGCAGACCCGTTCTACCGGCGTTCGATCAAGGTGGCGATGGGGGCGGTCTTCGCGCTGCCCTGGACCCGGCTCCCCGAGTGGCGCGGCGCGCTGCCGGAGCTGTCAGCGGCCGGGTTCACCACGATCGCGCTCACGCTCGCCGACGACGCCGTCCCGATCGAGGATGCGGTGCAGGGACTGGAGAAGGTCGCGCTGGTGCTCGGCTCCGAAGGGCCGGGCATCTCCCCGCGCTGGCAGGCCGAGGCCGACCGGCGAGCGGTGATCCCGATGCGTGAGGGGATCGACTCGCTCAACGTCGCTGCCGCCAGCGCGGTGGCCTGCTACCTGACCACGCGCGCATTGGAGAGCAACGCCTGACGGTTGGGCGCGTATGCCTGACGGTTCGCGCCGTATGCCTGACGGTTCGGCGCGTATGCCTGACGGTTCGGCGCGTATGCCTGACGGTTCGGGGTTAGGCGGGCCAGTCGGCGGGGTACTCGTCGGCCAGTTTGTCGTGCTGCTTCTGCAGCTTCTTGCGGGCCTTGGCCGAGATCCGGTCGCCGAAGACGGTGCCGAGGGTGTGGTCGGTCTCGTGCTGGAGGCAGCGGGCGAGGAGTCCGTCTCCGGAGAAGGTGACCGGCTGTCCGTCGATGCCGAAGCCGTGCACGGTTGCGTAGTCGGGGCGGGCGCACTCCACGAAGGCACCGGGGAAAGAGAGGCAACCCTCGTCGTCGGCGTCGAGGTGGCGGTCCTTGCCCTCGGGGAGGGTGAGCACCGGGTTGCAGACGACGCCCTGGACCCGCAGGCCCTCGGCGTCTGGGCAGTCGAAGACGAAGACGGCCAGGTCCACGCCGATCTGGCAGGCGGCGAGGCCGACGCCGTCGGCGGCGTACATGGTGGCGACCATGTCGGCGACCAACGAGGCGAGGTCGGCGTCGAAGGAGGTGACCTTCTGCTGCGGTGCGTGCATCACCGGGGTACCCCACCGGGTCATCGGGCGGGCGGTGCCGCCGGAAGGCAGCGGGCCGTAGGGCGAGAACGGGGTGGGTTCCGAGGTGGACATAGTGACCGATCCTAGGCGGTGCCCGGTGGTACTCAGTCGGTGTGGTCGTCGATCACCTGTTGGTAGGTGGCGTGCTGCTCCACCCGCTGAGCCGCCTGGTCGCGGTGCGCCTGGCTCTGCTGGCAGAGCAGCGCGTGGACCAGGCGGGTGCGGTGGGCGACGAGCTCGATCACCATCGCCCGTTCGGCCGGGGTGGCGGGCTCCGCGATCAGGTTGCCGTGGGCGTCGATCAACCGGCTGGTGTCGGCGACAGCTTCAGCGGACTCGACGGTCAGGGCGAGCCCCTGGATGACGGCGAGATGGCGTTCGGCAGCGAGCATCGCATCGGGTTGGACCAGCAGGGACGACTGCTGCACCAGGAGGGCTTGGGACCGGGCGGTGAGGGCTGCGACGCCGCCCACGGTGAAGCTCCGGTCCCGGCGGCGGGCGTGCGGTCGCCAGGCCCATCCGGAGAGCAGTCCGGTCGCACCGACGATGCCGACGACGGCGATCGCCTCCAGTGCGATCGGTGCCGATCCGGCGACGACGACCGCGGTCCCTGCGGCGGAGGTCCCCGCCGTCGCGTAGGTGGCGACGGGATGGACCCGGAGGCGTTCCCGACGCTCGACCACGGCGGGCAGGGTGGCCGGCTGAGCCAGTGTCTCGGTGGTGGTCGCCCACTGCCGACCGAGGTGGAGTAGGGCATCCCCGACACCAGACGGGTCGTCGAGGACAGCATCCGGGCCGATCTCGACGAGCGCCTCCAGGAACTCCGGCAGCGGAGCAGGGCGACGGCGACGTACGCGGTCGAGCAGACCGCTGTCGAGCAGCATCGTCCACGCAGCACTGGCTGCTCGGCCGGCCCGTTCACCGCGCACTCCTCAGACCTCCTCCGTCGGCTCCCACCGTATCCAAGGTGGCCGAACAGAGCCGATGGGATCCCAGGCGGCGAAGTCAGGGTGCCGGAAGTGTGGTGACCACGACGCGCAACTTCGTTAGGTTGATCTGGCTCGCATATCCACCGGACCCATCAGGCGTGGTGAACCGCAGGGTGAGGTAGTAGGCACCCGGGCCGGTGGCCCCGATGAACCAGCGGGTGTTGTAGATCGCACCGCTGCCGAGGCCGGGGGCCGGGTACCAAGAGTCCGCCGACTCGGCAGCCGTGTTGTAGAAGACCAGGAACGAAGACCGGTCCACCTCTTCCTTGGTGAGCCCGGTGAGCTGCACGGTGGTCGTGGTGGTGATCGTTCCGGGGGTGCCGTAGAACTCCCGTACCTTGGGGATCGCCAGTGTGGACTCTTTGATCTGGGCGCCGGTCAGGCTGTTGGGCCGGACCTTGCTTGCGGTGACGGCGCCCTTCTTCAGGTCGGTTGTCGTCACCTGGCCGTTGCCGATGTGCCGGGACTTGACCGCGTTCTTCTTGATCTGTGCCGAGCCGACCATGGAACCGGCTGCGTAGGCGGGAGCGATACCGAGGACGAGGGCTAACGCGAGGTAGCCGACGACGTGCCGTCGTAGGTGGGTGATCAATGCGCTGGTCACCCCGAGAAGAGCTCGGGTTCGGATCATCTTGACGACGCTAGAGGCAATTCGCGGCGAAGGCGACGAAATGCGCCTAGCGTTCGTGACCTGCGTCTCTTCGGAGTTCTGTGGCGCAATGTGTAACTCAGAGTTACATTTTCTCTATGTCCCTCCTCAAAGCAACCAAGGACGCCGTCTCACCCGGTGGCAAGTACGGGGTGAGCAAGAGCGAGTCCCGCGACCCCATCGGCCTGGCTGTGCTGGCCCTGAACAAGCTGGCCCAGAGTGAGTTGATCGACCGGATCGGCCTGCGCAAGCAGACCGAGCGGGGCGTCTTCAACGTCACCCGCAGCGGCTTCAAGGCTGCCGGTTCGGCGAGCCGCGCCTTCGCCCGCAAGGGGAAGAAGGACGTTGCCGGCGTGCGGGTGCCGGCCGCGAACCCGACCGGGATCTTCGACCTCACTCCCTCCGAGGACGAGCAGATGCTGGTCGACGTGGTCAGCGACTTCGCCGCCGAAGTTCTGCGGCCCGCCGCGGCCGAGGCCAACGAGGCGTGCGTCGCCCCCGCTGAGCTTCTCGCCGCCAGCCTGGAGATCGGGCTGCCGATCCTGGGCGTACCGGAGTCGCTCGGGGGCATCTCCGAGGAGCGTTCCGCGATGGCGGGAACCCTGGTTGCCGAAGCGCTGGCCAAGGGCGACATGGGCCTCGCGGTCGCCGCGCTGGCTCCCGGCTCGGTCGCCACCGCGCTGTCGTTGTGGGGCAGCGACCAACAGCAGGCCACCTACCTGCCGGAGTTCACCGGCGACGCCGTTCCGGCCGCGGCACTGGCGCTCAACGAGCCGACCGTGCTCTTCGACGTCCTCGACCCGAAGACCACCGCGGTCAAGGACGGCAGCGACTACCTACTGAACGGGACCAAGTCCTTGGTCGTCCGGGCAGCTGAGGCGGAACTCTTCGTCGTCGGTGCCCGGCTCAACGGCGCGAACGTGCTCTTCCTGCTGGAGTCCGGCAGTGAAGGCGTCACCGTCGAGGCCGACCCGTCGATGGGTGTCCGCGCAGCCAGCCTCGCGACGCTCCGCCTGGAGAACGTCCGGGTCAGCGCCGACGCCGTCCTCGGCAGCACCGACGGCAGTACCTACCTGGAGTGTGTCCGGCTCGCCCGCCTTGGTTGGTGCGCGCTCGCCGTCGGCACCGGCCAGGCAGTGCTGGAGTACGTGACCACCTACGTCAACGAGCGTCAGGCTTTCGGTGAGCCGATCAGCCACCGCCAGGCCGTCGCTTTCATGGTCGCCGACATGGCGATCGAGCTGCAGGCGATGCGTCTGTTGACCTACCGGGCCGCCTCGCGTGCCGCCCAGGGCAAGGATTTCAGCCGCGAGGTCGCGCTGGCCCGCAAGGCCTGTGCCGACAAGGGCATGCGGATCGGCCTCGACGGCGTCCAGCTGCTCGGTGGCCACGGCTTCGTCAAGGAACACCCGGTCGAGCGGTGGTACCGCGATCTGCGGGCCATCGGAGTGATGGAAGGAGGAGTCCTGGTCTGAGGCTCTGGCCTTAGACAGGAGACACCACCATGATCAATCTTGAGACTCCCAAGAAGCACCGCCAACTCATCGACCAGGCCCACCAGGTCGCGATGAACATGCTGCGCCCGATCTCGCGCAAGTACGACCAGGCCGAGCACTCCTACCCCAAGGAGCTCGACATGCTGGCCGCGATGATCGACGGGCTCGCCGACTCCGGCGCCTCCGAGGGTGCCGGCGCGACCGGCGTCCGCCGTGACGACAAGGCCGACGAGAAGGGCGTCAAGAACGGCGCGAACCTCGCCTCGGTGCAGTCCGTCGCCGAGATGTGCTGGGGCGACACGGGCCTCACCCTCGCGATGCCGCGTCAGGGCCTCGGCAACTCCGCGATCGCCTCGGTCGCCAACGACGAGCAGCTGAAGCGGTTCGAGGGCACCTGGGCATCGATGGCGATCACCGAGCCGTCGATGGGTTCGGACTCCGCCGCGCTGACCACCACCGCAGTCAAGGACGGCGACGAGTACGTCCTCAACGGCGAGAAGATCTTCGTCACTGCCGGCGACCGCTCCGACTCCGTCGTCGTCTGGGCCACCCTCGACAAGTCGCTCGGCCGGGCCGCGATCAAGTCCTTCGTGGTCACCAAGGGCACGCCCGGGCTGAAGGTGGAGCGGCTCGAGCACAAGCTCGGCATCCGCGCCTCCGACACTGCGGTGATCACCTTCACCGACTGCCGGGTGCCGGCCGAGAACCTGCTCGGCAGCCCCGACATCGATGTGAAGCAGGGCTTCGCCGGTGCGATGGCCACCTTCGACAACACCCGTCCGCTGGTCGCCGCGATGGCGGTCGGCTGTGCCCGGGCCGCCCTCGACCTGACCCGTGGCCTGCTCGAAGAGGCCGGTGTCGTCATCGACTACGACCGTCCGGCCCAGGTGCAGTCGGCGGCCGCCGCGAAGTTCCTCCAGTTGGAGTCCGACTGGGAAGGTGGCCGTCTGCTCACCCTGCAGGCCGCCTGGATGGCGGACAACCGGCAGCCCAACTCGCTGGAGGCCTCGATGGCCAAGGCGAAGGCGGGCCGGGTCGGTTCGGACGTCACCCTCAGCTGTGTCGAGCTGGCCGCCTCGGTCGGCTACAGCGAGACCGAGTTGTTGGAGAAGTGGGCCCGCGACTCCAAGATCCTCGACATCTTCGAGGGCACCCAGCAGATCCAGCAGCTGATCGTGGCACGCCGCGTGCTGGGTCTCTCCAGCGCCGAGCTCAAGTAGCTCAGGCACAAGCAACTGGCCCGGCCTCCAGGGGGGAAGCCGGGCCAGTCTTGATTTCAGTTGGCGGGGGAGTGCGGGTCATGCGACCTCGCGGAACGGGTCGTGCTCAGACAGGATCCGGTCGACGCGGGCCTGGTCGATCCGGGCATAGACGGCCTGGTTCTCCTGGGCATCGCGCACGCACTTGGCGAGGGTGAACGACGAGGTGGTCAGGAAGAGCGTGCCGAGCGCCAGGAAGGCGCGGATCCACGGGTCCACCGGGAGGTAGCAGACGGCGAGGACCATGGTCAGCAGCGCGATGCCGAAGGCGATCGCAGCCTGCAGGAAGAAGGCGTTGGTGTTCTTGGTGGGGATCGTGTTGGTCATGGTTACCAGCCTGGACGCTGGCAACGGCCAGCACAGTGGGCGAACTACCTGAATGCGGATGAGTAGCGGCACTCAGACCGATTTCCCCCAGCGGGGCCTGGATCTCTGATCGGATAGCGCCATGAGGTTGTACTCCGGACACGAGCCGCGCCGTCGCCGTCAGATCACCACCGACCTCCTGGTCGGCCTCTGGGTCGTCTTCTGGCTCTGGCAGGGATGGAGCATCGCCTCCTCGATCGACCAGGCCGCCGAACCGACCCGACGGGCCGAAGTGATCACCACCCGGATGGCCGAAGACCTGACATCGCTGAAGAGCCAGGTCGAGGCCGTCCCGCTGCTCGGCGGTTCGATGGGGTCGATCATCTTCACCATGACCCAGCGGGTCGAACAGTTGGCGGAGCTCAGCGCTGACGGCACCGAGACGGTCGAGGGAATGGCGTGGAAGGCCGGGCTCGGTGTGGCGTTGACGCCGAACGTGCTGATGCTGGCCACCTATCTGCCCCGCCGGGCGCGGTTCGTCCGTCGCGCCCGCGTCGAGGGTCCGCTCGATCCCGCCGTCTATGCCCTGCGGGCGATCACCACCCAGCCCACCGATCTGCTCAGGGAGTTGGTTGCAGACCCGGTAGGCGGCTGGCGCGCCGGTGACCCGGAGACGATCCGGGCCTTGGCCGAGTTCCAGGCGCGGTACGAGGGCGTGCGTTAACCCGCGTCGATCAGACCGGCACGTGGCGCCCCGCCACCGGTGTCCAGCAGTTTCAGGCCGTTCCAACCCCAGGCCTCCCACGCCGCGTCCAGCGCGGCGAGGACCCCTACGGCGTGTTCGTCCGGAACGAGCAGGACGGCGGCCCCACCGAAGCCCCCACCGGTCATCCGAGCACCGGCCGCTCCGGCGTCGAGGGCGGTGGTGACCAGCAGGTCGAGTTCGGGACAGCTCACCTCGAAGTCGTCGCGCAGGGAGAGGTGAGAGGCGGTCAGCAGGTCGCCGATGATCCCCAGGTCGCCGGCGGCCAAGGCGGCGACGGCGTCCCGGACCCGCTGGTTCTCGCTCAGCACGTGCCGCACACGACGGCGGAGCACGGGATCGCTCAACTCAGCTACGGCGTTTGGGTCCGCCTGGGAGAGGTGCTCGACGCCGAGCGCGGCAGCCGCCCGGTGGCACTCGTCGCGTCGCTCGGCATATCCACCGGCGGCGAGATCGTGGCGCACTCCACTGTCCACGACGAGCAGGCGGTAGCCACCCAGCCGCACCGGGACCGCTGTTGCGCCAGGAGTTCCAGCGTCGTCGGGTCGCCCGAAGTCCAGGAGCAGCGCGCCGTCGGCCGGGGCCAGCATCGCGATGGTCTGATCCAAACCCCCGGTCGGAGCACCGACCACCTCGCGCTCTGCCCGCATCGCGGCCGCAGCCAACCGCGGACGTCCGACATCAGTCACCAGGTCGGGACGGACGGCGCTCGCCACCGCGCAGGTGAGCGCCGCCGAGCTGGAGAGGCCGCTCCCGGCCGGAACCCGGGAGTCGATCAGCAGGTCGGCACCGCGCTGGATCCCCAACGCCCACAGGGTTCCGGTCACATAGCCCGCCCAGCCCTCCGCCGTCGGGAGGTCAGCCAGCGAGCCACTCCAGGTTCCGACCCCGAGGCTCTGGACCCGCACCTGGTCGTCGTCGCGCGGAGCGAAGGCCACGTACGTGGCGTGGGGAAGGGCCATCGGCAGACAGAGCCCGCCGTTGTAGTCGGTGTGCTCACCGATCAGATTGACCCGCCCCGGTGCCCTGGCGAGCTGGTGCGCCGGGTGTCCGTACCGGGCGACGAACTCGGTGCGCAGCGCCGCGGCGATCTGAGACGGCTCGCCGGGAGTGATCGCTTCCACGAGCGCAGGTTACGTGGCTGTGGAGCGGCGGCGTAGATTGCCGACGTGCGATTCCTCCATGACAGCAGGCCGCCCCACGATCTGACCTATGACGATGTCTTCATGGTCCCGGCGCACTCGAAGGTGTCGAGTCGCTACGACGTCGACCTGACCACCGACGACGGCACCGGGGCGACCCTGCCCATCGTGGTCGCCAACATGACCGCGGTCGCGGGCCGCCGGATGTCGGAGACCGTCGCCCGTCGTGGTGGCCTCACCGTGCTGCCGCAGGATATTCCGGCGTCGGTGGTGCGTGACGTCGTCGGCTGGGTCAAGGCGCGGCATCTGGTGCTCGACACCGCGATCGAGCTCGCCCCGGACCAGGCGGTCGAGGCCGCGCTCTCGTTGATCCCGAAGCGAGCCCACCGGGCAGCGGTCGTGGTGGACGCCGAGCGCCGCGTGCTCGGTGTTGTCTCGGAGAAGAACTGCGCCGGTGTCGACCGGTTCGCGCAGGTCCGTGACGTGATGGTCGCCAACCCGGTCACCATCTCCGCTGACGCCGACCCGCGCGAAGCGTTCGAGGTGTTGGACCACGCCCGGGTGCCGCTGGCACCGGCCATCGACGCCGACGGTCGGCTGGTCGGCGTGCTGACCCGGCTCGGTGCGCTGCGGTCCACCGTCTACCGCCCGGCGCTGGATGCCCAAGGACAGTTGGCGATCGCGGCCGCGATCGGCGTCAACGGCGACGTCGCCGGTAAGGCCGCGGAACTGCTGGCGGCCGGCGTCGACGCGTTGGTGATCGACACCGCCCACGGGCACCAGGACCGGATGCTGACGGCACTGCGTGCCGTGCGGGCACTGAACCCGCAGGTGCCGCTGGTGGCCGGGAACGTGGTCTCTGCGGCTGGAACCCGGGACCTGATCGAGGCCGGTGCCGACATCGTCAAGGTGGGCGTCGGCCCGGGCGCGATGTGCACCACCCGGATGATGACCGGCGTCGGACGTCCGCAGTTCTCAGCCGTCCTCGAGTGTGCGCAGACCGCCCGCGACCTCGGCGGCCGGGTCTGGGCCGACGGCGGCGTGCGGCACCCGCGCGACGTCGCGCTGGCGCTGGCCGCCGGTGCCTCCTCGGTGATGGTCGGCTCGTGGTTCGCGGGCACCCATGAGTCACCCGGCGACCTGATGCGGGACGGCGAGGGCCGCGCTTTCAAGTCGTCCTTCGGGATGGCCTCGGCGCGAGCCGTGGCGAACCGGACCTCGGGGGAGTCCGCCTTCGACCGGGCCCGCAAGGGTCTTTACGAGGAGGGGATCTCCAGCTCCAGGATGTACCTCGACCCGCAACGTCCCGGGGTCGAGGACCTGATCGACCAGATCACCGCAGGGGTCCGCTCCTCGTGCACCTATGCCGGTGCCAGCACCCTTGCGGAGTTCCGCGACCGTGCCGTGGTCGGGATCCAGTCCGCCGCCGGCTACCACGAGGGTCGTCCCCTCTCCAGCTCGTGGTGAGCTACCTGGTCGTCTCTGCCACCAAGGCCGAGGCGGCGTACGTCCCTGCCGATGTTCCGGTGGTGATCACCGGTGTCGGGAAGACTGCCGCGGCGGTCGCGGTGACCCGGGCACTGGCCGAGCTGCCGAACCGGGATGACCTGGTCGTGGTCAACATCGGCAGTGCCGGTGCCCTCCGCGACGGGATGGCCGGGGTCTACGAGCCGGCCGCCGTCTGGAACCACGACCTGAGCGCGGACGCGATCCGCGCCCTCGGTTTCGACCCCCAGGACGTCCTCGAGTTGAGTGACGAGGAGGGCGTCCTGCTGGCCACCGGCGACATGTTCGTCAGCGACCCGGCGGTCCGAGACGCACTTGCGCAGCGGGCCCACATGGTCGACATGGAAGGGTTCGCCGTGGTCTGGGCCGCCCGGAGCTTCGGCGTCCCCGTCCGGTTGATCAAGCACATCTCCGACAACGCCGACGAGGGTGCGATGGAGTGGGTGACGCTGGTCGACCGATCGGCCCGCGCCCTCGCCGAGCGGCTCGCCGAAATAATGTCGGCCGCGGAGCGAACCTAAACCGCTGCTGGTGCGTCATACCCAGCGACGCCGGTTTTCCGGGGCTGCCGGGTGAGGACGAAGGAGTAGGTAGATGAGATTGCGACGAGGCTGGGTGACCTTGGGTGTCGCCGCGCTGCTGGCGTTGGGCGGGCTCTCGCCGGCGTTGGCGGAGCCAACGGGCGAAACGTCCACGACGGCGGAGACGCCGCGCGGAAGTTGGCGGGTCGATGCGACCCCCGGCGGATACCTGGTGAGCTGGACCTCGCCGACCGATCTGCCGATGGGTGCCGACCGGCCGAGCATCGTGGACGCGGCCGGTCTTCCGCTCGGTCCGACCAGCGTGGACGCCACCGGCCGGGTGGTCTCGGTGGAGGTCACCGGATCCGCCCCCGAGGGGGCGACCCTGGATGTCGTCCTCTCCGGCGACCGGCTCGACGTCGAGGGTGACGATCGGGCGCGGACCGATCTGTTCGCCGTCGACACGCTGCCGCGCCTGGTGGCCGGCCGGAGTCCGCTCGCCAGCGACCCCAGCAAGAAGGGCCCGTACGCCGTCCGGACCTCGAACTACACCCGGCCCGGGGTGAAGATGCCGGGGATGCCGCAGCCGATCGAGATGGTCGGCCATGTGGTGGAGCCTGTGGCAGACGCGGTTACCGGTCCACGCCCGCTGGTGGTCTTCCTGCACGGACGCCACAGCGTCTGCTACGGCAAGGGCCAAGGCCCGCAGACCGGCGATGGCTGGCCCTGCAAGCCGCAGAAGGAGATCCCGAGCCACCTCGGCTACGACTACGTCCAGCAGGTGCTGGCCAGTCAGGGCTACGCCACCGTCTCGATCCGAGCCAACGGCATCAACGCCCAGGACTACCGGCTCGCAGACGGCGGTGCAGAAGCGCGGGCCTCGTTGATCGACGCCCACCTCGACTACTTCAAGACGCTCGCCGCCGCGCGCCAGATCGACCTGGACAAGGTGATCCTGATCGGGCACAGCCGTGGTGGCGAGGGCGTCAACCGGGCCTCGCTGCGGACGCCGCTGGACGCCGGTTACACGATCGCTGGCCAGGTACTGGTCGCGCCGACCGACTTCGCCAGTCAGAGCGCGCCCTACGTGCCCACCGTCTCGCTGCTGCCGCACTGCGACGGCGACGTCTCCGACCTGCAGGGGCAGCGGTTCGTCGACTTCAACCGCGACGTGATGGCCGACGACACCTCGCTGAAGAGCGCTGTGATGGTCTTCGGGGCCAACCACAACTACTTCAACACCGAGTGGACGCCGAGGATCGCTGCGGCTCCGTCCTGGGACGACTGGGGCGGCAACCCCACCGCCTTCTGCGGCCGGAAGCACGAGGGGCGCCTCAGCGCCGCCGAGCAGCGTCGGGCCGGGACCGTGCTGATGGCTGGGGCTGTGCACCTCTTCGCCAAGGACGACCAGCAGATGCTGCCGCTCTTCGACGGCACCGGTGCCACCCTCACCTCGCTGGGTGACGCCAAGCTGATGTCCGCCGCGATCGGTGGTGGCCGCGACGCCCGGCGCCCCGGCGTCGACGCGACGCTGACGGCCAGCCCGACCGCCACCTCGCGGCTGTGCCGGACCGTGGTCAGCGGCCGTCCCTCGACGGCGTGTGAGGTGATGGGCGACAGCACGTCGCCACACTGGACCCAGGCCGAGGAGCGGGTCGCCGTCCGCAAGGCGTGGGAGGTCTCCTGGAAGGCGGTCGGGCAGAGCGCCGGCCTCACCTTCCCGACGCCGTTGGACGTGACCGGACGTCGTCTGGAGCTCCGGACCGTCGTCGACGCCAAGACCGGTTCGACCCGGGTCGGGGTCCGCCTGACCGACGCGGACGGTGCCAGCGCCACTCTCACCCCGACCAGCGGTGAGAAGCTGGTTCCGCTGCCGGGGAGCCGGTACCTGGTGCGGAACTGGGCCCAGAGCGTGATCGTGGACCCGAGCAGTGCTGCGATCGACCTGTCCCGGATCAAGTCCGTCGAGCTGGTCGCGAAGTCCGCGAAGGGCAAGGTCTGGGTGCTCGACATGGCAGCCGCTGACACCAACCTGCCTGCTGCTCCGGCCAAGCGGGCTCCGATCATCGATGTCGGCAAGGTGACCGTCGACGAGGGTGATGCGCCGAAGCAGGGCACCGCTCAGGTGCCGCTGAAGGTGCACGGCACGCTGACGGCACCGGCGACGGTCCGGGCGGTGCTGGACGGCGAAGGCAGCTGGGGCGGCCGCCCGGTGACGATCACCATCCCGGCGGGTGCGACCAGCGGCATGGTCGACGTCAGCTATGAGCGCAACACCACCCACGAGCTCTACCCGCGTCGGCACCAGGTGGCGCTTGCCGCGCTGTCGGGGGCGATGACCAACAACTACATCGGTGGTCTGACGATCCGTGACGACGACCCGGCCCCCAAGGTCACCATCAAGGTGCTCACCAAGAAGGTGCGTGAGGGGCAGCCGATCAAGATCGCGGTGATCGGTGACGCGCGGGTGGGCGACTGGTGGCCGGTGAAGTACCGGTTCGTCAAGGGAAGGGGTCCGGTGCTCCGGGTCGCCGACGTCGGCAAGTGGTGGGAACAGCGCTTCGGCAAGACACCTGGAACCAAGCCGCTGTACGTGAACAGCTATCCGCTGGGTGCCGATCTCTCCGCGGAGCGCCGCCGGGTCGTCGTCAAGGTTCCGACGGTGCGAGATGGGAAGAAGGAGGGCACCGAGTATGTGACCCTCCGGTTCCGCGACAAGCAGATGACCAAGAAGGTCACCGTCCGCGTCGTGGATTGATCGCCCACCGGCCAGGTAGGTTGCCGAGCATCGGGTGCTGGAGGAGGCGCGGTGCGACTGCAGATGATCGTTGAGGCGTGGGAGGCCGTACGGGCCACTCGGTCTCGACTGGCGAAGCGGGCGGCATTGGCTGCGATCCTTGCCGAAGCCGGCGAGAGTATCGAACTGGCAGCCAGCTACCTGGCCGGTGAGCTCCAACAACGCAGGACCGGAGTGGGGTGGGCGACCCTCCGGGACCTGCCACCAGCGTCGACCTCGGCCACCCTGTCGGTGGCCGAGGTCGACGCTGCATTTCAGGAGATGGCCGAGCTTGCCGGGCCCGGGTCAGCCGGACGGCGTACCGCGTTGGTCTCCGAGCTCTTCGGACGGGCCACCGAGCCGGAACAGGCGTTCCTTCGCGGGCTGATCACCGGTGAACTGCGCCAGGGGGCGTTGGATGCGGTGCTGCTCGACGCGATCGCCGAGGCAGCTGCGCTGGACGTCGCCCTGGTGCGGCGGGCTGCGATGCTCGGGGGCTCGATCCCGGCGGTTGCTCGCGCAGCGTTCCGAGGCGGTGCCGAAGCGCTGGAGGAGTTCTCGCTGAAGATAGGGCGTGCGGTCCGGCCGATGTTGGCGGGCAGCGCGCCCGACGTCCTCAGCGGTTGGGAGAGCATCGACGGCGGTAGCGCCACGGGTGCGGTCGGCGTCGACACCAAACTCGACGGGGTCCGGGTGCAGGTGCACCGCCGCGGCGAACAGGTATGGATCTTCACCCGCAGCCTCGACGACGTCACGGACCGGATGCCCGGCGTCGTCGCTCAGGCCCTGACGTTGCCCTGCGACACCGTGGTGCTGGATGGCGAGGCGTTGCTGATCGGCGGCGACGGACGGCCCCGGCCGTTCCAGGAGACGGCGTCCCGCTCGGCGACCCGATCCGGCGAGGAGGAGCTCCAGGCGTTCTTCTTCGACCTACTGCACCGCGACGGAGTCGACCTGATCGATGCACCATTCGCGCAGCGACGCGATGCCTTGGTCGAGCTGGCGCCGCGGATGGTGACCGACTACCGAGCCCCGGGCCAGGTCACCGAGGCCGAGGCTTTCTTCGTCGACGCCGTCGCAGCCGGTTACGAAGGGGTGATCCTGAAAGCGCTCGATGCGCCCTACGCCGCCGGGAGACGCGGCGCGGGCTGGGTGAAGGTGAAGCCTCGGCACACCCTCGACCTGGTGGTGTTGGCCGTCGAGCGGGGGAGCGGGCGGCGCCGCGGCTGGCTCTCCAACATCCACCTCGGCGCGCGCAACCCGGACGGCACCTTCACCATGCTGGGCAAGACGTTCAAGGGGATGACGGACGAGATGCTGGCCTGGCAGACCGAACGATTCCGTGAGTTGGAGGTCGCCGACGACGGCTACGTGGTGACGCTGCGGCCCGAGCAGGTGGTGGAGATCGCCTTTGACGGCGTGCAGCGGTCCAGTCGGTATCCGGGTGGCGTCGCGCTCCGCTTCGCACGCGTGTTGCGGTACCGCGACGACAAGAACGCGGCAGCGGCCGACAGTCTGGCGTCGGTCCAGGCACTGCTGGTCTGAACCACAGCACCTGATCACTGCCGGTTCGCGGCATTCGGCCCCGCTGCAGCGCTTTCTGGGCTTGGCTTCAGGTCAGCGACCGCGCCCGAGAGCGGTCGCCCGGAGTGAGGAAGAGGGTAGAGCGATGAGGTTTCATCACCTGGCCGTGGGCCTGGCGTCGGCAGCGTTGGCCATCGGACCGTTGAGCATGGTGCAGAGCGCTGAGGCGGCGATGCCCAAGCAGTTCAAGAACTGCACCGCGTTGCAGAAGGTCTATCCGCACGGGGTGGGCCGCAACAATGCAAAGGACCGGACCAGTGGGAAGCCGGTGACCAACTTCAAGCGGTCGACCGCCATCTACAACAAGGCGATGAGCCACAACAAGCGGCTCGACGCCGACAAGGACGGTATCGCCTGCGAGAAGCGCTGAGCCGGTGCTACCGCTCGGGGTAACTGGTCGGGTCGTATCCGATCAGCGCCGCGTGCTCCTCGTAGAGCGCACGCGTTGCCGCAGGCAGGATGAAGACTCCCTCGGCTTCGACGCAGATGCCGTCCGCGTCGCTGATCGTGCCGCTGACGAAGGTCTTGACCCCTTCGTGGTGGGTGGCCTTCGCCTCGACCCGCAGTGCCCCGAGCGGGGTGCCTCGGCGGTAGCGGACGGTCAGGGTCCCGGTCATCCCGGGGGCGCCCGAGACCTCGGCAGCGACACCCAGGGCCTGGTCCAGGATCATCGCGGAGACGCCGCCGTGGATCAGGTGGTTGGGCCCCTCGTAGGCGGCCCCCAGCGTGAACTCCGCCCAGACCGTGCCATCCGCCTCGGCGGTGAAGTTCACCGGCGGAGCGATCGGGTTCCGGTGACCAACCACGGCATTGCCCCAACTGAGCCGCTTGCCCTGTGAGGTCCAGGTGACCCCGAGCGGACCGTCGACCTGCGCGTCGCGCAGCCGGGCGGTCTGGGCCCGGACGATGGCGGCGACGTCATCGAGCTCTTCGGTTCCGACGGTGGTCCGCACCGTTGCGTCGATCAACTCGCGCACCGCCTCGGTGAGCCCGGCGTAACGCTCACGCTCCGCGGCGATCCCGGCGTCGTCGAGATCGATCAGACGGGGCGGCGGGGGAGTCTTGTCGGTGGAGATCGCAGTCACGTCGGGAACCTACCCGACCGACTTCTGCATCCGTAGAACGGCCCGGAACTCCGTCGCGATCGCTGCAAACGAAGAATCCCACTGCAGTCCGGCTGATGAGCCGATCTTGCAGTGGGATTCTTGCTTGTTACTTGTGTCCGAGGGGGGACTTGAACCCCCACGCCCGATAAAGGGCACTAGCACCTCAAGCTAGCGCGTCTGCCTATTCCGCCACCCGGACGAGTGCGGTGAAACCATAACAACATCAAGGCCTACAACGCACATCGGGCCCCCATCAGTGAGATGACAAGATGGCGGCATGGCTGATCAGAGCACCCCGAAGACCTATGACGCGGCCGCTGAAGTCGTCGAGTTGTGCCGCGACCTGATCCGGATCGACACCTCCAACTACGGCGACGCCGAGGGCCCGGGGGAGCGCAAGGCGGCGGAGTACGTGGCCGCACTGCTCGATGAGGTCGGGATCGAGAGCACTCTCATGGAGTCCGAGCCCGGACGCACCTCGCTGGTAGCCCGCTGGGGAGACGGCGACGGCGAGCCGCTGCTGATCCATGGCCACCTCGACGTCGTCCCGGCTGCGGCCGAGGACTGGAGGTTCGATCCGTTCGCCGCCGAGATCCACGACGGCTACCTGTGGGGACGCGGGACCGTCGACATGAAGGACTTCGATGCGATGGCGCTCTCGGTGGTCCGGGCACGCGCCCGCACCGGCGCCCAGCCCCGACGCCCGCTGGTGCTCTGCTTCACCGCCGACGAAGAGGCAGGCGGCCACAAGGGGGCGCAGTACGTCGTCGAGCAGTACCCCGACCTGATCGCCGACTGCACCCAGGCGGTCGGCGAGGTGGGCGGCTTCACCACCACGGTTCGCGGTAAGCGGATCTACCTGATCGAAGCCGCCGAGAAGGGGATGGCCTGGCTCAAGCTCACCGCCCGTGGCAAGGCGGGGCACGGCTCGATGATCAACACCGACAACGCGATCAGCCGCCTCGCCGGTGCGGTGGCACGGATCGGCGCCCACCAGTGGCCGGTACGGCTCACCCCGGCGATGGAGGTCCTCCTGGCAGCCGTCGCCGACATCGCCGGTACCGAGGCCACCCCGGAGAACGCGCGGGCCCTGGTCGAGGAGTTCGAGTCCAGTGCCGCGATGTTGGGCTCCACGATCGCGAACATCTGCAACCCGACGATGTTCGACGCCGGCTACAAGGTGAACGTGATCCCCAGCGAAGCGATGGCGCACGTCGACGGGCGCTTCCTGCCCGGCTACGAGGAGGAGTTCTTCGCCACCCTCGCCGAGCTCTGCGGGGACGGCGTCACCTGGGAGGCGGTCTCGCACCAGCAGCCCTGGGCCTCTCCGTTCGAAGGACGCATCGTCGACGCGATGACGGCCTCGCTCCTGGAGGCGGATCCGGACGCCGTGGTGGCGCCGTTCCTGATGGGCGCTGGCACCGACGCCAAGCACTTCCGCAAGCTGGGGATGGACTCCTACGGCTTCGCGCCCTTGCGGCTGCCGGCCGACCTCGACTTCGGCTCGCTCTTCCATGGCGTCGACGAGCGGGTGCCGTTGGAGGCGCTCGAGTTCGGGGCGCGGGTCTTCGACCGGTTCCTCGACCTCGCCTGATCAGCGGATGCTGGGCTGATCAGAAGGTGAAGGTGGGCCGGGTCTGCCGGATGATCTTGCGGCGCAACACGATCCGGCGGATGCCGTCGCTCTTGATCTGAACGCGATCCAGCTCCCAGCCGCCGTTCTCCGCGCGGTCCACCAGGATCCTGGTGACCAGGCTACGGCTGAGCTCGCGCGGCAGTACCAGGCGATCGAACTCCCACTCCATGCCCTTCCGCAGGGCGCGTCGCTCAACCGCCGGCATCGTTCACTCTCCCGCTGAGACGTCGTCGAGTGCGTCGATCAACGCCGGCGGCAGGGCCAGCTCGTCGATCGTCAGGGAGGCCCGGAGCTGGGCCGCCGTACGGGCGCCCACGATGGGCGCGGTGACACCGGTGCGGTCGCGGACCCAGGTCAGCGCGACCTCGATCGGCGTCCAGCCCAGACCGTCTGCAGCAGCGATCACAGCCTCCACGATCCTCTGATTGCGCGGAGTCAGGTAGCTGCCGACGAAGTTGGCGAAATGCGCGGAGGCGGCGCGGGAGTCGGCGGGGGTGCCGGTGCGGTACTTCCCGGTCAGCACGCCGCGGCCCAACGGGGACCACGGGAAGACGCCGAGACCCATCGCCTCGGCGGCGGGGAGCACCTCCTGTTCGACCTGACGGGCCAGCAGCGAGTACTCGACCTGGGTCGAGGCCAACGTCGCCCGGCCGGGCACCGCGCGCTGCCAGGTCGCTGCCTGGGCCGTCTGCCAGCCGCTGTAGTTCGAGATCCCGACGTAGGCGGCGCGGCCGGTGCTCACCGCGTAGTCCACCGCCGAGAGCGTCTCCTCCAGGGGGACGTCGTCGACCCAGGTGTGCACCTGCCACAGGTCCACGTGGTCGACACCGAGCCGCTTCAGCGACTGGTCGAGCGACCGCAGCAGGGTGCCGCGTGAGGTGTCGGACTCGCGGACGCCGCGCCGTCGGGAGATCCCTGCCTTGGTCGCGATCACGAGCTCGTCACGGTCCACGACGTCGCCGATCAGGCTGCCGATCAGCTCCTCGGAGGCGCCGTCGCCGTAGCCCGCCGCGGTGTCGATCAGAGTGCCGCCGGCCTCGGTGAAGGCGATCAGCTGGTCACGTGCTTCGTGCTCGTCGGTGTCGCGACCCCAGGTCAACGTGCCCAGGCCGAGACGAGAGACCTTCAAACCGGTGTTGCCGACGGCACGCTGCTGCATGCGGGAAACGTTAGGTCACACACCCACACGGCTCGGACGCGGCTCGCCGTGGAGGGTGCAAGCTGAGGCTTTCCGTGGCATCTAGGCTTCGGATTTGTGATCGAGTTCCTCAAAGCGGTGTTCCTGGGCGTCCTGCAGGGTCTGACCGAGTTCCTGCCCATCTCCAGCAGCGCCCACCTGCGGATCTTCCCGGAGCTTTTCGGCTGGGGCGACCCCGGTGCCGCGTTCACCGCGGTGATCCAGATCGGTACCGAACTGGCGGTGCTCATCTACTTCCGCAAGGACATCTGGCGGATCGCCACGATGTGGCTGCGTTCGCTGGTCCGCGCCGAGTACCGAGGCCACGCCGACGCCCGGATGGGTTGGTACATCATCATCGGCTCGCTGCCGATCGTCGTGCTCGGTGTCCTGCTCAAGGACATCATCGAGAAGGACTTCCGCAACCTCTGGGTGATCGGTACCGCCTTGATCGTGCTCGGCGTGATCCTCGGGATCGCGGACCGCACCAGCCGCTCGAACAAGACCATGAAGGACGTCGGCGTCCGTGAAGCGCTGCTCCTGGGCGGTGCCCAGGCCGCGGCGTTGATCCCGGGTGTCTCCCGCTCGGGTGCCACCATCTCGATGGGCCGCTTCCTCGGCTTCGACCGTGAGGCCGCAACCCGCTTCGCCTTCCTCCTGGCGATCCCGGCGGTGGTCGGGGCTGGGCTCTTCGAGTTGAAAGAGATCCCGAACGGTCACAACGATTTCGGCTGGGGGCCGACCCTGACCGCCACCGTCGTCTCCTTCATCGTCGGCTACGCCGCGATCGCCTGGCTGTTGCGCTACGTCTCCACGAAGTCCTACACGCCGTTCGTGATCTACCGGGTCGCGCTCGGCGCGTTCGTGCTGGTCATGTTGGCCGCCGGCGCGATGGCGGCCTGATCACAGCCAGCCGGACCGCTTGAAGAAGATCCACGCGGCCAACGAGGACAACGCCATCAGGCCGAGCGCGAACGGATAGCCGAGCGCCCAGTGCAGCTCGGGCATGTGGTCGAAGTTCATCCCGTAGACCGAGCCGATCAGGGTCGGCGCGGCGACCAGGCCGACGCCTGCGGAGATCTTCCGCATGTCGTCGTTCTGCTGCACCGAGATCCGGGCCTGCTGGGCGTCGAACGCCGACGAGAGCAGGCCGTCGAGGTTGTCGATGGTCTCGCTGACCCGGATCAGGTGGTCGCCGATATCGCGGAAGTACGGTGCGGCTTGGGACGACAAGCCACGGACCCGAGCCTCGGTGATCCGCCGGATCGGCTCGCGCAGCGGCAGAACCGCGCGGCGCATCTCCGCAAGCTCGCGCTTGAGGATGTAGATCCGTGGGGAGTCGTCGCTGCGGACGGGGGAGAAGACCGACGCCTCGACCTCGTCCACGTCCTCCTCCACCTCTGCGGCGACCGCCTCGTACGCGTCGACGACGCGGTCGCAGATCGCGTAGACGACGGCTGTCGGCCCGTGCGCGGCCAGCTCGGGGTGGGATTCCAGGTAGCCCCGGGAGGTCCGCAGTTCGCTGCCCTCACCGTGCCGGACCGAGACCACGAAGTCGGGACCGATGAAGAGGTTCACCTCGCCGGTCTCGACGGCGTCCTCCTCGTCGACGTACCAGAGGGTCTTCAGCACCAGGAACAGCGAGTCCTCGTACAGCTCCAGTTTGGGGCGCTGATGGGCTTTCACGGCGTCCTCGACGGCGAGGCGATGCAGTCCGAAGATCTCGGCGACGGTGGCCAGCTCCTGTTGGTCGGGTTCGTGGAGACCGACCCAGATGAAACTGTTCTCGTCCTGGCAGCTGGCGCGCACCGACGCCAGGTCCGAGATGGCACTGTTCAGCGGTACCCGGACGCCGTCGCGATAGAGCGCACTGTCAACGATCACATTCGCGAGGGTACGCCGCGTAGGCTCCCCGGCATGGCAACCGTGATCCTGTTGCGCCACGGGCGCAGCACCGCCAACACCGGCGGAGTCCTCGCCGGCCGCTCGCCGGGCGTCCACCTCGACGAGGTCGGTGCGGCGCAGGCCGACAGCGCCGCGGAGCGGTTGGCCGCGCTGAGGTTGAGCGCCGTCGTCTCCAGCCCGATGGAACGGTGCCAGCAGACCGCGGCTCCGGTGCTCGCCGGACGTGAGCTTCCACTGCGGATCGAAGAGGGCCTCACCGAGTGCGACTACGGCACCTGGACCGGCCGTCCGATCAAGGAACTGGTCAAGGAGCCGCTGTGGGGAACGGTGCAGCAGCATCCGGCCGCGGTGACCTTCCCCGAGGGTGAGTCGATGCCCGCCCTGGCCGCACGCGCGGTGGCGACGGTGCGTCGGATCGACGCCGAGCTCGAGGCCGCGGACGGCGCCTCGGCGGTCTGGGTGGCGGTCAGCCACGGCGATGTGATCAAGGCGCTGCTGGCTGATGCGCTGGGTATGCACCTCGACCTCTTCCAGCGGCTGCACGTCGACCCGGCGTCGATCTCGGTGATCCGGTACACCGCGCACCGGCCGTTCGTGCTGGCCAGCAACACAGCGGCCGGAGAACTCTCCTGGCTGGCCCCGAAGGAAGCGTCCGCCGACGCGCCGGCGACCGATGCCGTCGTCGGTGGTGGCTCCGGCCACTGAGTGGCACGGGCTACTAGGCTTACTCACATGGCTTCTGTGGTGCACCTGTTCGATCCGCCGGACCGTTTCATCGTCGGGACGGTCGGCGAGCCTGGGCAACGTGCCTTCTTCCTGCAGGCGCGTTCGGCGCGCCGACTGGTCACGGTGGCGATCGAGAAGCAGCAGGTCGAACTGTTGGCGCAACGCCTGGACAACATGCTCGACAACCTGATGAACGACGAGGGCACGAAGTCGTTGATCCCAGCGGTCGCACCGGTGCTGCTGGAGGACAACGGTCCTTTGGAGCAGCCGATCGAGGTGGAGTTCCGGGTCGGCACCATGACGTTGTCGTGGGACACCCGCGACGACCAGGTGATCATCGAGGTCTTCCCCCACGATCCGGACTTCGACCCCGAGGCAGAGCTGGAGGATGATCTGGACGGTGAGGCGGACGAGGTCTTCCTGGTCCGGTTCGCTCCGGGCGCCGCTCGGGCCTTCGTCAAGCGGGCCGAGACCGTTGTGGGTGCGGGCCGGGACACCTGCCCGTTCTGTGGCGGCCCCATAGACCCCAGCGGACACCTCTGCGTCCGGGCCAACGGCTTCCGGCGGCGTGACCCGTGACCCTGCCCGAAGCGGTAGGGGAGCTGGTGCTGCGCGGACGGGTGATGCCGGCGTCCAACGCCACCTTCATCTGTCAGCTCGGTGAGTTGCAGGTCGTCTACAAGCCGGTCCGCGGTGAGCAGCCACTCTGGGACTTCCCGGACGGCACGCTGGCCGAACGGGAGTACGCCGCCTATCTGGTGTCCGAGGCGTTGGGCTGGGACGTCGTCCCTCCGACCGTGCTGCGCGACGGTCCGCACGGCGTCGGGATGGTGCAGGAGTGGAAGGAACCCGATCCCGCCTTGGCTCCCGTGGACATCGTCGCCCGTGGCGAGCTTCCCGAGGGCTTCCTCCACGTCTTCGACGCCGAGGACGGCGCCGGCCGTCCGGTCGCACTCGTCCACGAGGAGTCGGAACCACTGCGCCGGATGGCGATCTTCGACGCCGTGATCAACAACGGTGACCGCAAGGGCGGCCACGTGCTGGCGATGGCGGACGGGCACCGATACGGCGTCGACCATGGCGTCGCCTTCCACGTGGAACCGAAGCTGCGCACGGTGCTCTGGGGCTGGGCGGCCGAGCCGTTGCGGGCCGACGAGATCGCTGCGGTCCGGCGGCTCGCCGACGACGGGGAACTGCGGGAACGGCTCTTCGAGCTGTTGACGGTCAGCGAGGTCGAACAGTTCGGCGTGCGTTGCCGGGAGCTGGTTGCGGACGGTGTTTTCCCGCTGCCCGACGGCTCGTGGCCCGCGATTCCCTGGCCTGCCTTCTGAGCGGGTTTCCGCGATCCTCTAGGCTTCGCGGCATGCGCACCTGGTCAGCTCCAGAGGTCCCGTCCCTGCCCGTGAACGGTCCGCAGGTCAGCCTGCACAACACCGCCACCGGCCAGTTGCAGAAGACCTCGCCGACCGGTGCCGCCCGGCTCTACGTATGCGGGATCACCCCGTACGACGCCACCCACATCGGTCACGCCGCCACCTACGTGGCCTTCGACCTGCTCAACCGCGCCTGGCGCAACGCCGGTCACGACGTCACCTATGTGCAGAACGTCACCGACGTCGACGACCCGCTGCTGGAGCGGGCGAACAAGGTCAAGGTCGATTGGGTCGAGCTCGCCGAGCGGGAGACCCAACTGTTCCGCGAGGACATGGAAGCGCTGCGGGTGCTGCCCCCGGCCCAGTACGTCGGTGCCGTGGAGTCGATCCCGCTGGTGATCGAGTTGATCCAGCGTCTTCAGGAGACGGGAGCGGTCTACCAGGTGGAGACCGACCTCTACTTCTCGGTGAGCGCCGACGCCGCCTTCGGTTCGGTCTCGAACCTGGAGCGCGACGTGATGCTCTCGATCTTCGCCGAGCGCGGGGGAGACCCGGAGCGCGCCGGCAAGAAGGACCCGCTGGACTGTGTGTTGTGGCGCGGTGAGCGTGAGGGCGAGCCGAGCTGGGACAGCCCGTTCGGTCCGGGACGTCCGGGATGGCACATCGAGTGTGCTGCGATCGCTCTCGAGCACCTCGGCACCAGCTTCGACGTCCAGGCCGGGGGCAGTGACCTGGTCTTCCCGCACCACGAGATGTGCGCCGGCGAAGTGCAGGTGGCACACCCCGGCTCGACGTTCGCGCAGCTCTACGCGCACGCCGGCATGGTCGCTTTCGACGGTCAGAAGATGTCGAAGTCGTTGGGCAACCTGGTCTTCGTCTCCGCATTGCGGCTGAGCGAGGTCGACCCGATGGCGATCCGGCTCACCCTGCTCCGCCAGCACTACCGCAGTGACTGGGAGTGGACCGACGACCAGCTGTGGGCGAGCGTCGACACCCTCGACACCTGGCGGCTCGCGCTGGCCCGTCCGGCCGGTGCCCCGAGCGCTCCGCTCGTCGCGGAGGTGCTGGCTGCGCTGGCTGACGACCTCGACGCCCCGCGCGCGGTTGCGGCTATCGAGAAGTGGGTCGCCGACTCCAACGCCGGCGACACCAGCGAGCCGGAGGCCGGCGCCGTGGTTGCCAAGCTGCTCGACGCCGCGCTAGGCCTCAGCATCTGATCCACTGCAGTATCTGAATCAACGCCGGGGACCGGCCAGGGCACTCAGCCCTGGTCGGTCCCGCGTCGTTTGAGGTAGCGCTCGAACTCCTTGGCGATCGCCTCTCCGGACGCCTCCGGGAGATCCGCGGTGTCGCGGGCCTCTTCCAGGGCACGGACGTAGTCGGCGATCTCTTCCTCCTCCTGGGCGAGCTCGTCGACGCCGCGCTCCCAGGCGCGCGCCTCCTCGGGCAGATCACCGAGCGGGATGCTGGTCTCCAGCAGCTCTTCGAGGTGGCCGATCAAGGCGAGGGTCGCCTTCGGGCAGGGCGGCTGCGCGACGTAGTGCGGCACGGCGGCCCAGTAGCCGACCGCCGGCAGGTCATAGCGGGCACACGCGTCCTGGACGACGCCGACGATCCCGGTCGGGCCCTCGTAGGAGGACTCCTCCAGGTCGAGCCGGTCGACGAGCTCGGGTTCGCTGGCGATGCCGGTCACCGGCACCGGGCGGGTGTGCGGGGCGTCGGCCAGCAGCGCGCCGAGGGTGACCATCATCGTGGCGCCCAGTTCGTCGCAGGCGACCAGTAGTTCGGAGCAGTACTGCCGCCACCGCATGTTCGGTTCCAGCCCACGGATCAGGATGACATCGTGGTCGAGCCCGGACGGGGAGGCGACGGCGATCTGGGTGCCGGGCCAGCTGATCGTGCGGTGCCCGTCGTCGTTGCTGCCGATCACCGGACGGTTCATCTGGTAGTCGTAGAAGTCGTCGGGATCGACGGCGCCGATCACCCGTGCCTGCCAGACATCCATCAGATGATCCACGACCCCGGACGCCGCCTCACCGGCGTCGTTCCATCCCTCGAAAGCGGCAATCACGACCGGATCCACCAGGTCGGGAACTTCTTCGAACTCGATCACCCCAAGAAGCCTAGGGCACCGGTCCTCACGTCGTCGGAGAGCGTGGATGCCCAGTGGACGGATGTTGTGCACATCCTGCGGGCCGGAGTCGTAAGATCACGGGTACCGAGAGGCGTTGCAACGGGCATCGACCCGCCACGCTCGGCGATGTTCAAGGACGCCTTCCATTACGGGAGGTAGCCATTTTGTCCGTCCAGGTGAACAGCAAGTCGAAGGTGAACGTCCGCCCGGACGCCACCGAAGCGCTGAAGGCTGCCTTGAGCGCCAAGATTCTGGTGATCGACGGCGCCATGGGCACGATGATCCAGCGGCACTCGCCCGGTGAGTCGGAGTACCGCGGCGAGCGTTTCGCCGACTGGCCCAGCGACATCAAGGGCAACAGCGACGTGCTGGTGTTGACCCAGCCCGCGATGATCCGCGGCATCCACGAGGAGTACCTCGCAGCCGGTGCCGACATCGTCGAGACCAACACCTTCTCGGCGACCACGATCGCCCAGGCCGACTTCGGCATGGAGGCGCTGGCCTACGAACTGAACTTCCACGGGGCCCGGCTGGCCCGCGAGGCGTGCGACGCCTACGCGACCCCGGAGCGTCCGCGCTACGTGGCCGGTGCGCTCGGCCCGACCAACCGGACGGCGTCGATCTCGCCGGACGTCAACGACCCCGGTGCCCGCAACGTCAGTTACGACCAGCTGGTCGCTGCGTACCTGGAGCAGGCCAACGGTCTGGTCGACGGCGGCGCCGACATCCTGCTGATCGAGACGATCTTCGACACCCTCAACGCCAAGGCCGCGATCTTCGCGCTGGAGACGTTGTTCGAGGAGCGCGGACGCCGTTGGCCGGTGATCATCTCCGGCACCATCACCGACGCATCCGGTCGCACCCTGAGCGGCCAGACCACCGAGGCGTTCTGGAACGCCGTACGGCACGTCCGTCCGCTGGCGATCGGCCTGAACTGTGCGCTCGGTGCCGCAGAGATGCGGCAGTACGTCGCCGAGCTCAGTCGGCTCGCGGACTGTTTCGTCTCGGCCTACCCGAACGCCGGCCTGCCGAACGCGTTCGGTGAGTACGACGAGACCCCGTCGCAGATGGCGACCGTGGTCCAGGAGTTCGCCGAGGCCGGACTGGTCAACCTGCTCGGTGGTTGCTGCGGCACCACTCCCGACCACATCGCGGAGATCGCGCGCTCGATCGAGGGCCTGCCGGTGCGGGTCCCCGCCCAGCCGCCGGTAGCGATGCGGCTCTCCGGCCTGGAGCCGTTGAACATCACTGACTCCTCGCTCTTCGTCAACGTGGGCGAGCGGACCAACATCACCGGCTCGGCCCGGTTCCGCAACCTGATCAAGGACGGCGACTACGACACCGCGTTGTCGGTCGCCGCGCAGCAGGTCGAGAACGGCGCCCAGATCATCGACGTCAACATGGACGAAGGCATGATCGACGGCGTCGCGGCGATGGACCGTTTCCTCAAGCTGGTCGCCAGCGAGCCGGACATCAGTCGGGTCCCGGTGATGGTCGACTCCTCGAAGTGGGAGGTGATCGAGGCCGGTCTCAAGTGTGTGCAGGGCAAGCCGGTGGTCAACTCGATCTCGATGAAGGCCGGTGAGGACGAGTTCCGCGCCCAGGCGAAGCTGTGCCGCAAGTACGGCGCGGCCGTCGTGGTGATGGCCTTCGACGAGGAGGGCCAGGCGGACAACCTCGAACGCCGTAAGGAGATCTGCGCCCGGGCCTACCGGATCCTGGTCGACGAGGTCGGCTTCCCGGCCGAGGACATCATCTTCGACCCCAACGTCTTCGCGGTCGCGACCGGTATCGAGGAGCACGCCAACTACGGCGTCGACTTCATCGAGGCCACCCGCTGGATCTCGCAGAACCTGCCGGGCGCCAAGATCTCCGGTGGTATCTCGAACGTCTCCTTCTCGTTCCGCGGCAACAACGTGGTGCGCGAAGCGATCCACGCGGTCTTCCTGTACCACGCGATCAAGGCCGGACTCTCGATGGGCATCGTCAACGCGGGTGCGCTGGTGGTCTACGACGAGGTCGATCCGAAGCTGCGCGACGCGATCGAAGACGTCATCCTGAACCGCACCCCGGCCGACGGCGGCGACGCCACCGAGAACCTGTTGGCGCTCGCCGAGCAGTTCCGCGGCACCGCCGCCGAGACCGAGGAGCAGGCCGAGGAGTGGCGTGCACTGCCTGCCGGTGAGCGGATCACCCACGCACTGGTCAAGGGGATCGACGCCCACGTCGAGGCCGACACCGAAGAGCTCCGGGTGCAGATCAAGGAGCGCGGCGGTCGCCCGATCGAGGTCATCGAAGGTCCCTTGATGGACGGCATGAACGTGGTCGGAGACCTCTTCGGCGCCGGCAAGATGTTCCTGCCCCAGGTGGTCAAGAGCGCCCGCGTAATGAAGAAGGCCGTCGCCTACCTGATCCCGTTCATCGAAGAGGAGAAGGCGAACGACCCCAGCCTGGCTGCCGCCAAGGAGACCAACGGCACCATCGTGATGGCGACCGTGAAGGGCGACGTCCACGACATCGGCAAGAACATCGTCGGTGTGGTTCTGCAGTGCAACAACTACGAGGTGATCGACCTCGGCGTGATGGTGCCTGCACAGAAGATCCTCGACGCCGCGCGCGAGCACAACGCCGACATCATCGGACTCTCCGGTCTGATCACGCCCTCGCTCGACGAGATGGTCAACGTGGCCTCCGAGATGCAGCGGCAGAATTTCGAGATCCCGTTGCTGATCGGCGGCGCCACCACCTCCCGTGCCCACACCGCGGTCAAGGTGGACGGCAAGTACGACGGCACAGTGATCTGGGTCAAGGACGCCTCGCGTTCGGTGCCGACCGCGGCCGCGCTGCTCAACGACGCCCAGCGGCCTGCGCTTCTCGCCGACGTCAAGGCTGACTACGACGCGCTGCGCGAGCGGCACGCCACCAAGCACGACCGGCCGATGGTGACCCTGGCCCAGGCCCGGGAGCGCCGGACGCCGATCACCTGGGAGGGCTACCAGCCGCCGGCGCCGAACCAGCCCGGCATCCAGGTGCTCAGCGAGTACGACCTCGGCGAGCTCCGTGAGTTCATCGATTGGCAGCCGTTCTTCAACACCTGGGAGATGAAGGGCAAGTTCCCCGACATCCTGAACAGCCCCACCACCGGTGAGGCTGCCCGGAAGCTGTACGAGGACGCCAACGCGATGCTGGACCAGATCGTGCAGGAGCGGTGGCTCACCGCGAACGCCGTCTTCGGTCTCTTCCCGGCGAACGCCGTCGGCGACGACATCGAGGTCTACGCAGACTCCGCGCGTAGCGAGGTCAAGGCGGTGCTGCACAACCTGCGCCAGCAGGGTGAACACCGCGAAGGTGTCGCGAACAAGTCGCTCGGTGACTTCGTGGCGCCGAAGGAGACCGGGCTGGCCGATCACGTCGGTGCCTTCGCGGTCACCGCCGGCCACGGAACCGCAGAACGGATCGCCAAGTTCCGCGCCGACCTCGATGACTACTCGGCGATCATGCTGGAGGCGCTCGCCGACCGGCTTGCCGAGGCGTTCGCGGAGCGCCTGCACCAGCGGGTCCGGACCGAGTTCTGGGGCTACGACAACGGAGAGACGCTCTCCAACGAGGACCTGATCGCCGAGAAGTACCGCGGCATCCGGCCCGCGCCGGGCTACCCGGCCTGCCCCGAGCACACCGAGAAGCAGGTGCTCTGGGAACTGCTCGACGTCACCGCCAACACCGGTATCGAGTTGACCGAGTCGATGGCGATGTGGCCGGGCGCAGCGGTGTCGGGCTGGTACTTCTCGCACCCGCAGTCGCAGTACTTCGTGGTGGGCCGACTGGCCCGCGACCAGGTCGCCGACTACGCGCAGCGGAAGGGCTGGACCCAGGCCGAGGCCGAGCGCTGGTTGGCGCCGAACCTCGGCTACGAGCCGGAGGACTGAGCCGGTGCCTTGGTTGCGCACGGTGCTGAATCCACCGCTGCGGATGCTGATGCGCGGCGTCGAGTGGGTCGGCGAGATCACGCCGGGCACTCGCGCCGCGGACCGGTTCGGCGCCTTCGGCGAGGCCAGCTGCATCGGCTTCCCACAGGCGACGATGTTCGGCGAGCGGTCGATCCATGTCGGTACCCGCACCCTGATCGGTCGGCACTGCACGCTGAGCGTCGGTTACGGCCCCAGCGCCGAGGTGCTTCCGGCGCGAGGACTGGTGATCGGTGACCGTTGCGTGATCGGGACCCGGACCACGCTCACCGCACACGAGTCGATCGAGATCGGCGACGACGTCTGGTTCGGCCAGGGGATCTTCGTCTCCGACGCCAGCCACGGCTACCAGGACCCGGACGAACCGATCGGGGACCAGCTCGGCGCGCACCTCCCGGTGCGGATCGGCTCCGGCTCCTGGATCGGCCACGGCGCGGTGATCCTGCCGGGCACCACAATCGGGCGCAACGTCGTGGTCGGTGCCGGCTCGGTGGTGCGCGGGGAGATCCCCGACCATGCTGTCGTGGCCGGGGCACCGGCCAAGGTGATCCGGCGCTACGAGCCCGGTATCGGCTGGATCGGGCGCGACGCCTCCGACATCCGGCCGATCGTCACCGCCAACGACATCGAGCGGCTCGCCGCGGAGATGGCCGAGGCGACCTCCGAACGGACCGCCTGAGCCACGCTGGACGATGGCGGCAACCGGGGACCTGAGAAGGTGAGCGGGTGAGCGCTAAGCAAGCCGCGAAGAAGCAGCCGGTCCTCGGAGTCAGCGGGTTGATCAAGAAGTTCGGTGACCACACCGTGCTCTCCGACGTCGGCTTCGCGGTCAAGGCCGGCCGGGCTGCGGTCCTGGTCGGCCCCAACGGCAGCGGCAAGACGACGGTGCTGCGCTGTGTGACCGGCGCCGACCCGGCCGACGAGGGCGAGGTCCGGATCGGTGGCGAACTCTATGACGACCGTTCGCCCTCGATCCGCTCGGCGATGGCCGTGGTGATGGACGACATCGACTTCTTCCCCGACCTGACCGTGGTCGAACATCTGGACCTCTATGCCCGTGCCCACCGGGTGCCGGACGCCGACGGGCTGGTCGACGACGTGATGCGGGAGGTCGGACTCTTCGCCCAGGCCGCCCAACTTCCCGGGTCGCTCTCGTCGGGACAACGCCGACGCCTCGCCTTGGCCGGTGCCTTCGTCCGCCCGCGTCGGCTGCTGATCCTGGACGAACCCGAACAACGGCTCGACGAGGAAGGCACCGACTGGCTGATCGAGCGGCTCAAGCGAGAGAAGCGGGAAGGGCTCGCTGTCCTCTTCGCCAGTCACTCCACCCGACTGGTCGAGGCACTCGCCGACGACGTGATCACCCTCGGTGGTGAGTCCTGAGCGGCATGGAGCGCTCGCCGTTCGCTGAGGTCCGCGAGCTCCGTGGCGAACTGCGGCATTGGCGCCGGAGTCGCGCCAACGCGACCCTGGGCCAGGCGATCTCGGACGCCTACATCGGGATCTTCGCGTTCCTGATGCTCAGCTCGATGCTGATCAACGCGCTGATCGGCGTCTCCGGGCTCTCGGATGAGCACTGCACCTCAACCGGGTGTCAGGCCGCGCGCGGGGTGATGCCATGGGTCGTCGCCGGGCTCGGGCTGGTGGTGATCTGGTCCTTGGCTCGAACCTTCGGACCGATCCAGGCGTCGCCGGCGTCGGCGAGCTGGTTGCTGGACACGCCTCTTGATCGTGGCGCGGTGCTCCGGGCCCGCGTGTGGGCCGCGTTCGCGATCGTGGCGGTGGCGGGCGCGGTGGTCGCGGGAACTGCTGCGCTGCTGGGTGGGTTCGGGCTACCGGCCGCGGTCGGCTTCGCCACCTTGGTCGGTGCGTTCGCAGCGGCCGGCGTTCTGCTCGGTGTTCTTGGCCAACCGGCCCGGGCGAATCCGTTGACCGCGGTGACCGTCGTGGTGCTGACCGCGGCCTGGGCGACCCTGCTGGCGCTCACCCTGCACCGGGTCCCGACGGTGGAGGCGCCCGCCGACGTACCGGCCTGGTGGTGGTTGGCGATCGTGCTCTGTTTCGGCGTCGTCCTGGTCGGTGTCGTCAGTGCCGCCCAGTTGGCGCGTCGACTGCGGCGCCGGGACCTGGTCCGCGGTGGCGCGCTGGTGCCGGGGCTCGGAGGAGCCCTGGCCACCTTGGATCTGGCGTTGACCTACGACGTCCTTCTCGCGCACCGCTGGCGTGGGCGCGGGACCGCCCGTCCGCGCCGTGGCGGCCCGTCCGGATCAGCTGCACTGATCTGGGCCGACCTCACCCGGATCAGGCGCAGCCCGGTCTGGCTGTTCCTGCTGGCGCTCGGCGTAGTGGTGCCGTACGCCGTCCGCACCGCGGGGGCCGAACGGGTGGTCATCCTCGCCGCAGCCGGCACGGCGTTCCTGGCGTTGTTGCCCTTCCTCGCGGGACTCCGGGTGCTCACCCGGACCGCAGGCGTGGCCCGCCAGTTCCCGAACGGGCTCGGTGCCACCCGTGGCGCCGCCCTGGTGGTACCGGCCAGCCTTGCCGGGCTCTTCGGATTGGCCTGTGTCCCCGCGGTCCATGCCGGGGTCGAGGTGTTGTGGTCGACGGCGGTGCTGCTCGGAGTCGCCGCTGGGGCCTGCGGTCTGGCCGCCTCCGTGCGTTGGGTGACCGGTCGCCCTCCGGACTACGGGCGACCGTTGGTGGCCAGTCCCGCGGGTGCGGTGCCGACCAACCTGTACGGCAGCGTGCTCCGCGGCTTCGACATCCTGCTACTGACCAGTGCCCCGTTCCTGATCGCGCCGACTCAGACCGGTGCGCTCTTCAGTCTGATGATCGCCTTCATCTGCCTCAGCTACTTCGCTGGACGGAAGTAGCGGGTAGCGCGGCCCGACGGCGTTGGTCGAGGGCTGAGGGCCGTCGACACAGCCGCTGATCGAGCAGCGCGGTCGCCTCCGCGACGCGCCCTGCTGCTGCCAGCGAGGTGATCAGGGTGTCTTCGAGGACCTCCCGCTGCGCCGCGCTGCCTCCTAGCGCGCGGGCTCGTGCGACGACCGGGGTCAGCGCATCGACGGCGGCGAGATGGTCGTCGGCGAGCACCGCGGCCAGCCCGTCGCAGAGGGGAGCGACCAGCTCCCTGATCACCGGGTCGCTGTGGCCGAACGCATAGCCACGCAAGGCGGCCAGGCGCCCGTCCGCCTGTGCCGCGGCGAGGGAGAGCGCTGCATGGAAGGCGGCGAACGGAGTGGTGGGCTGGTCGAGGCGGGCTGCGTCGACCGCACCGAGGACCTGGTCCGCCGCGGCGGTGTCGAGCCAAGCGCCGGTCACCCGGGCCCGCCAGAGCAGCGCGCCGGCGTCGACGAGGGCGCGCGGACCGTCGACGGTCGGCGGGGCGAGTTCGTTGGCGTAGCGCCGGCGCGCCGCGTGGAGGTCGCCAGACATCAGTTCGTGCAGTACCGCATGCCAGGAGAAGTGCGAGCGGTGATTCGCGCCTGGGCCGTGGTCGATGATCCAGCGATCCAGCCACCCGAGTCCTTCGCTGTGCCGCCCGGTCTCGTAGAAGACGTGGGCACGAGCGTGTGCGGCGTGGCCCGAGGCGGGCTCCACGGAGAGCGCGTAGGCGGTGAGCTCGTCGGCCTCCTTCCACCGTTCCTGGTCCTGGCGGACGAAGGCCAGTTGGCCGGCGTACCACCAGTCGTCGCCGTACGCCTTGCCGAGACCTTCGACCAGTTCGGCGGTCTGTGGTCCGGAGGTCAGCCCGCCGAAAGCAACCGTCGGTACCGCGACACTGACCGCCAGGGCGTCGCGCGGGAAGAGCCGGATGTGCCGGAGCAGGGCTGCGGCGCCGGTGGCCTCATCGGTCCGCAGGCGAGTGGTGACGGCGTCGAGGAAGCTGCTCTCGCGTTCGTCGAGGTGGCGGTCGCCGGCGACCTCGTGCGCGCGGGCCAGGTGTTGGCGCCACGTGGTGGTGGTGCCCCATTCGTGACCGAGCAGAGCCAGTGCGGCGTGCCCCTGGGCGAAGGCGGGGTCGAGGGTGACGGCTTCGGTGAGCTGTTCCTCGGCGCCCTCCTGGAGCCGGAGCAGCGAACCCAGTGCCTGGTCGTAGATCTCGGCGACCTCGGGACTGGTGCTGAGCGCCTGGCCGTAGCGGTCGGTCGGGCGCTGCCGGGTCTCGCCGTGCAGGGCCCGGACGACGGCGCGAGCCACGTTGTAGGCCTGGACCCGGATCTCGGGCATCGCGGTCGACTCGTACAGGTTGCCGCGGCGCAGCGACCCGACGGCGAAGAGGGTGGCCTGGGTGAGGGTGCCGACGACACGGCCGAGATCCGCGGTGTCGATACCCATGCCTGCGGGGCCCGGTCGGACCACTCCGGTTCGCGCGAGTGAGGCGAGGAGCGGATCGGCCGCCAGGGAGCTGAGCGGGCCGGTGCAGTTCACGACCGCCGCGACCTCGAGGCTGGCACCGTTGCTGAGCCGAACCCGGACGCCGTCGGGGAGTTCCTCGGCGGCGACCACCTCGCCCTGGTACTCGCGCCAGCGGCCGGAGTCGCGGAGGCGATCGAGGCGACGGGCGGTGATCGGTGGCATCCGGTGGCGGTGGATCTCCCACAACCGGGCGTCGTGGCGTAGGAAGTCGACGCGGTCGTCGTCGCTCAGGCCGCGCCACAGTTGCTGTGTGACCGGACGCAACCCGTCGATCGCGGCGCGCCAGTCGCCGGTCTCGCGGACGGTCCGTGCGACGTGTTCCTCGACGACGCGGCGCAGGTGCTCGAGGTCGCTGATCCGGGTGATCCCGGGTGGAGGCGGGACCGGTGGTGTGGTCGGCAGCACGTGCCGTGCCGGCACCAGGGCATGGCGCGAGACGGTGTGCAAGCGGCGTCCGGGACGGTCTGCGGCGAGGGCGACGTCGACCATGGTGAGGCCGGTACCTACCAACAGGATGTCGCCGTCGTCGGGTAGGGCGTCGCGCAGCGGACGGGACCATGGGTCGGCGATCAGCCGGTCGCTGTCGAGCAGGCTTTCCGGTGCCCAATGGGCGGCCGGTCTGGCGCTGGTCGCCAGGACGACGGCGCGGGCGTGGACCTGCTCGCCGGAGTCGAGATGCACGGTGCCCAGGCCGCCGTCCGAGGTCAGGTCGACGACGGTGGCGTGCCGCCGCACCAGGCGCGCGCTGCCGGGGAACTCGGTAGCGGTGGTCAGCAGGTGGTTGAGGTAGTCGCCATAGACGCGTCGCGGGACGAAGTCCTGCGGCTGGGCCTCACGGTCGTGGTGGGCCCGCACGTATCGGAAGAAGTGGTCGGGGTCGAGGGGAAAGGCGCTCATCCCGCTGGCCGGCACGTTGAGCAGGTGCCGGTCGTCGTCGGTGGAGTATGCGGGCCCGCGTCCGGTATCGGGCGACGGGTCGATCAGTTCGACGTGGAATCGGCTGGAGAGATGGGTGATCAGATGGATCGCGGTCAGGGTGCCAGCGGCACCCGCTCCGATGACGACCGCACACCGGTCGCCTTCTCGTCCCGACACAACGCCTCCTAAGTCAACTGAACAACTCGGATTTGTAGGTTATCAACTCATCCCTGCGGATGAGTCATAGGCCGCCATGTCGCGGACCGATTCGCCGCGGCCCGCCCTTCCATGGATGCACCCGGAGGTGCTGCTGTCAACCGGTGACCTTTGTCGCGGTAGATGGTTGGATCACGCGTCATGCAGGACTCCGCGCTGATCACCGTCGGGCTGCCCATCGCCCTTGCCATCATCATGTTCGGCCTCGGGCTCTCGCTCACGCTCGCCGACTTCGCCCGAGTGGCCCGCCAGCCGAAGGCGGTGATCGCAGCTCTCGCCGTCCAGGTGCTCGTGCTGCCGCTGATCACCTTCGGTCTGGTGAAGGCGTTCGATCTGCCGCCGCTACTGGCCGTCGGGGTGATGCTGCTGGTCGCCTCGCCGGGCGGGACCACGGCCAACCTGCTGAGCCACCTGTTCCGAGGCGACGTCGCGCTCAACATCTCGCTGACCGCGGTGAACTCGGTGCTCGCCGCGCTGACCATCCCGATCGTGGTCAACCTCTCGATCGACCACTTCGGCGCCGACGGGGAGCTCGGACTGCAGTACGCCAAGGTGCTCCAGGTGATCGCCATCGTGCTCGTGCCGGTTGCGATCGGCATGCTGGTGCGGGCGCGGAACCAGAGCTTCGCGCTCGCTGCCGATCGGCCGGTCCGGATCTTCTCGATCACCGTCCTCGCGATGGTCGCGATCGGTGCGATCATCGGCGAACGCGAGAACGTGGTCGACTACTTCGCCGATATCGGAGTGGTCGTGGTGCTGGTCTGCCTGATCAGCCTCTCGCTGGGTTACGCGGTGGCGCTGGCGTTGCGGCTCGGGCGGGCACAGGCCGTGGCCTGCTCGATGGAGGTCGGCATCCACAACACGACCATCGCGTTGGCGATCGCCCTCAGCGTGCTCGACAACTCGACCGTCGCAGTGCCCGCTGCGGTCTACTCGATCGTGATGTACGTGCTCGCGCCCACGTTCGGCTGGCTGGTGTCGCGGCGGGGCCCGGCTGGTGTGGAGCAGCCGGTCTGACGGACGGCGTGATGGTTGTGTCGGACGGTGGGTCCACGGTGGCGTTATGGATCTCGAGCGACCGGTTTCAGTGCGGGAGGTGCAGGCCTTGGGGGCCCGCCTCTCGGCTGTTGGCTGCGGTCGTGACGCGGCTGCTCTGATCGATCTGATTGCGGCGCTCGAGGAGTTGAAGTCGGCCGCCTGTGCCGTTCAGGCTGAAGCAGCGGCGGTCTTCGACACGGTACGCCGCGACGAACGGGCGCTCGCCGGAGTCGCCGAGGCGCGACAAGGGGCTGGTAACGGTCACGAGCTCGGGCTGGCGCGCAAGGAGTCGCCGCACCGAGGGCGTACCTTGCTGGGGGTAGGCAAGGCACTCGTCTCTGAGATGCCCCACACCTTGGCTCGGCTCCGTGACGGCACGCTGACCGAGTACCGAGCCCAGATCCTGGTTCAGCAGACAGCGTGTCTGAGTCGAGAGCACCGGGCTTTCGTGGACGAGGAGCTGTGTGCGGATGCCGCGGTGCTGAGTGGCTTGGGCAATCGGGCACTCACCGCCAAGGTGCGGCGGGTCGCCGTCGAGGTGGACCCCGCAGCGGTGGTGGAACGGGCTCGGCGGGCCGAGGCCGACCGGCACGCAACGGTTCGGCCCGCGCCCGACACGATGGGATACCTGACCTTCCTGATGCCGGTCGCCCAGGCCGTGGCCGGCTATGCGGCGGTACGGAAGGCGGCGATCAGTGCCCGGACTTCCGGCGATCCGCGTTCGCTGGGGCAGCTGATCTGCGACATCGCCCTCGCCCGGCTGACCGGGGTCGCTGACACCGGCACACCTGAAGAGGCTCCCGCTGTCCCGGTCGTGCTGAACCTGACGATGCCCGAGGCCACGTTGGCCGGAGGTCACAGGCCCGCCACCCTCAGTGCGCCGGGCATAGGCGAAGAGGTGCTGCCGGCCGAGATCGCTCGGCTCCTTGCCTCCCGGGCTATCTCGAGTGGCATCGGAGCCTGGTTCCGGATGCTCCACTACGCGCCGCGCGGCGGACTGGTTGCGATGAGCAGCAAGCAGCGGTTCTTCCCGCCGGGGATGGCGGAGTTCCTCTCGGTCCGGGGTGCGGGCATCTGCGCTACTCCGTATTGCAATGCGCCGATCCGACATTCCGATCACATCAACCCCTTCGTTGAGGGCGGTCCTACCGCAACCGTCAACGGTCAGGGGCTCTGTGAAGCGTGCAACCACGCCAAGCGAGACGGCGGCTGGCGCCAACGGGTGGTCAGCGATCCCGATGAGCGCCACGAGGTCGAGACGATCACCCTGACCGGTCACCGCTACCGATCCCGGGCGCCCGATCCGCCGGGCTGGAGACAGCCCTGCTTCCGCGAGACCCATCCCGGTTTCTACGCGCTCTCCAGCTAGTTCGTACCGAGTGCGACAATCGGCAGCGTGTACGTCAAGATCTGTGGCCTCCGCACGCCCGAGCACATCGAGGTCGCCCTCGCAGCTGGGGCCGACGCGATCGGCTTCGTGATGAACCAGACCAGCTCGCGCCGTATCGACGCCGATCAGGCGCGCTCGCTGGTGGCGACGGTGGCTGGCCGCGCCGACACGGTGCTGGTCGTCAACGACATGCCGGCCGCCGAGGCCGCGACCATCGCCAAGCAGGTGGGCATCGACGTGGTGCAGCTCCACGGATCGCGCTATGACGCGGACGAGTTCGCGGCGTCGTTGGCGATCCTGCCGCGGGTCTGGCGGGCGACCTCGCTCGCCGCGAACCCGGACCTCACCGTCGGAGCCTTCGGTGAAGAGGTGCTCCTGCTCGATGCGCCGAAGCCGGGGTCGGGGGAGACCTGGGACCTCTCCGCGCTCGTGGTGAACGCGCCGCAGGGCAAGTGGCTGCTCGCCGGCGGGCTCAACCCTGACAACGTCGCCGAGGCGATCGCCACCGCCGCGCCGTGGGGCGTCGACGTCTCCAGCGGTGTTGAGAGTGCGCCGGGGGAGAAGGATGCCGAGCTGATCCGAGCCTTCGCCACCGCTGCCCGTGGAGCTTGAGGTGCATGACGATCTCGGTCACCCGATCGAGCTGAGCGCGCGCCCCACGCGCGTCGTTTCCTTGGTGCCCTCGTTGACCGAGGCGATCGCAGCGACGGCGCCGGACCTGCTGGTTGGCGCGACCGACTGGTGCACCCACCCGGCGGAGCTCGAGGTCGCGCGGGTTCGCGGCACCAAGAATCCGAACCTGAACGCGATCGTCGAGTTGGCTCCGGATCTGGTGATCGCGAACCAGGAGGAGAACCGCGAGCTCGACGTGCGACGGCTGCGTGAGCGCGGGATCAAGGTCTGGGTCACCAGGATCGAGACGGTGCCGGAGGCGATCACCGCAATGCGGCGGCTCTTCGTCGAGGTGCTCGACGTCGGCGAGCCGGAGTGGCTGGTGCAGGCAGCTGCCGTATGGGCCGAGTCGACCCCGGCCTGGGTGCGTGCCGCGGTTCCGATCTGGCGGGACCCGTGGATGGTGGTGGGGCGCGATACCTTCACCGGCGATCTGCTTGCCCGGCTCGGCGTGGCCAACGGTTTCGCTGACGCCGCGGATCGGTACCCGGCGGTGCAGACCGCGGAGATCGAGTTGGCCGATCTCGATCTGGTGATCCTTCCCGACGAGCCGTACGTCTTCACCGCTGACGACGGTCCGGAGGCTTTCGCGACGCCGTCGGTGCTGGTCGAGGGGCGCCTTCTCACCTGGTACGGACCCTCGTTGGTGACGGCGCGTGCCACCTTGACCGAGGAGCTTCGCCGCGGCGTCACCGCCTGACGGCGATCTGTGACGTGAGCGCCGTCACCCTGGCTTGTCGCATATTGGTTGGACGTCCTACTATTTAGTTGGAAGTCCTACTAGTTGAATGCGGAGCGCCCTGTGAGCACCAACGCCTTGCACCAGCCGAAGCACCCGGTTCGGTTCGTCACCGCCTCGAGCCTCTTCGACGGCCACGATGCCTCGATCAACATCATGCGGCGGATCCTGCAGTCACAGGGGGCCGAGGTGATCCACCTCGGGCACAACCGTTCGGTCCAGGAGGTCGTCGAGGCCGCGATCGAGGAGGACGTCCAGGGCGTCGCTGTCTCCTCCTACCAGGGCGGCCACGTCGAATACTTCGAGTACCTGGTGCAGTCGCTCGCCGAGCGCGGCGCCGGACACATCAAGGTCTACGGCGGCGGTGGCGGGGTCATCGTGCCCGAGGAGATCGCGCGCCTCGCCAAGAGCGGCGTCAAGATCTTCTCGCCCGAGGACGGTCAGCGCCTCGGCCTCGTCGGCATGATCAACTCGATGATCGAGGCCTGCGACATCGACCTGTGGCAGGCCGGCGGCGTCACCGCCGAGGCCGTTCTGACCGGCGACCGGTTCTCGGTGGCCCGCGCGATCACAGGCGCCGAGCTCGGTGAGCTCCCCGCTGACGTGCTGGACGCGATCAACGCTGCGGCCGCCGCCAGGGTGGTGCCGGTGCTCGGTATCACCGGTACCGGTGGCTCCGGAAAGTCCAGCCTGACCGACGAGTTGGTGCGCCGCTTCCGCAACGACCAGCAGGACAAGATCAAGATCGCCGTGATCGCGGTTGACCCGACCCGCCGCCGCGGAGGTGGCGCGCTGCTCGGCGACCGGATCCGGATGAACGCGCTGCACAACCCGAACGGCGAGACCTCGGTCTTCTTCCGTTCACTGGCGACCCGCGGCAGCCACGAGGTGCCGACCGGCCTTACCGACGTGATCGCGGTGGCCAAGGCCGCTGGATTCGACCTGGTGATCGTGGAGACCCCTGGCATCGGCCAGGGCGACGCCGGCATCCTGCCCTTCGTCGACCACTCCATGTACGTGATGACGCCGGAGTTCGGCGCCGCCTCGCAGCTCGAGAAGATCGACATGCTCGACTTCGCCGACACCGTGGCGATCAACAAGTTCGAGCGCCGCGGCGCCAAGGACGCACTGCGCGACGTCGGGCGCCAACTGGTCCGCAACCGCGAGGCGTTCGGCCAGGGACCCGAGGCGATGCCCGTCTACGGCACGTCGGCTGCGACCTTCAACGACGACGGCGTCACCGCTCTCTACCAGCACCTGCGCGACGCTCTGGTCGAGCACGGCCTGGTGGTCTCCGAGGGCACGCTGGCTCCGGTCGGCGTCAAGTATTCCTCGGGCATCGCCCAGGTGGTGCCGACCAGCCGGGTCCGGTACCTCGCCGAGATCTCCGAGGCCGTGCGTGGCTACCACGACGAGACCGAGAACCTGATCGACGCGGTCCGCAAGGTGCAGCGCCTCGAGGAGGTCAGCGCCGACCTCGCCGCCGCCGACAGCGAAGCAGGCGGAGTCCCCGCACTGCTGGAGGCGGCCCGCAAGGACGTGCCGCACACCATCGCCGACCAGATCGACGGGTGGGCCGAGGTCGTCGACTCCTACTCCGGCGACGAGCAGGTGGTGAAGGTCCGCGACAAGGAGATCGTCACCAAGCTCACCAAGGAGTCGCTGGCCGGTACCAAGGTGCCGCGAGTCTCGCTGCCGAAGTTCGCCGACCGTGGCGAACTGGTCCGCTACTGGCGCAAGGAGAACCTGCCCGGGTACTTCCCGTACACCGCAGGCGTCTTCCCGTTCAAGCGGGACGGCGAGGACCCGGCTCGGATGTTCGCGGGTGAGGGCGACCCGGCGCGGACCAACCGACGGTTCAAGATCCTCTCCCAGGAGGGCGACGCCACCCGCCTCTCGACGGCGTTCGACTCCGTCACCCTCTACGGTCGTGATCCCGACCCGCGCCCCGACGTCTACGGCAAGGTCGGCACCTCGGGTGTCTCGGTCGCCACCTTGGACGACATGAAGGTGCTCTACGACGGCTTCGACCTGGTCTCGCCGACGACCAGCGTCTCGATGACGATCAACGGCCCCGCGCCGACGGTGCTGGCCTTCTTCCTCAACACCGCGATCGACCAGCAGGTCGACGCCTTCCGGGCGAAGGAGGGGCGCGAGCCCAACCTGGACGAGAAGGCCGAGTTGGCCGCCTACGCGGTCGCGAACGTGCGCGGCACGGTGCAGGCCGACATCCTCAAGGAGGACCAGGGCCAGAACACCTGCCTGTTCTCCACCGAGTTCAGCCTGCGGATGATGGCCGACATCCAGGAGTGGTTCATCCAGCACCAGGTCCGCAACTTCTACTCGGTCTCGATCTCGGGCTACCACATCGCCGAGGCCGGAGCGAACCCGATCAGCCAGCTCGCCTTCACCTTGGCGAACGGTTTCACCTACGTCGAGGCCTACCTCGCCCGTGGGATGAACATCGACGACTTCGCGCCGAACCTGTCGTTCTTCTTCTCCAACGGCATGGACCCCGAGTACTCGGTGATCGGCCGGGTCGCGCGACGGATCTGGGCGGTGGCGATGAAGGAGAAGTACGGCGCCAACGACCGTTCCCAGAAGCTGAAGTACCACGTCCAGACCTCGGGCCGCTCGCTGCACGCCCAGGAGATGAACTTCAACGACATCCGCACCACGCTGCAGGCCCTGATCGCGATCTACGACAACGCGAACAGCCTGCACACCAACGCGTACGACGAGGCGGTCACCACCCCGACCGAGGAGTCGGTGCGCCGGGCTCTGGCGATCCAACTCATCATCAACCGCGAGTGGGGCCTGGCGATGAACGAGAACCCGCTCCAGGGTTCCTACATCATCGACGAGCTGACCGACCTGGTCGAGGCTGCGGTGCTTGCCGAGTTCGACCGGATCAGCGAGCGCGGTGGAGTGCTCGGCGCGATGGAGACCGGCTACCAGCGTGGCCGGATCCAGGACGAGTCGATGCTCTACGAGCACAAGAAGCACGACGGCTCGCTGCCGATCGTCGGCGTCAACACCTTCCGCAACCCGCACGAGGACGACGAGGAGCACACCGTTGAGCTCGCTCGAGCGACCGAGTCGGAGAAGGAGTCGCAGCTCTCCCGGGTCCGCGCCTACCAGCAGACCCACCGCAGTGAGGCGGAGGCCGCGCTCGCTCGGCTCAAGGAGGCGGCGGTCAACGGTGAGAACGTCTTCGCGGTGCTGATGGACGCCGCTCGGGTCTGCTCCCTGCAGCAGGTCACCGAAGCCTTCTTCGAGGTGGGCGGCCAGTACCGCAGGAACGTCTGACACACCGCCACCGCCCGTGGCACGATCCCGGCATGAACATCCAGGATCCCGCCACGGGCGGTGCTGCGTCTCCCGACAACCCGCGCCGGAACGGCAGGCTCGCTGCCCTGGTGGTCGGCGGTGCCGTGGTGGTGCTGGTCGGTGTCGGGGCCGCGGTCTGGGCCCTGACCGGCGGTGACGCAGGTTCGGTCTCCGAGGTCGCCGACGACGCCGTCGCGGCGGCCGAGGAACTCGATGTGGACGCGGCGATCGATCTGATGTGCGACGCCCCGACCGCCGAGGAGCGGGCGGTGCTGGTGGACGGGATCGCGCAGGCACGGGCGGACGCCGGTACCCAGGACCCGCAGGTCGACTACCGGATCTCCGACGTGGAGGGCGAGGCGGCCGGCTCCTTCGTGGTCCACATCTCGACCGACGAGCCCGGGCTCCAGGACGAGGAGACCTACGGCGCGGTCAGCGTCAAGGTGATCGTGAAGGACGACGACGGCCGGTCCTGCATCTCCTCCTTCGACTCGGTGGACTGAGCCACGCCCGCTCGGTTGACGGCGTTCGGCGCGATCCTGCTGGCCGCGCCGGTCCCGGTGATCCTGGCGGGTCTCGGCGTCACTCCGTGGGAGTCGGGGCGGGACCTGGCCCGTCTCGGCGCCTGGTGGCACACCGTCTGGATCACCTGGTTCTACCTGGCGCCGCTGATGCTGGTGGTGGCGTGGTGGTGGCGCGGAAGGCTGGCCGAGCCGGTCGCTTCGGTGCTGTGGTGCGGCGTCGTGCTGCTCCATCTTGTGGTGATCGTCGGCGTCGCAGTCCGCTTCGCCGCGTGGGCGACCCCTGGGGTCTGGGCGATCGTCGCCCTCCACCTCGTGGTGGGTCTCGGCGCCTTGGCGAGCGGTGCCCGGCCCGCTGCGCCGGCTCCTGCGCGGCGTGCGCCGGCCCGGGGGTTTCGCTAGGCTGACGTGGCACCACGCACCTTGTCTCCTACGAAAGCGGCAACACGCGCCACCATGGACGGTTCTCAAAGTCCCTTGCTCGTTGATCCCGAAGCTGGGGGAGAGCGATGCTGACCGAATGGATCCTGCTCGGCGTGGCCGTGCTGTTGATACTCGCTTGTGGCGTCTTCGTCGCGGCTGAGTTCTCCTTCGTCACCGTCGACCGCAGTGCGGTCGAAGCGGCGGTCGCCCAGGGCGACGGCGGCGCGGCGGGCGTGCAGAAGGCGTTGCAGCATCTCTCCACGCAGCTCTCCGGCGCCCAGGTCGGGATCACGGTCACCAACCTGGCGATCGGATTCCTCGCCGAACCGGCTCTGGCGGCGTTGCTCAACGATCCGCTCCGTGCGCTCGGGGTCCCGTCGAGCGCGGTCTCACCTACGGCGCTCGGGCTGGCGCTGGCGCTGAGCACGGCCGGCACGATGATCTTCGGCGAGTTGGTCCCGAAGAACCTGGCGATCGCGATGCCGCTGGCGACCGCGAAGGCGACCCAGCATCTGATGCGGGGCTTCACCGCGGTCAACGCGATCCCGATCCGGTTCCTCAACTCGTCGGCCAACTCTCTGGTGCGCCGGCTCGGGGTCGAGCCCCAGGAGGAGTTGCGCTCGGCGCGGAGCTCCGGCGAGCTCGCGTCGCTGATCGCCCGCTCCGCCGACCAGGGCACCCTGGACGCCGACACTGCCGAGTTGATGGAACGCTCGGTGGAGTTCAGCACCCGGACCGCGGCCGAGATCATGACGCCACGGATGCGGACGGTGAGTCTGGACGCCACCGAACGCGCCAGCGCGGTGATCGACCTGACCCGGAGTACGGGCCACTCCCGGTTCCCGGTGCTGGACGAGCACGACCTGGTGGTGGGCACGGTGCACGTGAAGCATGCTGTCGCGCTGCCGCTTCACGAGCGCTCCACGACGCGGGTGAAGCGCATCATGGTGAAGCCGATCGTCGTCCCGGACTCGATCAAGCTCGATCCGCTGTTGGCGCTGCTCCGCCGTGACGGGTTCCAGATGGCGGTGGTGCTCGACGAGTACGGCGGCCAGTCCGGGATCGTGACGCTGGAGGATGTTGTCGAGGAGATCGTCGGCGACATCTCCGACGAACACGACCGGCTCGGTTCACGGGCCAGGCAACGCCGCGACGGGACCTGGTCGCTCTCCGGCCTGTTGCGTCCCGACGAGGTCGAGGACATCACCTCGATCACCCTCCCGGAGAACGAGGACTACGACACCATCGCCGGGTTGCTGGTCCGCGAACTCGGCAAGATCCCGGTCGCCGGCGACGTCGTCGAGGTGGCGTTGGAGCCGACCCGCACCAACGACGACGAGGTATCGGCACCGATCGTGACGCTCCGCGTCGAGCACATGGACGGTCTTCGGGTTGACCGGATCCGGCTCTCGGTTCGCGAGGGTGAGGAGGTGGCAGACGATGAGTGATCTCACTGCGGTGGGTGTCGCGATCGCGTTGCTCGCCTTCAACGCCTTCTTCGTGGGTGCAGAGTTCGCGCTGGTCTCCGCCCGACGTACCCAGATCGAGCCCAAGGCCAACGCCGGCTCGAAGATGGCGCAGACCACGCTGTTGGCGATGGAGAACGTCTCGCTGGTGATGGCGGGCGCCCAACTGGGCATCACCATCTGTTCGCTCGGTCTCGGTGCGGTCGGTGAGCCGGCCGTGGCGCATCTGATCCAGCCGATCTTCGAAAGGCTGGGCGTTCCGCACGACCTGCTGCACCCGATCGCCTTCGTGATCGCGCTCTGCGTCGTGGTCTATCTGCACGTGGTGCTGGGCGAGATGGTGCCGAAGAACATCGCGATCGCGGGCCCGGACCGGGCCGCCATCGTGCTCGGCCCGCCGATGATGGTGATCGTCACCCTGCTCAAGCCGTTGATCGTCTCGCTCAACGCGGTCGGCAACCTGGTGCTGCGGGCGATGCGGGTGGAGCCGAGGAACGAGGTCGCCTCCACGTTCACCCGCGAGGAGGTGGCCGCTCTGGTCGAGGAGTCCCGTGGCGAGGGCCTTCTGGCCCAGGGACAGTACGACCGCCTCGCTGGAGCCCTCGGGTTCACCGAGCGGACGGTCACCTCGGTGCTACTGCCGTTGGAGACGATGACGACGTTGCCCCGTGAGTGCACGGCGGCCGAGGTCGAGGACGTCTGCGCGGCGACCGGATTCTCCCGGTTCCCGGTCTGCGATCCCAGCGGCTTCCCGATCGGCTACCTGCACATCAAGGACGTGCTGGAGACCGACCCGGCGCGCCGGGAGCGGACCGTGGATGAGAAGTGGATCCGCCCGTTCGCCAACGTGCGACCCGGCGACATGCTCCACGACGCTCTGGAGACCTTGCAGCGCAAGGGCGCGCACATGGCCCGGGTAGTCACCGACGACGGGCGGACCGTCGGGTTCGTGACCCTGGAGGACGTGTTGGAGGAGCTGGTCGGGGAGATCCGCGACGGCGCTCATCTCGACGTGCCCTAGGGTTGGCCTCGTCCATTGTTGGAGTTGGAGATCGGCTGGTAGTAGTGCAGGACGTCGAGCGGACGAGCCCTCGGATCTGGACGGTCCCGAATGCGTTGAGCATGCTCCGGTTGGCCGGGGTCCCGGTCTTCCTGTGGCTCGTGCTGGGGCCGGAGGCCGACGGCTGGGCGTTGGCCCTGTTGATGGTCTCGGGTGTCACCGACTGGCTCGACGGCTACCTGGCACGTCGTCTCAATCAGTTCACCGCGTTGGGCCAGGTCCTGGACCCGGTCGCCGACCGGCTCTACATCTTGGCGGTCGTCGTCGGGCTGGCGTTGCGCGACGTGATCCCGTGGTGGGTCGCGATCCTGTTGCCGTTGCGGGATCTCTTCCTCTGGTTCCTGGTCCCGTTCCTGCGGACCCGTGGCTACAGCGCGCTGCCGGTGCACTTCCTCGGCAAGGCCGCCACCTTCAACCTGCTCTACGCCTTCCCGCTGCTTCTGCTGGGCGACGGCGAGGGCACCGTCGCGATGTTGGCCAACGTCTTCGGCTGGGCCTTCGCGTTCTGGGGGATCGGTCTGTACTGGTGGGCTGGCATCCTCTATGCCTGGCAGGTGCGCATGCTGTTGCGCACGACACCGAGACCCGTGGAGAGTGGCGATGTCGGTTGACCCGCGCGAACCACTCCTGAACCGGATCACCAACGCCTCACTCGACGAGGACTACGAGCATGTGGCGGCCCGCCGGGCGCTCCAGGGTCTGCCTGACGCTCCGGGCGGATCGCACCGTGCTGCTGCCGTGATCGTGGCGCTCTTCGGCCTGTTGATCGTGATCGCCGCGGTGCAGACCTCGCGGGAAGCAGCTGCGACCGAGGACGGTCGCCAGGTGGTGATCCGGCAGATCGGCGTCGCCCGTGAGGATCTCGCCGCCAAGCAGAGCCGGGTCGGTGAACTGCAGGAGGGCAACACCGCACTGAGCGCCGGGTTGAGCGATCTGGAGAAGCGTGAGCGCAGCGTCAGCCGCGAGGTCGACCGGCTCCGGTTGATCGGCGGCTACGCGGCGGCCCGCGGAAAGGGCGTCGAGGTCACTTTGGACAACGCCGCCGACGGAAGCGACGACGGGGTGGTCCGCGACGAGGACCTCGCCACCCTCGTCGCCGGTCTCTGGCAGGCGGGCGCCGAGGCGATCGTGGTCAACGGGCAACGGCTGACCGCGGTCACCGGTATCCGGACAGCGAACCAGGCGATCCAGATCAAGGCCCATCCGTTGCGGCCGCCGTACCTGATCGCCGCGATCGGCGACCCGGACACGATGCAGTCCCGGTTCGCCGAGTCGACCGCCGGCGCGACCTTCCTCGGCTTGCGCAATGCCTTCGACTTCGTCTTCGAGATGCGCAACGATGACTCGCTGGACCTGCCCGGTCGTGCGCGACCTCAGCTACGGTTCGCGAAGCAATATGACCCTCAGTTGGAGTTAGGGAGAATAGATCCGTGATCGCCGCACTCGGCCTACTGGTCGGGATCGTCCTGGGGCTGGTGCTCCAGCCCGACGTCCCGCTCTGGCTGGAGCCCTACCTGCCGATCGCAGTGGTCGCTGCCCTGGACGCCGTCTTCGGTGGTCTGCGCGCCTATCTCGACGGCATCTTCGACGACAAGGTCTTCGTCGTCTCCTTCATCAGCAACGTGGTCATCGCCGCCGCGATCGTCTTCCTGGGCGACAAACTCGGCGTCGGCGGCCAGTTGGCGACCGCGGTGATCGTGGTCCTCGGTATCCGGATCTTCTCCAACGTGGCAGCGATCAGGCGGCATCTCTTCCATGCCTGACCAGCCGATGCCTGACCAGCCGCAGGCGGACGACGCCGACCGCGCGGCCACCGAGGCCCGCAGCAGCCGTCAGCGTCTGATCCGCGCGGCCACCGAGCGCCCCACCCGCGGCCATTGGATCATCGGTCTGGTGCTGGCGGGGGTCGGCTTCGCGGCGATGGTCCAGGTGCAGTCCAACGAGCGTGACGATCAGTACGCCGGTCTCCGCCAGGGCGACCTGGTCCGGGTCTTCGACGGACTCTCCTCGTCGACCCAACGTGCCGAGCGCGAGATCGAGCGGCTCCGTTCGACGCGCGACGACCTCCAGTCCGACACCCGGCAACGTCAGGCGGCCCTCGAGCAGGCCCAGCAGGACCGCAAGGTCTACGGGATCCTGGCCGGCGTCCTGGGCGCCCAGGGGCCGGGCGTGCGGATCACCATCAGCGACGACGCCGGCGAGGTCCGCGCCAGCCTGCTGCTGGACACGATCCAGGAGCTGCGCGCCGCCGGCGCCGAGGCGATCGAGTTCAACGACGAGATCCGGTTCGTCGCGCAGAGCTCGGTAGGGGAGACCGCCCAGGGGATCACCATCGACGGTGCGCTGATCGAGGCGCCCTACGTGATCGACGTCATCGGCGACCCCGCCACCTTGGCTGACGCGCTGGTCTTCCCCGACGGTCCCGCCGAGCGGGTGGAGCGTGTCGGGGGCGAGTTGGACTACGTAAAATCTGACACTGTCGTGGTGGAGAGCGTCGTCCCCGACAAGGACACCGACTTCGCCGAGTCCGGCGAGGACCAGTAGCCTCCCACCTTGACTGCGATCACCGAATCAGGAGACATGCCGTGAACCCCGAGGACCTCAAGTACACCGTCGAGCACGAGTGGGTGCGTACCCCGGGCGAGAGCGCTGACTCCGTGCGGGTCGGGATCACCGACTACGCGCAGGACGCACTCGGCGACATCGTCTACGTCTCGCTCCCCGAGGTCGGCGAGACGATCGTCGCCGGCACCTCCATCGGCGAGCTGGAGTCCACCAAGTCGGTCAGCGATGTCTACGCGCCGATCGCCGGAGAGGTCGTGGCCTGCAACGCTGCGCTGGACGCAACCCCGGAGCTGGTGAACTCGGACCCGTACGGCGAGGGCTGGCTGTTCGAGATCCGTCCGAGCAACCCCGCGGACGTCGCAGAACTGTTGTCGGCAGAGGCGTACCAGGCTTCACTCGACGGCTGATAGGTTGACGACGTCAACCTCTACTTTTTATTGAGGGTTCACACGACTCAGGGAGGGGCGGCTCATGCCTTTCTGCACGAACTGCGGCAAGCAGAACCCCGATGACGCCCGGTTCTGTTCCCAGTGCGGCACGCGGATCGCTGTCGACACGCCAGCAGCGGAGTCGCCGGTGGAGTCCACCGCGACGATCACCTTCGGTGCCTCGGGAGTCACTCCGGAGACGGACGACCGTGGCGTCGGCGTTACCGAGAGTGCAGCGGTCGACGCGCTCCCTGAGGGCCACGCCCTGTTGGTCGTGCAGCGTGGCCCCAGCGCGGGTGCACGGTTCCTGTTGGACACCGACGTGGTGACCGCGGGCCGCCACCCCGAGAGTGAGATCTTCCTCGACGACGTCACCGTCTCGCGGCGGCACGCGGAGTTCCGTCGGACCGGTCTGACCTTCACGGTCACCGACGTCGGCAGCCTCAACGGCACCTACGTGAACCGGGACCGGATCGACGAAGTGATCCTGGCCGACGGCGACGAGGTGCAGATCGGCAAGTTCCGTCTGGTCTTCTTCACCGGCCGTACTGGACATGGTGGCTGAACCGGGTGCCACCGCCGCGGGGGCTTCTCGCGCGCGGATGAACATCGGGGAGGTCCTCGCTCACCTTCGTGAGGAGTTCCCCGGTACCTCCATCTCCAAGATCCGCTTCTTGGAGGCGGAGGGTCTGATCGACCCCGAGCGGACGTCGGCCGGCTACCGCAAGTTCTGCCACGCCGACATCGAGCGGCTCCGTTACATCCTGCGGATGCAGCGTGACCACTACCTGCCGCTCAAGGTGATCGGCGAGCACCTGGACGCGATCGACCGCGGCCTGGAGCCGCCGGCCATCGAAGCGGTGGGGCCGGTCGTGCCGCAGGTCGCGTTGGCCGACGACGGCCTGCCGTCCGCGGACTCGTTCCGGCAGCGTTCCGACCTTCGGGTCTCCCGCCGTGAACTGTTGAAGGTGGTCGGGATCGACGAGGCTCTGCTCGGCCAACTGGAGACCTACGGTCTGGTCAAGGCGGACCGCAAGGGCCAGTTCGACGCCGACGACCTGGTGATCGCCCGTACTGCCGCGGAGTTGGCCGACTTCGGCCTCGAACCGCGCCATCTGCGTGCCTTCAAGACTGCCGCCGACCGTGAGGTCGGGCTGGTGGAGCAGGCCGTCTCCACACTGCGTCGTGGCCGTGACAGCGCCGCCCAGGCGCGTGCCGACGACGCTGCGGCACAGTTGGCCGCGTTGGCGGTCAAGCTCCATGCCACGTTGGTGAAGGTCGGTCTGAACGACTGACGTCCTGCCGCTTCTGCGAGCGAGTAGGGTAGTGCCCATGCGTGAGGTAGACGTCGTCGGAGTCCGGGTGGAGATGCCTTCCAACCAGCCGATCGTGCTGTTGCGCGAGTCTGGCGGCAGTCGTTATCTGCCGATCTGGATCGGTGCCGTTGAAGCCACGGCGATCGCCTTCGCCCAGCAGGGTGTCGTGCCGCCGCGGCCACTGACCCACGATCTGTTGAAGTCCGTGATCGAGGAGACCGGCAACTCGTTGTTGGAGGTCCAGATCGTCGAGGTGCGCGAAGGGATCTTCTTCGCGAACCTGGTCCTCGCCTCGGGTGTCGAGGTGAGTGCCCGGCCTTCCGACTCGATCGCGCTCGCGCTGCGTACCGGTAGTCGAATCGTGTGCGACGAGGCGGTCCTCGACGAGGCTGGTCTTGCCGCTCCTGAAGAACAAGAAGACGAGGTCGAGAAGTTCCGTGAGTTCCTCGACCACGTCAGCCCCGAGGATTTCGAGAGCACCTGAGCGTGGGGTGAGGTTCAACTTGAGGTTGAGGGTCGCGACACGCGGCGTGGTTCGTTGACCGACCCTCCTCGGCGGCTTACCTTTGTGAATGTCTCCGTTGTAACTCCAACGTCGTGCGGCCCGCCCGGGTTCGAGCGGCGACCTTCCCCCTCGGGAGTTACGCTGAACGGAGTATTGGACCGGAGAGTCAATGTGCGTGTGAACGAGAACGGGTCGCCACAGACCCCACCAGACGAGGTGGCAGTTCAAGCTGCCGAGGAACAGGGTCTGCTGTTCACCGATGACGTCTCGCCGCTGCCCCTCGATGCCGGCTACCGCGGTCCGACCGCGTGCAGTGCCGCCGGGATCACCTACCGCCAACTCGACTACTGGGCCCGTACCGGCCTGATCGAGCCGAGTGTCCGTGGCGCCAGTGGCAGCGGCTCGCAGCGTCTTTACAGCTTCCGTGACATCTTGATCCTCAAGGTGATCAAGCGCCTGCTGGACGCCGGCATCTCCCTGCAGCAGATTCGCACCGCGGTGCAGCATCTGCGCGAGCGAGGTACCGACGACCTGACCCGCGTCACCCTGATGAGCGACGGCGCCTCGGTCTACGAATGCACCAGCAACGACGAGGTCATCGACCTGCTCCAGGGCGGTCAGGGCGTCTTCGGAATCGCGATCGGCGGTGTCTGGCGCGAGATCGAGGGGTCGCTGGCCGAGCTGCCGAGTGAGCGTGCCGAGGCTCCCGACGAGCGGGTGGCCGGCGATGAACTCGCTGCCCGTCGGGCGGCGCGCACGGCCGGCTGAACACGGACCACCGAACGGGGTCGACTGCATCCACAGTCGGCCCCGTTTCGCATGCTGGCCGCAGCCTGCAGCAGTGGTAGATTCCTCCTGCTGACTATCCCGCACGGGAGAGTCTCCTGGAGATCGCTGATCCTCAGGAGCGCCGAAGGGGCAACACTCCCCGGAACCTCTCAGGCGCCAGGACCGTGCAGGGCAGGCAACTCTGAAGCCGACGCGTTCGTCAACTGCGAGCGCGGGGTGACAGAGGGGGAGGTGAACGGTGTGTTCCCTACCCCAGGAGTGATTCGTGTCCGATCAGCTCAGCCTTGCCGCCCTCGACAACGCGGTGCCCTTCGAGCGCCGCCACATCGGCCCTGACACCGACGCGGTCGGTGTGATGCTGGCCAAGGTGGGCGTCGACTCGCTGGCCTCGCTGATGGCTGCCGCACTTCCTGACGACATCCGTACCCAGCGCGCGCTGGCATTGCCGGAGCTGGCCAGTGAGCGTCAGGTCGCCGCCGAACTGCGTGCCCTCGCCGAGCGCAACGAGCCGGGCGAGTCGTTGATCGGGCTGGGCTACCACGCCACCATCACCCCGCCGGTGATCCGCCGCAACGTGCTGGAGGACCCGAGCTGGTACACCGCGTACACGCCGTACCAGCCGGAGATCAGCCAGGGTCGCCTGGAAGCGCTGATCAACTTCCAGACCGTGATCGGTGACCTGACCGGTCTTCCGGTCGCCAACTCGTCGCTGCTCGATGAAGGCACGGCCGCGGCCGAAGCGATGACCCTGGTCCGTCGCGCCAACCGCAAGGCGTCGGGCCCGTTCGTGGTCGACGCCGACGCGCTGCCGCAGACCATCGACGTGGTCCGGACCCGGGCCGAGGCGATGGGTATCGAGGTGGTCGTCGCCGACCTCGGGGCCGGACTGCCGGACGGCGAGCTCTGCGGCGTGCTGATCCAGTACCCGGGTGCCTCGGGCCAGATCCGCGACCCGCGTGCCGTGATCGAGCAGGCACACGAGCGCAACGCGCTGGCCGTCGTCGCCGCCGATCTGCTCGCGCTGACCGTGCTGGAGTCGCCAGGCACGCTGGGCGCCGACGTCGCGATCGGCTCCTCGCAGCGGTTCGGCGTGCCGCTCTTCTACGGCGGCCCGCACGCCGGCTACATGTCGGTCGGCACCGGCCTGGAGCGACACCTCCCGGGCCGGTTGGTCGGCGTCTCGGTCGACTCTGCCGGCCGTCCCGCGTACCGGCTGGCCCTGCAGACCCGGGAACAGCACATCCGGCGGGACAAGGCCACCTCCAACATCTGCACCGCCCAGGTGTTGCTCGCTGTCGCCGCCTCGATGTACGCCGTCTACCACGGCCCCGACGGCCTGCGGAGCATCGCGACCCGGACCCACCGCTACGCCACGGTCCTCGCCCAGCTACTGACCGACGCCGGATTCGAGCTGGTCCACCGCGACTTCTTCGACACGATCAGGGTCCGCGTCCCGGCCGGCGCCGCCGACGTCGTCGCCGCTGCGCGCAGCCGTGGGCTGCACCTGCACCAGGTCGACGCCGACACGGTGGGTATCTCCACCTCCGAGGTGACCACGCAGGCCACGATCACCGCGCTGCTGTCGGCCTTCGGCATCGACGGCGACGTCGACCTCGAGCAGCTCTCCACCGTCGTCGCCGACGCCCTGCCCGAGACGCTGCACCGTTCCACCGACTACCTCACCCACGAGGTCTTCCACCTGTACCGCAGCGAGACCTCGATGCTGCGCTACCTGCACCGTCTCTCGGGTCGCGACTACGCCCTCGACCGCGGGATGATCCCGCTGGGTTCGTGCACGATGAAGCTGAACGCGACCACCGAGATGGAGCCGATCAGCCTGCCCGGCTTCGCCGACCTGCACCCGTTCGCCCCCGCGGACGCCGCGCTCGGCTACCGCGAACTCGTCGGGGACCTGGAGGGTTGGCTGGCCGAGGTGACCGGTTATGACCGGGTCTCGATCCAGCCGAACGCGGGGTCGCAGGGCGAACTCGCCGGCCTGCTGGCGATCCGTGGTTACCACCGCGCGAATGGCGACACCCAGCGCGACGTCTGCCTGATTCCCTCCTCGGCGCACGGCACCAACGCAGCCTCCGCGGTGATGGCCGGGATGCGCGTCGTGGTGGTCAGCTCTGCGGACGACGGCAGTGTCGACCTCGACGACCTGCGGGCGAAGTGCGTGCAGCACGCCGAAGCGTTGGCCGCGATCATGGTCACCTACCCCTCGACCCACGGTGCCTACGAGGACACCATCGCCGAGCTCTGCCGGATCGTCCACGAGCACGGTGGCCAGGTCTACGTCGACGGCGCCAACTTCAATGCGCTGCTCGGTCACGCGAAGCCGGGTGAGTTCGGTGGCGACGTCTCGCACCTGAACCTGCACAAGACCTTCTGCATCCCGCACGGTGGCGGTGGCCCCGGCGTCGGTCCCGTCGCGGTCCGCGCCCACCTGGCTCCGTTCCTGCCCTCGCACGCGGACCACCCGGAGACCGAGAAGCGGTCCGGTATCGGTCCGATCAGCGCGGCGCCGTACGGCTCGGCCGGCATCCTGCCGATCAGCTGGGCCTACGTCCGGCTGATGGGTGGCGCGGGCCTGACCCGGGCGACCGAGGTCGCGGTGCTGGCTGCCAACTACATCGCCGCCCGGCTCGGCGAGCACTACCCGGTGCTCTACCGCGGCCACGGCGGTCTGGTCGCCCACGAGTGCATCCTCGACCTCCGTCAGCTCACCAAGGAGACCGGGGTCAGTGTCGACGACGTCGCCAAGCGGCTCATCGACTACGGCTTCCACGCACCGACGATGTCGTTCCCGGTGGCGGGAACCCTGATGGTGGAGCCCACCGAGTCCGAGGATCTGGCCGAGATCGACCGCTTCTGCGAGGCGATGATCGCGATCCGTGAGGAGATCGCGCGGGTCGGGGCAGGGGAGTGGACGCCGGAGAACTCGCCGTTGCGTGGCGCTCCGCACACCACCCGCGACCTGGTCGGCGACTGGGACCGTGCCTACAGCCGGGAGACCGCGGTCTTCCCGCGCGGGATCGACGCCGACAAGTACTGGCCGCCGGTCGGCCGGATCGACCAGGCCTACGGCGACCGCAACCTGGTCTGCTCCTGCCCGCCGCCCGAGGCGTTCGCGTGAGCGACGGCGCCCTGCCCACCACAGCACGGGCGCTGCGGACGGTCCTGGCTCAGGCGCAAGCCTCGGGTCGGGTGCCGTCCGTGGTCGCCGGTGTCGCCGAGGACGGCGTACCGACCTGGTGTGAGGGCTGGGGCGCCGTCGTCGCAGGGCCCGAGGAGACGCAGTACCGGATCGGCTCGATCACCAAGACGTTGACCGCGGTGCTCATCCTGCAGTTGGTCGACCAGGAGGAGCTCTCGCTCTCCGCCCCGGTCCGAGACGTCCTGGGACCGGTCCCGTTCGGGGAGGCGACGATCGCCGACCTGCTCAGCCACTCCTCGGGTATGCCGGCCGAGCCGAGCGGAACCTGGTGGGAGCGGGCCGGTCGTGGCTCGTTCGCCGAACTGATCGCCGCCGAGTCGCAGAGCGCTGCGGTCCTCGCGCCGGGCGAACGGTTCCACTACACCAATCTGGCCTACGGGCTCCTCGGCGAGTGCGTCGCCGTGTTGACCGGCCAGAGTTGGATGGAGGCGGTCCAACAGCGGTTGCTCGATCCGCTCGCGATGTCCCGGACCAGCTACGGTCCGGGTCCGAACGCAGCGCGTGGTTACAGCGTCGACGTGCATCGGGGCACGCTGCTGGAAGAGCCGACCCCGGACACGGGCGCGATGGCTCCGGCAGGCCACCTCTGGAGCACGGTGGGCGACCTGCTGCGCTGGGGCAGTTTCCTGGTCTCCGGCCACCCCGAGGTGGCCACCGTCGAGAACCTCGAGCGGGCCTTCATCTCCCGGTCCGCGGCGCAGCCGGGCTCGCTGGCCGCCGGACACGGGTTGGGGTTCGCCCTGCTGAGCTCCGGGGTCGGGACCTTGGTCGGGCATACCGGTTCGATGCCGGGCTTCCAGGCGGCCTGCTTCGTCGAGCGAAGCTCGCGCCGGGTCGCGGTGGTGCTCGGCAACGGCACCCACGGGTTGGCTCCCGGCGCTACGGCGGGCCGGCTCCTGGAGGCCTACGCCGCCGCGGAACCGCCGCTGCCCACGCCCTGGGTTCCGTCCACCCCGGTGCCTGAGCTGATCGAGCCTGCGCTCGGACACTGGTTCTGGGGGACGACGCGGTACGAGTTCTGTTGGGAAGGCGCCGAGTTGGTGGCTCGCGTCGAGGGCGCGGTGGCCTGGCGCTACCGGGTGGCGGGGGAGCGGATCGTCGGCGTCAGCGGCTACCAGGACGCCGAGGAGTTACGGGTCGTCCGCGGGCCGGACGGCTCGGTACACCTGAACGCCGCCACCTTCATCCTGACCCGGACGCCGTACGGCCGCTGAGCTCAGCGGACGCGGTTCCGCTTGCCGCGGTCCTTGACGGCGTCGACCTTGGTGATCGCGACGGTGTTGCGGTTCCCGCGCAGGATCACGTCGAAGGCGCGCTGACCCTTGAGGGTGTTCCGGTTCCCGGTGACGGTCAGGAAGTTGTAGCGGCGCGCCGAGAGGGTGCTGCCCTTGGCTCGGACCACGCCGCGGTCGAGCAGGCCGCTCAGGGTGACGTGCTGCTTGCGCCCGTTCATGGTCACCCGGGTCGCCGACGTGGCCCGGACCTTCGCGCGGTCGCCCTTGACGATGATCGTGGTGACCACGGTCGCAGTGACGTCGACGTTGTCGCCCTCGATGACCAGTCGCTGCATCCGATCGGCGTCGATGGTCACGTTGTCGCCGGTGATCTTCACCTCGTTGCAGTCGCCTTCGAGCCGGAAGCCGACGTTGCTGGAGTCGATCGTGATCCCGACGCCTCCGGTGGCATGGCAGGAGCGGGGCCAGAGGATGGGGCCCTTCGCGGCGTGGGCCGACGGCGCAGCGATCCCGCCGAGCAGCAGCGGCCCGATCAGAAGCGCAGGTGCGTAGGCGCGCAGGCCGTGAAACGGACGCGACATGGCGGGTTCCCTCCCCGTGACATTGACATACTGTCGGTAGGTAACAAACCCTAGGCGAGCGTCCGGGGCTACGGCACGGAGTGCCGGGGTGACCCCGGACACAGTGGGGTGCCTGATAGGGTCGAGCCCGCTTGCACATCCTTTAACGAGCCGTCCTGTGAGGCGGAGAAGGAGGTCCGGCGTGCCGCTGCATGCCACGAAGAAGCCCGCACTGCTCGTCCTCGAAGACGGCAGAACTTTCCGCGGGGAGGCCTACGGGGCCGAAGGTGAGACTTTCGGCGAGGCCGTTTTCTCTACCGGGATGACCGGTTACCAGGAGACCCTGACCGACCCGTCCTACCACCGCCAGGTGGTCGTGATGACCGCGCCGCACATCGGCAACACGGGCATGAACGACGAGGACCCGGAGTCGAAGCGGATCTGGGTGGCCGGCTACGTCGTCCGCGACCCTGCCCGGGTGCCGTCCAACTGGCGCTCGCAGCGTTCCTTGGACGATGAGCTCCGCGCCCAGGGCGTGGTCGGGATCAGCGGGATCGACACCCGCGCCCTGACCCGGCACCTGCGTGAGCGCGGCGCGATGCGCGTCGGCATCTCCACGGTGGAGACCGACCCAGCCGCCCTGTTGGCCCGGGTCAACGAGAGCGCCGCGATGGCCGGCGCCAACCTCTCTGACGCGGTCTCCACCGCCGAGGCCTACGTGGTACCCGCGGTCGGCGAGAAGAAGTACACCGTCGCCGCCCTCGACCTCGGCATCAAGGCGAACACGCCGCGGATGATGAGCGAGCGCGGCATCGAGGTCCACGTGCTGCCCGCCAACGCCTCGTTCGACGAGGTCCGCGCGATCAACCCGGACGGGCTCTTCTTCTCCAACGGCCCCGGAGACCCGGCCGCGACCACCGGACAGGTCGAGCTGCTCAAGTCGGCTCTCGGCGCCGAGCTGCCCTACTTCGGGATCTGCTTCGGCAACCAGCTCTTCGGCCGCGCTCTCGGCTTCGGCACCTACAAGCTCAAGTACGGTCACCGCGGCATCAACCAGCCGGTGATGGACCGGACCACCGGCAAGGTCGAGGTCACCGCGCACAACCACGGCTTCGCCGTCGACGCCCCTCTCGAGGGTGAGACCGAGACCCCGTTCGGTGTTGCCCGGGTCAGCCACGTCTGCCTCAACGACGACGTCGTCGAGGGGCTTGAGCTGCGGGCCTCGACAGGCTCGACCACCGAGGTGGGGCGGCTCAAGGCGTTCTCGGTGCAGTACCACCCTGAAGCAGCGGCCGGCCCCCACGACGCTGCCTACCTCTTCGATCGTTTCGTCCAACTGCTGGACAGCACTGCAGGAAAGGACGCCTGATCTCATGCCGAAGCGTGAAGACATCAAGTCTGTCCTCGTCATCGGTTCCGGCCCGATCATCATCGGCCAGGCCTGCGAGTTCGACTACTCCGGCACCCAGGCCTGCCGCATCCTCAAGGCCGAGGGCCTGCGCGTCATCCTGATCAACTCCAACCCGGCCACGATCATGACCGACCCGGAGTTCGCCGACGCGACCTACGTCGAGCCGATCACCCCCGAGTTCGTGGAGAAGGTGATCGCCAAGGAACGTCCCGACGCGATCCTGCCCACGCTCGGTGGTCAGACCGCCCTCAACGCCGCGATCGCGATGCACGAGGCCGGCGTCCTGGAGAAGTACGGCGTCGAGATGATCGGTGCCAACTTCGAGGCGATCCACCGCGGTGAGAACCGCGAGCTCTTCAACGGCATCGTCGCGAAGGTCGGCGGCGAGGTCGCCCGCTCGGTGATCTGCCACACGATGGACGACTGCCTGGCTGCCGTGGACACCCTCGGCGGCGTCTACCCGGTCGTCATCCGTCCCTCCTTCACGATGGGCGGGACCGGCTCCGGTATCGCCTACTCCGAAGAGGACCTGCACCGGCTGGCCGGCGCAGGCCTCTCGGCGTCGCCCACCACCGAGGTGCTGATCGAGGAGTCGATCCTCGGCTGGAAGGAGTACGAGCTGGAGGTGATGCGCGACAAGAACGACAACGTCGTGATCATCTGCTCCATCGAGAACTTCGACCCGATGGGTACCCACACCGGCGACTCGATCACCGTCGCTCCGGCGATGACCCTGACCGACCGCGAGTACCAGCACCTGCGCGACCTGGCGATCGGCATCATCCGTGAGGTCGGCGTCGACACCGGCGGCTGCAACATCCAGTACGCCGTCAACCCGGCCGACGGTCGTGTGATCGTGATCGAGATGAACCCGCGGGTCTCGCGCTCCTCGGCGCTCGCCTCGAAGGCGACCGGTTACCCGATCGCGAAGATCGCGGCCAAGGTCGCCATCGGCTACACCCTCGACGAGATCGAGAACGACATCACCGCCGGTCCGCAGGGCTCCACCGCGGCCTCCTTCGAGCCGACCCTCGACTACGTCGTGGTGAAGGTTCCCCGGTTCGCCTTCGAGAAGTTCCCGACCGCCGACGACACCCTGACCACCCACATGAAGTCCGTGGGTGAGGCGATGTCGATCGGTCGCAACTTCACCGAGTCGTTCAACAAGGCCATGCGGTCGATGGAGAACAAGGCTGCGCCGTTCGACTTCGCCACCCCGTTGGTCGAGCCTGTCGAGAACACGAAGGCGGCTCTTCTCGAAGAGATCCAGCGTCCGCACGACGGCCGCGTCCAGAAGGTGATGCAGGCGATCCGCGCCGGGGCCACCCCGGAGGAGATCTTCGACGCCACCAAGATCGACCCGTGGTTCGTCGACCAGCTCTTCCTGATCCAGGAGGTCGCCATCGCGACCGCCGAGTCGGCCGAGCTCGACGAGCCCGCCCTGCGGCTGGCCAAGCGGCACGGCTTCTCCGACGCACAGATCGCCGACATCCGCGGTCTCTCCGAGGCCGAGGTCCGCGCCGCGCGGCACGCCGTCGGCCTGCGACCGGTCTACAAGACGGTCGACACCTGTGCCGCAGAGTTCGAGGCGAAGACCCCGTACTACTACTCCTCGTACGACGAGGAGACCGAGGTCCAGCCCCGTGAACGTCCTGCCGTGCTGATCCTGGGCTCCGGCCCGAACCGGATCGGCCAGGGCATCGAGTTCGACTACTCGTGCGTGCATGCCGCTCTGGAGCTCTCCAAGGCCGGCTACGAGACGATCATGGTGAACTGCAACCCGGAGACGGTCTCGACCGACTACGACACCGCGGATCGGCTCTACTTCGAGCCGTTGACGCTGGAGGACGTCCTCGAGATCTACCACGCCGAGCTCGCCGCCGGCCCCGTCGCCGGCGTGATCGCCACGCTCGGTGGGCAGACGCCGCTCGGTCTGGCCCAGGGCCTCAAGGACGCCGGTGTCCCGATCGTCGGCACCCAGCCCGAGGCGATCGACCTCGCCGAGGAGCGCGGTGCGTTCGGCCGGGTCCTCAACGAGGCCGGCCTGGTGGCGCCCAAGCACGGCACGGCCGTCTCCTTCACCGACGCCCGCGACATCGCCCACGGGATCGGCTACCCGGTCCTGGTCCGGCCGTCGTACGTGCTCGGTGGCCGTGGCATGCAGATCGTCTATTCCGACGACCAGCTCGAGTCCTACCTGGCGGCTGCCACCGACCTGATCAGCGAAGACCGTCCGGTGCTGATCGACCGGTTCATCGACGACGCCGTCGAGATCGACGTCGACGCCCTCTACGACGGCACCGAGCTCTTCCTCGGTGGCGTGATGGAGCACATCGAGGAGGCCGGTATCCACTCCGGAGACTCCTCCTGCGCGTTGCCCCCGATCACCCTTGGTGCCTCCGAGATCGAGCGGATCCGCAAGGCCACCGAAGGGATCGCCAAGGGCGTCGGTGTCCGCGGCCTGATCAACATCCAGTTCGCGCTCGGCTCTGACGTGCTGTACGTGCTGGAGGCGAACCCGCGCGCCTCGCGCACCGTCCCGTTCGTCTCCAAGGCGACCGGCACCTCGCTGGCGAAGGCTGCCAGCCGGGTGATGCTCGGTGAGTCGATCGCCGACCTGCGGACCGCCGGGATCCTGCCGGCTACCGGTGACGGCGGCCTGCTCCCGGCCGACGCCCCGATCGCGGTGAAGGAGGCGGTCCTGCCGTTCAACCGGTTCCGCACCCCCGAGGGCAAGTTCGTCGACTCGGTGCTCGGCCCGGAGATGAAGTCCACCGGTGAGGTGATGGGCTTCGACTCCGACTTCGGGACCGCGTTCAGCAAGGCGCAGGCCGCTGCCTACGGTCCGCTGCCGACCGGTGGCAAGGTCTTCATCTCGATCGCCAACCGCGACAAGCGGACGATGATCTTCCCGGCCCGTGTCCTTGCCGACTACGGCTTCGAACTGCTGGCGACCCAGGGCACGGTCGAGGTGCTGCGGCGCAACGGCATCCAGGCCACGGTGGTCCGCAAGCACTTCGAGGGTGAGGGGGCGGCGGGGGAGAAGACCTCCGTGCAGCTGATCCTCGACGGTGAGATCGACCTGATCGTGAACACCCCCAACGGTTCGGCCTCCGACGCCCGGGTGGATGGCTACGAGATCCGTGCAGCCGCGGTGCTGACCGGTACCCCGTGCATCACCACGGTGCAGGGCCTGGCCGCTGCCGTGCAGGGCATCGCCGCGATCCGCTCGGGTCACATCGGCGTACGCAGCCTGCAGGAGTGGGGCGCACTCGCGGCGGCCGCCAGGTGAACGGCCCCTACCGGGTCGTCTTCGACAAGGTGTTGACCCGGATCGACCCCGAGCAGGCGCACTACGCCGCGTTCGGGGCGATCCGGGCCGCCGGTCCGGTGCTGGCCGGTAAGGCCGGCGCCGGGCTGCGGGTCACCGACCCCGTCGTCGCCTTCGGGATGACCTTCGAGAACCGGCTCGGCCTCGCTGCCGGGTTCGACAAGAACGCCGTCGGTATCGACGCACTGGCCTCGCTCGGCTTCGGCCACATCGAGATCGGCACCGTCACCGGACACGCCCAACCGGGCAACCCGAAGCCGCGCCTCTTCCGGCTCCCGGACGACCGTGCCATCGTGAACCGGATGGGCTTCAACAACGAGGGTGCCGAGGCGGTCGCGCAGCGACTCGCCGCTCGGGCCACCCGACGGGTGGGCCGGCGGGGTCCGATCCTCGGGGTCAACATCGGGAAGACCAAGATCGTCCCCGACGACGACCTGGCCGCGGTGATCGCCGACTACGAGTTCTCGACGCGCTCGCTCGCGCCGTATGCGGACTACCTGGTGGTCAACGTCAGCTCCCCGAACACCCCCGGCCTCCGCAACCTGCAGGCTGTGGAGAAGCTGGAGCCGATCCTCACCGCGGTCCGCCGTACCGCCGACCAGGTCACCGCGCGTCGGGTGCCGCTGCTGGTCAAGATCGCACCCGACCTCGCGGACGACGACGTCACCGCGGTCGCCGAGATGGCGCTCGCCGTCGAGTTGGACGGCATCACCGCCACCAACACCACCATCTCGCGGGAGGGGCTGCGGAGCCCTGCCGAAAAGGTCGAGGCGACGGGCGCCGGCGGGCTTTCGGGGGCGCCGCTCACCGAGCGGTCGCTCGAGGTGCTGCGCCAGCTCAAGGCCGTGGTCGGCGATCAGTTGACGCTGGTCTCGGTCGGTGGCATCACCACGCCGGCCGACGCGGTAGCGCGGATCGACGCAGGCGCGACCCTGATCCAGGGCTACACCGCTTTCATCTACGAGGGCGCGCTGTGGCCGCGCCGGATCCTCAAGGGGATCGCCGGACGATGACCGCCACCGACCCGATCCAGCTCGTCGCCGAGGTCGTCTCGGTGAAGCGGGTCGGGGCGTTGCGGCAACTCACGTTGACCGCGCCGGGACTGCCTGAGCGGTTCCGGCCGGGCAACGTGGTCTCGATCGCGCTACCCGGCGGTACCAGCCTGGCGCGGCGCAGCTACTGGATCCACAAAGTCAGCCCGGTCGGGCCGCGGGGCGCCAACCTCGAGTTGATCGTCGAGCCGCAGGGCACCTCCGGGAGCTGGCTCGGCGGCGTCGAGCCAGGCGCTCGGATCGACCTGATCGGGCCGCTGGGACGACCGTTCGCGCAACCTCGCGACCCGGTGACCTGCCTGCTGGTGGGCGAGGGTGTCGACGCCGCCGCGTTGATCCCGCTCGCCGAACGGCTCCGCGAACGTGGCTGCGTGGTCCATGTCCTGCTGACGGCGGCCACCGAGTCCGAACTGGCCGGGGTCCTCGACGTCCGTCGGTACGCCCGCGCGGTCCATGTGGCGACCCGTGACGGATCGCTGGGTGCCACCGGAGGGATCGCCGACGTCCTGGGCGACCTGCTCACCCGGACCGAGGCGGACGTCGTCTACGCGGCGGGGCCGCCCGCCGCGATGCACCAGGTGGCCCGGTTGGCCGAGGATGCCGGCGTGTGGAGCCAGGTCGGGGTCCGGGTCGATCAGCCGTGCGGCACCGGCCTCTGCAACGGCTGCCCCGTACCGGTAGCCGGTGAGGACGGCGCCGCCCGCGTGGTGCGGGCCTGCATCGAGGGCCCGATCTTCCGCGGCGACCGGGTCCGGTGGGCAGAGCTGTGAGCCTGGAGTTCGCCACCCCGATCCTGGTTGCCGCGGGCTGCGGCGGAACCGGTCGCGAGCTCGCTCGTTTCGGTGGCTTGGACGGCGTCGGTGGCTTCGTGACGCGCACCATCACCCTGACCGCGCGCCTCGGTGCGCCGATGCCACGCTTCGAGGAGTCGCCTGCCGGCTGGGTCCATGCGGTCGGCCTGGCCAACCCCGGCCTCGATCAGTTCCTCGCCCTTGAGCTGCCCTGGTTGGTCGCACGCGGGACGCCCACGGTGGTCTCGATCGCAGCCTCCACGACGAGTGAACTCAGCGAGTTGGCTCGTCGGGTCGGCCAGGCGCCGGGAGTACGCGCGGTCGAGGTGAACCTGATCTCCGGACTCGGCGCACCCGCCACTGGCCGGTCTGCCACCGACCAGATGGCGACGGTCCTCGACCAACTCCCGGCCGGCGTGCCCGCGGTGGCGAAGGTCGGAATCGGTACCGACGCCGTCGAGCTCGCGGTCGGTGCCGCCGGCGCTGGTGTCGATGCGATCACCGTCGGCGGCTCCGCACGCGCTGCCCTCCGGGACGGACGCTGGGCAGAGCTGAGTGGCCCGGCGCTGGGACCGATCGCCCTGGGGGCGCTGGCCCAGGTACGTGCCGCGTTGCCGGATACTCCCTTGCTGGCAGGTGGTGGTGTGCTCACCATCGATGATCTTCGGCTCCGGCTCGCTGCCGGCGCCAGTGCGGTGCAGATCGGTGCCGCGCTCCTCCACGACCCCACCACAGCGGCCAGGTTGGCCGTTCAGATCGGAGAACCACGATGACCTCCTTCGGTGCCCGGCTCCACCAGGCGATGCAGGCCCGCGGTCCTCTCTGCGTGGGTATCGACCCGCACGCCTCGCTGTTGGCCGGGTGGGGCCTGGGCGACGACATCGCCGGACTGGAGACCTTCGCCCGGGTGGCGGGCGAGGCGCTGGGTCCGGAGGTCTCGGTGGTCAAGCCGCAGTCCGCCTTCTTCGAGCGGTTCGGTAGCCGTGGTCTCGCGGTCCTCGAACAGCTGTGCGCCGACCTTCGCGCCGCCGGCACGTTGGTCCTTCTCGACGTCAAGCGTGGCGACATCGGCTCGACGTCGCAGGCCTACGCCGATGCCTACTTCGGCGCCACCTCGACGCTCGCAGTCGATGCGATCACGGTCAGCCCCTACCTCGGATTCGGCTCGATCCAGCCGATGATCGACACCGCGCTGGCGAACAACGCCGGCCTCTTCGTGCTAGCGATGACCAGTAACCCCGAAGGCCCCCAGTTTCAGCTGGCCCGGACCGAGAGCGGCCGCACCGTCGGCGGCACCGTCCTCGACGAGCTGGCCGCCCTGAACGCGGATGCCGCGCCGCTCGGATCGCTCGGCGCGGTGGTCGGTGCCACCCTGGCCGACACGGGGGAGTCCTTCGACTTCAACGGCCCGATCCTGGCGCCCGGCGTCGGCGCCCAGGGCGGCACCCCGGCCGATGTGCGGCGGATCTTCGGCGCCGCTGCCGCGAACGTGCTGCCGAGTAGCTCGCGTGACATCCTGCGCGCCGGTCCCGACGTCGCCGCACTCCGGGAGGCGGCCCGTCGGGTCAACGGTGCCTTCGCCGAAGCCCTGAGCTGACCTGGCATGCGGTTGCTCAGCCTCGTCCTGGTGGCGGCCCTCGGCGTCTCCGGCTGCTCCGAGCCGACCAAGGAGCAGCAGCGCGCGGAGTACTGCGGGATGGTCAAGGACGCCTCCGGCGAGCTGACCCGGATCGCCGACGAAGGCGGGACCGGTGCCTTCCTCGACGCACTACCGACCCTGCGCAAGCTGGCCGACGCCGCCCCGGCGGATCTCGCCGACGAGTGGGCGAGCTACCTCGGTGCGCTGGAGGGGCTTGACCGGGCCCTGGACCGGGCCGGCCTGGCGCCGTCCGCGCTGGCTGCGCCGTTCGGTGCCGACGTCAGCGAGAAGGACCGGGCGGCGATCACTGACGCCGTCCGGACCATCGGTTCCGCCGAGGTTCGCGGCGCTGCCACCGGGATCACCCAGCAGGCGTTGGACGTCTGCAACACCCAGATCCTGTAGCCGTCTCACCCCTGCGTTGCCCTCGGCGACGGGGTGTGGCTAGATTGGCCCGACACCCGCCCACCCGCGACGGAAACGACGAGGACCCGCACCCGTGGCACTGCCCCCGCTTACTCCCGAGCAACGCCAGGCCGCCCTGGACAAGGCCGCTGCCTCCCGACGGGAACGTGCCGAGGTCAAGAACCGCCTGAAGAACTCGGGTGCCCAGTTGATCGACGTGGTCCACGAGGGTCAGAGCAACGAGGTGATCGGCAAGATGCGGGTCATCGACCTGCTGCAGTCGGTGCCCGGCCTGGGCAAGGTCCGTGCCCGTCAGGTGATGGAGCGTCTCGGCATCGCCGAGAGCCGGCGGGTCCGTGGTTTGGGTATCAAGCAGGTCGCGGCCCTCGAGGCCGAGTTCGCCTCGCGCGGCTGACCGGCAAAGGGAGATTTCTGGAATGGCGTCACGCCTTGTTGTGCTCGCAGGACCGACCGCGGTCGGTAAGGGCACTGTCGCTGCGGTGATCCGCGAGGAACACCCCGACGTATGGATCTCGGTCTCTGCCACGACGCGGGCTCCGCGTCCGGGCGAGGTCAACGGGGTCCACTACTGGTTCGTCTCCGACGAGGAGTTCGACACCATGATCGCCGAGAACGACCTGCTCGAGTGGGCCGTGGTGCACAAGGCAGCCCGTTACGGGACGCCGCGCCGCGCCGTCGAAGAGGCGTTGGCAGCAGGGCGCCCGGCACTGTTGGAGATCGACCTCCAGGGTGCCCGCCAGGTGAAGACCACCATGCCGGAGGCGCTCTTCGTCTTTCTCAAGCCACCGTCCTGGGAAGAATTGGTCCGACGCCTGGTCGGTCGGGGGACCGAGGACGAGGCGGAACGTGAGCGGCGTTTGGAGACTGCGCGGGTCGAATTGGACGCCGAGTCCGAGTTCGATGTGAGCATCGTCAACCACGAAGTTCACGATGCCGCTCAGGAGTTGGTAAACTTGATGAGGCCCGAGTGAACCCTGCCCAAGTGGCGTGCTCGGCCCTTCCTAACCATCGATGATCGTGAGGCCTGTCCAAGTGTCTGCTCCTACCGGTGAGGGTGTTACCCACCCGTCGATCGACGAACTGCTCACCAAGACGGACTCCAAGTACAAGCTGGTCCTCTACAGCGCCAAGCGTGCGCGTCAGATCAACGCCTACTACTCCCAGCTCGGCGAAGGCCTGCTGGAGTACGTCGGTCCGTTGGTCGACACCCACGTGCAGGAGAAGCCGCTGTCGATCGCGCTGCGCGAGATCAACCAGGACCTGCTGACCTGCGAGGACGTCGACCCCGCCGAGCTGGCTGCCGAAGAGGCCGCTGCCAAGGCTGCCGCGGCTGACGCTGCGCTCGCCGCTTCCGAGTGATCCGGCTCGGCGCCTGATGAAGGTCGTCCTCGGCGTCGCTGGCGGCATCGCCGCCTACAAGGCCTGTGAGCTGCTGCGCCGATTCACCGAGTCGGGGCACGACGTCACCGTCGTGCCCACGGCTTCGGCGTTGCAGTTCGTCGGCGCCCCCACCTGGGCCGCCCTCTCCGGAAAGCCGGTCTCGGCCGAGGTCTGGGACGGCGTCCACCAGGTGCCACACGTCCGGATCGGCCAGGAGGCAGATCTGGTCGTGGTCGCTCCGGCCACCGCCGATCTGATGGCGAAGGCCGCCCACGGCCTGGCCGATGATCTGCTCACCAACACGTTGCTCACCGCACGCTGCCCGGTCGTCTTCGCTCCGGCGATGCACACCGAGATGTGGGAGCACCCCGCGACGGTGGCGAATGTGGCCACGCTCCGTTCGCGCGGAATCGTCGTGATCGAGCCTGCCGAAGGGCGGCTCACCGGCAAGGACACCGGTAAGGGCCGGCTCCCGGAGCCCGCTGAGATCTTCGCCGCGGCGATCGATCTCTTCGCTACCGGTGGCCCGCGCCACGACCTCAGCGGACGGCGCGTCGTCGTCTCCGCCGGTGGCACTCGCGAGTACCTCGACCCGGTCCGGTTCCTGGGCAACCGCTCGTCGGGGCGCCAGGGCTACGCGTTGGCCCGTGCTGCGCTCGCCCGCGGCGCAGAGGTCACCCTGGTCGCGGCCAACGTCGAGTTGCCCGACCCGGCGGGCGTCAAGGTCGTCCACGTCTCCACTACCGCCGAGCTCCGCTCGGCAGTCGTAGAAGCATCGGCATGGGCCGACGCGGTGGTGATGGCCGCAGCGCCGGCCGATTTCCGGCCGACCGCGGTGGCCGAGACCAAGATCAAGAAGGCCGACGACGGATCGGCTCCGCCGATCACGTTGGCGCAGAACCCCGACATCCTGAAGGAGATCGCGCACTCGCGTGCGCGCTCCGGTCAGGTGGTTGTCGGATTCGCTGCCGAGACCGGCGACGCTACCGGTAGCGTTCTGGATCTCGGGCGAGCCAAGTTGGCTCGCAAGGGCTGTGACCTCCTGGTCGTCAACGACGTCAGTGGGGGAGCGGTCTTCGGGAGCAACGACAACGAAGCCGTGATCGTGGCGGCGGATGGTGCCGAAGTTCCGGTGGCGCGTGGTTCGAAGACCCTGTTGGCACATGCCATCTGGGATCAGGTCGTTCCGCGCCTCGCTTTGGCGTCTGAGACGCCTGTTACGTAACTGTTGTCGCTCGATATCGTTGCCCATCACACACCAACCGACTGGGAGTGAGTACGAACGTGGCTGGACGCCTTTTCACCTCGGAGTCTGTAACTGAGGGTCACCCGGACAAGATCGCTGATCAGATCAGCGACACCGTTCTGGACTACCTGCTTGCCAACGACCCGAACACCGAGAATCTGCGCGTCGCCGTGGAGACGCTGCTGACCACCGGCCTCGTCGTGGTCGCCGGTGAGGTCCGGACCGAGGCCTACGCCCCGGTCGCCGAACTGGTCCGTAAGAAGATCATCGAGATCGGCTACGACCACTCCGACAAGGGCTTCGACGGCCTGACCTGCGGTGTGCAGGTGGCGATCGGCGCTCAGTCCGCCGACATCGCTGCCGGTGTCGACCAGGGCCACGAGGCCCGGGTCGGTTCGTCGGATGACGACCTCGACAAGCGCGGCGCCGGCGACCAGGGCCTGATGTTCGGGTACGCCTGTGACGACACCCCCGAGCTCTTCCCGCTGCCGATCAAGATCGCGCAGAGCCTTGCCGAGCGGCTCACCGCGGTGCGTAAGGACGGCACGCTGCCGTACCTGCGTCCCGACGGTAAGACCCAGGTCACCATCGAGTACGACAACGACGACCGCCCGGTGCGGATCGACACCGTCGTCCTGTCGACCCAGCACGCTGAAGAGGTCGAGCACGGCACCCTCGAGGCGGACATCAAGAAGCACGTCATCGACGCCGTCCTCGACAGCTTCGAGATCCCGTCCGAGGGCTACCGCCTGTTGGTCAACCCGACCGGCAAATTCGTCGTCGGTGGCCCGATGGGTGACGCCGGTCTGACCGGTCGCAAGATCATCGTCGACACCTACGGCGGCATGGCGCGCCACGGTGGCGGTGCATTCTCCGGCAAGGACCCGTCGAAGGTGGACCGTTCGGCTGCGTACGCGATGCGTTGGGTCGCCAAGAACATCGTTGCTGCGGGCCTCGCCCGGCGCGCCGAGGTTCAGGTCGCCTACGCGATCGGCAAGGCCGCTCCGGTCGGTGTCTTCGTGGAGACCTTCGGCACTGGTGTGATCTCGGACGAGGAGATCCAGAAGGCAGTGCTCCAGGTCTTCGACCTGCGCCCCGCCGCGATCATCCGCGACCTCGATCTGCTCCGCCCGATCTACGCGCAGACCGCTGCCTACGGCCACTTCGGCCGTGAGCTCCCGGACTTCACCTGGGAGCGCACCGACCGCGCCGACGCCCTCAAGGCTGCCGCCGGCCGCTGACGCGCCTGGGAGATAGTCCCTGACGAAAAGCCCCCGAAAACTTCGTTTTCGGGGGCTTTTCGTTCGTCAGCGTGGCGAACCTGACGCGAACCGGCGACTTCGTGACCCGGTGGGGTCGAGGGTGTCGGCGGGTGCTGGTACAAATGCCTCCATGACGACGTCCGGGAGCAGCGAGCAGGCAGAGCTGCTGCCTGGCATGGCCCGGGCAAGCGTCAGGAAGGGCCCGGCGGCCAAGAAGAACGAGCCGGTCGCCGAGGTGGATCCGGTGGCTCAGGTGCTGTTGGAGCTTCCGCTCGCCCACCTGGACCGCCTCTTCGACTACGCGGTTCCCGCCTCGATGGCGGAGAAGGCCGTCGTCGGCGCCCGGGTCAAGGTCCGCTTCGGTGGTCAGGATGTCGACGGTTTCGTCGTCGCCCGGCAGGCCGCGAGTGCTCATGACGGTGTCCTGCAGCCGCTGCGCCGTGCGGTCAGCGCCGAGCCGGTGCTCTCACCGGTGGTCGCTGAGCTGGCAGGGCTGGTCGCCGAGCGGTACGCGGGCACCCGCGCCGACGTGTTGCGGCTGGCGGTGCCCCCGCGCCATGCGACCACCGAACGCGAAGTCTCATCACCAGCCCCTGAGCTCCCCACCCCGGGACCGAGCCTGTGGGCCGGGCAGCCGAACGGCTCCGACTACCTCACCGCGCTCGCACAGGGACGGGCTCCGAAGGCGGTCTGGAACGCCCCGCCCGCTGCGGCCTGGATCGACTACCTGGCCGAGGCGGCTGAGGTGGCGCTGCGGGCCGGCCAGGGCTCCGTGCTCTGCGTGCCGGACGCCCGCGACGCGCATCGCCTCGGTGCCGCGATCGAACGGCGCGTCGGCCCCGATCAACACGTGGTGCTGGTGGCCGAGTCCGGTCCAGCAGCTCGCTACCGGGACTTCCTCGCCGTCAGCCGTGGTACCCGCCGGATCGTGGTGGGCAACCGGGCCGCTGCCTTCGCGCCGGTCCACGATCTGGGCCTGGTCGCGATCTGGGACGACGGCGACGAACTGCATGCCGAACCCCGGGCGCCCTACCCGCATGCGCGCGAGGTGCTGCTGCTCCGGGCCCGGGCCGAGCAGACCGCGGTGCTGGTCGCTGGCTTCACCCGCACGGTCGAGTCGGAGTACCTGGTCCGCACCGGCTGGGCGCAGCCCCTGGTGCCGGACCGCGCACAGCTTCGCGAGCTCGTGCAGGTGGCGGTTGCGGGGGCAACCGATACCGCGCGCGCGCGTGACCCGTTCGCAGCGAGCGCCCGGATCCCGGCGGAGGCGTTCGCGCTGATCCGTAGCGCGGTGCAGAACGGCCCGGTCCTGGTCCACACCCCGCGGACCGGTTACGCGGCCACCCTGGCCTGTGAACGGTGCCGCACCCCGGCGCGTTGCGGGCACTGTGAAGGCCCGCTCCGCCAGCCCGGCCCCGCCGAGCCGTTGGCGTGTGCCTGGTGCGGTCAGCAGTACCCCTCCTGGGCGTGCGGCGCCTGTGGGCACCGCGGGCTCCGATCCCCGGTGGTAGGCGACGCACGGACCGCCGAGGAGTTGGGCCGGGCCTTCCCTGGCGTCCGGGTCCGCAGCTCATCGGGCGACCGAGTCCTCGACCGGGTCGCCGCCCAGCCGGCGATCGTGGTCGCGACGCCCGGTGCCGAGCCTCCGGCTGACGGCGGTTATGCCGCGGTCCTCCTCCTCGACACCTGGCTCGCGGTGAGCCGGCTGGATCTCCGTGCGCCAGAGGAGGCACTGCGGCGGTTCCTCAACGCTGCCGGCCTGGTCGCACCGGGTGGCAAGGTCCTGGCGATGGGTGATCCGGCCGAGCCGGTGCTGCAGGCGCTGGTCCGCTGGGATCCGGCCGGGTTCGCCGAGCGTGAGCTCGCGGAGCGCCAATCCGCCCATCTCACTCCGGCCAGCCGGATGGCGACGCTGACCGGCTCGGTCGGCGCGCTCTCGGACGTGATGGTGCTCCTGGATCTGCCACCGCACGCCGACGTACTGGGGCCGGTACCCGTGCCGGGCAGCGACGACGAACGCCTGGTGCTCCGGGTGCCACGCGCCGACGGCGCCGGGCTGAGCCGAGCTCTGGGGGAGATGCAGCGGCTCCGTTCCGCGCGCAAGCTGGACCCGGTACGGGTGCAGGTGGATCCGGTGCAGCTGTGAGCGGAGGTCGGGGCGCCAACCGGGGGCACTAGACTCGCCGCTGGCCCCGAGATGAGGAGAACAGTGGCAATTCAGCCGATCCGCTTGTTCGGCGACCCGATCCTGCGCACCCGCGCGTTGGAGGTCGTCACGTTCGACAAGGAATTGCGCAAGCTGGTGCAGGACCTTACCGACACCATGCTCGAGGCCCCGGGTGCCGGCTTGGCCGCGCCCCAGATCGGCGTCGGCCTGCGGGTCTTCACCTGGAACGTGGATGGCGAGGTCGGCCACCTGATCAACCCGACGCTGGACCTCTCGGACGAGGAGCAGGACGGCCCCGAAGGGTGCCTCTCCCTCCCTGAGCTCACCTACGACTGCAAGCGGGCGCTCTCGGTGGTGGCCGCCGGCTTCAACATGCACGGCGAACCGGTCCGGATCGAAGGCTCCCAGCTGTTGGCGCGAGCGATCCAGCATGAGACGGACCACCTTGACGGCGTCCTCTTCATCGACCGCCTCGACAGCGAGGCACGGAAGGCAGCAATGCGCGAGATTCGACAGTCCGAGTGGTTCGCCACCGAGCAGCCGGTGATCAAGACGTCGCCGCACGCGACGCGGGGGTTCGGTTTCTGATGCGCGTCGTCTTCGCCGGTACCCCCGAGGTCGCCCTCCCCGCGCTGCGGGCGATCGCCGACTCCGGCCACGAGCTGGTCGGCGTCGTCACCCGTCCGGACGCGCCGGCAGGTCGCGGCCGCAAGCTGGTCGCCTCTCCGGTCGCCCAGGCTGCTGAGGAGCTCGGCGTCCCGGTGCTGAAGCCCGAGCATCCGCGCGACCCCGAGTTCCAGGCCGCCCTGCGGGCCTTGGAGCCGGACTGCTGCCCGGTTGTCGCCTACGGCGCTCTGCTGCCGCAGTCCGCTCTCGACATTCCCAAGCACGGCTGGGTGAACCTGCATTTCTCGTTGCTCCCCGCCTGGCGTGGTGCCGCCCCGGTGCAGCACTCGATCTGGGCCGGTGACGAGTTCACCGGTGCCACCACCTTCCGGATCGTCAAGGAGCTCGACGCCGGGCCGACCTTCGGCGTGATGACGGAGCGGATCCGCCCCACCGATACCGCCGGTGACCTGCTGGGTCGTCTCGCGGACGGCGGCGCGCACCTGCTGGTGGCGACCCTGGACGGGATCGACGACGGTTCGATGGATGCCCGCGAGCAGCCTGCGGACGGTATCTCGATCGCGCCGAAGATCCTGGTCGACGACGCGAAGGTGAACTGGAAGGACCCGGCCACGGCGATCGATCGTCAGATCCGGGCCTGCTCGCCGTTCCCCGGCGCCTGGTCGACCCTCGACGGTGAGCGGATCAAGATCGGCCCGCTGACCCTCGACCCTGACGAGGAGGCGTTGGCCCCCGGCGAGCTGCGGATCTCCAAGAAGGCGGTCCACGTCGGCACCGGGACTGTGCCGGTCCGCCTCGGCGAGGTGAAGGCGTTCGGCAAGAAGCAGATGAACGCCGCCGATTGGGCGCGCGGGGCACAGCTCCCGGCCGACGCACTGCTCGGCGACGACTGATCCATGCCGTCCCGCCCGCAGCGTAAGACCGGCGGCGCTCCGAAGCGCCGTCGGGTGGATCTTCCCCGTCAGGCAGCTCTGGAGGTGCTTGTCGCCGTCCGTGCCGACGACGCCTACACCAACCTGGTCCTGCCGGCGACCCTGGCCCGCCACGGGTTGAGCGGTCGTGACGCGGGCTTCGTGACCGAGCTCGCCAGCGGAACGATCCGGCGTCAGGGCACCTACGACGCGATCATCGCGGCCTGTAGCGACCGACCGCTGGTTAAGGTGCAGGCCAAGGTCCTCGACGTGCTCCGCCTCGGTACGCACCAGCTGCTGGCGATGCGGGTGCCGGACCACGCCGCGATCAGCGCGACGGTCGACCTCGCTCGGGACCGTGTCGGTGCCGGGGCCGCCGGCTTCGTCAACGCGGTGTTGCGCAAGGTGGCAGCGCACGACCTCGACTCCTGGATCCGTCGGGTCAGCACGGAGGCGACCTTCTCTTCGGTGGCGCATTCGCATCCGGCCTGGGTGGTCGAGAAGCTCGCTGAGGCGCTCGGCGAGGCTGCCCCCACCGAGCTGGATGCTCTGCTGGCCGCCGACAACGTCTCGCCGAAGGTCACCCTGGTCGCTCGACCCGGACTCTGTGAGCGCGACGAGCTGGTCGCCGCCGGTGCCGAGGAACTGCCCTACTCGCCGTACGCAGCGGCGCTGGACGGCGGCAACCCCGGCGAGGTCGCAGCCGTGGCCGAGGGCCGGGCCGGTGTCCAGGACGAGGGCTCGCAGTTGGTCGCGCTCGGCCTGGCCCAGGCTGCGCTCGGTGGTCCCGACCTCAACTGGCTCGACCTCTGTGCCGGGCCGGGGGGCAAGGCCGCGCTGTTGGCGGCGTTGGCCGCGAGCCGTGGCGCTCGGGTCCTCGCGGTCGAACGACAGCCGCACCGTGCGGGTCTGGTGGCCCGTGCGACGGCGGCCTCCCAGGCCGGACTCCGTGGCGTGCTCTGTGCGGACGGCACCAGGCCGGCCTGGCCGAGCGGCTACTTCGATCGGGTCCTGGTCGACGCACCCTGTTCCGGTCTGGGGGCGCTGCGGCGTCGTCCGGAGGCGCGGTGGCGGCGCAAGCCGTCCGACCTCGAGGCTCTGGTCCCGTTGCAGCAGGCGTTGCTGGACTCGGCGATCGAGGCGGTCCGTCCGGGTGGGTTGGTGCTCTACGCGACCTGTTCGCCCGTGCTCGCCGAGACCGCTGACGTCGTCCAGACAGCGTTGCAGCGTCATCCCGAGATGGTCCTGGAGGACCTTTCCAACTCGGGTGCCTTGGCCGCGATCCCCGATGCCGCCGGTCCGTTGCCGGGAACGATCCAACTGTGGCCGCATCGCCACGGCACCGACGCCATGTTCCTGGCGTTGCTGCGCCGTCCCTGATCGGCAAACGTCATACGTTGCGTGGCCCGCTTCCTCACAACGGATGACGTCGTGGAGGTTCGGAAGCACGGAGTTCGGCGCCGGCTGCCACTAGGCTCAGCGCATGGCGAGTCCCGCGGTGGAGATCGAGGTCGACAACCGGGTGGTCCGGGTCAGCAATCCTGACCGGGTCTACTTCCCCGAGATCGGCCTCACCAAGCTCGACCTGGTCGAGTACTACCTGGCGGTGGGCCCCGGCATCGTCAACGCCTTGTGGGAGCGGCCGTGCATGTTGCACCGGTTCCCGAAGGGCCTTGCCGGCCCGAAGGTGCACCAGAAGCGCCTGCCAGCAGGGGCGCCCCCGTGGGTGGAGACGGTGCAGTTGCACTTTCCGCGCTGGAACCGGACGGCCGACGAACTCTGTGTCACCGAGCTGGGTGCGGTGATCTGGGCGGTGCAGATGTCGACGGTCGAGTTCCATCCCTGGAACAGCCGCCGCGGCGCGGTCGAAGAGCCCGACGAGTGGCGGATCGATCTCGACCCCGGCCCCGACTGTGACCGGCGCACGGTGCGGGAGGTAGCCGCGGCTACCCGTGGGGTCCTCGACGAACTGGGCGCCGTGGGCTACCCGAAGACCAGCGGCGGCTCAGGGCTGCACATCTACGTCCGGATCGCCCCCGACCACGGACATGCTGAGGTCCGGCGCGCGGCGCTGGCCTTCGCCCGTGAGGTGGAGCGCCGGGTGCCTCACCTCGTTACCACCCAGTGGTGGCGTAAGGACCGCGACCCGGCCCATCTCTTCATCGACTACAACCAGAACGCCCGTGACCACACGATCGCCGCCGCCTACTCGGTACGTGGAGTGCCCGACGCCACTGTTTCGGCGCCGCTGCACTGGCATGAGATCGCTGACGCCGAGCCCCGTGATTTCACGATCCGTACGATGCCGGCGCGGTTCGCTGAGATCGGCGATCTGCACCATGACATCGACGATCACGTCTTCGATCTGGCGCCACTACTGGGCTGGGCGGATCGCGACGAAGGCAACGGCGCCGAGACTCCGCCCGAGCAGAAGCAGCCGAGCGACTAGGCTTGTCGTCCGTGGGCCACATCCAAATCACTCCCAGCATCCTCAACGCCGATCTGGCGAACCTGGCGGGGGAGGTGGCCCGGATCGGTAGCGCCGACTGGGTGCACGTCGACGTCATGGACAACCACTTCGTGCCGAACCTGACCTTGGGCCTTCCGGTGGTCGAGTCATTGGCGAAGAGCACCGCGCTGCCGATGGACGCGCACCTGATGATCGCGGACCCGGACCGATGGGCTCCGGCCTACGCCGAGGCCGGCTGCGGTTCGGTGACCTTCCACGTCGAGGCCGCGGCAGCGCCGGTCCGGTTGGCGCGGGAGATCCGGGCTCAGGGTGCCCGGGCCAGCATGGCGCTCAAGCCGGCGACGCCGATCGAGCCGTACGAGGACCTCCTCGGTGAGCTGGACATGCTGCTGATCATGACGGTCGAGCCGGGCTTCGGCGGCCAGAAGTTCCTCGACCTCTGCCTGCCCAAGATCCGCCGCGCCCGAGCGCTGATGGACAAGCACGGCGTCGAGACCTGGCTCCAGGTCGACGGTGGCGTCTCGCTGGAGACGATCGAGCGATGTGCCGAGGCGGGCGCCGACGTCTTCGTGGCGGGCTCCGCGGTCTACTCCGCAGCCGACCCGGACAAGATGGTCGCCGAACTCAAGGCCAAGGCCGAAGCGGCCAGCGCCCGTTAGATCCGGAAGGTGAGCCGCTCAGGACGCAGGTAGTCCTCGGGGTCCGTCATCCAGCGCAGCTTCGGACGGCGTCGGGCCGGGATCTTCGCGAGCTCCTCCTCCAACGGCGTGCGGTACGGCGAGGCCTGGGTGGCGATCACCGGCACGCCCCAGTCGTCGTGGTGTCCGGGCACAAGAAGTCGGGCCCGGGCCGCGGCGGCGTAGGTGCCGACGTCGCGCATCCCGTTGGTTATCTGACCGAAGCCCTGGATCGCGCAGAGGTGGACGTCGCTTCGTGGCAGGGCGGCGATCGCCGTCGGCACGCTCGGCGCCAGCTCTTTGACGGGGCCGATGGAGTTGTTCCACAGCAGCCGGAAGCCGCGGTACCGGAACTGGTACAGCAGCGCGCCGCCCTCAGGGTCGTTGGCGTGGCCCAGGGTGTCGAAGATCGTGCCCAGCGACGTGGGGTGGCTGAGCGCCGCGCTGAGGTCGGGCAACGGCAGCAGTGGCAGGTGGGGATCGCTCAGATCTGGCATCCGGGGGCTGGAGTGCGGGTGCCGGATCGCGGTGACGTTGAGACCGACGGTCCGGAACCGATGCACGGTGCCGAGCGGATCCGCCTCGGCTCCCAGAGCTCGGGTCCGGATCGGTACGCCCGCCAACTCCTGTGCCAGCGCACAGTGCTCCTTGGTGCCCACCACAGTCGCACCGGATAGCCGGGCCAGGTCGCCGACGTCGCGGGCATGGTCGAAGTGGCCGTGGCCCACGAAGATCGCGGACGGCGCCAGCGCGGCGACCTCGGTGACCGCGGTCGGGACCCGGCCCTCGTGAGCGCCGCGGGGCAGCCAGGCGTCGAGAAGCAGGACCCGGCCGCCGAACGCGACCGCATAGGTGGTGCAGCCCAGCCAGCTGACGACCAGGCGGTCGGCGCTGAGCGCTCCGGTGCGGGGGTTGACCATCCTGGTGCCGAAGAACCGTTGCCGGGCCCGGATCATCCGCCGACGACGAGCGGAGGGTGCCGCCGAGCCGAGCGGCGCAGCCTGGGCCGCGCGACCGGTGCTGACGATCGCAGCGGCGACGCCGACGGCGCCTGCGGTGCCCCGGAGCAGCACTCGGCGGGAGATCGCGGGAGGGACGGCGGCGGGCGTGCTCATGAGCTGAGAACGAGTGCGGGCCGGGCCCGGTTACGTGGCTGGCGCTCGGCGAGTGAGACACCTCACTGCGCCGGGTTCAGCCCGCTATGGCAGGATTGCCTGTGACGAGTGAAAACTCGCGTGCTCTGGGGTCGGTGTAATTCCGAGCCGGCGGTAATAGTCCGCGACCCGTTCGCAGCCAGTGAACGGTTGATCAGGTGAAATTCCTGGACCGACGGTTAAAGTCCGGATGGGAAGCAGCACGCAGTGGCCTCGCACCGACGTGCGAGCCCACGGCCCTGGCCCAATCTCCCGGAGTCCGCGACAGGACCCGAGGAAGCCGCCGTGAAGCAGAGCCCCGCCGAGTACGACGCGATGCGTCGTGCGCTGGTGATTGCGGCCACGCCGGGTGTGCCCTTGGGGCCCAATCCTCGCGTCGGCTGCGTGATCCTCTCCGCTGACGGCGAGCTCCTGGTCGAAGGCTTCCACCGCGGCGCAGGTACACCGCACGCCGAGGCCGCCGCGTTGAACGCCGCGCGGGAGCAGGGGATCGACGTCCGTGGCGCGACCGCCATCGTCACCCTGGAGCCGTGCAACCACACCGGGCGGACCGGCCCGTGCGCCCGCGCTCTGGTCGATGCAGGCGTCGCCCGCGTGGTCTTCGCTCAGAGCGACCCCAACCCCGAGGCGGCAGGCGGCGCTGAGACGTTGCGCGCTGCCGGCATCGAGGTGGAGTCCGGGCTCCTCGCCGACGAGGCGCATGAGGTCAACCGGGTCTGGAGCTTCGCCCTGGCCCATCAGCGCCCCTTCGTGACCTGGAAGTTCGCCACCACGCTGGACGGCCGCAGCGCCGCCGCCGACGGCACCAGTAAGTGGATCTCATCGCGGGCCGCGCGGCTCGACACCCATCGGCTCCGCGCACTCTGTGACGTGATGCTGGTCGGCACCAATACCGTCGCCGTCGACAACCCGCGGCTCACCGTCCGCGACGAGACGGACCAGCCGCTCGCGGTGCAGCCGCTGCGTGCGGTGATGGGCGAGCGTGACCTCGACCCCGCCAGCGTCATCTTCGACGACGCCGCACCCACGGTGCAGCTCCGTACCCGGGACCCACGGACCGCGTTGGCGGAACTGCACACGCTGGAACGCCGTCACGTCTTCTTGGAGGGCGGGCCGACGTTGGCCGCCGCGTTCCTCGACGCCGGTCTGGTCGACGAGGTCGTCGTCTACCTGGCCCCGATGCTGTTGGGGGCCGGACGCAACGCCGTCGGCGACCTCGGGATCGACACCATCGCGGACGCGGTGCACTTCGCCATCGGCGACGTCACCGTGCTGCCGCCCGAAGCCGGTGAGGATGCGAACGTGCGCCTCACCTTGACCAGGAAGGTCTGAGATGTTCACTGGAATCGTGGAAGAGCTCGGCACCGTAGCCGGGATCGAGCCGCAGGGCGACGCGATGCGGCTCTCGATCCGTACCGAGAACCTGCTCGAGGATGTCCACCTCGGCGACTCGATCGCGGTCAACGGGTGTTGCCTCACCGTCGCGGAGTTCTCCGGTGACGTCTGGACCGCCGACGTCATGCAGGAGACGCTCGACAAGACCTCGTTGGCCGGGATCGCCGCAGGCGACCGGGTCAACCTGGAGCGCGCGATGCGCGCCGACAAGCGGCTCGGTGGACATATCGTCCAGGGCCACGTCGACGGCGTCGGCACCGTGCTCAAGCGAACCCCCAGCGAGCACTGGGAGGTCGTCGAGTTCGCCCTGCCGGCGAACCTGGCGCGCTACCTGGTCGACAAGGGTTCGATCACCATCGACGGCACGTCGTTGACAGTCGTCGAAGCCGGCCCCGAGTCGTTCACGGTCAGCTTGATCCCCGAGACGCTGGCCCGGACCACGCTCGGCTTCCGGGAACCGGGCGACCGGGTGAACCTCGAGGTCGACGTGATCGCCAAATACGTGGAGAAATTGGTGGCCCCGCATCGGGCCGTTCAGGAGGAGCAGAAGTGAGCAGCGTCGAACAGCACGGGGGAGTCCGGCTGGACTCGGTCGAGCAGGCCATCGCCGACATCGCAGCCGGTAAGGCCGTCGTCGTGGTCGACGACGAGGGTCGCGAGAACGAGGGCGACATCATCTTCGCCGCCGCCAAGGCGACGCCGGAGCTGATGGCGTTCACCATCCGGCACTCCAGCGGCGTGATCTGCGTGCCGATGCCGGCACCGATGCTGGACCGCCTCGAGATCCCGCTGATGACCCCGCACAACCGCGACAAGCTACGGACGGCCTACACGATCTCCGTCGACGCTCGTGACGGCGTCAGCACCGGCATCTCGGCTGCCGACCGGGCGCACACCGCCCGAGTTCTCGCGGACTCCGCGACCGAGCCGTGGGAGCTGACCCGCCCGGGTCACGTCTTCCCGCTCCGTTACCGTGAGGGTGGCGTTCTGGTCCGTCGCGGTCACACCGAGGCGGCTGTCGACCTGGCACGCCTGGCCGGCCTGACCCCGGCCGGCGTCCTGGTCGAGGTGGTCAACGACGACGGCACCATGAAGCGCGCCCCCGAGCTGCGTGAGTTCGCCGACGAGCACGGCCTGACCATGATCTCGATCGAGGATCTGGTCCGCTACCGGCGCCGCACCGAGGTGCTCATCGAGCGGGTCGCGGAGACCACGCTGCCGACCAAGTTCGGCCCGTTCACCGCCTTCGGCTACCAGGTGACCACGGACCGCAGCGAGCACATCGCGCTGGTCCACGGTGACATCTCCGGTGACGAGCCGGTGCTCACCCGGGTGCACTCCGAGTGCCTGACCGGCGACGTCTTCGGCAGCAGCCGGTGCGACTGTGGTCCGCAGCTCGACGAGGCGATGGAGCGGATCGTCGAGGCCGGCCGCGGCGTCGTCATCTACCTGCGCGGCCACGAGGGCCGGGGGATCGGTCTGGTCGCCAAGCTGCAGGCCTACCAGCTCCAGGACGGCGGCCGCGACACCGTGGACGCCAACCTCGACCTCGGTCTGCCGGCCGACGCTCGTCACTACGGCGCCGCGACCCAGATCCTGCGCGACCTCAAGGTCGACTCGGTCCGGTTGCTGACCAATAACCCGGACAAGGTGACCAGCATCGAGGACTACGGTGTCAAGGTCGCGGAGCGGGTCCCGCTGACTCCGCACCCCAACGACCACAACCTCGCTTACCTGATGACCAAGCGTGACCGGATGGGCCACCACCTGCCCGACCTCGCGCTGGCCGATATCGACAACACCGAAGGAGCAGAGCAGTGAGTGGAGCCGGAGCCCCGACCGACAAGCCGATCGACTGCCACGACCTGCGGGTCGCAGTGATCGCCGCCAGTTGGCACGACCAGGTGATGGACGGCCTGCTGGCGGGTGCTGAGCGTTGCCTCAAGGCCTACAAGGTCGAGGCGCCGGTGATCGTCCGCGTGCCGGGTGCCTTCGAGCTCCCGGTGGTGGCGGCGTCGCTGGCTCCGACCTACGACGCGGTGATCGCGTTGGGTGTGGTGATCCGGGGTGGCACCCCGCACTTCGACTATGTCTGCAACGCCGCTACCGACGGGTTGAACCGGGTCGCATTGGACACCCTCACCCCGATCGGCTTCGGTCTGCTCACCTGTGACAACGAGCAGCAGGCGTTGGACCGGGCCGGCCTGCCCGACTCGATCGAGGACAAGGGTTGGGAAGCGACCAGCGCCGCGCTGGTCACCGCCACCACGCTGCGCAAGATGCGCCGCGGCTTCGTGGAGTGACCCCTGTGTCCGAAGTGCGAAGTGAGACCGGTTCCGGCCTCAACGCCCTGACGCCGTAGGCTAATCCACCGTGAAGACGTTCGAAGAGCTGTGGGCCGAACTCAACGAGAAGGCACGTACCCGGCCGGAGGGTTCCGGCACCGTTGCGCAGCTCGACGCCGGGGTCCATGCGATCGGCAAGAAGCTGGTTGAGGAGGCGGCCGAGTCCTGGATGGCCGCCGAGCACGAGGGCAAGGACGCAGCGGCTGAGGAGATCAGCCAGCTGCTCTACCACGCTCAGGTGCTGATGCTGGCTACCGGTCTGACCCTCGACGACGTCTACGCACACCTGTAAGGAACCTCGTACATGAGCACCGACAAGCTCCTGCGGATCGCCGTCCCGAACAAGGGATCGCTCTCCGTGGCCGCCTCCGAGATCCTGCGTGAGTCCGGCTACCGGCAGCGCAGCGACTCCAAGGAGCTGGCCCTGACCGACACCGAGAACGGTGTCGAGTTCTTCTACCTGCGCCCGCGCGACATCGCGCTCTACGTCGGCGAGGGCACCCTCGACGTCGGCATCACGGGTCGCGACCTGCTCCGTGACTCCGGCGCCCAGGCCGATGAGGTCACCTCGCTCGGCTTCGGCCGCTCGCGGTTCCACTTCGCCGGCCCGGCCGGACGGTACAGCTCGCTGGACGAGCTGGCCGGACTGCGGATCGCCACCTCCTACACCGGTGTGGTCCGGCAGTTCCTCGAGGAGCGCGGCATCGACGCCACGGTGACCCGTCTCGATGGAGCCGTCGAGACCAGCATCCAGCTCGGCGTCGCCGACGTGATCGCCGATGTGGTCGAGACCGGAAGCACCTTGCGGTACGCCGGACTGGCCACCTTCGGTGAGGTCATCTTGGAGTCGGAGGCGGTGTTGATCACCCGAGCCGGCGCTGAGAAGCCCGCTGGCTACGAGACCTTCCTGCGCCGCCTGGACGGCGTCCTGGTGGCGCGCTCCTACGTGATGATGGACTACGACATCAAGAGCGAGCAGGTCTCCTCGGCCGTCGCGCTCACCCCGGGCATCGAGAGCCCGACGGTCTCCCCGTTGCATCGTGAAGGCTGGGTCGCGGTGCGGGCGATGGTCCCGCGCGACGGCGCCCAGCGGTTGATGGACGCCCTCTACGACCTGGGTGCCCGCGGCATCCTGCTCACCGATATCCATGCCTGCCGCCTCTGAGCAGACCTGGCGCCCCTTGGGGGTGCGGATGGTCGGCATCGCTGGAGGACTCTTCCTGCTCGGTGCCTTCGTCGCGCTCTGGTTGCTGCTTCCGGCCTCGGTCCGCGCCGACTTCGACCTCTTCCAGCGGCTGACGGCGATCACCCTCGGGATCCTGATCGCCGTCGCCTGGTGGGCACTGGTCCGCTGCCGGGTGACTGCCAGCGACGAGGGCCTGGTGGTGGTCAACGGATACAAGGTCTATGAGTACGAGTGGGCGCAGATCATCTCGATCAAGCTGCTCCGTGGTGCTCCCTGGGCGGTGCTGGACCTCTCCGACGGAACGACGCGCTCGGTGATCGCGTTGCAGGCCACCGACGGCCAGCGGGCGATCGACGCGGTCCGGGCGATCCGCCGCCACCTCAGCTGACTCGGTCCACTCCCGAAGCAAGCGGCTCCGTGCCGTCCTGCTCGACGACGACATCGGCGCGCGGCGAAGGGTACTGAGCGAGCAGATGCTCCTCCTGAGCCGCCCATGCGTCCCAGTGCCGGGCGAAGTCGATGCCGTCACGTGCCAGCGACCTCGGTTTACGTGCCGACGCCGGAACCTCCAGCCAGACCGTCAGGCTGGCGAACGCAGCCAGCTCGGGTGACGCTGCGCCGACTCCCTCCAGGATCGCCAGGGGGGTCGGTTGCTGGGTCTGGAACCCACCCCACCCCTCGGCATGCCAGTCCCAGGTCCGGAAGTGGGCCTGCCGGCCGGCGGCCAGTGGCTCCAGGATCTGGTTGACCGCGCGCTGGGGTGCGCTGAGGAGACCGTCCCAGCCCTCGTAGAGGCTCTCCAACTCGAGCAGGGGAGCACCGCTCGCGGCGGCGATCCGGCGGGCCAGGGTCGACTTGCCCGAGCCGGACCGACCGTCCAGGCAGAGCAACCGGCCCGTCCCCAGGCGCGGCGGGCGCGCTGTGACCAGGTCGAGGAACCAACCGGGCGTCGGGAGCGTGTCGAGATGGAGCGTCATTGCGAGGTCAGAAGGAGTTGCCGGTACCGCGATAACTCGGCACCGTCTCCGCGAAGCTGCTGCCGCTGAGCAGGTGGACCTGGTTCGTGTGTTCGAAGAGCTCCCCGGACTTGGCGTGCCGGAACCAGACCAGGTCGCCGATCTCCAAGGTGGCGGCGGCCCGTCCGGTGAGCGGGCTCTGCACCTCGCCGGCGCCCTCCAAGCCGGTCAGCTCCAAGCCCACGGGGAGCCAGGGGACCGGCACCCGATCCTTGCCGGGTGGGCCGGAGGCGATGAAGCCGCCACCGGCAACGGTCGCGATCTGAGGTGTCGGGCGACGGACCACGGGGACGCCGAAGAAGGCGGCCGGGCGGGGCCGGAACGACTGGTAGTGGTCGAAGAGGCCCGGCACCAGGAGTCCGGAGCCGGCGGCGACCTCGGTGACCACCGGGTCGGCGGCCGACGACTCGATCGAGCCGGAGCCCCCGGCGTTCCAGAACTCCAACTCGACCAGGTGCGCCAGGGCGGTATTGATGGCGGCGCGGCGTTCGGCGAGTTGGTCGATCGAGGCCGCCTTGAGCCGACGGACCACCAGCGACTTGGCACGTTGGTGCGGGACGGCGTCCGGGACGCCAGCGACCTGCCCCTCGTACGTCATCACGCCGACCAGGGTGAATCCCGGACGCCGGGTGATCTCTTCGGCCAGCGCGGTGACCCCGGCGACGTCGTGCAGCGGGGATCGCTTCGGCCCTACGTGCTGGCTGGCCAGCCGCAGCCCGGCGTCGACGTCGATCGCGATCCGGATCGGGACGGCCTTGGAGGAGCGGACCGAGTCGACCACGTCGAGGTGGGCGGCGTCGTCGACCATCAGAGTGATCGCAGCCGCGGCCGACGGCGAGCTGACCAGTCGGGCGAGGGCAGCCCGATCGACGCTGGGGTAGCCCATCACCAGGTCATCCAGACCTCGTTCCTGGTGCAACCAGAGCGCTTCGCGCAGGGAGTAGGCGAGCACCCCGGCGAAGCCCGGCATGGCGAGCGCGCGATCGATCAGGGCCGGCACCCGCAACGACTTGGAGGCGACCCGGATCGGGGTACCGCCAGCGCGGCGCAGCAGATCCGCGGCGTTGGCGTCGAAGGCGTCGAGGTCGACCACCATTGCCGGGGTCTGCAACGGGGTGGGGGCAGCCGCGACGGCGGCGCTGAGTCGGGGGGCTAGCCGGTGCCGCTCGATCTCGGCGTCGATCACGTGATACCCCGCTTCTTGAGAAGTGCTTCGATTTCGGAGAGGTCGTCGTCGATCGCCGGGGCACCGCGGCCACCAGGGCTGATCGGGGGCGCGCTCCTGGTGCCGTCCTTGGTGGGGGAGTCACCACCACGCCGGTCCAGCCAGCCGGCGAGGACCAGCAGTAGCGCAGCGAGCCCCGCCAGCAGCACACCCAGCCAGACCACGGGGCTGAAGACGAGCCCGCTCGCCCAGTCGGCGACGGCGGAGGCCATCTCGCCGGCCATCTCCAGCGTGCCGGTGAAGAGCGCGGCCGGGGCGAGCAGCGTGAGCCCGGCGCCGCGCACGGTGGCGGCTGCGCCCCTGGTGCGCGCGGCATAGAAGGTCCATGCGCCGCCGAGGAGCGTGAGTGCCGCGGCGAGCGCTTGCCAACCGAGATCGTTCATAGGTACAGGCTTTCACACCTTTGGTGGCGGCTCGCCTAGGCTGGAGCCATCATGGTGAACCTCAACCCCGATCGCTTCGCCGGTGCCAAGCTCATCGAAAGCTCTTTCCCCGACGATCGCGGAGACCGGCCGGCGGTGCTGGTCGAGGCGATGACGGCCTGGGCGCAGGACCGTAGCCGCAGCGCGGCGGTGCTCCGGGCGCTGCAAGAGGTGAGGCTGTTGGTTCCGGTGGTGGCGCTCCTCGGTGAGGTCGAGTACGACGAGGCGGGCCTGGCCCACGACAAGTCGAGTGACATGGCCGCCGTGCTGATGCAGGGCCGCGACGGCCGTCTGGCGCTGCTCGCCTTCTCCGGCGTGGAGACCCTCACCGCCTGGAACCCCGAAGCGCGCCCGGTCGCCGTGCCGGCTCAGGTGGCGGCGCAGTCGGCACTCCAGGACGACGCGGTCGCGCTGGTGATCGACGTCGCCGGTCCGATCAACTTCGTCGTCCAAGGTGACGACCTGGTCGGTCTGGCCTCGGGATGGACCCTGGTCGAGGTCGACGGTCAGTCCGGTTGGCTCCAGCCCGCCGCTGACGACGTCGATTAGCACCGCGCCGGTCCGCCGGTGTAGTCTCATTCCTCGACCGATGGAAACGGTTGCGCACGGTGCGGCTGACTCCATCTTCCAAGCGGAGGTTTCGACTTCCCACCCGCATCGACCCTAGGTCGTCGGGTCCGGTCCGCAGAACTGCTGGCGTGGTGAAACGCGGCTGTGGTTGGTGCGATTAGGTTCCTCCGGGCACCTGAAGACTGGCTTTCGCTTGGTGAGCGGAAGCCTTTTTCGCTCTTCAGACAATCTGGCCCCAGGAGGACACATCAGCACGGAGTTGCGCATCAACGATCGGATCCGGGTTCCCGAGGTCCGCCTCGTTGGACCCAACGGCGAGACGGTCGGCATCGTTCCTACGGGCGATGCACTGCGACTGGCTCAGGAGGCTGACCTCGACCTGGTCGAGATCGCACCCCAGGGCAAGCCGCCTGTCTGCAAGCTCATGGACTACGGGAAGTTCAAGTACGAGAACGCCCAGAAGGCCCGTGAAGCCCGTCGGAATCAGACGAACGTCATCATCAAGGAGATGAAGCTTCGTCCGAAGATCGACGCCCACGACTACGAGACCAAGAAGGGTCACGTCGTGCGGTTCCTCAAGGCTGGCGACAAGGTCAAGATCACGATCATGTTCCGTGGTCGTGAGCAACACCGTCCTGAACTCGGTTTCCGGTTGCTGCAGCGCCTGGCTGAAGACGTCTCGGAGCTGGGCTTCGTGGAGTCCTCGCCGAAGCAGGACGGCCGCAACATGATCATGGTCCTCGGCCCGCACAAGAAGAAGGCCGACGCCAAGCTTGAGGTCAAGGCCGCCAAGGTGAGCGCCGCCGAGGAGCGCGCCGCCGAGCAGGCTGAGGTCGACGCCGAGCGTAAGGCCGCGCAGACCGGTCCGGTCGCCCAGAAGAAAGAGCGCAAGCGCTCCGAGAATCTTGACCCGGATATCGACCTCTGAGTCACAGCACTAACCACCACGCAGTACGCGAGTAGAGAGCAGCATTTCCATGCCGAAGAACAAGACGCACTCCGGTGCCAAGAAGCGGTTCAAGGTGACCGGCTCGGGCAAGATCCTGCGCGAGAAGGCCGGCAAGCGCCACAACCTCGAGAAGAAGGCGTCGAAGGTCACCCGTCGGATGACCGGCACCGTCGAGCTGGCGAAGGCCGACGTCAAGCCCGCGAAGAAGCTGCTGGGTCTCTGACCCGCCCTGACCTTTTCAAGCATCAAGGAGTAATGAAGTGGCACGCGTCAAGCGGGCGGTAAACGCCCAGAAGAAGCGCCGGGTAGTCCTCGAGCGGGCCAGCGGTTACCGCGGCCAGCGGTCGCGCCTGTACCGCAAGGCCAAGGAGCAGGTCACCCACTCGCTGGTCTACAACTACCGTGACCGCAAGGCCAAGAAGGGCGAGTTCCGCAAGCTCTGGATCCAGCGCATCAACGCTGCGGCCCGCGCGGAGGGTATGACCTACAACCGCTTCATCCAGGGCCTCAAGGCCGCTGAGATCGAGGTCGACCGCAAGATCCTCGCTGACCTCGCCGTCAACGACGCTCCGGCGTTCTCCGCTCTGGTGGCGCTGGCCAAGGCCGCTCTGCCCGAGGACGTCAACGCTCCTCGCGAAGAGGCCACCGCCTGATTTCAGGTTCTCCTGATCTCAAGCTGTTTTTCCGACGTGGCGAGTTTCCGCACTGACCAGGTGCCGCTGACCAGCGGCAACAGCCGGGTCAAGAACGCGCGGAAGCTCGCCCGTCGTGCATTTCGGGACGAGGCCGGACAGTTCCTCGCCGACGGTCCCAAGGCGGTCGAGGGCGCACTTGCCCGGCCGGGCCGCGTGCTGGAGGTCTTCGCCACCCCCGCCGCCGCCGAACAGTTCAGCTCGCTGATCACCGACGAGGTGCCGTGGACGCTGGTCGACGACCGGGCGCTCGCCTCCCTGTCGGACTCCGCCACGCCGGCCGGTGTGGTCGCGGTCTGCCGAAGCCTCGACGTCGATGTCGATACCTGGCTCCCGGGTACCCGTCTGGTCGCCATCTGCGCCGACGTCCGGGACCCGGGCAACGCCGGCACGGTGATCCGGACCGCTGACGCCGCGGGCGCAGCCGGGGTCATCCTGGCCGGTCACTCGGTCGACCCGCACCATCCGCGCACCGTCCGCGCCAGCGTGGGCAGTATCTTCCACCTCCCGCTCAGCAAGGTCGCCGACCAGGCAGCCGCCGTCGCGCAGGCGCAAGCTGCGGGCCTCCAGGTGCTGGCGGCCGACGGAGCCGGCGAGGTCGACCTCGACGACGCCGCCGACACGGATCTACTGAGTCGTCCAACGGCGTGGCTCTTCGGCAACGAGGCCTGGGGTCTTCCCGACGAGCTCGCCGCGCTCGCCGACCACCGGGTCCGGATTCCGATCCACGGTCGAGCGGAGAGTCTGAACCTGGCCACCGCCGCCGCGCTCTGCCTCTACGCCAGCGCCCGCGCGCAACGTCCGCTTTCTCGCTAGGTTTCTCCTTGTGATCGACCTCCTCCCTGACGGCGTGGTGGTCAGCGACGGCGACGGCGTCGTCGTGGCCATCAATACCGCCGCCCGCGCGATGCTCGGTGGGGGAACGGTGGGGGAGCCACTCGTCGACGTGCTGCGCCTTCAGGACCATCGAGGGCGTGGCTGGGTGCAGCGCAACCAGCCGTTCGCCGGGCTGAGTACCCGTAGCGGTGTTCCGGAACAGTCCTGGTTGCTCCCCGACGGCGCCGAGGTCCTGGTCAGCGCCCGGATCTCGCGGACCGCGCCCGGGGAGCGGATCGACCATGTCGGCATCGTGCTCCGCTCGGGCCGAGGCCGGGCCCGCCTGGACCGGGAACGGTCCGACCTGGTGGCCACGGTGGCCCATGAGCTGCGCTCGCCGCTGACCGGGGTGAAGGGGTTCGTCCAGGTCCTGCTGAACCGTTGGGACAAGCTCAACGACGATCAGAAGAAGCTGATGTTGACCACGGTGCACTCCGACAGTGACCGGTTGGCGCGGCTGATCGCGGAGCTGCTCGACGTGGCGCGGATCGACACCGGCCGTCTCTCGCTCTACCCGCGTCCCAGTGACCTCGGCGTCCTGGTCGAGCGCGCGGTCGAGTCGGTGCGGGCCGGGACCGCCCGCCCGATCCGGGTCGCCATCGAGGCGGGGCTGCCCGAGGTCGAGGTCGATCCGGACAAGTTCACCCAGATCGTGGTCAACCTGGTGGAGAACGGCGTCCGGCACGGTGACGACGAGGTCCGGGTCGAGCTCAGTGCGTTGGACGTGCATCGGGTGCGGCTCGACATCGAGGACGACGGAACCGGCGTGGCTCCGCAGATCCGGGGCCGGGTCTTCACGAAGTTCTGGAAGCACGGCGAGCGGGGCGGCAGTGGTCTCGGCCTCTACATCGTGGGTGCCCTGGTCCGTGCTCACGGTGGAACCGTCAGCGTCGGCGATGCCAGCTCGGGTGGGGCCCGGATCAGGATCGAGCTCCCGGTCTCCGGCCCACGCGGGTAACCGGTTGGCCGGTTCGGCACAGGGGTTCCTAAACTAGGCCGGTGGGCGCAGCCGCGCCCCCATCGTCGAACCATGAAGGCAGTCATGTCGGGACCTAACACCGATTACGACCCCGTCGAGGTCACGCCGTTGCGTGCCGATGAGGTCGAGGCCATGCGCGAGGCCGCACTCGCGGCGATCGCCACCGCTGGCGACCTCGCCGAGCTCAAGCAGGTGCGCCTCGACCACGCGGGTGACCGTTCCCCGTTGGCGCTGGCCAACCGCGAGATCGGTGCCCTGCCGCCGCAGGCGCGCAAGGAGGCAGGTGCCCGCGTCGGCCAGGCCCGCGGCGCGGTCAACAAGGCTCTGGCCGCCCGTCAGGAGGTCCTGGAGGCTGAGCACGAGGAGCGGATGCTGGCCACCGAGACGGTCGACGTCACGCTGCCCACGGAGCGCCGTCGCCACGGTGCGCGGCATCCGATCACCCTGCAGTCCGAGACGATCGCCGACATCTTCGTGGCGATGGGCTGGGAGATCGCCGAGGGGCCGATGGTGGAGGCGGAGTGGCTGAACTTCGACGCCCTGAACCTCGGTCCGGACCATCCGGCGCGGACCATGCAGGACACCTTCTGGACCACCCCGGCCGAGAACAACGTGGTGCTCCGCACGCACACCTCGCCGGTCCAGGCCCGGACCATGCTGACCCGCAAGCCGCCGATCTACGTGGCCTGCCCGGGACGGGTCTTCCGCACCGACGAGTACGACGCCACGCACAGCCCGATGTTCCACCAGGTCGAAGGCCTGGTGGTCGACGAGGGCATCACCATGGCGCACCTCAAGGGGTCGCTGGACCACCTCGCCGCCCAGCTCTACGGCGATGGCATCGTGACCCGCTTCCGCCCCTCCTACTTCCCGTTCACCGAGCCGAGCGCCGAGGTCGATCTGCTCTGCTTCGTCTGCCGTAACGAGAACCCGGAGTCCTGCCGTACCTGCCGCGGCGAGGGTTGGATCGAATGGGGCGGCTGCGGCGTCGTCAATCCGCGGGTGCTGATCGCCGCCGGCATCGATCCGGAGGTCTACTCCGGCTTCGCGTTCGGCTTCGGCATCGACCGGACCTTCATGTTCCGGCACAACCTGAACGACCTACGGCCCCTGTTCGAGGGCGACGTCCGCTTCAGCGCCGCCTTCGGCACCGAGATCTGAGAGGAGAGACAACGATGAAGACCGCACTCTCCTGGATCAAGGAGTACGTAGACGTCCCCGTGGAGGTCACCACCGAGGAGCTGACCCGTCGGCTCACCATGACCGGCCTCAAGCTGGAGGCGATCACCAGCCCCGGCGCGGAGATCACCGGTCCGCTGGTGATCGGCACCGTCCTCACCCAGGACAAGGAGCCGCAGAAGAACGGCAAGGTGATCAACTGGTGCACCGTCGACGTCGGCGACGCCAACGGCACCGGTGAGCCGCAGGGGATCATCTGTGGTGCACACAACTTCGGCCCCGGCGACAAGGTCGTGGTCGTGCTGCCCGGCGGCGTGCTGCCCGGTGGCTTCGCGATCTCGGAGCGGAAGACCTACGGGCACCTCTCGGCGGGAATGATCTGCTCGGCCGCCGAGCTCGGCCTCGACGGCACCGTCTGGGACGCCGGCGACGGCATCATCGTGCTCGACCCGGACGCCGGCGAGCCCGGCACCGACGTGCGCTCGATCCTCGGCCTGGACGAGGAGATCATCGAGTTCGAGGTCAACCCGGACCGTGCCTACGGCCTGAGCCTGCGCGGGATCGCCCGCGATGTGCTGGTCTCGGTCGACGGCGCGACCAACTACCGCGACCCGGCGCTGCGCGAGACGCCGGCGGCGAACGGTTCGGGCCATCCGGTCCGGGTCGAGGACGCCACCGGCTGCCCGGTCTTCGTGGCGCGTACCGTCACGGGCTTCGACCCGACCGCACCGACCCCCGGTTTCATCGCCGCGCGGATCTCCAGCGCCGGGATGCGTTCGGTCTCGCTGGCCGTCGACATCACCAACTACGTGATGCTGGAGACCGGCCGTCCGATCCACGGCTACGACGCCGACAAGGTGCAGGGTGCTCTGGTCGTCCGCCGCGCGGTGGCGGGGGAGAAGCTGACCACGCTCGACGGCACCGCTCGTGCGTTGAGCACCGAGGACCTGGTCGTCGTCGACGACTCCGGGATCATCGGGCTCGGTGGTGTGATGGGCGGCGAGACCACGGAGATGGGCGAAGCCACCACGTCGATCCTCATCGAAGCCGCGCACTGGGACGCCGTCTCGATGTTCCGTACCGGTAAGCGCCACAAGATCTCGTCGGAGGCCGGAAAGCGCAACGAGCGCGGCGTCGACCCGACGATCTGCGAGGCCGCGGCCGACCGGGTCGTCGAACTCCTCCTCGCGCACGGCGGCGGGACCGCCGGCGAGGGGGTGACCGTGGTCGGCACGCCGCCCGTGATCGCGCCGATCACGGTCGCCGGTGACAAGGCCGCCAAGGTCTCCGGCATGGAGATCTCCGAGGAGACCGCCATCGAGGCGCTGCGTGCCGTCGGCTGCGAGGTCACCGGCTCCGGTCAGCTCTCCGTGACGCCGCCGCCGTGGCGCCCGGACATGACCGACCCGCAGGACACCACCGAAGAGGTGATCCGGCTCGTCGGTTACGACAAGGTGCCGTCGGTGCTACCGGTCCCACCCGCCGGGCGCGGCCTCACCGTCGCCCAGCAGTTGCGCCGTCGTTTCGGCCGGACCATCGCGGGCGAGGGTTTCGTCGAGGTGATCACCTTCCCGTTCGTCGGCGCCGCCGACTTCGACGTGCTCGGTATCCCTGCCGACGACGAGCGCCGCAACGCGCTCCGTCTGGAGAACCCGCTGAGTAGTGAAGCTCCGCTGATGACCACCACGGTCCTGCCGGGCCTGCTGCGGACGGCGGCGCGCAACGTCGGTTACGGCAACGGTTCGTTCGGCATCTTCGAGACGGCGTCGGTGACGCTGCCGACCGGTGGCGCAGCCCCGATCCTGCCGGTCGACCGTCGGCCGAGCGATGAGGAGTTCGCCGCCCTGAACGCCGCGATCCCGCACCAGCCACTGCGGTTGGCGCTGGTCGCTGTGGGCGAGGCCGAGCTCTCCGGCTGGTGGGGCGAGGGGCGCCAGGTCAGCTGGTCCGATGCTGTCGACGCGGTCCGTGCGGTCGCCGACTCGGTCGGTCTCGCGGTCTCGGCCCGGGGCGTCGAGTACGCACCGTGGCACCCGGGCCGCTGCGCGGAGCTGAGTGTGGCCGGCGTGGTCATCGGTCACGCCGGTGAACTGCACCCGAAGGTCTGCACCGCGCTCGGCCTGCCGCGCGGAAGCGTCGCCGCCGAGATCGATCTGGATGTGCTGATCGAGAACGCCGTGCTGTTGCGCCCGGCCTCGGTGGTCTCCACCCAGCCGGTCGCGAAGGAGGACGTCGCCCTGGTCGTCGACGACGAGACCCCGGCGATCGCGGTCGAGGAGGCGCTGCGCGAGGGCGCGGGTGAGCTGCTGGAGTCGATCCGGCTCTTCGACGTCTTCACCGGCGAGCAGGTGGGCGAGGGCAAGAAGTCGCTCGCCTTCGCGCTCCGGTTCCGGGCCGCCGATCGCACCCTCAAGGAGGGCGAGGCAGGCGCTGCCCGCGACGCAGCGGTCGCGTTGGCGACCGAGCGGACCGGAGCCGTCCAGCGGGCCTAGCGGCTCAGTCCAACGGTTGGGCGAGCACGGCGCGGAAGCGCTCGACCGCCTCGGTGTCGCCGGTGAGGGAGAGTGCTGACTCATCGGACCGGTGCCACAGCCAGGAGTCGATGTCGGCGGCCCGGCCAGCGAGAACCGCGCTGGCCGGGCCGCCGTCGTTCGTTTCGGTGGCCATCGCGATGTCGTCCTCATCGTGCTCGACGCCGTCCGGACTCACCCCGGTGAACCGGCCGAGCTGGACCAGAAGCTCGTGGCCGGTGTCGGTCAGCTCCACCCGGACCGTGTGTGGCGCAGGGGTGAAGGTGCCCCACTCGGGTGCGCCGGCGAACATCACCGCCAGCGCTTCGTGGACACCGTCTGCGCTGAGCTGCGGATCGAGGGTGCCGGCCTTCCCCGTGGTCTGTTCGGCGTCGAGACGGTGGATCAGCGCCTCGTGAGCCTGGCGGCGCAGGATGAAGCCGACGGTCTGATCGTCGGCCCAGGTCCAGGCGGCGTCCGTGGGCGCCGCGGTCGCCAGGGCATCCTGGAGCTCGGCGGACGATGCGTCGAAGAAGGCGAGCAGCCCGGCGCGGTCCTTGGCGAAGTCGGGCTCGCCCCAGCCCGTCTCCGGATCGGGTGCCGTCGGCCGGCGGCGCAGGGTCTGCGCCCAGAACCACTGCACCTCGCCGAGGTGGAGCAGGAGGTCATCACTGTTCCAGTCGGGGCAGGACGGGACCGAGGCCGACGGATCGGCGTCGGCCAGGACCTCGCGGAAGCGGGCGGAGTCGGCCTTGATGTGGGCTAGGTAGGCTTCAGGAGTGAGGCTGGTGTCCATGGCTCGACGTTAGTCCGAACGCCCGACACGCGATACCGCGAGTGCGAGATCATGCAAAGCTCTGTATAGTCATGCATATGACGACGAGGTACTCCGTAGCGGTTGCCGGTGCGAGTGGATATGCCGGGGGCGAAGTCCTGCGGCTCCTGCTCGGGCACCCGGAAGTAGAGATCGGCGCGCTCACCGGCGGGTCCAACGCAGGGGAGAAGCTTGGCGTCCTGCAGCCGCACCTGGTGCCGCTCGCGGAGCGGGTCCTGGCGCCGACCGACCTGGAGAACCTGGCCGGACACGACGTCGTCTTCCTCGGCCTGCCGCACGGCCAGTCGGCCGCGATCGCCGAACAACTCGGCGACGACGTCGTGGTCATCGACTGTGGCGCGGACTTCCGGCTCACCGACGCCGCAGCGTGGGAGAAGTTCTACGGCAGCCCGCATGCCGGCTCCTGGCCCTACGGCCTCCCCGAGCTGCTCGGCCAGCGGGCCAAGCTCAGCGGCGCCCGGCGGATCGCCGTCCCGGGGTGCTACCCGACGATCTCGACCCTCGCCGCTGCCCCGGCGGTGACCGCCGGCATCGTCGAGCCCGACATCGTGGTGGTCGCCGCCTCCGGCACCAGCGGTGCCGGTAAGGCGGCCAAGACCAACCTGCTCGGCAGTGAAGTGATGGGCAACGCCAGCGCCTACGGCGTCGGCGGAGTCCACCGGCACACGCCCGAGATCGTGCAGAACCTGATCGCCGCCGGCGGTCAGGGCGTCAAGGTCAGCTTCACGCCGCTTCTGGTGCCGATGCCGCGCGGCATCCTCGCTACCGTGAGCGCCCCGCTCGCCTCGCCGATCAGCACCGAGGAGGCGTACGAGATCTACCGGGCCGCCTACGCGGACGAGCCGTTCATCCACCTGTTGCCTGCCGGCCAGTGGCCGCAGACGAAATCGGTGACCGGCTCCAACGCTGTGCACCTGCAGGTCGCCGTCGACGAGACCGCGAACCGGTTGGTCATCGTCGGCGCCGTCGACAACCTTGCCAAGGGCACCGCCGGTGCCGCCGTCCAATGCATGAACCTGGCTCTCGGAATCGACGAGAAGACCGGCCTTTCCACCGTGGGAGTCGCACCATGAGCACGCTGTCGCAGTACCCCGAGAAGCTGGCCATCGTCCGGTTCGGACCGGGTGCCGAGATCCCTGCCTGGGCGGAGTCGGCGAGCCTCTTCGGCATCATCGCCACCGCCAAGGAGACAGCGGTCATCTGCGCCACCCGCTCGGTGCCGAACAAGGTGGTCAGTCTCAAGCCGCTGACCGGTTTCCTGATCGAGGGTCAGCGTGACGTCGACGACGCCACGACCCTCGTGGACCTGTTGAACCCGCTGGCCGAGGCCGGTATCCCGGCGCGCGTGGTGACCACCTACTCCAACGAATGGCTGCTGGTGCCGCAGAGCAAGGCTGAGGCAGCGGTGGAGGAATGGCGACGACGAGGGCACACCGTAGCCCCCGCCGTTCCCGTCACTCCCTCCCGAAAGGGCACTTCATGAGCATCACCGCACCAGCCGGCTTCATCGCCGCCGGCGTCGCCGCCGGCCTCAAGTCGACCGGCGCCAAGGATCTCGCTCTGGTCGTCAACCAGGGTCCGACCTTCGACGCCGCCAACGTCTTCACCGCCAACCGGTGCAAGGCCAACCCCGTCCTGTGGAGCCAGGAGGTCGCCAAGGACGGCGTGGTCCGTGCCGTCGTGCTGAACTCCGGTGGCGCCAACTGCTACACCGGCGCCGAAGGTTTCCAGACCACGCACGCCGTCGCCGAGAAGGTGGCCGAGAAGGTCGGCGTGGGCGCGATCGACGTCGTCGTCTGCTCGACCGGCCTGATCGGCCTGGCCAACTCGCGTGACGACCTGCTCGCCGGTGTCGAGGCAGCTGCCGCCTCGCTCGCCGCAGAAGGCGGCGGGGACGCCGCTGCCGCGATCATGACCACCGACACGGTGAGCAAGCAGGTCGTTGTCGAAGGAGCCGGCTGGAAGATCGGCGGGATGGCCAAGGGCGCCGGCATGCTGGCGCCGGCGCTGGCCACGATGCTGGTCGTGATCACCACCGACGCTGTGGTGCCTGCCGCCGACCTGGACACGGCGCTGCGCGCTGCGACTCGGGTCAGCTTCGATCGGCTCGACTCCGACGGCTGCATGTCGACCAACGACACGGTCACCCTGCTGGCCAGCGGCGCCAGCGGGATCACGCCGCCACTCGCCGACTTCACCGAGGCGCTGACCCAGGTCTGCACCGATCTGGCCATGCAGTTGCTCAAGGACGCCGAGGGCGCCGATCACGAGATCGCGATCACCGTGCTCAATGCGGTCAGCGAGGACGAGGCCGTCGAGGTGGGCCGGAGCGTCGCCCGGTCCAACCTGTTCAAGGCAGCCGTCTTCGGCAAGGACCCGAACTGGGGCCGGGTGCTGGCCAGTGTCGGGACCACCCAGGCCGCCTTCGACCCGGCCAACCTCGACGTCGCGATGAACGGGGTCTGGGTCTGCCGCAACTCCACGCCCGACGAGGACCCAGCACTGGTGGATCTCACCGCCAGGGAGGTCTCGGTGACGATCGACCTCAAGGCAGGTACCGAGCGTGCCACCGTCTGGACCAACGACCTCACCCACGCCTACGTCCACGAGAACAGTGCCTACTCCTCATGACTACCTATAACGGTCCCGACCCCGCGAAGGCTGCCGTCCTGGCCGAGGCGTTGCCCTGGCTGATGCAGTACCACGGTCAGATCATCGTGGTGAAGTACGGCGGCAACGCGATGACCGACGACTCCTTGAAGAAGGCGTTCGCCGAAGATATCGCCTTCCTCCGTTACGCCGGTTTCAAGCCGGTCGTGGTCCACGGCGGCGGTCCGCAGATCTCACAGATGCTCGACAAGCTCGGCATCGAGTCCGAGTTCCGCGGCGGTCTCCGGGTCACCACACCCGAAGCGATGGACGTCGTCCGGATGGTCCTGGTCGGCCAGGTCCAGCGTGAGCTGGTCGGCCTGATCAACCAGCACGGTCACATCGCGGTCGGCCTCTCCGGCGAGGACGCGGGCCTCTTCACGGCGGAACCCGCCAGCACGATCGTCGACGGCGAAGAGGTCGACCTCGGCCTGGTCGGCGAGGTCGCCCGGGTCCGGCCCGAAGCTGTCCTGGACCTGGTCGAGGCCGGCCGGATCCCGGTTATCTCCAGCGTCGCCCCCGATACCGAAGGCACCGTTTACAACGTCAACGCCGACACCGCTGCCGCTGCCCTGGCGGTGGCGTTGGGCGCCGCCAAACTCCTCGTCCTCACCGATGTCGAAGGCCTCTACCGGGACTGGCCGCACAGCGACGACGTGATCCAGGAGATCAGCCCTGAGTCGCTCGCGGCGCTGATGCCCTCGCTGGCGTCGGGCATGGTGCCGAAGATGGCCGCCTGTCTGAAGGCGGTCACCGAGGGAGTGCCGAAGGCGACCGTCGTCGACGGCCGTCAGGCCCATGCCGTGTTGTTGGAGATCTTCACCGCGGAAGGTGTCGGCACCCAGGTGCTGCCTGGCGTGGAGACCAAGCTCCGTAAGGCGCGCACCGCCGCGCACGACAAGTCCGGAGGGACCGCATGAGCACCTGGCAGGAGCGTTACAGCGCCTCGGTGATGAACACCTTCGGCGTGCCCAAGCTGATGCTCGCGCGCGGCGTGGGTGCCCATGTCTGGGACACCGATGGCCGTGAGTACATCGACCTGCTCGGCGGGATCGCGGTGAACGCACTCGGCCACGGCCACCCGGCACTCGTCAACGCCGTCACCGAGCAGCTGAACACGCTGGGTCACGTCTCGAACCTCTTCGCCAGCCAGCCGCAGGTCGCATTGGCGGAGCGGTTGGTCGCCCTGCTGGGCACCGATGCACGGGTCTTCTTCTCCAACTCGGGCACCGAGGCCAATGAGGCTGCCTTCAAGGTCACCCGGCGGACCGGCCGCACCAAGATCGTGGCCACCGAGGACGCCTTCCACGGCCGAACGATGGGCGCTCTGGCGTTGACCGCCACCGAGGCCTACCGGACGCCCTTCGAGCCGTTGCCCGGCGACGTCGTCTGGGTGCCGTTCGGTGATGCCGACGCCTTGGCTGCTGCGGTCGACGACCAGACCGCCGCCGTCATCGTCGAGCCGGTCCAAGGCGAGGCCGGTGTCAATGTGGCACCCCGCGACTACCTGCTCCGGATCCGCGAGATCACCCAGCAGCACGGTGCCTTGATGTGGCTCGATGAGATCCAGACCGGGATCGGACGCACCGGTACCTGGTTCGCGCACCAGAACCCCGCCCTCTTCGACGGCGACGTGGTGCCGGACCTGATCACCCTCGCCAAGGGTCTTGGTGGCGGTGTGCCGATCGGTGCCACCCTCGCCACCGGCGCGGCGGCAGCCCTGCTGGTGCCGGGCAATCACGGCACCACCTTCGGCGGCAACCCCCTGGCGACCGCGGCGGCGCTTGCGGTGCTCGACACCATCGAGGGTGACGACCTGCTCACCCACGCTGAGGAGGTCGGTGCCTTGCTGCGCAAGGGGCTGGCTGCCGAGCCGCGGGTCACGGAGGTCCGGGGGAGCGGCCTGATGATCGGCCTCACCCTGGCCGACAGCGTGGACACCACGAAGATTCTCGACGCTGCTTTCGCTGCTGGCTTCATCATCAACGTGCCTCGGGCCTCTCGGATCAGGCTGGTGCCGCCGCTCGTGCTGACGGTGGACGACGCAGAGAAGTTCTTGGCTGCTTTCCCGGCCATCCTCGACGCGGCGGAGGCCTCCTGATGACCCGGCATTTCCTGGCAGACGACGACTTCACGCCGGTGGAGCAGGCGGAGGTCCTGGCCCTCGCCGCACGGATGAAGGCGGCGCCGTTCGCGGCCAAGCCCCTCGAGGGCCCGGTCACCGTGGCGATGATCTTCGACAAGCCGACCCTGCGCACGCAGGCCTCCTTCGCCGCGGGCATCGCGGAACTCGGCGGCCACCCGACGCTGGTCGACGGGGCACTGGCCGGGATCGGCAAGCGCGAGTCGGTGGCGGACGTGGCGCGGGTGCTCGGACGCCAAGCGGGCCAGATCGTCTGGCGTACCTACGCGCAGCGCGCGATCGAGGAGATGGCGGCCCACTCCGGCGTCCCGGTGATCAATGCGCTCACCGACGAGTTCCACCCCTGCCAGCTCCTCGCCGACCTGCTGACCATCACCGAGCACAAGGGCACGCTGGCCGGATTGAAGGCGGTCTTCCTCGGCGACGCTGCCTGCAATATGGGCAACTCCTGGGCGCTGGCCGGAGCCTCGGCCGGGATGCACGTGGTGCTCAGTGGGCCGTTGGGCTATCAGCCCGAGGAGTCGATGGTTGAGCGGGCGCGGGCGATCGCGGTCGTCACCGGCGGTTCGGTGAGCATCGAGGTCGACCCGCGCGCCGCGGTCGCTGACGCCGACGTGGTGATCACCGACACCTGGGTCTCGATGGGCAAGGAGGACGAGTCCGCGGCACGCCTTGCGGATCTGGCCCCCTATCAGCTCAACGCGGAGCTCCTCGCCGTCGCGAAGGACGACGCCATCGTGATGCACTGCCTGCCGGCCTATCGTGGCAAGGAGATCACCGCAGAGGTTCTCGACGGCCCGCGCAGCGTGATCTGGGACGAGGCCGAGAACCGTCGTCACGCGCAGAAGGCCGTGATGGCCTGGCTGCAGGATCGACGATGAGCAGGCGCCCGCGATGAACGACCAAGCGTTGACGCCGCTGACCAAGAACGCGCGCCAGCAGATGGTGATCGAGCTGCTGGAACACGGTGAGGTCAAGAGCCAGGTCGAGCTCGCCGAGCTGTTGGCCGCCCGTGGCCTTCAGGTCACGCAGGCCACGCTCTCGCGCGACCTGCTGGAGCTGGACGCCGTCAAGGTGCGCAGCGCCTCCGGTTCGCTGGTCTACGCGGTCCCCGGTGAAGGTGGCGACCGCACCCCGACCCCGGTCCGCGAGAGCGGTGCGGCCCAGGCTCGGCTGAGCCGGCTCTGCGGCGAACTGCTGGTCAGCGCTGAGGCGAGTGCGAACCTGGTGGTGCTCCGTACTCCGCCCGGTGCCGCGCAGTTCTTGGCGAGCGCTTTCGACCGCGCCGAGATCGGCGACGTGCTGGGCACCATCGCGGGCGACGACACCGTCCTGGTGATCGGGCGCGACCCCCTTGGCGGCGAGGAACTGGCCCGCCGCTTCACCGCTTTGGCCAATGGGGCCGAGCGGAACGACTCCTGAGTTTGAGAGAGTGCGACACGTGAGCGACGCAGGAACCACGAATACCGGAAAGCTGTGGGGCGGACGGTTCGCAGGCGGCCCGAGCCCTGAGCTCGATGCGCTGTCGCGGTCCACCCACTTCGACTGGCGGCTGACGCCGTACGACCTGGCTGGATCGGCCGCCCATGCGCGGGCGCTGCACACCGCCGGTCTACTCAGCGACGCAGACCACACCGAACTGCAGCGCGGGCTGACCGTGCTGGGCGAGCGGTTCGCCGCCGGCGACCTGCACCCCGACCCGAGCGACGAGGATGTGCATGGCGCTCTGGAGCGTCTGCTCCTCGACGAGGTGGGCACCGACGTCGGCGGTCGGCTCCGCGCCGGGCGTTCCCGCAACGACCAGGTCGCCACCCTCTTCAAGGCGTTCCTGCGCGACCACGGCCGCACCATCACGGTTCAGGTACTGGACCTGGTGGACGCGATCGCCGATCAGGCGACGGCACTCGGCGATGCCGTGATGCCGGGTCGCACCCACCTCCAGCACGCCCAGCCGGTCCTGGTCGCCCACCACCTGATGGCCCACGCCTGGCCGCTGCTGCGTGACGTGGCTCGGTTGGCCGACTGGGACGCACGGGTAGCGGCCGAGTCGCCCTACGGCTCCGGCGCCCTGGCCGGCTCCACCCTCGGTCTGGACCCGGAGCAGGTCGCCGCCGACCTCGGGTTCAGTGGCTCGGTGGCCAACTCCATCGACGGGACCGCTGCGCGCGACTTCGTCGCCGAGTTCGCCTTCGTGACGTCGATGATCGGCGTCGACGTCAGCCGGCTGGCCGAGGAGGTCATCCTCTGGACGACCCGGGAGTTCGACTTCGCCACGCTGCACGACTCGTGGTCGACGGGCTCCAGCATCATGCCGCAGAAGAAGAACCCCGACATCGCGGAACTGGCACGCGGGAAGGCGGGGCGTCTGATCGGGAACCTCTCCGGTCTGCTGGCCACCTTGAAGGGGCTCCCGCTGGCCTACAACCGGGACCTGCAGGAGGACAAGGAGCCGGTCTTCGACTCGGTCGACACCTTGGAGGTACTGCTGCCCGCCTTCACCGGCATGGTCGCCACGTTGACGTTCAACACCGAGCGGATGGCCGAGTTGGCGCCGCAGGGGTTCTCGCTGGCCACCGACATCGCGGAGTGGCTGGTACGGGAGGGTGTTCCGTTCCGGATCGCCCACGAGGTCGCGGGCGCCTGCGTCCGGGCGTGTGAGCAGCGGGGGATCGAGCTCCACGAGCTCAGCGACGCCGAGTTCGCCGAGATCTCCGAGCACCTGACGCCGCAGGTCCGCGAGGTGCTCACAGTCGAAGGCTCGGTAGCCGCGCGCACGGGTCGTGGCGGGACCGCACCGGTCCGCGTCGCCGAGCAGTTGGGCGAGCTCCGCGCGACGGTGGCGAGCCACCGTGGTCGGCTCGGCTGACTTCGACTTCCTGAGCCGTGGCGCTGTCGAGGCAGCGCCACGGTTGCTTGGTTGTCTGCTGGTCCACGACACCGCTGACGGGACGGTGGCGCTCCGGATCACGGAGGTCGAGGCCTACGCCGGCACCGACGATCCGGCGTCGCACTCCTTCCGGGGACCCCGGCCCAGCAACCTGGTCATGTTCGGACCGCCCGGCCATCTCTACGTCTACCGTTCGCACGGCATCCACTGGTGCGGCAACGTGGTCGCCGACCTGGACGGCGTCGCTTCGGGTCTGTTGCTCCGCGCCGGCGAGATCGTCGAGGGCCGCGACATCGCCCAGCGCCGCCGTGGCGAACGGGTCACCGAGCGCGACCTCGCCCGTGGCCCCGGTCGCTTGGGCCAAGCGCTCGGGATCACCGGCGCCGATGGCGGTACCCCGTTGACCACCGGCGGTCCGCTCCGTCTTGAGCTGGGCACCCCGGTGCGCCCGACCCGGGTACGGCGCGGCCCGCGGGTCGGCGTCTCCCGTGCTGCCGACGTCCCCTGGCGGTTCTGGATCGACGCCGAACCTTCGGTCTCCGCCTACCGCCGCAGCCCTCGAGCCGAGTAACCGGTTGCTCATGGTGGTGGGGGATGCGGCAGGCTAGGACTCGAACATCCTGTTCATTCATCGAAAGGTAGAACGTTGTCTGTCGACCCCACCCTCCTCGACGACCTCGAGTGGCGCGGCCTGATCGCCCACTCGACGGACCTCGACGCCCTGCGCGACGAGCTCTCCGCGGGGAGCGTCAAGTTCTATGTGGGCTTCGACCCGACGGCGCCGAGCCTGCACATGGGCCACCTGGTCCAGATCCTCACCGCGCGTCGGCTGCAGTTGGCCGGCCACACGCCGTACGCCCTGGTCGGTGGCGCCACCGGCAGCATCGGTGACCCCAAGGAGTCCGGCGAGCGCGTGATGAACTCGCTCGAGACGGTGGGGGAGTGGACCGCGCGGGTCCGGGCCCAGATCGAGCCGTTCCTCTCCTTCGAGGGAGAGAACGCCGCCACGATGGTGAACAACTACGACTGGACCGCCTCGATGTCGGCGATCGACTTCCTGCGCGACGTCGGAAAGCACTTCCCGGTCAACCGGATGCTGGCCCGCGACGTCGTGAAGTCGCGGCTCGAATCCGGTATCAGCTTCACCGAGTTCGCCTACGTGCTGCTCCAGTCCAACGACTTCCTGACGTTGTTCCGCGAGCATGAGGTCCGTCTGCAGTTCGGGGGCTCGGACCAGTGGGGCAACCTCACGGCCGGTGTCGACCTGATCCGGCGTTCGCTCGGCGGCAAGGCCCACGCGATCGCCACGCCATTGCTGACCAAGTCCGATGGCACCAAGTACGGCAAGACCGAGGGCGGCGCACTGTGGCTCGACCCCGAGTTGCTCTCGCCGTACGCCTTCTACCAGTTCTGGCTCAACGTCGAGGACGAGAAGGTCGGCGAGTTGCTCCGCGTCTTCACCTTCCTGTCGCGCGCCGAGATTGAGGAGCTGGAGGAGCAGACCCGGGAGAAGCCGTTCCTACGCGCTGGTCAGAAGACTCTCGCTGAGCAGGTGACCACCCTGGTCCACGGTGCCGAGGAGACCGAGCGGATCAAGGCGGCGTCGGCCGCACTCTTCGGTGGCGGCGACATGCACGCGCTCAGCGCCGACACCTTGGGCGCCGCGCTCCGGGAAGCGGGCTCTGCGTCGTACGACAAGTCGGAGCCGACGCCGGACATCGTGGCCCTCCTGGTGCTGAGCGGTCTGGCCAGCAGCAACGGCGAGGCGCGACGCACCATCAAGGAGGGTGGCGCCTACCTGAACAACCAGCGCATCGAGGACCCGGAGTTCGTGCCATCCGAGGTGGACCTCATCGGTGGCAGCTGGCTGGTGTTGCGCCGTGGCAAGAAGAAGTTCGCCGGCGTCGAGGCCCGCTGACAGCGGCTCGACAAGCGTGGATCTGGACCACCCGCACCCCGGATTTGTCAACGGGGTGCGGGTGGTCTAATGTTTTCTCTGTCGCCGCGAGCGGCAGAGAGGTACGGCCCCCAAGGGGTGTGGATCGCTCAGCTCGCAGGTGGCCGGGTCGAAGCCGAGAACCCCGGTTTGGAAACAAAACGGAGTTCGGGTAAGTTTGGTCAGGTTGCGCCGAGGGAACTTCGCCGGTTTGGTGGGGGGA
>NZ_JBLBWI010000009.1:0-150470 GCF_047308515.1 Nocardioides sp. Bht2
GAGCCCATCCGCAGCGCAGAGCCCATCCGCAGCGCAGAGCCCATCCGCAGCGCAGAGCCCATCCGCAGCGCAGCCCCCGCCTGCTCCGTCCAGCCAAGGAGCGCCTCCCGCGCCCAGCGACGGCGCCACCATCGCCCGCGGCGCCCCCGGACGTCGGATCGCGGCGTCCGGCTGGCGGCTCACCTTCGACACCGGCGACTCCCTGCTGGTCGGCGGCCTGACCCTGGTCGGCCGGAGCCCTGAGGGGCGCCCCGGCGAACCGGTCCGGCATGCGATCGCCCTGCCCTCGCAGGACATGTCGCTGTCGAAGACCCACGCCCAGTTCCATCTGGCCGGTGACGGCGCCCTGGTCGTCACGGATCGCGGCTCGACCAACGGGTCGATCCTGATCCGCCAGGGCGTGTCGCGGGACCTCACCGCAGGTCGACCGTTCACCCTATTGCCGGGTGATCGGGTGCTGGTGGGGGATCGCACCGCGACCGTCGGCCACGAGAACCCATGACACGTCAGCTGAACAGAAGGAGGAGGCAGCAATGGCAGTGATCGAAGCCCGCGGCCTGGGGAAGAGCTACAAGGGCAAGGTGGCGGTCAACAGTCTCTCGTTCGACGTCCGCCCGGGGACGGTGACGGGGTTCCTCGGCCCGAACGGCTCGGGCAAGTCCACGACGATGCGGTTGATGCTCGGCCTGGACCGGGGCCAGGGCACCTGCACCTTCGACGGCCGTCCCTTCATCGAGTACCGCAACCCGATGCGCGAGGTGGGTGCGCTGCTGGAGGCGAAGCCCTTCCACCCCACCCGCACGGCCCGCAACCACCTGCGGATGCTGGCCTCCGCCAACGGCATCCCCGAAGGACGGGTCGATGAGGTGCTGGCGATCGTCGGCCTCGCGGACGTCGCCGGCAAGGCACCGAGCACCTTCTCCCTCGGTATGGGCCAGCGGCTCGGCCTCGCCGCCGCGCTGCTCGGAAACCCGCACACCCTGATCCTCGACGAACCGGCCAATGGTCTGGACCCGCAGGGCATCCGGTGGATGCGTGACCTGCTCAAGTCCCTCGCTGCCGAGGGCCGCTCGGTCTTCGTCTCCAGTCACCTGCTCTCCGAGATGGCGTTGATGGCCGACGAACTTGTGGTGATCGGCCGCGGTCGGATGATCGCCAACGGCCCGGTCTCGGAGTTCACCAGCCGCGCGGCCGGCAACCACGTCGTCGTCCGGACCCCGCAGGCGCACGACCTGGCGGCCCTGATCGGCCAACGGTTGGCCGGCCACGGTCGGGTCGCGGCGACCGAGCCGAGCGTGCTCCAGGTCGCGGGCCTGGACGCGAGCGCGATCGGCGACCTGGCGTTCGAGAACCAGATCCGGATCCACGAGCTCTCCACCCACACCGCGAGCCTTGAAGAGGCGTTCTTGGAGATCACCGGTGGTGCCGAGGAGTACCAGGCGCAGCGGCCGCCGACCGGCTTCGCGCCTCAGCAGCAGGCGGGCTGGGCCCAACAGGGCTACCAGCAGCCGCCTGGCTACCAGCAGGCCCCGCAGGGCTACCAACAGCAGGGCTACCAGCAGCAGGGCTACCAACAGCCCGGCCAGCAACCCGGCTACCCCCAACCCCCGGCAGGCGGCGCACCGCAGCAGCCCGGCAACAACGAGCAGTTCGGAGGCCAGGCGTGAACGCGGCGCTGAAGTACGAATGGGCCCGGCTCACCTCGCTGCGCTCGACCTGGTGGATCAGCGGCGGCGCCATCCTGATCTCGGTCGGCTTCACCTTCTTCGTGGCGATGTCGATCCAGCTCAGCACCCCCGGTGAGCTGGAGGGCAGCGCGGACGGCGACTACTCGCGGTTCATCCTCGACGCCGCGATGACCCAGTTCTCCAACGTCGACCCGAGCTTCTATCTGCTGGCCTACATCGTGGCGATCATGGGTGTCCTGGCCTGGGGACACGAGTATCGGCACGGGATGATCCGGGCCACGCTGACCGCGGTCCCCAACCGGAACGCGGTCTGGAGCGCCAAGCTGATCGTCGTCGGCGCCTGGGTGTCGGCGATCGTGGTGATCACCTGCCTGCTCTCGCTGCTGGTGACGCTGCTCTGGTTCGTCGGGCTCGATTTCGAGTTCGATCTGCCCTACCTGATGGGTGCGGTCTTCTCGCGGATCGTCTTCACCGTGTTGCTGACCTGGCTGGTGATGGGCGCGACGGTGCTGATCCGGCACCAGACCTTCTCGCTGGTGATGCTCTACCTGTGGCCACTCGGGATCGAGAACATGGTCCGCCTGCTGTTCAGCATCGTGGCGGCCATCAACGGGGACGAGGGCATCTATCAGGCGACCCGCTTCCTGCCGTTCAACGCGGGCGGCCGGATCATCCAGAACTGGAGCATCAGCTCCGGCGACCTGCAGCGCAACCTGGACCTCTTCGGTGATCCGTTGAGTGCCTGGGGCGGCTTCCTGGTCTTCGGTGGCTTCACCGCCGCCGTGCTGGTGGGCAGCCTGGTGGCCTTCAACAAGCGCGACGCTTGAAGGTCCTCAGCGGGTGATGACGACCGGCACTCGAACCCGGTTGTCGTGGGCGTCGCGCCACACGATCCACCCGTCGTCGGTTGCCGGAGCACGACCCGGCAACCGGCGGACGGTGATCGTGTATCGAGCCTGAGACCCTGCGCCGAGCTTCACCGCGACGGGGCGGACCTGCACCTGGTGTCCGGTGAATCCGGTGGTGCGGACCGACCAGTAGCGCGCCGACGAGCGAACGTTGGTGAGGGTGCGTGTGTAGCTCCGCACCCCACGCCTGCTCGCCACAGCCACGCTCGACTGGTTGATCGCGTCGGCCTCATCGAGGCCGGCCCGGTAACGGGGCGCGGCGACGTCGTGGACCAGGCCAGGTGCTACCGCCCGCTCCACGTTCAACAGCCCGGCGCCCTGTCGGGTGATGGCGCTGTTACGGATCGGATCGGCCGTCCCGACGAGGGCCGAGCGGACGGCTGCCTGGCTCCAGTCGGAATGCCGGGAACGGACCCGGGCAGCTGCTCCAGCGACTGCCGCCGTCGCCGCCGAGGTGCCGCTGATGACGTCCCAGCGGCCGCGTCGCGACGCCGACGAGGTGGCGGCCAGTACGCCGAGCCCCGGAGCCACCAGATCGGGCTTCACGTTCGCGGATCCGGTGGCGCCGGGTGCGGACCACTGGGCCACCCGGTTCGAGGTCGACGCCGGCAGCGTAGCGATGGTGGCGTGGGGACGACCGGTCGCCAACCGCGCGCGCAAGGCGCGGCCTTGGCCGGCGGAGATGCTCAAGGTGGGCAGGTTCGGCAGGTCGGCGGCGAGCTCGTCCCCGCGGGCGTTGATCAGCACCATCGCCGCGCCACCGGCGAGCCGGACCGTGTTGGCCTTGGTCAACCGGGCCACAGTGCCACGTTCACAGACCACGATCCGGCCGTTCGCCTTGCCGGCGTCGAGGGAACCCGGCGCGCACAGGCGCGCCTGGCGACGGGAGACACCGACTCCGGCGATCTCGGCCGCGGCGACGACGCGCCGCCGTTCCTTGACGCCCCGGGTGGTGAGCAGGCCGGCGATCCGGGTGCCGTCGGCGAGCCGGAGCTCGCCACGGGGGTAGCCACGGGTGGAGGCACCGACCGTGGTCACCCAGGGCTCGGCGTAGCCGGCGGTCGCGCTGTTGTTACCAGCGGCGCCGATCACGACGATGTCGCTCTCGGCCGCCCCGAGCAGGGCCAGATCCACGACGTCCCGCGCCGGGCTGGAGGTGATCGCGAGGGCCAGGACGTCGACCCGATCGCTGACGGCGGCGTCGATGGCAGAGACGATGTCGGCGCTGGCGCAGCCGTCCTGATCCGGATCCGGAGCCTGCCAGCACGCCTTGTAGCTGGCTACCCGCGCATCGGGCGCAACGCCACTGAAACGAGTGTTGCTGCGTCGCCCGGCGCCGGTCGCGGTCGTCAGATTGCCGGCGGCCAACGAGGCGACCATGGTGCCGTGCCCCTGGTCGTCGCGGGCCGAGACGGCAGCGCCGGCGCGTAGGTTCTCAGCACCGAACGCCTGGACGAAGTACCGGGCCCCGGCGATCTTGTCGTCGCAGGTGGCGGCGGTCCACACCTGGGTGCAGGTGCCGCGGAAGCGGGCCGGCTCCGGCCCGAGCCGCGCGTTGCTGACGAAGGCCGGACTGCTGGCGTCGATGCCGGTGTCGATCAGTCCGATCACCGTGCCTCGCCCACCGCGGCCCGTGCCCGGAGCAGTGCCCGGGGTGGCTCCGCCGAGCTCCGGGGCGGCAGCGGCCACCGTGTGCAGTTCGTTCGCCTCGACCAGGGCGACGTCGGAGCGGGCCCCGGCGGCTCGGGCCTGGGTGGCGTTGAGTCGCACGCTCATCCCGGAGAGGGCCGTGGTCCACCGGCTCTCGGGGGCCGACGCACCCAGCGCGGTGAGTAGGGCGTCCTGTTCCTGTTCGACCTGGGCGCGGTAGTCGCCCTCGTTCAGCGAGCCGCGGTAGCCAGCGGTGCCGGGGGAGGCCATCGCGACCAGGTAGAGCTCTTCGCCGGCGATGGCGCGGGCACTGGGGGTGGCGGTGGCCGTCGAGGGAACGGCGTTGAACGCCGTCAGGGCAGCCAGCATCGACGCGCCAGCCAGTGCAGCGTCACGCAGTTGCCTTCTCACTTCTTTCCCCGCTCGTTCTCCCACCCCGAAGCAACCATGGTGACATCGACCACTGACCTGGTTCAATCCGTGCCGCTGTAGCCTGTGCATTCGCGCGCCGCCGAGCGGCCGATCGGGAACGAAGAAGAGGACGACGACGGTGCCTGCTGGCAAGGTGAAGTGGTACGACGCTGAGAAGGGTTTCGGCTTCCTGTCCCAGGACGACGGCCCGGACGTCTACGTGCGCGCTGAGGCTCTGCCGGAAGGGCTGAAGGCGCTCAAGCCGGGCACCCGCGTGGAGTTCGGGATCGCCCAGGGGCGCAAGGGCGACCAAGCGCTGCAGGTCAAGGTCGTCGAGGGTCGCGGCTCGGTCGCGCGGAGTCAGTCGCGTGCCCAGCGCAAGGCGCCTGAAGAGATGGTCACCATCGTTGAGGACCTGATCCGACTCCTCGACGGCGTCGGCGAGACCTACCGGCGTGGTCGCCACCCGGAGCCGCGGACCGCGGCGCCGACCGCCAAGTTGCTCCGGGCGCTGGCCGACGAACTCGAGCGCTGAGCCACCTGCTCAGTTGGACGGGTAGTCCATCCGGATCGTCTGGTCCGCGGCGTTGGCCGGGGGCCGAGCGAACCGGGAACGGACCCTGCCGCCGAGCAGGTAGATGCTCCAGGCGCTCAACACCGCGAAGGCGACGCTGAGACCCAGCCGCGGGTTGAGCGGCATCGCCACACCGACGAAGCCGCCGACCACCCAGGCGAACTGGAGCAGGGTGTCGGACTTGCCGAACGCGCTGGTCTGCACCCGTTCGTGGACGTGGGTCTGGATCGTCGAGTCCAGCGACAGTTTGCCGAGTGACTGGCACATGCCGGCGCAGAGGCCGAGCGCGAGCAACGGGATCAGGCCGTAGAAGAGGGCCGCCACCAGCACCATCGCGGCGTCCAGGAGGAGCACGACCACCACGGTCACCGCCGGGGTGATCCGCTTCAGGATCGAGGCCAGCGCGACACCGAGGGTGTTGCCGACGCCGGCCGCCCCGATCACCAGGCCGAGAAGCACCTCGGGTCTGTCCTCCCAACCCGTGATCGGGTGCTCGCGCAGGAGGAACGCCATGAACATGGTGAGGAAGCCGACCAGGAACTTGGGCCCGCAGTTGGCACGAAGCGCGAAGGCGACCTGCGGTGGGATGCCGGCCACGATCCGGCTCGGGTTGGGGTTCTCCCGCGCGGACGGCCCGGGCATGAGTTCGAGACGGACCTCGCCGGCCGAGGCGTCGACCTTGGCTGGGAGCAGCACGGCCAGGATGGTGGCACCGACGAAGACCACGAAGCCGTAGCGCAGCACCCATTCGGGGCCGAGCAGGGAGAAGAGGCCGGCGATCGGGGCCGAGACGGTGGCGCCGACCACGCCGGACAACGAGATCCGTGCGTTCGCCTTGACCAGGGTGAACCCCTCCGGCACCAGGCGCGGTGCAGCGGCGGCCTTGGTGATCCCGTAGGCCTTGGAGGAGACCAGGACACCCAGCGCAGCGGGGAACATCAGGTTGGACTCGGTCAGGACGGCAGCGGCGAGGATCCAGCAGAGGAAGGCCCGAATCGCCATGGTGGCGCCGATCGCCCACCGCCGACCATGGCTGAACCGGTCGAGGAACGGGCCGATCAGCGGGGCGACGATCGCGAACGGAAGCATGGTCAGGCCGAGGAAGAGCGCCACCTGGCCACGGGCCTCGCTGGTGGCGCCGGCGAAGAAGAGGGTGTTGGCCAGGGCGATCGCGACCGCGGTGTCACCGGCGGTGTTGATCGCATGGACCTCGATCAGCCGGGAGAGACCGGAGGCGCCTGCACCCTGAGCGTGGGACGCCTTGCGGGCCGCGCGGACCGTTGCTTTGGAGGCTTTCGCGGTGCCCCGCGCGACGGCACGAGCGCCGACCCCGGTGGCCTTGGCGAACCGTGCCGCGTTCTCGCCCGCGGTCCGCGACGGGTGCTCGTCGTTCGGCCAGGACTGTCCGAAGGAGTCGGTTCCCGGCTCCGGTTCGGAGCTCTCAGGATGCTGGCCACTCATGGGTTCATCCTGCCTGTCCCTGCCGTGGAATCGGCACCTGCCACCCCCGCATCACCGTTCTCTGCTCCACCCGGCAAGACAATACGTGGCTCGATGGGACACAATCACGCTGTGATCGCGACAACCCGTACCAAGGTCGACGCCGCCCTCGTTGCTGCCGTCGACATGGCCCGTGCTGCGCTGGTGGCTGACGTCGACCCGACTTCGGTCGGTGCTCACCTCGGCTACGAGCCGGAGGGTGACCGGGTCGGCTCCCACCTCTTCGCCTGCGAGGCCAAGGGCTACCAGGGCTGGCGCTGGTCGGTGACGATCACCCGGGCGCCACGGCAGAAGCCCACGGTCGCCGAAGTGGTGCTGATCCCCGGCGTCGAGTCGATCGTCGCTCCGCAGTGGGTGCCGTACCGCGAGCGGCTGCGCCCGGGCGACCTCTCGCCGGGCGACCTGCTCCCCGTCGACGAAGATGACCCGCGCCTGGTGCCGACCTACTCGTTCGGCGACGACCCGCTCGACCCCGACGCCAAGGCCCAGATCCGTCAGGTGGCCGGCGACCTCGGCCTCGGGCGGGTGCGCACGCTGTCCCCCGAGGGGATCGAGTCGGCGGCTCAGCGTTGGTACGACGGCGAGCCCGGTCCCGAGGCTCCGCTGGCGCAGGCGGCGCCCGCCAACTGCTACTCCTGTGGCTTCCTGCTCCGGATCTCCGGGTCGTTGAGCGAGACGTTCGGCGTCTGTGCCAACGGCGATGCCAACGACGACGGTCGAGTGGTGGCGTTCGGCCACGGCTGTGGCGCGCACTCCGAGGTCAAGCTCAGCAAGAAGCAGCAGCCGCTGCCGCCTCCGGAGCCGGTCGTCGACACCCTGCACGACGACCTGGAACTGATCTAGGCCGACTGCGCTCCACGGGCGCGGCGCCGACGGCAGTACTCCAGGCCGAAGAGGCCGAGTCCGAAGCCGGCCAGGCAGGTCCAGAGCCACCAGAGCCGGCCGTCGTCGCTGAGGCTGCCGTAGAACGGGAGCAAGGCGACGAAGGCGACCAGCCAGAGCGCGGTGCCGACCTCGAGGGTCCGCACGCCGTTCACGTCCAACGGCTCGACGTCGGCGACCAGGTAGGTCCGTCTGCCGATCTCGTGGCGGGTCGGCTGCTGCTCAGGCTCCACGGGACCAATCTAATCCAGCCCTGTGGCGGGGCGGCCCGGCTGGGGGTGGATTGCCTGCAACCGGAAGGTTCTGACAAGGTGTCTGTCTCGTGAGCACAACCACCAAGTCCCAGACGCCCTCCGGGCTGGACTCCTTCTTCAAGATTTCCGAGCGAGGCTCGACCGTCGGCCGCGAACTCCGCGGTGGATTGGTCACCTTCTTGACGATGGCTTACATCATCGTCCTGAACCCGATCATCCTCAGCGGCGCGCCCGACAAGGACGGCAACTTCCTGGCCGGCGGCGATACCGCTGTCATCGCCGCATGCACCGCGCTCGTCGCCGGCGTCCTGTGCATCGTGATGGGCCTGGTGGCGAACTTCCCGCTGGCGTTGGCCGCGGGGCTGGGGCTCAACGCCTTCGTCACCTACTCGATCGCCAGCCAGATGACCTGGGCCGACGCCATGGGTCTGGTGGTCATCGAGGGCTTGGTGATCCTGGTATTGGTGCTGACCGGCTTCCGGGAGGCTGTCTTCAGTGCTGTGCCGGCCCAATTGAAGGTCGCGATCTCGGTCGGTATCGGCCTGTTCATCACGCTGATCGGCCTCGTCGACGCCGGGTTCGTCCGCAAGGGCGCCGGGACGCCGCTCGAACTGGGCGTGGGTGGACAGTTGCAGGGCTGGCCGGTCCTGGTCTTCGTGCTGGGTCTGGTCCTGCTGATCGCGCTCTACAGCCGTGGTGTTCGTGGCGCGATCCTGATCTCGATCCTGGTCGCCACGGTGGTCGCCATCATCGTCGAGAAGCTTGCTGAGGTCGGCCCGTCGGTCACCGGCGTGGACGGCGACGGCAACCTGATCACCAACCCCACCGGCTGGAACCTCAACGTCCCGGCCTGGCCGGACAAGATCGTCGACAAGCCGGACTTCGGTCTGCTCGGAGAGTTCAGCCTGCTCGGCTCGTGGGAGAACGTCGGCGTCGTCACCGTCTTCCTGCTGATCTTCACCCTGCTGCTCACCGACTTCTTCGACACCATGGGCACGATGACCGCGGTCGGTGCCGAGGCAGGGCTCCTGGACGAGAACGGCAACCCGCCGCGTACCAAGCAGATCCTGATCGTCGACTCCGTGGCCGCCGTCGCCGGTGGCGCCGCGTCGGTCTCCTCCAACACCTCTTACATCGAGTCGACCTCGGGTGTCGCGGACGGCGCTCGCACCGGTCTGGCTGCCATCTCCACGGGTGTGCTGTTCCTGCTCGCGACCTTCCTGGCCCCGATCGTCACGATCATTCCGAACGAGGCGGCCGTGCCGGCTCTGGTTCTGGTCGGCTTCTTGATGATGCAGCAGGTCAAGGGCATCGACTGGGACGACCTGGAGATCGCCATCCCGGCCTTCCTCACGATCGTGCTGATGCCCTTCACCTACTCGATCTCCGCCGGTATCGGTGCAGGCTTCCTGGCCTACGTGTTGATCAAGGTGATGCGCGGCAAGCTGGCCGAGATCCACGCGTTGATGTGGGTGATCGCGGCGATGTTCGTCGTCTACTTCGCGATCAGCCCGCTGACCTCCTGGTTGACCTGATCGTCGGTTGCTGACAGCCCGGACCCCGTTGGGGGTCCGGGCTGTTCTGCATTTTCTGGGCGATTGACTACAGACCCGCAATTAAGTGTATAAACTCAATCGTGTTACCAATCAATGACGAGGGGGAGCAGTGGCTCGACCGAGCAGTCGTGTGCTCGCGGTCCAGGCGGTGTCGCTCCTGGTGTTCGTCGTGGCCTGGTACCTGGTGACCACAGCGGACCTGATCCGTCCGCTCTACCTGCCGTCGCCGCGGGCCGTCTGGGATGCGTTCGTCCAGGCGAACAGTTCGCACCCGATCGCACCGGGGTCGGACCGGATGGTGCGCGGCGAGCAGAACTACTACCTGTGGGAGCACCTGCTTGCCAGCCTCCAGCGGATCGGGATCGGGGTCGGTGCTGCGATCGTGATCGGGGTCCCGCTCGGCCTGGTGATGGGCAGCTTCACCTGGGTGGGGATCGTGCTGGAGCCGTATCTCAACTTCCTGCGTTCACTGCCGCCGCTCGCCTACATCGGCCTGCTGATCGTCTGGTTCGGGATCGGTGACGAGTCGAAGATCTGGGTCCTCTTCCTCGCTGCTTTCCCGCCGATCGCGATGTCCGCCATCGGCGGTGTTCGCGGCGTGCGCGAAGACCAACTCAACGCGGCCCGCTCGCTGGGTGCATCGCGTCGTCAGGTGCTGACTGCCGTGGTCGGGCCCGCCACGCTGCCGGAGATCCTGACCGGGGTCCGGGTCGCGATCGGTTTCGCCTGGACCACGGTGGTCGCCGCCGAGATCGCGAACGGGATCCCCGGCATCGGCGGCCTCGCCTACCTGGCGGGTCAGCAGCTCAATACCGCTCTCGTCCTCGCCTGCATCCTCGTCATCGGGTGCGCGGCGATCGTCCTCGATCTCGGGATCAAGTCCCTCGAAAAGGTCCTCGTCCCCTGGCGGGGCAAGGCATAACGCGCATGGCGCATGAAGGAGTACTCGCGTTGAAGATCAACCCGTTCGCCCCCGACGCTCGTCGCCGCCGGCTCGCGCCCGTGGCGTTGGCGGCCGCGCTGCTACCACTCGCTCTGGCCGGGTGCGTGGACAGCGACCGCGAAGCCAGTGCGGCAGTGGAGTCGGACTGCCCCTGGGCCCCTGATGAGTCGATCACCGGAGAGGTCCGGATCGCCTGGCAGACGATCCCCAACGCTGATGTCGTGGTCAAGGATCTCGGGCTGTTGGAGGCGTGCGCGCCGAAGGCCACCATCAAGTGGGTACAGGCCGCCTCAGGTGGCGACGTGCTGAAGTACTACGGCAGCGGTGAGGTCGACCTCGGGCTGATGGGCTCGGCGCCGGCGACCAAGTCGGCGTCCGAGCCGCTGGTCGACGACATCGACATCAAGGTGATCTGGATCCATGACGTGATCGGCGACGCGGAGTCGCTGGTCGTCCGTGACCCGGGGATCGCCGACGTCACAGGTCTTGCGGGCAAGAAGGTCGCCGTGCCGTTCAGCAGTACCGCCCACTACTCACTTCTTCAGGCACTGGCCGAGGAGGGGTTGCAGGCAGGCAAGGACGTCGAGGTGATCAACCTCGCCCCCGAGCAGATGCCGGCTGCCTGGCAGGGCGATGAGATCGATGCGGCGTGGGTCTGGGAGCCGGCACAGAGCCAGTTGATCGCGGATGGCGGCACCCGGATCCTCTCCAGCGCCGACACGGCTGAACTGGGTCGTCCGACCTTCGATGTCGGTACGATCTCGACCGCGTTCGCCGCCGCCAACCCGGCCTTCGTCGACCTGTGGGCGAGGGTCCAGGACCACGCGGTGAAGCTGATCGGTACCGACCCGGATGCCGCGGCGGAGTCGATTGCGGTCGCACTCGGGGTCACTCCGGATGAGGCCAAGGCGCAGTCGTCGGGCCTGCTCTTCCTGGACGCCGCCACTCAGGCGGGCGCCGACTACCTGGGTGGGAAGCTCGGTGAGGATCTGTTCGTGACGGCCGGCTTCCTCGGTGAGCTGGGCGAGATCGATGCTGTGGCCCCCAAGGTTGACTACGCCGCCCACGTCGATGCGGGGCCCGCTCAGCGAGCAGACCGGTGACGGCCTCCTCGGATGCTGCGCGGCAGGTCGACTTCCGTGACGTCGGGCAGCACTTCACGGTAGGCGGGGCCCGGGTCGATGCGCTCAGCGGAGTGGACCTGAGCGTTCGTCCGGGGGAGTTCGTCACCATCGCCGGTCCATCGGGGTGCGGCAAGACGACGCTGCTCCGCCTGCTGGCCGGTTTCCAGAGCCCGAGCTCGGGGGAGGTGCTGGTGGGAGGCCGGCCGGTCACCGCCCCCGGCCCGGACCGGGGTGTGGTCTTTCAGGCGCCGAACCTGTTTCCCTGGCTGACGGTCCGCGGCAACGTGGAGTTGGGTCCCCGGTTGCGCGGGGTGGACCGGGGTCGGCGTCGCGCTGAGGCGACTCGCTACCTGGACCTCGTGGGTCTGGCCGACTTCGCCGACCATCGTCCTTACGAGTTGTCGGGCGGAATGCAGCAGCGGTGTCAGATCGCCCGGGTGCTGGTGAACTCGCCGTCGATCGTGTTGATGGACGAGCCGTTCGGGGCGCTCGACGCACTGACCCGCGAGCGGCTCCAGGGTGAGTTGCTGGAGATCTGGCGCGCCACCGGTCAGACAATTCTTTTCATCACCCACAGTGTCGATGAGGCTGTCTATCTGGGTTCGCGGGTACTGGTGATGAGCCCGCGCCCGGGCCGGATCGTGCTGGACGAGCCGGCGGTCTTCGGTGACGGGGCGGGTGCTCGGGTCCCGGTCGAGGAGATCCGTTCGTTGCCCGCGTTCGCGGAGTTGGTGGACAGGGTGCGGGCGGCGATCACAGAGACACCGGTAGCTGCCTGAGTCGCGGCCGGTCCGGATGCCGTCGCGAATTCCGGGCCGGCCACGCTTTGCGGGAATAGTTAGTTTAGGTAATGAGTTATGCTAACGATATGCCGACTTTGGAGAAGGTTGCCCGGACCAACGCAGGGCTCGCCGCCGAGCTGCGGGTCTCCGTGATGCGTCTGCGCCGCCGCCTGGTCTCCGAACGCCATCCGAACAACGAGCTCAGCCTGAGCACGATGTCGGCCCTCGGCATGCTCTACCGACGTGGTGAGCTCGGCCTGACCGAGCTCGCCCAGATCGAACGGGTGCAGCCGCCGTCGATGACCCGAACCGTGAAGTGGCTGGCCCAGGAGGGGCTCGTCACCCGTCGTCCGCATGACACCGACCGGCGCCAGATCCTGGTCTCGCTGACCGACAAAGGGCGCGACGTCGTCCGCGCCGACCGGGCCAGTCGCGACGCCTGGCTGTCGCGCCGCCTGGCCGATCTCACCGCCGAGGAACGCGCCGTACTGCGCCAGGCGGCTCCGCTCATCGAACGTCTAGCTCAAGGAGACTGACCCGACCCGTTGAGTCCCACCTTCCGCTCCTTCGCCAACCCGAACTACCGCAAGTACGCCGTCGGCAGCCTGATCTCCAACATCGGTACCTGGATGCAGCGCATCGCCCAGGACTGGTTGATCCTCGTGCTCACCGGCTCCGGAACCGCGCTGGGCATCACCACCGGCCTGCAGTTCCTGCCGGTCCTGCTGCTCTCGCCCTATGCCGGGGTGCTCGCCGACCGGATCTCCAAGCGCCGGTTGCTGCAGATGACGCAGGCGGCGATGGGGCTGGCGTCGCTGGCCCTCGGGTTGGTCGCGGTCCTCGGGGTGGCCGAGCCGTGGCACGTCTACCTGATCGCGCTCCTGTTCGGCGTCGGCTCCGCGTTCGACGCGCCGGCTCGCCAGGCGTTCGTCTCCGAGATGGTCGACGGTCCCGACATCGGCAATGCGGTGAGCCTGAACTCCGCGGTCTTCAACTCCGCGCGGATCCTCGGCCCCGGTCTGGCCGGCCTGCTGATCGGAGCGCTCGGTGGGGGAGCGGAGGCGACCGGCTGGGTGATCCTGATCAACGCGGTCTCCTATGTGGCGGTGATCGGCCAGCTCCAGCGGATGGACACCGCGGCCCTGCATTCGCCGGCCGCCCAGCCGCGGGAACCGGGCATGCTGCGGGCCGGCGTCCGGTATGTCCGGAGTCAGCCGCGGATGGTGATGCTGCTGATCATCGTCTTCTTCACCGGCACCTTCGGGATGAACTTCCAGATCACCTCGGCGTTGATGGCGACCGAGGTCTACGGCCTGGGCGCCGGCGAGTTCGGCCTGATCGGCTCGATCATGGCGATCGGGTCACTGGTCGGCTCGCTGCTGGCCGCGCGGCGCACCCGGATCGGACTCCGGCTGGTGGTGATCGCCGGGTTGGGCTTCGGGACGGCGAACGTGGTCGCGGCCCTGCTTCCGGCGTACTGGATGTTCGTGATCTTCGTGCCGACCATCGGTTTCTGCACGATCACCCTGCTGAATTCGGCCAACACGCTGCTCCAACTCGAGTCCGATCCGGTCTTCCGGGGCCGGGTGATGGCGCTCTACATGACCATCGTGATGGGCGGGACCCCGATCGGTTCTCCGCTGATCGGATGGATCGGGGAGGCGGTCGGCCCACGGTGGACCCTGATCGCCGGAGGGGTGCTCACCGTGCTCGGCGTGGTTATCGGTGTCGTTGTTCATCAACGGATGGCGCGTCGACTTGACCCGGCCTCAGTTCCCGTTTTGACCCTCCCATTTCGAGCGAGTACCGTTGGTTCCCGTGTCTGGGCCAGCCAGACCATTGCGCGTGCGCGAAAAGGGGCCACCCGGTCGCTCTAGCTACGACACACCCGACCGCGGGTCGCAGTGCTCTGGCTGAATGCACCTCCCGCACGCGCAGTTTCATCGTTCACGACAGATTGTCGTGTCCTGAGGTCAGAAAAGAAGGGGAACCACACAGGTGCCCACTATTAATCAGTTGGTCCGTAAGGGCCGCCAGGACAAGGTGTCTAAGAGCAAGACGCCTGCCCTGAAGGGTTCGCCCCAGCGTCGCGGTGTTTGCACCCGCGTCTACACCACGACCCCGAAGAAGCCGAACTCCGCTCTGCGCAAGGTCGCCCGTGTGCGCCTGTCCAGTGGCGTCGAGGTCACCGCTTACATCCCGGGTGTCGGTCACAACCTGCAGGAGCACTCGATCGTGCTCGTGCGCGGCGGCCGTGTGAAGGACCTTCCCGGTGTCCGCTACAAGATCATCCGCGGCACCCTCGACACCCAGGGTGTCAAGAACCGCAAGCAGGCTCGCAGCCGCTACGGCGCGAAGAAGGAGAAGAGCTGATGCCACGTAAGGGTCCCGCTCCTAAGCGTCCGATCGACGTCGACCCCGTTTACGGGTCCCCGCTGGTCTCCCAGCTGGTGAGCAAGGTTCTGCTCGACGGTAAGAAGCAGGTTGCACAGCGCATCGTCTACACCGCGCTCGAGGGTTGCCGCGAGAAGACCGGCACCGACCCGGTCGTCACGCTCAAGCGTGCGCTCGACAACGTGAAGCCGGCCATCGAGGTCAAGTCCCGCCGCGTCGGTGGTGCGACCTACCAGGTCCCGATCGAGGTCAAGCCCGGTCGTTCCACCACCCTGTCGCTGCGCTGGCTCGTCGGCTTCGCCAAGGCCCGTCGTGAGAAGACGATGGCCGAGCGTCTGATGAACGAGATCCTGGACGCCAGCAACGGTCTGGGTGCCGCCGTGAAGAAGCGTGAAGACACGCACAAGATGGCCGAGTCGAACAAGGCCTTCGCTCACTACCGCTGGTGACCTGGGCTACCAAGCCCGGATTCATCTCCGAAACTTCCCGAAGGGACGACACCTAAGTGGCTGTCGACATCACCACGGACCTCAAGACCGTCCGCAACATCGGCATCATGGCGCACATCGATGCTGGTAAGACCACCACCACCGAGCGCATCCTCTTCTACACCGGTATCAACTACAAGATCGGCGACACCCACGAGGGTTCGGCGACCATGGACTGGATGGAGCAGGAGCAGGAGCGTGGTATCACGATCACCTCTGCTGCTACCACCTGCTGGTGGAAGCAGCACCAGATCAACATCATCGACACCCCGGGCCACGTGGACTTCACGGTCGAGGTCGAGCGCTCGCTGCGCGTCCTCGACGGCGCCGTCGCCGTCTTCGACGGTGTGGCAGGCGTTGAGCCCCAGTCGATGACGGTCTGGCGCCAGGCGAACAAGTACCAGGTTCCCCGGATGTGCTTCGTCAACAAGCTCGACCGCACCGGCGCGGACTTCTACCGCGTCGTGGGCACCATCGTCTCGAAGCTGAACGCGACCCCGCTCATCCTCCAGCTGCCGATCGGCGCCGAGGCTGACTTCGAGGGCGTCGTCGACCTGGTCGAGATGAACGCCAAGGTGTGGCGTGGCGAGACCAAGACCGGCGAGGACTACGTCGTCGAGGAGATCCCCGCGGAGCTGGCCGACAAGGCTGCCGAGTACCGCGAGAAGCTCGTCGAGACCCTCGCCGAGGGCGACGACGAGACGATGGAGGTCTACCTGGAGGACGGTGACGTCTTCGACGTGCCGACCCTCAAGGCCGCCATCCGTCGCGCCACCCTGGCCGGCAACCTCAACCCGATCCTGTGCGGCACCGCGTTCAAGAACAAGGGCGTTCAGCCCCTGCTCGACGCCGTTGTCGACTACCTCCCGTCGCCGATGGACATCGACTCCATCGTGGGCCACAAGCCCAACGACGAAGAGGTCGAGATCACCCGTCAGCCGTCCGACGACGAGCCGCTCAGCGCCCTCGCGTTCAAGATCGCTACCGACCCGCACCTGGGCAAGCTGATCTACGTCCGCGTGTACTCGGGCAAGCTCGAGGCCGGCGGCACCGTGCTCAACGCGTCCAACGGTCGCAAGGAGCGCATCGGCAAGGTCTACCAGATGCACGCCAACAAGCGTGAAGAGATCGCTTCGGTCGGCGCTGGCCAGATCGTGGCTGTGATGGGTCTGAAGGACACCAAGACCGGTCACACGCTGGCTGACCCGCAGAACCCCGTCGTTCTCGAGTCGATGACCTTCCCGGCCCCGGTGATCGAGGTCGCCATCGAGCCGAAGACGAAGTCTGACCAGGAGAAGCTCGGCGTCGCGATTCAGCGCCTCTCCGAGGAAGACCCGACCTTCGTCGTCAAGACCGACGAAGAGACCGGTCAGACCATCATCGCCGGTATGGGCGAGCTCCACCTGGAGATCCTCGTCGACCGGATGAAGCGCGAGTTCCGCGTCGAGGCCACCGTCGGCAAGCCGCAGGTCGCCTACCGCGAGACCCTGCGCCAGAAGGTCTCCAACCACAGCTACACCCACAAGAAGCAGACCGGTGGTTCGGGTCAGTTCGCCAAGGTTGTTGTCAGCCTCGAGCCGAACATCGACCCCGAGACCGGTCTGGGTGCAGGCTACGAGTTCGTCAGCAACGTCACCGGTGGTCGCGTCCCGCGCGAGTACATCCCGTCGGTTGACCAGGGTGGCCAGGCGGCCCTCGAGTTCGGTGTTCTCGCCGGCTACCCGATGGTTGACGTGAAGTTCAGCCTCGAGGACGGCGCGTACCACGACGTCGACTCCTCCGAGCTGGCCTTCAAGATCGCCGGACAGCAGGCCTTCAAGGAAGCTGCCCGGATGGCCAAGCCGGTCCTGCTGGAGCCGATGTTCGCCGTTGAGGTCACCACCCCCGAGGACTTCCTCGGTACCGTGATCGGCGACATCAACTCCCGCCGTGGCCAGATCCGCGCGCAGGAGGAGAACCACGGCGACCTGGTCGTCTCGGCCCTCGTGCCGCTTTCTGAAATGTTCGGGTACGTTGGCGACCTGAGGTCCAAGACCTCTGGTCAGGCGTCGTACTCGATGGAGTTTGACTCGTACGCCGAGGTTCCCACGAACGTCGCCGACGAGATCATCAAGAAGGCCCGCGGCGAGTAGTCGTCTGACTACTCCCGAGGACCCTCGGCGCACCACCAGTTCCACCCCATACGAGTCAAGAAACACACAACCCAGGAGGAGCCCCAGTGGCTAAGGCGAAGTTCGAGCGGACCAAGCCGCACGTCAACATCGGCACGATTGGTCACATCGACCACGGCAAGACGACGCTGACCGCGGCGATCTCGAAGGTGCTGCACGACACCTACCCGGACCTGAACCCGCAGTTCGCGTTCGAGGACATCGACAAGGCTCCCGAGGAGCGCCAGCGCGGTATCACGATCTCGATCGCTCACATTGAGTACCAGACCGAGGCTCGCCACTACGCGCACGTCGACTGCCCGGGTCACGCTGACTACATCAAGAACATGATCACCGGTGCCGCGCAGATGGACGGCGCGATCCTGGTGGTTGCCGCAACCGACGGCCCGATGCCGCAGACCCGCGAGCACGTGCTGCTGGCCCGCCAGGTTGGCGTGCCCTACATGGTCGTGGCGCTCAACAAGTGCGACATGGTCGACGACGAGGAGCTCATCGAGCTCGTCGAGATGGAGGTGCGCGAGCTCCTCAGCGAGTACGACTTCCCGGGCGACGACGTCCCGGTTGTCCGGATCGCCGCTTACCCGGCGCTCCAGGGCGAGGAGAAGTGGGCCGAGTCGATCCGCGAGCTGATGGCCGCTGTCGACGAGTACATCCCGCAGCCGGAGCGTGACCTCGACAAGCCGTTCATGATGCCCGTTGAGGACGTCTTCACGATCACCGGTCGTGGAACCGTTATCACCGGTCGTATCGAGCGCGGCATCGTCCGGGTGAACGAGGAAGTCGAGATCGTCGGCATCCGCGACACCTCGGCCAAGACCACCGTCACCGGTGTCGAGATGTTCCGCAAGCTGCTCGACGAGGGTCAGGCTGGCGAGAACGTCGGTCTGCTGCTTCGTGGCACCAAGCGCGAGGACGTCGAGCGCGGCCAGGTCGTCTGCAAGCCGGGCTCGATCACCCCGCACACCAACTTCGAGGCTTCGGTCTACATCCTCTCGAAGGAAGAAGGCGGCCGTCACACGCCGTTCTTCAACAACTACCGCCCGCAGTTCTACTTCCGTACCACGGACGTTACGGGCGTTGTGACCCTTCCCGAGGGCACCGAGATGGTTATGCCGGGCGACAACACCGAAATGAACATCGAGCTGATTCAGCCGATCGCCATGGAGGAAGGCCTGAAGTTCAACATCCGCGAGGGTGGCCGCACCGTCGGCGCCGGCCGGGTCACCAAGATCAACAAGTGACCTAGCTGTAGCTAGTCAGCAGCCCCGGACCGCAAGGTCCGGGGCTGCTGTGCATTTCGGCCTGGTCACCCGCGGGCGGGAAAGGGTGCTCGTTCTGATGACGTCTCGGGAGCGGTGGGCCTAGTCCTGGTCCTGAAGTGGCTCGCAGGTCTTCTCGAAGTAGTCGCCGATCTCGTTCATCCGGGCGACCTTGGCCTGGTCCCAGTTGCTCGTCGCGGCAGCGAACTCGGTCGGCTCCTTCGCGCGGACCAGCGCGAGTACCTGTTCGTAGTCGCCGCGCAACTCCTTCGGGAAGCTCTCCGGTACGCCGAGGTCGGCCAGGTCTTCGGCAACCTGCTGTGCTTCGCTCCACTGCTCCGCCGTCGGCGCGTTGGCATCCAGACTGGTCTCGAACCGTTCGATCAGAGCGCAGAACTCGGACTCGCTCACGCCGCCTGCGTCGCTGTCTCCCTTGTCGTCACCGCAGCCGCTGAGCAGGACGGCGCCTAGGGCTACCAGGACGGTGCCCTGGGCAGCGCGTCGGTGGAGCCGCGATCGGCGGCCGGGTGGGGTGCGTATCGTTGTCATAGGGTCACCGTGCCCGGCCTCGGGGTCCGGGAAACCTGCCGCGTAGGGTGACGGGGTGAGCACGCCCCAACTCTCTGCCGCAGCCGTCGAAGCCGCAGCGCAGGTGCTGGCCCCGATCGTTCTACGTACCCCCTTGGAGTTCAGCCCGCGGCTGAGCGATGCCACCGGTGCGCAGGTCTACCTGAAGCGGGAGAACCGGCAGATCGCGCGCTCGTACAAGGTCCGTGGCGCGTACCACTTCATCAGCGGGTTGACCGACGCCGAGCGCGGGCGTGGCGTCGTCTGCGCCTCGGCCGGCAACCACGGACAGGGGGTCGCCTGGAGCTCCGCCCGGCTCGGTCTGCGGGGTCGGGTCTATGTCCCCGGGAACACCCCGCGCCAGAAGCGCCAGCGGATCCTGGCCCTGGGGGAGGGCGCGGTCGAACTGGTGGTCGCGGGCAGCTCCTACGACGAGGCCGGTGCCGCGGCGCGGGCCGACGCCGACGCCTCCGGCGCGATCTTCGTTCATCCCTTCGACGACCCCCGGACCATCGCCGGGCAGGGCAGCGTCGCTGTGGAGTTGGCTGAGCAGAGCCCGGCACCGTTGCACACCGTGCTGGTCCCCATCGGCGGCGGTGGCCTGATCGCGGGGATGGCTCTGTGGCTCAAGGAGCGCCACCCCGAGGTCCGGATCGTCGGCGTCGAGCCGGCCGGCGCAGCCAGCATGACGGCTGCCCTCGCGGCAGGTGAGCCGACCCGGCTCAGCAAGATCGACACCTTCGTGGACGGCGCCGCCGTCGGCCTGGTCGGCTCGGTCACCTTCCCGGTGGTCAGGGACCTGGTCGACGAGGTCGTGACCGTGCCCGAAGGGGCGGTCTGCACCGAGATGCTCGAGCTCTACCAGGTGGAAGGCATCATCGCTGAGCCGGCTGGCGCCCTGGCCAGCACCGCGGCACGTCAGATCGCCGACAGCCTCCCCGCGGGATCTACGGTGGCGTGTGTGGTCTCGGGCGGCAACAACGACGTCAGCCGGTACAACGAGATCGTTGAGCGCTCGCTTCTCCACGAGGGGCTCCGGCACTACTTCCTGGTCACTTTCCCCCAGGAGCCAGGAGCGTTGCGGCACTTCCTCGACGACGTGCTGAGCGATGGCGAGGACATCGTCGTCTTCGAGTACGTGAAGAAGAACAACCGGGAGACCGGGCCGGCCCTGGTCGGCATCGAGTTGGACACCGCCGCGGGTCTCGCCCCGTTGCTGGCGCGGATGGCGGCCAGCCCGCTTCAGATCGACCAGGTGCCGCCGGGCTCACCGCTCTTCGGCTTCCTGATCTGAGCCCAGGGCGCCTGCTCCGCGCGATTCGGCCCCGCGCCTTGGGCCCCGTAGGATTTGGCAACGTGTCGAAGCCAGTACGCCCCGCCCGTCCGCACCACAAGTTCACCGACGACGGACGGCCGATGCGCGAGGTGCTCTCGTACTCACGGCGCGGCAGTAGGTTCACCCCGCGCCAGGCGGAGGCCTGGGACGCGTATGCCGACGCCTGGGTGATCCCTGATGAGGACGTCGACCAGCCCGGTTTCGAGCTCGACACCTGGTTCGGCCGGAGCGCGCCGCTGATCGTCGAGATCGGGCCCGGCGTCGGTGAGGCCACGGCCGCCCTGGCCGCCACCCGCCCGGAGTTCAACATCCTGGCCCTGGAGGTATGGCGTCCCGGCGTCGCCGACGGCCTGGGTCGGGTCGCGGCTGCCGGCGCGGAGAACGTCCGCTTCTGCTCGGTCGACGCCGCCTGGTTCCTGGAGCACGTGATCGCTCCGGGTTCGTTGCGCGAGCTATGGACCTTCTTCCCCGACCCGTGGCACAAGAAGAAGCACAACAAGCGCCGGTTGCTGAACGCCGAGTTCGTCCGGATCGGCGCCCAGCGCCTGGCGGTCGGCGGCAGCTGGCGGCTCGCCACCGACTGGGCCGACTACGCCGAGCAGATGATCGAGGTACTGGGGGCTGAACCGGCGCTCTCCGGGGGGGTGGTTCCCCGCTGGGAGGAGCGTCCGGTCACGAAGTTCGAACGGAAGGGCCTGGCGGTCGGCCGCGAGATCACCGACCTGGTGTATAGCCGGATCTGAGCCGATTTGGTTCAGGCGGGGATCTCTGCCAAGATAGCCAGGTTGCTTCGGCGGGTAGCCGAGGGTGCGACACATAACTTGACCATTGAATCGCGTCTCCTGAAGGTGCCTTTGTGGTCTGCGTGTGCCCGCACTGGAGGAGACCCGATCGCCTGATGAACCTGTCAGGCGCCCACCAACACGCATGATCCGCAAGGCCCGGCGCTCCGCGTTGTCGAAATACTGGCGACACGCCCGACCGCGGGGGTCGGCCGAGAGGCCCGGAGAATGTGGGTGGGGAAGCTGCGGGCGGCTCAACTTCACCCGGAGTTGGTCGAGACATGAAGGCACGCGGTGCCCGGCAACGCCGAGCACGACAGAAGAGGACGAGAGAGACCTATGGCGGGACAGAAGATCCGCATCAGGCTCAAGGCCTATGACCACGAGGTGATCGACACCTCCGCGCGGAAGATCGTGGACACCGTCACCCGTACGGGTGCGAAGGTGGCAGGCCCCGTGCCGCTGCCGACGGAGAAGAACGTCTACTGCGTGATCCGCTCGCCCCACAAGTACAAGGACTCCCGCGAGCACTTCGAGATGCGCACCCACAAGCGCCTGATCGACATCATTGACCCCACGCCGAAGACCGTCGACTCGCTCATGCGTCTCGACCTTCCCGCCGGCGTCGACATCGAGATCAAGCTCTGAGGTAGATCGAGATGACCTACGAACACAACGCAAAGGGCCTGCTGGGCACCAAGCTCGGCATGACCCAGGCATGGGACGAGAACAACCGCGTCGTCCCCATCACCGTCATTGCGGCCGGCACCAACGTGGTGACCCAGGTCCGCTCCCCCGAGGTCGACGGCTACAACGCCATCCAGATCGGGTTCGGCGAGATCGAGGCCCGCAAGGTCACGAAGCCCAAGGGTGGCCACTTCGAGAAGGCCGGCGTGACGCCGCGCCGCCACCTCGTGGAGCTCCGTACCGCCGAGGCCTCGACCTACACGGTCGGCCAGGAGATCAGCCCCGAGATCTTTGCTGCAGGCGACGTCGTCGACGTGACCGCCACCAGCAAGGGCAAGGGCTTCGCGGGAACGATGAAGCGCCACGGCTTCTCCGGTGTGGGTGCCTCGCACGGTGCGCACCGCAACCACCGCAAGCCCGGTTCCATCGGCGCCTGCGCCACCCCGGGTCGCGTCTTCAAGGGCGTCCGGATGGCCGGTCAGATGGGTGGCGACACCGTCACCACGCAGAACATCACGGTTCACGCCGTGGACGCCGAAAAGGGCCTCATTCTGGTCAAGGGCGCCGTTCCCGGCCCCAAGGGCAGCCTCGTGGTCATCCGTTCGGCCGTGAAGAAGGAGGCCGTCAAGTGAGCACCGCTAAGAAGGTCGCCGTCGAGCTGCCCACCGAGATCTTCGGTGTCGAGGTCAACATCCCGTTGATCCACCAGGTCGTCGTCGCCCAGCAGGCTGCCGCTCGTCAGGGCACCGCGTCCACCAAGAGCCGCGGCGAGGTCCGCGGTGGTGGCCGTAAGCCCTACAAGCAGAAGGGCACCGGCCGCGCCCGCCAGGGCTCGACCCGCGCTCCGCAGTTCGCCGGTGGTGGCGTCGTGCACGGCCCCAAGCCGCGTGACTACGACCAGCGCACCCCCAAGAAGATGAAGGCTGCCGCTCTCAAGGGCGCCCTCTCCGACCGCGCGAACAACGACCGCGTGCACGTCGTCGAGTCCCTGGTCTCCGGCGACAAGCCGTCGACCAAGGCCGCGATCACCGCGCTGGCTTCGCTCTCCGAGCGCAAGCACATCCTGGTTGTGCTCGAGCGTCGCGACAGCCTGACCTGGCTCTCGCTGCGTAACGCGCCGGCCGTGCACATCGTCGCGGTTGACCAACTCAACACCTACGACGTGCTCCGCGCCGACGACGTGGTGTTCACCAAGGGTGCTTTCGACGCTCTGGTGAACAAGGGCACGAAGACCGAGGAGGGCGACAAGTGAGCACCCTGCACAAGGACCCCCGCGACATCCTGATCGCACCGGTCGTGTCCGAGAAGAGCTACGGCCTGCTCGACGCGAACAAGTACACCTTCATCGTGCGTCCCGACGCCAACAAGACCGAGATCAAGATCGCGGTCGAGAAGGTCTTCGGCGTGAAGGTCGTTTCGGTCAACACGTTGAACCGCCAGGGCAAGACCCGCCGCACGAAGTTCGGCCTCGGTAAGCGCGCCAACACCAAGCGCGCCATCGTGAGCCTGGCCGAGGGCGACCGTATCGACATCTTCGGAGGTCAGAACTGATGGCTATCCGCAAGTACAAGCCGACTACGCCGGGCCGTCGTGGCTCGTCGGTGGCTGACTTCGTTGAGATCACCCGTTCGACGCCGGAGAAGTCGCTGACGCGTCCGCTGTCGAAGACCGGTGGCCGTAACAACCAGGGCCGGATCACCACCCGGCACAAGGGTGGCGGTCACAAGCGCGCCTACCGCATCATCGACTTCCGTCGGTACGACAAGGACGGCGTGCCGGCCAAGGTCGCTCACATCGAGTACGACCCGAACCGCACCGCTCGGATCGCCCTGCTGCACTACGCGGATGGCGAGAAGCGCTACATCGTTGCGCCCAAGGGTCTGACCCAGGGCACCCCGGTCGAGTCCGGCGTCGGCGCCGACATCAAGCCGGGCAACAACCTGCCGCTTCGCAACATCCCGGTCGGTACCACCATCCACTGCGTGGAGCTGCGTCCCGGCGGCGGTGCCAAGCTGGCCCGCTCCGCTGGTAACAGCGCGCAGCTGGTCGCTCGTGAGGGAAGCCGCGCAACGCTGCGTCTCCCGTCGGGCGAAATGCGCTATGTCGACGTCCGCTGCCGCGCGACTGTTGGAGAGGTCGGCAACGCCGAGCAGTCCAACATCAACTGGGGCAAGGCCGGCCGTATGCGCTGGAAGGGCCGTCGTCCCACCGTTCGTGGTGTCGTGATGAACCCGGTCGACCACCCGCACGGTGGTGGTGAGGGTAAGACCTCCGGTGGTCGTCACCCGGTCTCGCCGTGGGGTAAGGCCGAAGGCCGCACCCGTAAGCGCAAGGCCTCTGACTCCCAGATCATCCGTCGCCGCAAGTCCGGCAAGGGTAGGAAGTAACCGAAATGCCTCGTAGCCTGAAGAAGGGTCCCTTCATCGATGGCCACCTCCTCAAGAAGGTGGACGCCGAGAACGAGAAGGGCTCCCACAACGTGATCAAGACCTGGTCGCGCCGCTCGATGATCATCCCGGCCATGATTGGCCACACGATCGCGGTGCACGACGGTCGCAAGCACGTTCCCGTCTTCGTGTCTGACTCCATGGTCGGCCACAAGCTCGGCGAATTTGCCCCCACCCGCACCTACCGCGGGCACGTGAAGGAAGACCGGAAGGGTCGTCGTCGCTAAGGCGGCGCGACAGAACTGGAGATAACGAGCAATGAGCGTTACTGAGCGTCAGCGCGTGAGCGCCCGCCGCGAGTCGCTGCTCGGCGACCAGCCGGGAGCCTTCGCGAGCGCCCGCTTCGTGCGAATCACCCCGATGAAGGCGCGCCGTGTCGTTGACATGGTCCGCGGCCTTCCGGTCGACGAAGCCCTGGCCCTGCTGCAGTTTGCACCGCAGGCCGCCGCGGAAACTGTCTACAAGGTGTTGGAGTCGGCAATCGCCAACGCAACCACCACCGAAGGCCTGGCCGCCGGCGACCTCGTCGTCAGCAAGGCCACGGTCGACGAAGGTCCGACGATGAAGCGGTGGCGTCCGCGTGCGCAGGGCCGGGCTACCCGGATCAACAAGCGCACCAGCCACATCACGCTGGTCGTCCAGCCGGCCGACGTTGCAAATGGAAAGGGTGCCTGATGGGCCAGAAGATCAACCCGAACGGCTTCCGCCTCGGCATCTCGACCGACCACAAGAGCCGTTGGTACGCCGACAAGCTGTACAAGGCATACGTCGGCGAGGACGTCGCCATCCGCAAGCTCCTGTCGAAGGGCATGGAGCGCGCGGGCATCGCCAAGGTCGAGATCGAGCGGACCCGTGACCGTGTCCGCGTCGACATTCACACCGCCCGCCCGGGCATCGTGATCGGCCGCCGCGGCGCCGAGGCCGACCGGATCCGTACCGAGCTGGAGAAGCTCACCGGCAAGCAGGTTCAGCTGAACATCCTCGAGGTCAAGAACCCCGAGATCGACGCTCAGCTGGTTGCTCAGGGTGTTGCCGAGCAGCTCTCGGGCCGCGTCCAGTTCCGCCGCGCGATGCGCAAGGCCATCCAGACCTCGATGCGTTCCGGTGCCAAGGGCATCCGGATCCAGTGCTCGGGTCGTCTGAACGGCGCGGAGATGTCGCGTACCGAGTTCTACCGCGAGGGTCGCGTTCCGCTGCACACGCTGCGTGCGGAGATCGACTACGGCTTCTACGAGGCCCGCACCACCTTCGGCCGTATCGGCGTCAAGGTGTGGATCTACAAGGGCGAGGTTGCGGGTACCCGTGCCGAGCGTGAGGCGCAGGCTGCGGCCCGTGCCGGTGCGCCCGGTCGTGGTGGCCGTGGCGGTCGCAACGAGCGTCCGGCCCGCGGCAACCGCGGCGACCGTCCGGCTCGTGGCAACCGCGACGCCCAGGCTGAGGCTCCGGCCCAGGCCGCTGACACCCCGGCCGCTGAGGCGGCCCCGAGCACCGCACAGGAGGGCTGAGCTCCATGTTGATGCCCCGTCGTGTCAAGCACCGGAAGCAGCACCACCCCAAGCGGCGTGGCGTTGCCAAGGGCGGCACCAGCCTCGCCTTCGGCGACTTCGGCATTCAGGCCGTTGAGGGTCACTACGTGACGAACCGCCAGATCGAAGCGGCGCGTATCGCGATGACCCGTCACATCAAGCGTGGCGGAAAGGTCTGGATCAACATCTACCCGGACCGTCCCCTCACCAAGAAGCCGGCCGAGACCCGCATGGGTTCCGGTAAGGGTTCCCCGGAGTGGTGGGTTGCCAACGTGAAGCCCGGCCGCGTGATGTTCGAATTGTCCGGCGTCAGCGAGGACGTGGCCCGCGAGGCCATGCGTCGCGCGATGCACAAGCTCCCGATGAAGTGCCGCTTCGTCACTCGCGAGGCAGGTGAATTCTGATGAGCAGCAAGACCAACTCGGCTCACGAGCTCGACCAGCTCAGCAACGGCGACCTCGAAGCCAAGCTGACCGAAGCTAAGGCGGAGCTCTTCAACCTCCGTTTCCAGTCGGCCACCGGCCAGCTGGAGAACAACGGCCGCCTGCGTACGGTCAAGAAGGACATCGCCCGGATCTACACGGTGGTCAACGAGCGCAAGCTCGGCATCCGCACCAACCCGGACGCCAGCGAGAAGGACACGGACGCATGAGCGAGAACAACACGGTTGAGGCGCGCAACGCCCGCAAGGTCCGCGAGGGCCTGGTCGTCAGCGACAAGATGGACAAGACCGTTGTCGTGACGGTCGAGGACCGCGTGAAGCACGCGCTCTACGGCAAGGTTCTGCGCCGCAGCAGCAAGCTGAAGGCGCACGACGAGCAGAACGAGTGCGGCGTCGGCGACCGGGTCCTGATCATGGAGACCCGCCCGCTGTCGGCCACGAAGCGCTGGCGCGTCGTCGAGATCCTCGAAAAGGCCAAGTGATCCCCGGCCGTCTCGGCCACCGACTTCAAACAACTAGTTCGGCAAGGCTCGGCGCAGCGATGCGCCGAGAACCGGCTCGACAACCAGGAGAAATTCGATGATCCAGCAGGAGTCGCGACTCAAGGTCGCCGACAACACCGGTGCAAAGGAAATCCTTTGCATCCGTGTTCTCGGTGGCTCGGGTCGGCGCTACGCCGGTATCGGCGACATCATCGTTGCCACCGTCAAGGACGCGATCCCGGGTGGCAACGTCAAGAAGGGTGACGTCGTCAAGGCCGTTGTGGTGCGCACGAAGAAGGAGCGTCGTCGTCCGGACGGTTCCTACATCTCGTTCGACGAGAACGCAGCCGTGATCCTTAAGAACGACGGCGAGCCGCGAGGCACCCGTATCTTCGGCCCGGTGGGCCGCGAGCTGCGCGAGAAGAAGTTCATGAAGATCATCTCGCTCGCCCCGGAGGTGCTGTGATGGCTAAGCAGTCGATCAACATCAAGAAGGGCGACACCGTCAAGGTGATCGCAGGCAAGGACAAGGGCGCCGAAGGCAAGGTGATCTCCGTTCTCCGTGAGGAGCAGCGCGTGATCGTCGAGGGTGTCAACCGGATCAAGAAGCACGAGAAGGTCGTGAACACCGGCAGTGGCAACACTGGCGGCATCATCACCACCGAGGCTCCGATCCACGTGTCCAACGTGATGCTCGTCGAGGGTGACGGCGTCACCCGCGTCGGCTTCCGCCGTGACGAGGTGACCAAGCGTCGTCCCGACGGCACCGAGTACACCGCCCAGCGCAGCGTTCGCGTTTCGCGCAAGACGGGCAAGGAGATCTGAGATGAGCGACACCACCAGCATCCCGCGGCTCAAGACCCGGTACCGCGAGGAGATCCTCCCGGCACTCAAGTCCGAGTTCGAGATTGCCAACGTCATGCAGGTTCCCGGCCTGGTCAAGGTCGTCGTGAACATGGGTGTGGGCGAGGCTGCCCGCGACTCGAAGCTGATCGAAGGCGCGATCAAGGATCTGACCGCTATCACCGGTCAGAAGCCCCAGGTCACCAAGGCCCGCAAGTCCATCGCGCAGTTCAAGCTGCGTGAGGGCATGCCGATCGGCGCGCACGTCACCATGCGCGGCGACCGCATGTGGGAGTTCCTGGACCGCCTGCTGTCCCTGGCCCTGCCCCGTATCCGCGACTTCCGCGGCCTCAACGGCAACCAGTTCGACGGCCGTGGCAACTACACCTTCGGTCTCACCGAGCAGGTCATGTTCCACGAGATCGACCAGGACCGGATCGACCGGTCGCGTGGTATGGACATCACTGTCGTCACCACCGCCACCAACGATGACGAGGGTCGTGCGCTGCTGAAGCAGCTGGGCTTCCCGTTCAAGGAAGGCAACTGACATGGCGAAGACCGCACTGAAGGTCAAGGCCGCGCGTAAGCCGAAGTTCGCGGTTCGTGGTTACACCCGCTGCCAGCGCTGTGGCCGGCCCAAGGCCGTCTACCGCAAGTTCGGCCTGTGCCGTATTTGCCTGCGCGAGATGGCACACCGTGGCGAGCTGCCCGGCGTGACCAAGTCCTCCTGGTGAACCCAGAACTCAATCACAACGATCGCTGAAGGTCGTGCCCAGGAGTAGGGCACGAAACCACGGTGGGAAAGGGCCATCCGGCCATGACGATGACTGACCCGATCGCAGACATGCTTACGCGTCTGCGCAACGCCAACCAGGCGTTCCACGACTCGGTTGCCATGCCTTACAGCAAGCTGAAGGCGGGGGTTGCCGAGATCCTGCAGCAGGAGGGTTACATCACCTCCTTCGACGTGAAGGACAACGTCACCGACGCCGGCGAGCCGGCTGTTGGCAAGACGCTGACCATCACCCTCAAGTACGGGCGTAACCGCGAGCGTTCCATCGCTGGCGTGCGCCGCATCAGCAAGCCGGGCCTTCGGGTCTACGCGAAGCACACGGGTCTCCCGAAGGTGCTTGGCGGACTGGGTGTCGCGATCATCTCGACCAGCCAGGGCCTGCTTACCGACCGTCAGGCGAACCAGAAGGGCGTGGGCGGCGAAGTCCTCGCCTACGTCTGGTAACCCGCTCTACGAGACCAGAAAGGAAGAGAAGCATGTCGCGCATTGGCAAGCTCCCCATCGCGGTCCCGTCGGGTGTCGACGTCCAGATCGCTGACAGCCTCGTGACCGTCAAGGGCCCCAAGGGCACCCTGTCGCACAACGTGGCTTCGCCGATCGTCGTCGAGCGTGGCGAAGACGGCTCCCTCGAGGTGAAGCGCCCCAACGACGAGCGTGAAGCTCGCTCGCTGCACGGCCTCACCCGCACCCTGATCAACAACATGGTCGTGGGTGTGACCGAGGGCTATGAGAAGAAGCTCGAGATCGTCGGCGTTGGTTACCGCGTTCTCTCGAAGGGCCCGACCGAGCTGGAGTTCCAGCTGGGCTACTCCCACCCGATCTTCGTGAAGGCGCCCGAGGGCATCACCTTCACCGTTGAAGGCCCCACCAAGCTTGGTGTGGTCGGCATCGACAAGCAGGTCGTGGGCGAGGTCGCAGCCAACATCCGGAAGCTCCGCAAGCCCGAGCCGTACAAGGGCAAGGGCGTCCGCTACGCGGGCGAGCAGATCCGCCGCAAGGTCGGAAAGGCAGGTAAGTGACCATGGCTATCTCGTTGTCCAACAACAAGCACACCGCTGCGCGCACCAAGTCGCGTCTGCGTCGTCAGGTCCGTGGTCGCAAGAAGATCAGCGGCACCGCCGAGCGTCCGCGCCTGGTGGTCACCCGCTCTGCTCGCCACATCAGCGTTCAGGTTGTCGACGACCTCGTCGGCAAGACCCTGGCCTCTGCCTCCACCATGGAGGCCGAGCTGCGCGACCTGGGCGCTGACAAGAGCGCCAAGGCCAAGCGCGTCGGCGAACTCGTCGCCGCTCGGGCCAAGGACGCTGGCGTCTCGGAGGTCGTTTTCGACCGTGCCGGTAACAAGTATCACGGTCGCGTTGCGGCCCTGGCAGATGGCGCCCGCGAGGGCGGCCTGACGTTCTGATCGCGAAGACGAGCAAGAGAGAGAAGAGGAAGTTCTCATGAGCGGAGCCCAGCGCGGACAGCGCGCCGGTGGCGAGCGCCAGGGAGGCGACCGTCGCGGAGGCCGCGACAACCGCAACCAGGGTGCTGACAAGACCGCGTACATCGAGCGTGTCGTCACGATCAACCGCGTTGCCAAGGTCGTGAAGGGTGGTCGTCGCTTCAGCTTCACCGCCCTCGTGGTTGTCGGTGACGGCGATGGTCTCGTCGGCGTCGGTTACGGAAAGGCCAAGGAAGTTCCCGCGGCCATTGCCAAGGGTGTCGAGGAAGCGAAGAAGGCATTCTTCAAGGTTCCCCGCGTCCAGGGCACCATCCCGCACCCGGTTCAGGGTGAGAAGGCTGCCGGCGTGGTCATGCTGCGTCCGGCCGCTCCTGGTACCGGTGTTATCGCCGGTGGCCCGGTGCGTGCAGTGCTCGAAGCCGCGGGTATCCACGACATCCTGAGCAAGTCGCTCGGTTCGTCGAACCAGATCAACATCGTTCACGCCACTGTTGAGGCGCTGAAGATGCTGGAGGAGCCCGAAGCAGTGGCAGCCCGTCGCGGTCTTCCCGTGGAGGCGGTTGCCCCGGCAGCGCTGCTCAAGGCCCGTGCGGAGGTGTCGAACTGATGGCACGCCTGAAGGTCGAGCAGAAGAAGAGCGGCATCGGCTGCAAGGAGAACCAGCGCGAGACGCTTCGCACCCTGGGTCTCAAGCGGATCGGTGACGTGGTCGTCAAGGAGGACCGCCCGGAGATCCGCGGCATGGTCCACACCGTTCGCCACCTGGTGGCGGTCGAGGTCATCGAGGGAGACAACTGACATGACTCTCAAGTTGCACCACCTGCGTCCGGCACCCGGTGCCAAGACCGCCAAGACCCGCGTCGGTCGTGGTGAAGGCTCGAAGGGTAAGACCGCGGGCCGTGGTACCAAGGGCACCAAGGCCCGGTACCAGGTCTCGGCTGCCTTCGAGGGTGGCCAGATGCCGCTGCACATGCGGCTGCCGAAGCTCAAGGGCTTCAAGAACCCGTTCAAGGTCGAGTTCCAGGTCGTGAACCTGGACAAGATCTCCTCGCTGTTCCCCGAGGGCGGCGCCATCACGGTGGAGAACCTGGTTGAGAAGGGCGCTGTGCGCTCCGGTCAGCCGGTCAAGGTTCTCGGCCAGGGCGACATCTCGGTTGCCGTTCAGGTGAGCGCTCAGGCGTTCTCCGGTTCGGCCAAGGAGAAGATCGAGGCTGCCGGCGGCACCATCACGGTGCTCTGACCTCACGGTCAAACCGGGTTTACGAGTTGTGGGGCGCGTCAGACACACGGATTACGTGTGTCGGGCGCGCCCTGCGCCGTCCCTGCCGCAGGCCATTCGGCCGCCTGTTAGGCTTCCCCGACGCCTCGCCCAGCCCACGCTGGTGACGAGGTCCGCGAGCTTGAGAAAGAGGATCACGTGCTGAGCGCGTTTGCTAACGCTTTCCGGACGCCGGATCTGCGACGCAAGTTGCTGTTCGTCCTGGGGATCATCGTGATCTTCCGGTTCGGATCCCAGTTCCCGACCCCCGGCGTCCACACGGCCAACGTGCAGACGTGTATCGACGGGGTGAACGACAACAGCGTCTACAACCTGATCAACCTGTTCTCGGGTGGAGCGCTGCTCCAGCTCTCGGTCTTCGCGCTGGGCATCATGCCCTACATCACCGCGTCGATCATCCTTCAGCTGCTCGTCGTGGTGATCCCGCGGCTCGAAGCGCTGAAGAAGGAAGGCCAGTCCGGTCAGGCCAAGATCACGCAGTACACCCGCTACCTGACGCTGGCGCTCGCCGTGTTGCAGGCGACCGGCATCGTGGCACTCGCCCGCTCCGGTCAGCTGCTCCAGGGCTGTGAGCTGCCGCTGCTCCACGACACCGACTCGATCAGCCTGTTCCTGGTCATGGTGATCACCATGACCGCTGGTACCGCTGTGATCATGTGGTTCGGCGAGCTGATCACCGATCGCGGTATCGGCAACGGTATGTCGATCCTGATCTTCACCCAGGTCGTCGCGACCTTCCCGGGCTCGCTCTGGGCGGTCCAGCGCGGCGAGGGTTGGTTGACCTTCGCCATCGTGATGGTGATCGGTCTGATCCTGGTCGCAGGTGTCATCTTCATCGAGCAGGCTCAGCGCCGGATCCCCGTGCAGTACGCACGACGGATGGTCGGCCGCAAGATGTTCGGTGGCAACTCGACCTACATCCCGCTCAAGGTCAACCAGGCCGGCATCATCCCGGTCATCTTCGCGTCGTCCTTGATGTACCTGCCGGCGATGGCCGTCCAGTTCAACCAGGCCAACGAGAACCCGCCGTCCTGGATCAGCTGGATGAACAAGTACCTGGTCGACGGCAGCCACCCGCTCTACATGGCGATCTTCTTCTCGCTCATCGTCTTCTTCACCTACTTCTACGTGTCGATCACCTTCGACACCCACGAGGTGGCTGACAACATGAAGAAGTACGGCGGCTTCATCCCCGGGATCCGGGCCGGTAAGCCGACCGAGGACTACCTGTCCTATGTTCTATCCCGGATCACCTTCCCGGGTGCTCTCTACCTCGGTCTGATCGCATTGGTGCCGTTGATCGCGTTCGCGGTGATCAACGCCAACCAGAACTTCCCGTTCGGCGGAACCTCCATCCTGATCATGGTGGGTGTCGCCCTGGACACGGTGAAGCAGATCGAAAGCCAGCTTCAGCAGCGCAACTACGAAGGATTCCTACGCTGATGCGTCTCATCCTGATGGGCCCCCCGGGCGCCGGAAAAGGCACCCAGGCAAAGGTCATCGCCACCCATTTCAAGATCCCTGCCATCTCCACGGGCGACATCTTCCGGGCGAACGTAGCGGGCAAGACCCCGCTCGGCCTCGAAGCTCAGCGCTACATGGACGCCGGCGAGTACGTTCCGGACGAGGTCACCAACGCCATGGTGCGTGACCGGATCGCGCTCCCGGACGCCGAGCCGGGCTTCCTGCTCGACGGCTACCCGCGCACCCTGGCTCAGGTCGGCGAACTCGACTCGATGCTCGGTGACGCCGGCCAGCAGCTCAACGCTGTGGTCGCGCTGACGGCGCAGCTCGACGAGCTGGTGGCCCGACTGCTCCAGCGTGCCGCGGTAGAAGGCCGCGCCGACGACACCGAGGAAGTCATTCGTCGGCGTCAGGAGGTCTACGCCGAGCAGACCGAGCCGCTGCTCACGGTCTACCGCGAGCGTGGCCTGTTGATCGAGGTCGACGGCATGGGCGAGATCGACGCGGTCACCCACCGCATCTTCGACGCTCTCGAGCAGCCGGCACTCTGAGCACTGTGTTCAACCGCCGGATCGAACTGAAGACCCCGGAGCAGATCGGCCTGATGCGTCAGGCCGGTCTGTTGGTGGGGGAGACCCTGGAGCTTCTCCGCACCTCGGTGCGGGCCGGGATCAGCACGGCCGAACTGGATGCCATCGCTGAGGACCGTATTCGGTCCGGCGGTGGCATTCCGTCGTTCAAGGGTTACGGCCACCCGCCGTTCCCTGGCTCGATCTGTGCTTCGGTCAACGACGAGGTCGTCCACGGCGTCCCGGGTGCCCGGGTGCTTGCCGAGGGCGACATCATCTCCATCGACTGTGGCGCCATCGTCGAGGGCTGGCACGGCGACGCAGCGATCACCGTGGCCGTGGGCGAGGTACCGGCCGAGGTGACCGAGCTGATGCGGGTCACAGAGGAGTCGATGTGGCGTGGCTTCGCCGCAGCCCGTCTCGGTGGCAAGGTCAGCGACATCTCGCACGCGATCGAGAGCTACGTCCGCTCGCAGGGCGACTACGGCATCCTCGAGGACTTCACCGGGCACGGCATCGGTTCCGCGATGCACCAGCCACCGGACGTACCGAACTTCGGTAAGCCGGGGCGTGGCCCGAAGTTGGTCCGCGGCCTGGCGCTCGCCGTCGAGCCGATGGTCACACTCGGCTCGAAGCACACCGAGATGTTGGAGGACGACTGGACGATCGTCACCGACGACGGCAGTTGGGCAGCCCACTACGAGCACTCGTTCACGCTCACCCCGGACGGCGCTTGGATCCTCACCGCCCTCGACGGCGGCGAGCAGCGCCTGGGTGAACTCGGCGTCCCGTTCGGCGGACGCTGACACCGACAGTCCACAACGAGAGAGTCCCCCGACACCGTGGGTGTCGGGGGACTCTCTCGTTGTTCCCGCCGGTGCCGATGGTCGGCGGCGGAGGCTAGCGCCTGATCTTCACGGCCTTGGCGGTCGCGGTGGCGGTCTTCCAGCCGGACTTGGTGGCGGTGACCTTCACGGTGATCTTCTTCTTGGCGTCCTTCTTGGTGGCCTTGGACTTGGCCTTGGTGGCGCCCTTGATCGTCTTGCCGTTGCGCAGCCACTGGTACTTCACCGTGACGGTGGTGTTCCAGGTGCCCTTGGTGGTCTTGAGGACCTTGCCGACCTTGGCCTTGCCGGTGATGGCGGGCTTCTTGGTGTTCTTGATCGGCTTGGCCCCCGGCGGGCTGACGGCCGGCGGGGCGCTCACCGAGAATGCGGCCTCGCTCAGTGACACGTTGCGTGTGATGTCGCTGCCGTTGCCCAGTTGGGCACCGGACCAGAGTCGGATCCGGTAGTCGTGCCCGCCGAATGTCACCGTCGAGCCCGTGCTGCCGGTCGTCGTGCCGTCCGGCAGAGTGATGACACTGCTGAACTCTCCGGGTGCGGTGAAGGCGGCGGCGGGGACCAGCGCCCAGATCTTGGCGTTCGGGTGTGGCTGGAAGGCGGGCAGGCGCTGCGCTGCGTCGATCGTGACCTGGTCCGCACGTTCGAGGACGACGCCGACCTGGGACGACGCGGTTGACGAGCGGTCGAGCCAGCCCGTCCCACTGACGGTCACCGTGCCGCCGGGCGCGGTGGCGGCGCTGACGTCGGCGCTGGCGGCATAGGACGCGGTGGTCTGGAAGAGCGTGAACTGGGTGGTGACCGGGTCGTTGTCCAGCACGTGCACGCGGTGGGTTCCGGCCTCGGTGACCTTGCCGTCGCTCTGGTAGCGGGGGATCACCAGGGGCTCGTCGGAGAACGAGCCGTCGGCGCCCACCTCGATCCGGCCGCGGGTGGCTTCGGCGATCTCCTCGTCGGGGTCGGCACCGAGTTGGCCGTAGGCGTCGAAGTCCATCTTCACCGCAAGGCGCTGCCCGGGGCAGAACCCGCTGCCGGAGATCAGCAGGGTGTCGCCGGGCGCGACGGCACCGGCACTGGTGGTCAGGGTCTCGCTGCCGCAGTTGGCTGCGACGGCGGACGGTGCGGTCTGGAACTGCAGGCCGGTGAGCGCCAGGGCGCCGACGAGCGGAGCGGCGAGCGCACGGAGGCGAGGGCGATGGGTCATGTCAGCTTCTTTCGGTGAACGGGGTGAGGGGTGGCTGCTCGCCCGGCGAGCAGCCACCCCTCGGTGGTTCAGACGGTGGCCGTCTGCATCACTTCTTGATCTTCACGGCCTTGGCGGTCGCGGTGGCGGTCTTCCAGCCGGACTTGGTGGCGGTGACCTTCACGGTGATCTTCTTCTTGGCGTCCTTCTTGGTGGCCTTGGACTTGGCCTTGGTGGCGCCCTTGATCGTCTTGCCGTTGCGCAGCCACTGGTACTTCACCGTGACGGTGGTGTTCCAGGTGCCCTTGGTGGTCTTGAGGACCTTGCCGACCTTGGCCTTGCCGGTGATGGCGGGCTTCTTGGTGTTCTTGATCGGCTTGGCGGCCGGCGGGGTCACGACCGGCTTCTCGCCCACGGTCAGTGGGATCTGGATGGACCGGCCGGTGTCGCTGCCGGCCGGCAGCAGCAGGCCGCCGCTGAGCAGGCGCAGGGTGTGGTCGCCAGCGGTGAAGGCGGGGGTGGTGCCGTTCGCGCCGGTGGTGGTGCCGTCGGGCAGCTGCAGGGTTGCGGTGAAGGTGCCGTCGGCGTCCGCTTGGAGGATCGCCCAGACGGTCGGGTTCTCGGCGAGCGGCTGCGAGCGCAGGAAAGTGTTGTCGTCGATCTTGACGCCGATCCGCGAGCCGGCCCGGCCGTTCTTGGAGAACCAGCCTTCACCCTTGATGGTGACCTTGCCGCCGACGACGGCGGTACCGGTCACGGAGGCTTCGGCGGCCGGGGTGATCTTGGTGATCGAGTCGATCGTGGTGGAGCGGGTCTCGGCCACGCCCGTGTCGAGGTTGAGCGCGTAGTCGACGTCGCCGGTGGTGGCGCCGGCCTTGTCGACCATGTAGGCGGAGCCGCCGGCCACGATCAGGTGGTTGGCCGACTTGGTGATGCCCGCGGGCTGGATGGTCTCGATGATCTCCTGCTGACGGGCGTCCACGACGGTCACGGAGCCGTTGGCGAAGTCCGCCACGTAGACCAGGTCACGCTCGCGGTCGACGTCCACTGCCAGTGCTCGGGGGCCGGTCTCCACCGACCACTTGAGGGCGTGGGTGGTCAGGTCGAAGACCTGGAGGCTGGTCTTGTCGGTGCCCTGCGTCTGGTTGACGGTGTAGAGCTCGTTGCTGCCCGGGTCGATCGCGATGCTGGACGGCTGCAGCGATCCGACGGCGTCGGTCGGGATGCCGGCGTTCGGGATCGCGTGGCGGGTGAGGGCGTAGTTCGACGTCGGGTCGATGACGTAGTACTCATCGGTGCGGAAGTCGTTGGTGTAGACGCGGCCGGTGGCCTCGTCGATGTCCAGGCCCATGGTCACGGCGTAGGTGCTCTCGCCGGCGACCGGGTAGTTCTCGCGGTTCGGGATCGCGATCTCCGCGATGGGGGCGATCACCTGACCCTGCGTGACGTTGGTGCTGTAGACGGTGACCGACGCCTCGGAGGCGGCGCCGCGGTTGGCGGCGGACACATAGGCGAGGTTGCGAACCTCGTCGATGACGACCTCGCGCGGATGGTTGATCGCGACCTGGGTCTGCGGGCCCGCGAAGTCGTAGGTGCCGGCCTTGTACTCCAGCGACTCGCGGTCGAAGACGCTGACCTGGTTGTCGCGGGTGTTGGTGACCCACACGTTGTCGTTGGTGTCGTCCACGTAGATGCCATGGGTGCTCAGCCACTTGTGCTGTAGGCCGTCCGTACCGTGCTTGAGCTTGGGCAGCGTGGCCTTCTGCTTGACCTCGAGGGTCACCGGGTCGATCTTCGCCAGGGTGGCCACGGTGATCGGGGGCCGTCCCTGTGCGGAGGTGACGAACAGATCGCCCGTGTCCTGCGACTCGGCGATCTGGTACTGGCCGGCGATGCTCGCCTTGGTGGTGACGCTGAAGCCGAGGTCCGCGAGGGGATCGGCTGCGGCCGGGGTGGGCTCCTCGGCCTGGGCTGCGGTCACGGTCGCAGTGCCGGCGGCGACGAGGCCGAGGGCAGCGACCAGGCCCGCTGTGCGGCGGCGCATGTGCTGAGTCATGGGTGCGTGTCCTTCTCGGGGGTTAATTAGGCAAGCCTAACTATAGTCATATGTTCAGAAGGCAAGCCAAACAAATCTCAGAACCCGGTCGATCCGCTGGTCGCCGGTTCGCGCCTCGGAGTCGCCGCTGCCGAACGAAAAGCCCCTCGACACGGCGTGTCGAGGGGCTTTTCGTCAGGGACTATCTGGGGATGGGGGCGGGGGAGGGGTGCCTGCCTTTAGGGGAAGACGTCGACGTGGACGTGGTCGCGGTGCTCAAGGATGGCGGCCTGCTCGGCGGTTCGGCCGGAGGTGTCGGGCTGGTAGTCGCGCCACCCGTCGTCGGAGCGCCGGGCGGTCCAGATCTTGCCGTCGAAGATCACCGTGGCGATGTCGAGGCGGTCTGCCTGGGCGACCAGGTAGTAGGCGATCGACCAGCCGCGGGTCTTGTTCGCCTTGTTGATCGGACGGACGAAGATGTCCAGGGCGCGGCCGGCGTAGTGGGCGGAGCCCTCCATGTGGCCGGACTCGATCCCTTGCGGGGAGAAGCCGCCGAGCGAGAGTTCGCCGTAGGCGGCAGCGAGGTCCGCGCGGACATCGGCCGCCCGATCGGTCAGTCCGGCCGCGTTCAACTCGTCGGACCCCTTCGCCGGCGTGCCGGTCTCCGAGCAGGTGAAGGCGCCGCCCTGGGACTGGCCGGTCAGGGCGGAGGCCAGTGCGCGGCCGTCCTCGGCATGGTCCTCGTACGCCTCGGGGAAGGCGGAGCGTTGTACCTTCTGCGCGGCCTCGGTGATCCGCATCTTCTCGTAGCCGTCCACCCTGACCAGTGCGTCGTAGAAGGCGTTGGTGGAGTAGTACGGATCGAGGATCTGCTCCTCGGTGCCCCAGCCCTGGGAGGGGCGCTGCTGGAAGAGGCCGAGTGAGTCACGGTCACCGTGCTCGATGTTCTCGATCTTCGACTCCTGGTACGCGGTGGCCAGGGCGATGCTGGCAGCGCGCGCGGGCAACCCGCGGCGGACCGCGATGGCCGAGATCAGTGCCGCGTTCTCGGCCTGTTCCAAGCTGAGTTCGACCTCGTGACCGTTGACCTTCGCCGTGCAGACCTCGGGGTCGGGGAAAGGCCCGAACCCTCGGTCCACAGCGACGAAGACACCAGCCACGAGGCCAAGTGCGGCCAGGCCCCCGATGACCGGACCACGTAGACGCATGTCAGTCGTTGGCGTGCAGGGCGGCGTTGAGGGCGATGCCCTCGCCCTTCCAGGCCACGGCTTCGACGGTGCCGGTCACCGAGTTGCGGCGGAAGAGCACGTTGCTCGCGCCGGAGAGCTCCAGCGCCTTGACCACGGAGCCGTCGGCGAGGGTGACCTTGGTGCCGGCGGTGATGTAGGCGCCGGCCTCGACCACACAGTCGTCGCCGAGCGAGATACCGAGGCCCGAGTTGGCGCCCAGCAGGCAGCGCTCACCGATCGAGATGACCTGCTTACCGCCTCCCGACAGGGTGCCCATGATCGAGGCGCCGCCGCCGATGTCGGAGCCGTCGCCGACGACGACGCCGCCGGAGATCCGGCCTTCGACCATCGAGGCACCCAGGGTGCCGGCGTTGAAATTGACGAAGCCCTCGTGCATGACGGTGGTGCCGCTGGCCAGGTGCGCGCCCAGGCGGACCCGGTCGGCGTCGGCGATCCGGACGCCGGAGGGGACGACGTAGTCGACCATCCGCGGGAACTTGTCCACGCCGTAGACGCTGACGTGCTGACCGGCCGCGCGCAGGCGAGCACGGGTCAGCTCGAAGCCCTCGACGGCGCATGGGCCGGCGGAGGTCCACACGACGTTGGTGAGCAGGCCGAAGACGCCGTCCAGGTTGACGCCGTGTGGCACCACCAGGCGGGCCGAGAGCAGGTGCAGGCGCAGCCAGGCGTCGTCGGCCGACACCGGCGCGGCGGCGATGTCGTCGATGGTCACCTGACGCAGCACACGGCGCACGCCACGCAGGTCGTCGGTGCCCTCGAGGGCGGTCAACTCGGCGGGGGCGTCGCCGTCGGGAGCAGTGCCGAGCGCGGGGCTCGGGAACCAGACGTCGAGCACGGTGTCGTCAGCGGTCAGGGTGGCCAGGCCCCAGCCGTGGGCGGCGGTCTTAGTAGCAGTCACGCTGCGCAATGCTACGCAAGCGCTCCACACCGGACGTACCAAGTTCACTGTGCGAGGCGGCCCCATCGGCCATGATGTCCGGGTGAAGCGTAGGCGCCGCGGACAGATACTGGCGATCAGCGTGGTGACGGTGATGGCCGTCGCGATCGGGCTGATCGCCTGGATCGTGCTGCGCGACGACAAGGCGAGCGAACGGCAGTTCGCCGCAGTCCGCGCCGGGGATCTGGTCAGCATGCAGCCCTGGTCGGAGGTCCACGTCGGCAACGCTGAGATCTGGAAGATCCGTTACCTCACCAGTGATCGCTCCGAGAAGGTCCGGACGGCGACCGCGTTGGTCTCGGTCCCCCGCAAGGTCAAGGCGGGCGCGCCGTTGGTGGCCTACGCCCACGGCACCACCGGGATCGCTCGCCGTTGCGCACCCTCCGAGCGCGGGACGCCGATGCCCACCGACGGCGGCGCGGTGCAGAGCGCGCTGGACCAGGGGTGGGTGGTGGTGGCCCCCGACTACTCCGGGCTCGGCTCGGCGGGTGATCACGGCTACCTGGTCGGCAAGGAGGCTGCGCACGATCTACTCGACGCCTTGCGCGCGGCCCGGAAGATGCCGGACCTCGAGCTGGGGGAGGAGAACTTCGTCTGGGGGCAGTCGCAGGGCGGTCACGCCGCGTTGTGGGCCGGCGTCGAAGCGGCCCGGTACGCCCCGGAGTTGCCGATCGTCGGCGTCGCCGCGGTCGCTCCGCCAACCGATCTCGCCGCAATGATGGCCGCCAACGTGACCACTCCGGGGATCACCCGGTTGCACGCCTACGTGTTGGCCTCGTGGCGCAAGGTCTATCCGGGCAGCGGAGTCTGGGCCGAGGTGGACCCCGCGAAGCGCCCGTTGGTGAACCGGATCGGTGCGCTCTGCGGGTTCGACCCGGTCGGTGCCGACGAGGCGGCGCTGCAGCTGCCGGTCTTTCCGGACACCGCTCCCGGCACCCCGATGGGACGTCTGCTGCGGATCAACTCGCCGACCGGGCGGATCAAGGCGCCGGTGCTGATCAGCCAGGGCGGGATGGACCAGGTCGTGCCGATGGCGCAGCAGAAGGCCTGGGTGGCGCAGCGGTGTGCTGAAGGACAGAAGATCGATCTACGTGAGCACCCGGCTCTCGACCACCTCGGTATCGCCTACACCTCGGACGCCGAGATCGTCGCGTGGATCAAGGGGCGTCTCGCCGGCAAACCGTTGACGCCGACCTGCTGAGTGAGCCGGATCACCGGATATTCCCGGTGAGCGGTGGGCGACCGCCGAGAGTGCCCGGTGCGAACTAGCCTGACAAGGTGGCCCGTACGAAGAACTTCTCGCATCTGCTCGCACCCGGCCGGATCGGTCCGATCACCCTGAACAATCGGGTGGTCCTGCCGGCCATGGATATGAATGCCTGCGTCGATGGCGAGATTCACCAGACGGAGATCGAGCACTACGCGACGCGTGCAGCGGGCGGGACCGGGATGATCATCACCGGCGCCTCCGCGATCGCGTTCCCGGTGGGGGCGACCAGCCTCAAAGAACCGGGTCTCTCCGACGACCGGTTCATCCCCGGGCTCAAGGAGCTGGCGGACGCCGTCCACGCGGCGGGCAGCAAGCTCTGCGTGCAGAGCACGCACCACGGCAAGGTGGCTCGGGTCGACATCGTCCAGGACCGGCCGATGCTGGTCCCGTCCGAGCCGGACTACAACTACGACATGGGCGCCTTGGCCGACAACACCAAGCAAGAGCTCATGAAGATGGGCGCGGTCACCCAGGGCAAGCCGAGCATGTACCACGAGGCGACGGCCGACGACATCGCCTGGCTGATCGATTCTTGGGTCGACGCCGCGGTGCGCTGCATGAAGGCCGGCGTCGACGCGATCGAGATCCACTGTGCTCACGGCTACGTGCTGGGCGGCTTCTTGAACCAGCGCGACAACCGTCGCACCGACTCCTACGGCGGTTCGTTGGAGAACCGGGCCCGCCTGGCCTGCGAAGTGATCGCCGCCGTCAAGGCTGCGGTCGGCGAGAAGATGGCCGTCATCGTCCGGGTGGCCGGTGAGGAGTTCGGCCAGGAGGGCGGGCTCACCAACGCCGAGGCGTGTGCCGCGGCAGCGATGTTCGAGCAGGCCGGCGCCGACGCGATCCACGTGACCGCCTGGGGCCGCAACCCGTTCTCCAACTTCACCGACGGCCCGCTGCCGAACAAGGTCGGCGCCTACCTCGACCTCGCGGCCGAGGTGAAGAAGCACGTCACCGTGCCGGTGATCGCGGTCGGACGGGTGCTGCCGGAGATCGGTGAGCAGGCGATCGCCGAGGGCAAGGCGGACTTCGTGGCGATGGGTCGCCAGCTGTTGGCGGACCCGGATCTGGTGAACAAGCTGGCTGCCGGCCACGCCACCGAGGTGCGGCCCTGCATCAACTGCTACGTCTGCGTCCAGGAGAACTTCTGGGACGACACCCCGCTCTGTGCGGTCAACCCCGCACTCGGCAACGAGACGTTGGTGCCGTTCATCCGGACCGCCAACGCCAAGCGCGTGGTCGTCGTCGGTGCCGGTCCCGCCGGCCTGGAGGCCGCTCGCGTGCTCACCCTGCGTGGGCACAAGGTGACCGTGCTGGACAAGGGCGACCGGCTCGGCGGCACCCTGTGGTTCTCCACGCTGACCACCCCGGACAACGAGCGACTGCTGAAGTGGCTCAAGGCCGAGATCGCCCGGCTGGGCATCGAGGTCCGACTCAACACCGAGGCGACGGCGGCGTCGTTGCAGGCGCTGGCACCCGACCACGTGGTGATCGCCACCGGCGCCAAGCGGCCGCGTCCCGACGTGCCGGGTGGCGAGCTGCCGCACGTCCACACCGGTGACTCCATGCGGAACCTCCTGCTCGGCAGCGCCGACGCGGCCGAGGGTTCGATCTTCATGCGGTCGATGGGCAAGCTGGGCAAGCTGTCCGGGATCACCAAGAGCCCGGAGGCGATCCGTCGGATCACCCACACCTTCCTGCCGATGGGCAAGCAGGTCGTGGTGATCGGTGGCTCGTTGGTGGGTCTGGAACTTGCCGAGTGGCTGGCCGAGCGTGGCCGCAAGGTGACGCTGCTCGAGGAGGGGCAGCAGCTGGGCCTGCCGATGGCGATGCCGCGGCGTTGGACCGCGGTCCGGCACGCCGGCGAGCTGGGTGTGACGATCCACCGGCACGCGACGCCGTCCCGGATCACCGAGGAGTTCGTCGAGTTCACCGTGGGGGAGAAGACGCACCAGGTCGAGGCCAGCATGGTGATCTTCGCGGCCGGTACCTACGCCGCGGCACCGTTGGCCGAGGAGCTGGCCGGCACGAACCTGCCGTTCGACATCATCGGCGACGCCGGCACGGTCGGGTACATCGAGAACGCGATGCACTCGGCGTGGAAGTTCGCCACCACCTTCTGACGGGCTATTGGCCGGTACGGCCGTCGATGCACTCCCGGAGCAGGTCCGCGTGGCCACAGTGCCGGGCGTACTCCTCGATCATGTGCACCACGACGTCGCGGACCTCGATCTGCTCGTCGTGGACGGTGATCAGGGTGTCGAGCGAGGTCGTGGCCAGCACCTTGCGGGAGCGTTCCACCTGGTAGGCGAGGCTCGAGAACGCGTCGTCCACGCTGGCCTGGTCGGCGGCGAACTCCTCGAAGCCGTGGTCGTGCGGATGCAGCCGGGGTTCGTCCAGGTTGCCCGCGATCACCCGGTGGAACCAGTGGTGCTCGACCCGGGCCATGTGCCGCACCAACCCCAGCAGGGAGAGGGTGGACGGCGGCACCGACCGGCGGGCGAGCTCCTCGGGGTCGAGCCCGTCGCACTTGAGCCGCAACGTGGTCCGATAGGCCTCCAGATAGTCGAGCAGAGTGTCGACCTCGCCGCGCGGTGGGGACGCCGGTTCGCGCGGGTCCTCCCCGGCCGGCAGCCACATCCCGTCGAAGTTCATCGGGTCTCGGCCACCGAGTCGAGCGGGACATCGGCGTCGGCGAGCCGCGTGCGGTCGACCCGGGCGCGACCCGCGACCAGCGCGGAGAGGTCGTCGCCGGCGTCCCAGATGTTGACGTTCATCGCGGCCTCGACCCGATCTTCGGCGTCCAGCCAGAAGGCCAGGTAGGCGCTGGCCAGATCGCCGCGGACCACCACGTTCTCGGCGTCCGAGGCGAGGCCGCGGTACTCCATCCCGAGGTCGAACTGGTCGGTGAAGAAGTACGGCTGACGGTCGTACCTCGCCTCCTGGCCCAGCAGGGTCTTGGCGGCGACCGCCGGTTGGTTCTGGGCGTTGGCCCAATGCTCGACGCGGACCCGGTGGTCGTAGCCGGGATGCTCCGCCTCGGCGATGTCGCCGACCGCGACGATGTCGGGGTGACTGGTGCGCAGCGACGCGTCCACCAGCACTCCGCGATCGGCCCTCAGGCCGGCGTCGTGGGCCAGATCCAGATTGGGGATCGCGCCGATCCCGAAGAGGACCAGGTCGCCCGGGACGTGGGTGCCGTCGGCCAACTGGACGCCGGTGGCGCGCTGGTCGCGGGTGGTCACCTGGCTCACCGCGATGCCGGTGCGCAGGTCGACGCCGTTGCGCCGGTGCAGGTCGGCGAAGGCGGCGCCGATCTGGTGGCCGAGCACCGCTGCCAGCGGCTGTTCGGCCATCTCCAAGACCACGACCTCGGCACCTCGGGCCCGCGCCGCGGCCGCAGCCTCGAGGCCGATCCAGCCGCCGCCGACGACGACCAGTCGGGTCCCGGCCTCGATCGCCGCGTCCAGGGCGTCGGAGTCCTCCAGGGTCCGCAGCACCCGGACGCCGTCCGCGTCGGAGCCGGGCAGGTCGGGCAGCCGCGGTCGCGAGCCGGTGGCCAGGGCGAGCTTGGTCCAGCTCAGCTCCGTGCCGTCGGAGAGCGCCAGCCGATGGCCCTCCGGGTCCAGCACCACCGCCGAGACCCCGAGCCGGACGGTGACGTCGTGGTCGGTGAACCAGGCGGCGTCCAACGGGGTGAACTCGGCGACCGGCGTCCCCTTGAGCAGATGGTCCTTGGAGAGCGGGGGCCGTTCGTAGGGCAGATGCGGCTCGGCGCCGATCAGGGTGAGTGGCCCCTGGTAGCCCTCGGCGCGGAGCGCCTCGACCGTCTTGGCGCCAGCGAGTCCACCGCCGACGACGATGATGCCCGGATCTGTCATCGTGCCTCCTGCAAGTAGAGGGTGCTGTCTGCGACGTTACGCCGCGAAACGGGCGGAACAAACCGATTCGCAGCCAGCCTCGACGGCGCGGTACCCTCGCTGGTAGAGGCGTTCGAGCCGTCATCAGCGGCGAGCCTCCGGAAGAACAGCACTTCGGTGCTCAGTAGAACCGGACGGGTGGGCCCGTAACAGCCCTGATGAAGCGGTCGTCGGATCCTCGGCGGCAAGCGAGGTGGTACCGCGGTCCGATCCTGGATCGTCCTCGTGGCAATGACCCGAGGCACCACGTACCACCAGGAGAGCACGATGACCTATCCGAAGGTCTCCACGTCCGGTAACGACGGCGTTCCGTCCAGCCCCCGCTTCCCGAAGATCGAGGAGCAGGTCCTGGCCTACTGGGACGCCGACGGTACCTTCCCGGCTTCGGTCGAGGCCCGCGACGGCGGTGCATCGGGCGAGAACGAGTTCGTCTTCTACGACGGCCCGCCCTTCGCCAACGGCCTCCCGCACTACGGGCACCTGCTGACCGGGTACGTGAAGGACATCGTGCCCCGCTTCCAGACCATGCGCGGCAAGCGCGTGGAGCGCCGCTTCGGCTGGGACACCCACGGCCTGCCTGCCGAGCTGGAGGCGATGCGTCTCAACGACATCAAGACCACCGACGAGATCGTCGAGATGGGCATCGACAAGTTCAACGACGCCTGCCGCGCCTCGGTGCTCAAGTACTCCGGCGAGTGGCAGCGTTACGTCACCCGCCAGGCCCGTTGGGTCGACTTCGACAACGACTACAAGACCATGAACCCCGAGTTCATGGAGTCGGTGATCTGGGCCTTCAAGCAGCTCTTCGACAAGGGCTACATCTACGAGGGCTTCCGGGTCCTGCCGTACTGCTGGAACGACGAGACGCCGCTGTCGAACCACGAGCTGCGGATGGACGACGACGTCTACAAGAACCGCCAGGACCCGGCGGTCACGGTGGGCTTCACCCTGGAGAGCACGGGCACCGACGCCGTCCTCGACGGCGCCAAGGCGCTGATCTGGACCACGACGCCGTGGACCCTGCCGAGCAACCTGGCGATCATGGTCGGCTCGGAGATCGACTACGTCGTCGTCGAAGCGCCGGTGCCCGGTCGCGACGACGCCCGCGCCAAGTACCTGCTCGCTGAGGCCCTGCTGCCCAAGTACGCCCGCGAGTTGGCCGACGCCGACGGTGAGTTCACGGTGCTCGGCCGCTACCGCGGTGCCGACCTGCTGGGCCGCCGCTACACGCCGCCGTTCAGCTACTACCTCGGCCACGAGAACGCGTTCCGGATCGTCTCCGCCGACGATGCGGTGACCACCACCGACGGTACTGGTCTGGTGCACTCGGCCGGCGCCTTCGGTGAGGTCGACAAGGAGGTCACCGACCGCGAGGGCATCGAGGCCGTGATGCCGGTCGGCAAGGACGGCACGTTCACCCACCCGGTGGCCGAGTACGCCGGGATGCTGGTCTTCGACGCGAACCCGCACGTGATCGACCACCTCAAGGCCGCCACCCGTGGCGAGGCCGAGCACGGCTCAGTCACCGCAGGCACCGTGCTGCTGCGCCGCGAGACGTACGAGCACTCCTACCCGCACTGCTGGCGCTGCCGCGAACCCCTGATCTACAAGGGTGTCTCGTCGTGGTTCGTCGAGGTCACCGCGTTCAAGGACGCGATGCTCGCCAACAACCAGCAGATCAACTGGGTCCCCGAGCACATCAAGGAGGGCCAGTTCGGTAAGTGGCTGGAGAACGCCCGCGACTGGTCGATCACCCGTAACCGGTTCTGGGGTTCCCCGGTCCCGGTCTGGAAGTCGGACAACCCGGAGTACCCACGGATCGACGTCTACGGTTCGTTCGAGGAGATCGAGCGCGACTTCGGCACGCTGCCCACCAACGCAGCTGGCGAGCGCGACCTGCACCGGCCGTGGGTCGACGAGCTGACCCGGCCGAACCCGGACGACCCGAGCGGGAAGTCGACGATGCGCCGGGTCACCGACGTGCTCGACGTCTGGTTCGACTCGGGCTCGATGAGCTTCGCGCAGAACCACTACCCGTTCGAGAACCGCGACTGGTTCGACGGCACCGCGGAGAAGAAGGGCCACTTCCCGGGCGACTTCATCGTCGAGTACATCGGCCAGACCCGCGGCTGGTTCTACACGCTGCACGTGCTGGCCACCGGCATCTTCGACAAGCCTGCCTTCAAGAACTGCATCAGCCACGGCATCGTGCTGGGCAGCGACGGGCAGAAGATGAGCAAGTCGCTGCGGAACTACCCCGACGTCTCCGAGGTCTTCGACCGCGACGGCGCCGACGCGATGCGCTGGTTCCTGATGTCCAGCCCGATCCTGCGCGGCGGCAACCTGATCGTCACCGAGCAGGGCATCCGTGACTCGGTGCGCCAGGTGCTGATCCCGCTCTGGAACACCTGGTACTTCTTCTCGCTCTACGCCAACGCCGCCGGCTACCAGGCGGAGCGGCGGACCGACTCCAGCCACCCGATGGACCGCTACCTGCTGGCCAAGACCCGCGAACTGATCGCTCAGGTCACCGAGCAGCAGGAAGCGTTCGACATCGCGGGGGCCTGCGAGTCGACGCGCCAGTTCCTCGACGTGCTGACCAACTGGTACGTGCGTCGTTCCCGTGAGCGGTTCTGGGCCGCCGACGTCTCGGACGGCGACGTGGCGCCGGAGACGAAGGACGCCTTCGACACCCTCTACACGGTGCTGGAGACGCTGCTGCGCGTCGTCGCCCCGCTGCTGCCGTTGGTCTCCGAGGAGATCTGGCGTGGCCTGACCGGTGGCCGTTCGGTGCACCTGACCGACTGGCCGGCGCTCGACGAGCTGCCCGCCGACGACGCTCTGGTGGCGAGCATGGACCTGGTCCGCGACGTCTGCTCGGCCGGTTCGGCGCTGCGGAAGGCGGCCAGCCTGCGTAACCGGTTGCCGCTGGCCGGGCTCACCGTGGTGGCGCCGGGCAGCTCGGTGACGGGGTTCGAGGCACTGATCGCCGACGAGCTCAACGTCAAGCAGGTCCGGGTGGTCGCCCCCGACTCCGACGAGGCTGCCGCGTACGCGGTGGAGCAGAAGCTCACCGTCAACGCGCGGGCGGCCGGGCCGCGCCTGGGCAAGCAGGTCCAGGTCGCGATCAAGGGCTCGAAGAGCGGTGACTGGTCGGTCGACGCCGAGGGCGTGGTCACCGCCGGTGGACTGGCGCTCGTCGAAGGGGAGTACACCCTGGAGACCGTCGCCGGGGCCGGCACGGAGGGCGTGGCCACCGGCATCCTGCCCGGTGGCGGCTTCGTGGTGCTCGATGTCGTGCTCACCGAGGAGCTGGAGCGCGAAGGCGCGGCCCGCGACCTGATCCGCGCCGTCCAGCAGGCACGTAAGGACGCCGGGCTCGACGTCGCCGACCGGATCGCGCTGAGCGTGACCGGGCCCGACGACGTCCAGGCCGCGGTGGCCGTCCACGGCGAGCTGATCGCGGCGGAGACGCTGGCGGTCAGCATCGAGGTGCAGGCGGGCGCCGAGCTGGAGATCAAGGTCCAGGCGGTCTGATCAGGAGCCGATCAGCCGACAGGTGACGGCCGGGGTCTCGCCCGCGCCGGCGGGCCGCGGTGGCGGCGTCGACGTCGCGGCTCTTCCAGGTGGTGAGGTCGACCAGGTCGACGCCGATCGCCTTGGCGTGACGCTGGGCGACCTTCGCCAAGGTCTTGGTAGGGCCGATGCCTGCCGCCGTCGGCGGGCCCGTCCATGCGCGCACCGCGCTTGAGCAGCTGCGGCGACGGAGGCCGACTCATATTGGGGAAGCGCCACGAACGCCTCATCAACGCTGTCGGTCTCGGTGTCTGCCGAGACGGTGGCCAGGGTGTCGTGGAAGCGAGAGCTGAAGGCCCTGTACTCCTCGTAGCTGGAGCTGCAGGCGATCAGGTCGGCCAGGTGCGGCTTCTCGCGGAGCTTGAACCACGGGTCGCCCATTGCGACGCCGAGCTGCTTGGCCTCGTCCGAGCGGGAGACGGCGCATCCGTCGTTGTTCGACAAGACGATGATGGGCTTGCCCTGCAGTCGGGGGTCGAGGACGCGTTCCACGGAGACGAACATGCAGCGGACGTCGACGAGCGCGACGGGGCGGCTGCGGTTGTCGAGACCCCAGCTGACGCCGGTCATCCCGCGGCCCGGCGTGCGGTGCTCTCGCCGAGCTGCCCCAGGGGAAGGTGATGGATCAGGACGGTCGCGACGCCCCCCGGCTCGACCTCTGCCGTCAGGGGGATCTCCTCCAGGTCGGTGACCAACACCGCGGCGCCGTCGCGCACCTCGAAGGTCCCGAGACGGTGTTCGTCGTCGTCGTCGTCGACGACGACGACCAGGACCCGGCCGGGAAGCGGAGACAGTGACCGGTCGACCAGGATCTCGTCCCCTTTTGTGGATGCCGAGGCTGGCCAGCGCGTCAGAAGTGACGCGTAGGACGAACGCCGACGTCGGCCGACGCACCAGGTGCCGATCGAGGGAGATCGGACCTTCGTAGTAGTCCTGAGCTGGGTTGGGAAACGACGCGGTGGTCTCGACCGCCGGACCCCGGGCGTTCGAACATTGTTCGATACATGATCAGCCAGCAGGGTTCGGAGCTGATTGAGCTGGGCCAGGCGGCCGGCAGGGGAGTTGGCGCATTCGGCGCCGTAACGCGCAGGACCGAACTAGCCTGACTCGACCATGCGCCAGCTCGGGGGCACCGTCCACGAGATTGTGGGTAAGCCTTGAAACTGATTCGAATAGCGTCGGTCCTCGCGTTGGCGGCGGCCGCTCTCGTCGCTCCCGGAGTGGTGTCGGCTCCGCCGGCAACTGCTGGTAACTGGTTCGGAACCACTGGGATCGGCTCCCCGTCGGCATGCTCTGGCGGGAACCGCGCAGACGCCAATCCCATGACCATCTACTTCGATGGCGGCTGGGACCAGCCGCTTCGCACGTACACCACAATCGCGCTGCGAGATGCCATTTCGCCGCCGCACACCGTGATCCAGCCTCAGATCGTGTCCTCCAAGAACAGTGACACTGATGTTCTGCTCATCGCGAATCACTATTCCACTTACTGTCAGAAGCCCTGGGCCCAAAGCCTGGGCGCTGGGGGCTTCTACGGTCTGACGACCTGCAACGGCTCCAACGCCAGCGGTCGCTGCTCACAGCATGAAGTGCGGCTCAACAAGCACGGCACCGACTCTGGCGGGTCGGGTTTGAACCTGTACCTCATCGTTCACGAGATGGGGCACGCAATCGGTCTCGACCACCGAAATGCCGAGGTGGGTGTGATGACCTCAAACAACACGGGGAAATACAAATTCACCAGTCATGACAAGGCCCATGTGAACGGAGCGTCTTGGTGAAAACAAGGCTTTCAATCGTCAGCGCAGGTGCGTTGAGCGCGTTGCTTCTCGCGGGCTGCGGCACGAGTAGTCCGCCTACCACGGCTGGCACGTCTGGCGAGGTTCGTCAGCTCGGCCCCGAATCCGACTACCAGGTCCAGGACAACAAAGATGCCCAGATCTATTGGCGGTCGTTGAAGGACGTCGCTTCCAGCGGGTCGGCCTTGTGGTTCTCTGAGGACCTGGTTGAACACCTTCCCAACCAGCTCTTCTCGATCAACGGCAAGAATCCTGTTCCCATCTCGACCGGGGTCGTGGTTGGCCGAGTGGTGAAGGTGACTCCCGGTCATGGGTTCGTCGAATCTCCCGACGGGAAGGAGGATGAGGACCGCAACGACGCCGTGGGCTTCGATGATCCCAATTCCATCTGGCGGATCGCCCGGGTCCACATCGAAGTCGACCAGTGGTTTGCCCAAGGGCCGGCTCCGAAGACGGTTGTGGTCGGCGGGTTCGTGGCCCATCCCGCGGGTGAGATCGGAGACGCAGAGGTACGCGGCCTCGCCGAACTCGGCGAGGTTATCGTGGCGTTCGACGAGTACCGGACGTTTGACTGGGACAAAGACGTGAGGGTCGTGGCGCGCGGCGGAGCGTTGCTCGGGGATGTCGACGAGGCTGGCGAGATCGGGTTTCCGGCGCTCGGGGAAGACAGCGCCAGCTTCGTCAACGGAGTACGGGTGGCGGATCTGCGCGAGGCCTGGTCTCGGAAGCCTGCGACCATTCGCATCTCTGTTGATGACAACCTCATCGCAACTCGAGAGTAAGGAGCCAGCGGGGACATGGGCCGATTCACGCCGTGGTCCATGTCCCTTGGAGGCTGCCAACCAGAGTGAGTGGCTGTGTAGGCACGCGCGCTGCCTGATGTAGTTCGCAGAGTGGGCGGCGCGTGGCTACCGTCGTCCCCAGCGTTCCTGCGCTGATTGCTGGGCCATGCCGGCGGCTTGGCCGATGGCCTCCCAGGTCAGCCCTGCGGATCGGGCTGTGGCCACGGCGAGCGAGAGAGCCTGCTCAGCTTCGCCGATCGCGCGGCGCGCCGCGGTGATCTGCTCAAGGGCGGTGATCGCGTGAAGGTGGTCGCGTTCCCAGTGCCGCGCGACCCGCTCCTGACTCTGATCCTCCGTACGCCGGTTGATCAGACGCTCAGACGCCGCCAGGTAGGCCATCGGCGCGGCGAAGATGGCGCCCATCGCCACGTTGGCGTCCCCTGTGCCGCCGCTCCCTCGCAGTCACCACTTACGCCGGTGCTGCACCGAGCGACCAGTCGGGGCTTGGAACCGGGCTGACAAGAAGGTCCGGTTGACTGTTCTTGCCGCATCGGGCATGTCCACTTCTGGATGCTTGGGTCGACTGGGCGACCGAGTCAGGGCACTACGACGCGCGACTGACGCGAAAGGTAGCGCCACGTGACTTGGGTATGTCAGCATCGAGGTGCAGGCGGGCGCCGAGTTGGAGATCAAGGTCCAGGCGGTCTGATCAGGAGCCGATCAGCCGACAGATGACGGCCGGGGTCTCGCCCGCCAACCGCGCGAAGCGGAAGGCGATCGGGCCCGCGTCGTGACCCAGGGTCCGGATCCAGGTGTGGTCCGCGAGCCCTGGGTCTGTCTGGGCCAGCACTAGCCGGACAACGCCGTCCGCGCCGGGCTCGGTGTCCTGGCTGGTGGCGTGCACCCGGTCACCGAAGCGCCACTCGAACGACTCCAGCCAGTAGTTCATCGGGACGGCGCTCCAGTAGGTCCCGGTAGCCGGGGCGGGGAACTCGATCACCAGTGCGGAGTCCGGTCGAGGCAGCTGCCAGTGGCCGTGCAGGTAGACGTGGCCGCCCGGCGTGTAGATGTCGCCGCTGTCGGGCATCGGCCGGATCTCGTTGGCCGGCTCGGTGCGCAGGCGTTCGACCCAGCCGGCCCACATCGCCACGTTGGCGACTGCGAACGACGACGCCGCCTCGACCCCTGCGGCGAGCCGTTGGGCGGTCAGGGGTTCGTGTGGCAGCGACTCGCCGAGCCGACGGATCCGCAGCGGTTCGGGACGGTCGAGGAGCGGGTCGTCGAGATAGCGCCGGACGGAGAGCACCGAGGCGTCGTCCTCCAGGCGGAGACCGTGCTCCCCGGGCTCGCGGGAGAGCAGGAGCCGGAACCGGCCCTCGGCGTCGGTCGTCAGGTCGGCCTCGGTCAGGTAGTCGATCAGCCGCCGCGGCGTCGGGTTGAGGCCGGAGAGATCGCCCGAGTAGACCCCAGTTCGATCAGCGTCACGTCGCGCAGGCTGCCGGTGACCTCGTAGTCGAACTCGGCCGAGATCGGTGCCGTGTCGTAGAGCTGGGAGGGGCTGTCGCCGGCGAACTTCCGGACCCCGTCCCGGCTCTTGGCGTAGAACGCCGGGAACCTCGCGTCGGCATGCTCGATGAAGGTGTCGATGCCGATGCCGAGGTAGCGCAGGAAGAGCCGATGGCCTTCGGCGACGTCGAGCAGGGTCAGTGACGGCGCGTGCCGGGCGATGAGGTCGGCGGCTTCGGTGAACCGTCCGGCAGCCGCCTGCCAGACCTGAGCCAGATCGTAGGTCATGGAATCTCCTGTCGGTGAAGGGAAGTGGGACACCAAACGGCCCCTCCGATCAGAGATCGAAGGGGCCGTCGGTGCTACAAGGTCAGGACGAGCGGGTCAGCTCTTCCAGGCCTTGCCGTAGAGCATCATCGTCTCGCTGGTGGGGACGATGCCGTGCACGTTGTCAGCCCAGGCGAAGAAGAAGGAACCGGGCGAGATCGCGATGCCGGGGTTCTCCTCCTGCCACAGCTCGTTGATCTGCGTGAGGGTGTCGATCTGCTCCTGGCCGGTCTCGCCCTGGAGCTTGAAGATCAGCTTGTCCATCTCCGGGTTGCTGTAGCCGCTCGGGTTGGCCGGCGAAGCACCGACCAGCTGGCTGGAGAAGCGGGAGAACGGGTCCTCCGACGGGATCGACATCGACGAGGTGGCCATGTCGTAGTCGTGGGTCACGTAGATCCGGGTGGTCTGGTCGGTGACGGCGTTGAGCAGCTCGACCTTCACGTCGAGGCCGATCTCCTTGAGCATCGCCTGGACCGTGACCGAGGCGGTCTTGGAGGCCTGGTCGGACTGGCCGATGTAGGTCAGAGTGGTCTTCACGCCGTCGGCCTTCGCCTCGGCGACCAGCTTCTTGGCCTCCTCGATGTTGGTCTTCAGCTCGGTGATCTCGGTGAAGTACGGAGCCGACTTCGAGTAGATGTTCCGCGACGGGATGCCGTGGCCGCCCTGGGCGCGGGTGAGGTAGGTCTTCGGGTCGATCGCCATGGCGATCGCCTTGCGGATCCGGACGTCGCTACCGGCGTGGCCCTCACGGTTGTTGAGCCAGAACATCATGCCCAGACCGCTGGGGATCAGTGCACCGGCGGTGCCTTCCTGGCGGGCGGTCTCGACGACCTTGTTGGTACGGACCGCGATCTGGTCGTAGTCGCCGTTCTTCAGCGCGTCGTAGCGAGCGTCGTCAGAGGCGGGGAAGACGAAGCGGAGCGAGTCCAGGTAGGCCTTCTCGCCGAAGTAGTCGTCGTTGCGCTTGAGGATGAGCTCCTCGGCGGGCTTGTAGGAGTCCAGCTTGAACGGGCCGGCGCCGATCGGCTTGAAGCCCTTCTGTCCACCCTTGATCGCGGCCGGAGCCAGCACCATGCCCGGGCCGGTGGCCAGCATGTTCGGGAAGGTCGCCCACGGAGCGTTCAGCTCGAACTTCACGGTCAGCTCGTCGACCGGCGTCATGGCCTTGAGGTTCGTGGCGAGCAGCAGCACGTTGAAGCCGCGGTTCTGCATGTAGTAGCCGATGCTGCCGGCCACGGCTGCGGAGTTCAGTGGGGTGCCGTCGGTGAACTTGACGCCGTCGCGGAGCTTCAGCGTCCACGTCTTGTTGTCCTCGGTGGTGAGGGACTCGGCGAGCTGCGGGACGAACTCCTGTGCGGTGGCGTCCCAGCGCATCAGCACGTCGTAGACGGCGGCCATCGCGGAGGCGCCGACGGCGCCGTTCGGGATGGTGACGGTCGGGTCGAGGCTGCGCGCCTCGGCGTACTCGCCGACGGTCAGCTGACCACCGGTCTTGGGGGTGCCGGATGCCTTGGGGCCGTAGATCCCCTCGGTGTAGATCTCGTCGAGGGAGAGCTTGCCGCTGCCCTTCGAATCCTTGTCGCTGTCACCGCCCGAGTCGGCACATCCCGCCACGAGCAACGTGCTCGCCAGGAGTGCGGCGCCAACACGGGTAAGTGTCGTGGTGCGAATCCTCACTGAATCCTCCATGGGTTCGTGCGCGGTGGGCGGGGCCCGCCGCGGATGTGTCGTGGGTCACGCTAGGTCCGTGGAGTGTGACGCTGATTCCTGTGATCCCACTCACCGGGAAGGTTGGCTATACAACGGATGGCGACCGGTTCGCTTGGATCGCCCGGGGCGTTCGACCCTGGGCTCTTTGTTGTGGTGGAGGGAGAGGTGTGGAGCTCGTCGTTCTGTTCGGTGTGGGGTTGGCCGTCTATCTGGTGGCGTCCGCGGTCCAGGCCGTGGTCGGTTTCGGACTGACGCTGGTCGCGGTTCCGATCCTGATCCCGGTCGCCGGTGCGGTCCCCGCCGTGGTCTCCAGCGTCCTGGTCAGCCTGGCTCTGTGCGGCCGGATCTGGTGGCAGGAGCGGGCCCACGTCGACGACCGGTTGACGCGTCGACTCAGCATCCCCGCCTTCTTCGGACTGCCGTGTGGCGCGGCGCTGCTGCTGGTCCTCAGTGAACGGAGCCTGGCGATCCTGGTGGCCGGTGCGATGTTGCTCGGAGTGATTGCGATCGTGGTCCTGGACCGCCCCCGGCTCGGCGCCGGCGGGCAGTGGGCGGGCGGCTTCGTGAGCGGCACCCTGCTGACCTCGACCGGTCTCAACGGTCCGGCACTGGTCCTCACCGTGCAGAGCACCGACCTGGACCCGCGTCAGCAGCGCGCCACCTTGCAGGCGGTATTCGTGGTCCAGGACGTCGTCGCTCTCGGGCTCTTCATCGTCCTGGGCCAGATCTCCCAGGCCGCACTGGTGATCGGCCTGGCCGGTGCCCTCGGAGCGCCGTTGGGCTGGGCGGTCGGCGACCGGGTCTTCGCCCGGCTGAACCCGGCCCGGTTCCGGCGCGCGGTCCAGGCGACGCTGGCGATCAGCGCGATCGGCTCCATCTACTCCGCAACGAAGTGAGTTCCGATGACCTTGACTGAGACCGACGCCCGAGCCCTTGCGGACGCCGTCCGCGGTGTGGTCGGGCGGTACGCCTCGATCACCGAGACCCGGTCCGAGCTGGAGAAGTTGGCGCTCGGTGGCGAGCCGCCGCTGTGGGCGGCCCTGGTCGACCACGAGTTGCACGCGCTCCATCTGCCCACCGAGGTCGGCGGAGGCGGTGCTGGCCTGGCCGAGCTGGCGGTGGTGGCACGGGTGCTCGGGGGAGAGTTGGCCCCGGGGCCGTGGCTGGCCACCGTGCTCGCTTCGGCCGCGCTGCAGGCGGTGGCGCCGGAGCATCCGGTTCTCGGTGACTTCGCGGGTGGTGCCCGCGGAGCGCTGGTCCGTGGCGGTCTGGTGGCGGCGGAGGTCGACGGCGGCTGGCGGCTGGACGGCGTCTCGGATCCAGCGCTCGGGGTGCCCGGAGCGCGGTACCTGGTGATCGAGGCGGCGCTGGCGGACGGGCTGACGGCCTGGTTGCTGAGCGAGGCGGAGCCATCGGCCGTCGCGGTCGACGAACCGGTCGACCTCACCCGCTCGGTGGGCCGGGTCCTGGGCGCTGAGCTCGGCGCTGTGTCCCTGCTCGCCGTCGACTCCGACGGCGAGTTCGGCATCCGCGTGGCGCTGCTGCGCAACGCGCTCTTCGGCGCAGAGGCGGCCGGGGTGATGGCGACCGCGCTCCGTACCGCGGTCGACCATGTGGCGACGCGCGAACAGTTCGGGCAGCCGGTCGGCGCCTTCCAGGCCGTGCAGCACAAGGCCGCGATGATGCTGATCAACACCGAGGTTGCGGCGGCGGCGGCCTGGGACGCCGCCCGGGCAGCCGAGCAGCCCCTCGCCCAGCAGCAGCTGGCGGCAGCGAGTGCGGCGATCACGGCGGTCCACCCGGCGGTCGAGGTGACCCTGGAGGCGATCACCCTGCTCGGCGGCGTCGGCTTCACCTGGGAACACGACGCGCACCTCTACTGGCGTCGGGCGATCAGCCTGGCTGCGCTGGTCGGCGAACGGGACGCTTGGGAGCAGCAGCTCGGTGCCTGCGCGCTGGAGGCGGAGCGGGACTTCAGCTTCCTGGAGCCGGACACCGCCCGCGAACTCCGCGCCGAGATCGGCCCGGTCCTGGACCGGTTGGCCCAGCTTCCGGACGCGCCCCGCACCGCGGCCTGGCGACGGCTTGAGGCCGGTCCGGCCGCCGAGCTGCTGGCCGATGCCCGGTTGGTCGCTCCGCACTATCCGGCCCCCTTCGGACGTGACGCCGACGTGATCGAGCAGGCGGTGATCGCCGAGGAGTTCGCGGCCCGAGGACTGGCCGTGCCCAGCACGGTGATCGGCGAGTGGGTGCTGCCCACCCTGTTGCAGCACGGCGATGCAGCGCAGCAGGAGCGGTTCGTCGACCCGACCCTGCGCGGACACATCGTCTGGTGCCAGCTGTTCAGCGAGCCGGGCGCCGGCTCCGACCTGGCCTCGCTGACCACCCGCGCGGTGAAGGTCGACGGTGGCTGGCGGCTCCAGGGTCAGAAGGTCTGGACCTCGGGGGCGCACCTGGCGCACTGGGGTGTCTGCCTGGCCCGGACCGACGCCGAAGCCCCGAAGCACAAGGGGATCTCCTATTTCCTGCTCGACATGTCGACGCCCGGCATCGATGTCCGGCCGCTGCGCCAGGCGACCGGCCGTGCCGAGTTCAACGAGGTCTTCCTCGACGACGTCTTCGTGCCTGACGAATGCCTGGTCGGGCAGCCGGGTGACGGGTGGCGGCTGACGGCGACGACGCTGGGCAACGAGCGGGTCAGCATCGGCAGCCGGTTCCAACATGGCGGTGCGGCCGGGTTCGCCGAGCAACTACGTGCTGCCGCCTCGGTGAGCGAGGCCGCGACCCGAGCACTCGGCAGATCCGCTGCACGTGAGATCGCCTTGTCCGCCTTGGGGCTGCGCAGCCTGCTGGCGCGTGCGGAGGGCCGCGAACCGGGTGCTGAGGTGAGCGTCGCCAAGGTGTTCAGCGCATTGGCGCAGCGCGCCAACACCCGTGACCAGTTGGCCGCCTGCGGTGCAGTGGGTGCGGTCGCGGGCGGCGTGGCCGCCGAGGCGCTCGGGGTGCCCGCCGTCCTCTTCGGCGGTGGCACGGTGGAGATCCAGCTCAACGTGATCGCCCAGCGTGTGTTGCGGATGCCGCGATGAGCGCCGCACCGTTGACCGCGGCCCAGGTCGTGGCCGGGGTCGATCTCGCCGGCGCGACGGTGGTGGTCACCGGCGCTACGACCGGGATGGGGTTGGCGACAGCGCGAGCGCTCGCCACGGCGGGCGCCGAGACCGTGCTGCTCGGCCGGGACCAGGACCGGCTCGACGAGGCGGTACGCGCGGTGGCCGCGGCGGCGCGCCAACGGACCCACGGCGTGCTCGCTGAGCTGGCCGACCTGAACTCGGTCGCCCGGGCCGTCGACGAGATCGCGGCGACAGTCGGCGACGTCAGGATCCTGGTCAACAACGCTGGGGTGATGTTCACCCCCTTCGGAGTCACCGCCGACGGTCACGAACTGCAGTTCGGCACCAACCACCTCGGCCACTTCGCCTTGACCGTGGGGCTCGAACCCCTGCTGGGTAAGGGCGGAGCCCGCGTCGTCAACCTCTCCTCGGCCGGCCACAAGATCGCCGCCCCGGAGCTCGACGACCTGGGCTGGGCGCGGCGCACCTACGACAAGTTCGCCGCCTACGGTGCGTCGAAGACCGCCAACATCTGGTTCAGCAGCGAGCTCGACCGTCGTTGGGCGGATCGTGGCGTCCGGAGCTTCGCCGTGCACCCAGGAACGGTTGCCACCGACCTGGCCCGGCACATGGATCGCGACGACTTCAAGACGATGGCGCAGCTGTCGGCAGCCCAACCCGGTGCCGCCAAGCGGATGAGCTTCGCAACCCCCGAAGAGGGTGCGGCAACCGCCGTCTGGGCCGCGGTCACGCCGGATCTGGCAGACCGGGGCGGGCTGTATCTGGCCGACTGCGCGATCAGCGAGGACGTGGCACCGTGGGCGTTCGACGCCGATCGGGCCGCCGAACTCTGGGAGCTCTCGGAGCGGTGGGTGTCAGCTCCAGCCTGACGGGAGTAAATCCCCATCAGGCACGGGATCTTCCTAGGTTGCACTGACCATTGGGCGCGTTCAGATCTTGCCCACGAGCAGTGAGGACCTTTCATGGCCATCGCCGATAACGCCGACCAATTGGCTCTTGCCGAGCTGACCACCGGACTGATCCGGCGCCATGCGCCGGTCGAGCGGACTCGCGAGCAGTTCAGCGTCCTGGCCGAAGGTGCTACCCCTAGGCTCTGGCAGGAGTTGGTGGAGCACGGGCTGCATGCGCTGCACCTTCCGGAGGCGATGGGTGGTGGTGGCGCCGGGCTGGCCGAGTTGGCGGTGGTGGGGGAACAGTGCGGCCGAGGATTGGCGCCGGGGCCGTGGTTATCGACGGTCATCGCCAGCGGGGTGCTTGCAGCGCTCGACCCGAGCCATCCTGCGCTGAGCAACTTCGTCGCCGGCGCGACGGGCACGCTGGTGCGAGGGCTGCGCGTGACCAAGGTGGGCGAGCGCTGGCAGGTGTCGGGAGTCAGCGAGCTCGCGCTAGGTCTGGTTGGTGCCGAGATCCTGGTACTGGAGACCAGCGACGATCACGGAGATCGTCGCTGGTTCGTGGTACCGATAGACGAGGTCGTCGCTCGATGCATCCCGGTTGAGGCGACGGACCTCTCGCGTTCGCTGGGCCGACTCGACGCCGACGGCTTGGAACTGGCTGCAGACCGGGCCCTGCACGCAGGGGACCGGCGGGTTGACCTGATCCTCACCACGGTGCTGGCCGCAGAGGCCTCTGGGGTGATGGCGTGGGCGCTGGCAACCGGGGTGGACCACGTGCGGACCAGGGTTCAGTTCGGTCGCCCGGTAGGTGCCTTCCAGGCGATCCAGCACCGGATGGCATTGATGCTGGTTCGGGCGGAGAGCGCGGCCGCCTCGGTCTGGGACGTGGCGCGCGCCGAGGCTCAGACGGTCGGTCAACAGAGGCTCGCGGCAGCGCACGGTGTCCTTAACGCGGTGGCGCCGTCGGTCGATCAGGTATTGGACCTGGTCACTCTGCTGGGAGGGATCGGCTACACCTGGGAGCACGATGCACACCTCTACTGGCGCCGCGCGATGAGCCTGGCCGCCCTGGCCGGCAGCGCGGAGCACTGGGCGCTGGAGCTTGGCCATGCGGCCGAGCAGGTCCAGCGTGACTTCACGTTCCTTAGCTCTGAGACGTTGCCCGCGCTCCGGCGCGAGGTGGGTGCGGTCCTCGACCAGGTGGTCGCACTGGGAGAGTGCGCCGAGAGCGGAGGGTGGGCTCAGTTTCGGCCCGGCCCGGCCGCGGATCTGCTGGCCCGGGAAGGCTTGGTGGCTCCGCACTTCCCGGCACCCTACGGCCGGAGCTGTGACGCGCAGGAACAGGCGGTGATCGCCGACGAGTTCGAGCGCCGCGGGCTGAGGCAGCCGAACCTGGTCTTCGGCGAGTGGGTGTTGCCCACCCTGCTGATGCATGGAAGCGCTGAACAGCAGGAACGGTTCATCGTGCCCACCCTGCGCGGGCAGTTGGTCTGGTGCCAGCTGTTCAGCGAGCCTGGGGCAGGGTCGGACTTGGCGTCGTTGAGTACTCGGGGGACCAAGGTCGAGGGCGGTTGGACGCTACAGGGCCAGAAGGTATGGACCTCCCGGGCGCATGAGGCGGACTGGGGCGTCTGCCTGGCGCGCACCGACGCCAGTGCGCCCAAGCACCAGGGGATCAGCTACTTCCTGGTCGACCTGCGCTCGGCCGGGGTCGAGGTTCGGCCGTTGCTCCAATCCACCGGACGGGCCGACTTCAACGAGGTCTTCCTCGACAACGTGTTCGTGCCTGACGACTGCCTGGTGGGCGAGCGTGAGGGTGGTTGGCGACTGGCGATGACCACGCTGGGTAACGAGCGGCTCAGCGTGGGCCATCGGCTGACTCACGGTACGGCCGCCCGGTTCGCGGACCTGCTGGCGGCGCAGCGACCGGGGCCTGTCCGGGATGAGACGCTTCGAGCCTTCGGACGATGCACCGCCCGGGAGATCGCGCACTCGGCGATGGGCCTGCGCGATGTGCTGGCACGGGCGTTCGGGCTGGAGCCGGGAGCACAGAGCAGCGTCAGCAAGGTCTTCGCAGCGCTGCTCCAACGTGACGGCGCCCGTGACCTGGTCGTCGCGGCGGGGCCGCAGGCTGCTGCGGCCGAAGCGGGTTACGCGATGGACCAACTGGGGCTGCCGGCGGTCCTCTTCGGTGGCGGTACCGTTGAGATCCAGCTCAATCTGATCGCCCAACGAGTGCTCGGCCTGCCCCGTTGAGGCCGGTCGGTACCGCCCAGTCCGGGAAGAGCAGCGCCGAGGTGCGGCGGGCCGCATGAGCGACGATCGGGGCGAGGCGTTGGAAGTGCAAGGTGCTGGTGCCGGCCAGCGCGATCGCCCCGATGGGGCCGCGTGGGCCGAGGATCGGTGCGGCGATCCCACTGATCCCGCGGCGGCACTGCCCGACGTTCGTGGCGATGCCGTGGCGCCGACGGACGGCGTCAAGTTGCTGATGGAGGTTCGATAGGTCGGGAAGACCACGACCGTTCGCGGTGCTCTGCACGAGATGGTCGACGTGTTCGGGGGTCAGACAGGCGAGTAGCGCCTTGCCGGACGCCGTCCGATCGGCAGAGATGCGGCCGCCTACCCGGCTGGGTACCGTGTGTGCCGCCGCGCCGCCGATCTTATCGAGGTGGTGAACGCAGGCTCCCTCCAAGACGCTCAGGTGCGCCACGGCGCCGGTGTGGCCGTGCAACTCGTTGAGGGGTGCGGTCGCTGCCTCACGCAGACCGTCGTAGTCGTTGTGAGAACGGGCTCGGACGCCGTGGGACCGTGCCCCGAGCCGATACCCGCGCGGGCCGTGCTCCAGCCAGCCGAGATCGGTCAGTTGACCGAGGATCCGGAAGGCGGTGGAACGGGGCAGCCCGGTGTGGCCGCTGATCTCCTCCAACAGCACCCAACCGGCGTGCGCCATCACGACGTCGAGGATCTGGGTGACTCGTTCGACGACGCTGGGCCGGGTCATTGATCGGCCTGGCCGAAGACCAGATCGATGACGGAGTCGACATCGTGGACCACGTCGTCGTAGGTGGCGCGGCCGCCTTGCCAGTGCATCACCGAGAGCGACATCGTCGAGCTGATCGCCCTCGCCATGGCGTGCGTCTGATTGCCAGGACGGTCGCCGATCAGGGTAACCACCATCCGCCGGTTCTCCTCGGTGACCCGCGCGATCTCCTTGCTGGCATACGGGTCGGCCGATGCGTATACGAACGTCATCAACCGTGCGAAGTGCGGGTGCCGGTAGAAGCTGTGCATCTGGAGATGGACGAACCGGCTGACCCGTTCGCGGGCCGGAAGGTTCGCCGGGACCAACGCGGTCTCGACCTTGCCATCGGCGTACTCCCGCTCCACCTGCGAGGCGAAGCTGCCGTACCAGTCGGTGAGGGAGGCTGCCAGTAGATGGTCCTTCCCGGAGAAGTACCGGTAGACCGCGCCCAGGGAGACCAGCGAGCGTTCGGTTACCTGCTTTACCTGTAACTGCTCAGGGCTGACCTCCTCCAGCAACTCGATCACGGCCGTGGTGAGGCGGGCGCGGCGGGCCAACTGCCCGCGCGTCATCTCGCTCACCGCGAGTGGCGGCTGCGCCCTGGTATCAGGTTGAGTGGTGTCTGGCATCGGTTCCGAGCTCATGGTCAGGGATCAACGAAGGTAGCCGGTGCGCTGGCGTGGCTGGACGGGTTCGCTGAGCCGAACCGACGCCAGGCGGAGACCGGAGAGAAGCGCATTGCGCGCTTCTCGAGGATCGATCACCTCATCGTAGGTGACACTCGAAGCGAGTCGCCACGGCCCGGACGCCTCATTCGCAGCGAGGGCCTGCTGGGTCGACTCGGAGGCCTTCGCGGTGCGTCCGCCGACGCCGGCCGGGATGCCGCCGAGGGTGACTCCAGGGAAAGTGAGGGAGACGGTCTGGGCGTCGAAGGCGTTCATCCCCATCACCGACGAGCCGAAGCCGAATGCCTTGCGGACTGTCAGGTGCAGCTTGGGCACCCCGCTTCGGTGTTGGGCGGCGAACATCCGTGCTGAACTGCGCAGGATCCCGGCCTGCTCCGACACGCTTCCGGCGAGCACCCCGGGATTGTCGGCGATCAGGACCAACGGCAGGTGGAAAGCGCTGGTGACTTCGATGAAGCGGGCGGCCTTCTCCGCGGCCTGGACGTCGATCGAGCCGGCCAACACCATCGGCTGGTTCGCGACCACCGCGACGGGTTGGCCACCGAGCCGTCCCAGCGTGGTGATGATCGAGCGGGCGTGGTCCGGTTGCACCTCGAACATGCTGTCGGCATCGAGGATCGTATCGAGCACGGGACGGATGTCGTAGGGGCGCCGGGAGTTCGGCGGGATCAGATCGAGCAGTTCGGGCAGCAGCCGCGGACCCTCGGCGTCGTCCCGCACCGGCGGTCGCTGCCATGCGTTGGAACCGAAGTAGGACAGGTAGGTGCGAACCAGTGAGAACGCTTCGGCCGGGCTGGCGGCGATCCGATGGGCCACGCCGCTGACCGCGGCGTGAACCTGCGGCCCGCCCAGCGACTGCTTGTCGATCCGTTCACTGAGCGAGGCCTCGACCAACGGGGGACCGGCGGTGAAGAGGGCACCGTCATCGGCAACCATCACCACGAAGTCCGAGAGCGGAGCGGCGAGGGCTCCGTGACCAGCGGACGGGCCGACGACGATCGCGGCGGTCGGCACGATGCCGGCGAGGTCGGCCGCCGCCTGCAGGTCGTTGGGTGCGGGCCGGTGCGCCTCCAAAGCGTTGGTGGCGCGGTGTCCGGCACCTTCCAGCATCATCACCAACGGTAGGTGCTCCTGGCCGGCGAGCTGAGCGATCCGGTGCCGCTTGGTGGCGCCGGCGGTGCCGATCGAACCGCCGGCCACGGTGAAGTCCTCGGAGCCGATCAGCACGGGGCGGCCGTCGATGGTGCCGCTGCCGGCGACGAAGGCGTCGCTGGGAAGCTCCGGTGTACCTGCCAAGGTGCCGAGCTCGACGAAGGAGCCGGAGTCGAGGAACTGATCGATCCGGGCCCGGGTGTGGAGACGACCGGTGGAGCCGTAGCGGCGCACCTTGTCCGGGCCGCCCATTTTTCGGGCCGCCCGCTGCCGGGCGGCCAGATCCTCGAGGAGGACGTTCCATTCATCGCGGTCGGTGGTCATCGGAGGTTCCTCCTGGGCTCAGTTGCTGAGTCGTGGTCAGGCGAGGACGACAGGTCGTCCTCGGGGATGAGATGGCAGGCGACCGTTCCGCCGTCCGCGCGGCGACGAGGAGAAGGTACCTGGCTCGTGCAGGCAGCGACTGCGTCCGGACAGCGCGTGGCGAAGACGCAGCCCCGGGGTGGGTCGGTCGGGTCGGGGAGCTCGCCGCGCAGCCGGGTGCCGCGCCTTTCGGCCTGGCGATCGGGATCGGCCACCAGAGCCGAGGCGAGCAACGCCCTGGTGTAAGGGTGCTGAGGGTCGGCGAAGACCGTCGCGGTGGGACCGGTCTCCACGATCGTGCCCAGGTACATCACCGCGATCCGGTCCGAGATGGTCCGGACCACAGCGAGGTCGTGCGAGATGAACAGGCAACTGATCGCCAGTTGCTCGGTGAGCTGGCGAAGGAGCAGTAGCACCTGGTTCTGGGTCGAGACGTCGAGCGCGCTGACAGCCTCGTCGGCGATGATCAGATCCGGGTTGCTCGCGATCGCCCGCGCGATTGCGATCCGCTGCCGTTGGCCGCCCGAGAAGTCGCTGGGGTAGCGCCCAGCGTGTTCCTCGCGGAGGCCGACCAGCTCAAGGAGTTCCACCACGCGGCGGCCGCGCTCGGCGACGGTGAGGTCGGTGTGTACTTCCAGCGGCTCGTCGATCGATCCACCGACCGGAAGCATGGGATCAAGGGAGGAGTACGGGTCCTGGAAGATCATCTGAACGTGTTTGCGTAGGTGGGCGAGCCGCTTTCCGCGGGCCCGGTCGAACCGTTCGCCGACCAGTTCGATCTGCCCCGTGCTCGGCACCAGGCGCAGGATCGCCCGGGCCAGGGTGGACTTGCCGGAGCCGGACTCGCCCACGATGGCGAGAGTCTCGGCCCGGCCTACCTCGAGGCTCACCCCTTGAACGGCTCGAACCTGGGTGTGCCGACGTCCGCGGACCCTGAAGCGCACGTTCAGGTCGCGCACCCGCAGGACCGGGCCTGCGTCGGGGTCGGCGGTGCTGGGGGACCTCTCAGACATGGCTACCTCGTAGGTCGAGAACGTCGGCGCGGGCGCACCGCACCAGGCGTCCGGGGGCGGCGGTGGTGAGTTTCACGGCACTGTCGGAGCACTCGGGCTGAGCATGCGAGCAGCGGTCTGCGAAACGGCAGCCGACGGTGAACTCGGTGGGCAGCGGCGGCCGCCCCGGGATCACGAACAGTTCGTTGCTGCCTTCGACGCTGGGCCGGGCACGCATCAGGTCAGCGGTGTAGGGGTGGTTCGGGTTGGTGAAGAGTTCGCGGGTGCCGGCCTGCTCGACGACCTGGCCGGCGTACATCACGACCACCTTGTCGCACAGGTCGGCGACGACGCCGAGGTCGTGAGTTACCAACAGGATGCCCATCGTGAGTTCGGAGGCGAGTTCCCGCAGGAGGTCTAGGATCTGCGCCTGGATAGTGACGTCGAGCGCGGTGGTCGGCTCGTCGGCGATGAGCAGCCGCGGATTGGTTGATATCGCCATCGCAATCATCACCCGTTGCCGCATGCCGCCTGAGAACTCGTGCGGGTACTGCCTGACCCGTTCGGCGGCCCGAGGGATGCCGACCAGGTCGAGCACCTCGATCGCGCGTCTTCTGGCCTCGGTGCGGGAAGCGCCTAGGTGGCGGCGGACCGCCTCACTAATCTGGTGGCCCACGGTGAGTGAAGGGTTCAGACTCGTCATCGGTTCCTGGAAGATCATCGCGATCTCCCTGCCTCGGATCCGATTCAACGCACGGTGCGACATCGTGACCAGGTCGGCGCCGTCGAGTCGGATCGAACCGGCTGCGATCCGGCCCGGTGGGGACGGGATGAGCCGCAGGATGGAGGAACAGGTCACCGTCTTACCGGAACCGGACTCGCCGACCAGGCCGACGACAGAGCCCGCCTCGACGGTGAAGGAAACGTCGTCGACGACGGTGGTCCGGCCATCGGGGGTGCGGAACTCGACGCTGAGCCCGTCGACGGCGAGCAGGGGGTGGGGCTGATTCATCACGACCTCCTGTCGTTGCCCATGGAGTCGCGGACGCCGTCTCCGAGCAGGTTGCAAGCCAACACGCTGATCGCGATCGCGCTGGCGGGGAGCGCGACGGGCCACTTGGTGTAGAAGAGCGCCTCGCGCCCTTCCAACAGGATCCGGCCCCACGACGCGTCGGGTGGGTTGACGCCCAGGCCCAGGTAGCTCAAAGAGGCCTCGGAGAGGATCGCGAATCCGCAGGCGAGGGAGACCTGGACGATCAACGGGGAGAGGGCGTTGGGCAGCACGTGACGGCGGATGATCCTTCGGGTCGGCGTGCCGATCGCCCGGGACGCCTCGATGTAGGTCTCTTCACGCACGCTGAGGACCGCCGCCCGCACCACCCGGAAGAACCGGGGGGAGAAGACGATGCCGATGGCGAGCATGGCATTGGTCAGGTTCGGTCCCATGGCGCCGACGATCGCCATCGCGAGCAGCAGCGGCGGGAAGCTGAGCAAGGTATCGGCGACCCGCGACAGGATCGTGTCCCACCAGCCGCCGAGGTATCCGGCGACGGCCGCCGGGACCACGCCGATGGCCATCCCGATCCCGACCGAGGTGGCTGCTGCTTGCCCGGCGACCCGGGCGCCGAAGAGCATCCGCGACAGCAGGTCGCGCCCGAGGTTGTCCGTGCCGAGCGGGTGATCGGGGCTTAGCGGTGGCAGGTGCCGCTGGCTCATGTTCTGGACAAGCGGATCGTGGGGCGCCAACCAGGGCGCGAGGATCGCGGCAAGTGCGAGGAGTACCAGGATCAGCCCAGCGATGAGGTTGACCTTGCGTCCGGCAAGTCGACGTAGGAAGGTGCGACTCCGCCCGTGTGCCCACGGCAGCTTGTCGCGGCGCCGGATCATAGGAAGCGAGCTCATCAGTTTCGTCGCACTTTCGGGTTGAGGAAGCCGTAGGAGAGGTCGACCAGCAGACTCATCGCGACGGTGACCAGGACGGCGAACAGGACGACACCCTGAATGGCCGGGAGGTCGCGGGCCAGCACAGCCTGGACCGCGAAGTCACCCAGTCCGGGGATCCCGAAGACGGCCTCGACGACAGCTGTACCGCCCAGCAGGTAGGCGATCTGCATACCCAGCACGGTGACCACCGGCATCATCGCGTTGCGCATCGAGTGCTTGACGATCCGGGCCGGGGTGCTGATGCCCTTCGCCAACGCGGTCCGCATGTAGTCCTGTTGCATGGTGTCGGCGACGGAGGCTCGCAGTTGCCGCGCGATCTCGGCGGCCACCATGATGCCTAGGGCGATGCCGGGCAGAACCAGCCGTTCGGCCCACGGGCCGACGCCCTCGGCGAGGGGAAGATAGCCGGTGGCGGGAAAGAGTTGCTGCTCGACCGCGAGCATCTGGACCAGCGCGAGACCGATCACGAAGTTGGGGATCGCCAGGCCGCCGGTGCTGAGCACGGTGGCGATCCGGTCGGGGAACCGGCCCGCGTACAGGCCGGCGACGGCGCCCAATGGTATGCCGATCAAGAGGGCGAAGAGCAGGGCCATCGCGGTCAACGACAGGGTGACCGGTACGCGCCCGCTGATCATCTCGGTGACCGGCGTGTTGTAGGCATAGCTGGTACCGAGGTCACCGCTGACCGCGTTGCCGACGAAGGTGGCGTACTGCACCAAGAAGGGGCGATCGAGTCCGAGATCCGCTTCGATGTGCGCGACCTGCTGAGGAGTGGCGTTCTCGCCGGCGATCCGTTCGGCCGGATCTCCTGGGATCAGAAGAACCAGGGAGAAGGTCAGGAACGAGGCGATGACCATCACGGGCAGTAGCGTCAACAGACGCCTGCCGATCATCCGGAGCACAGGGGCTTCCTTTCCGCTCTTCGGCTGGTGCTCCCGCTGGGGAGCGGGAGCACCAGCAGGGGAGTTACTTGGCGACGCCGACGCCGCGGAACTCGTCGCCCGCGACGTAGGGCGTGTAGCCGACGAGGTTGTTGCTATGGATCGCCCCCTGGTTGAAGAAGGCGATCGGCAGGTAGAGGGCGTCGTCCATGACGAGCTGGCTGACCTTGCCGAGCAGGGGTCCGCGTTCGGTGTCGTCGAACGCGCTGTTGGCGGCGCTCATCGCCTGCTCGAAGCCTTCGGCGGACGACTTCGACGGGTTCCCGGGCGCGGCCGGGTTGAAGTACTGGTTGAGAAGGATCGCGGGGTCGCCGCGTCCGGCCCAAGCGTTCATCGCGGCGTCACCCTCGCCCCGGTTGAAGGCGGCGGAGAGGTCGGCGAGAGCGACGGGGGTGATCTTCATCTTGATCCCGACCTTGGCCAGCTGAGCCTGGATGATCTCTGCCTCGCGCACGATCTGGGCCACGTTCAGCACCAGCACCTCGAAGGAGAATCCGTCCTTCAGGCCGACCGAGGCGAGCAGTTCACGGGCCTTGTCGGGGTCGTGCGCGTAGCTGCCCTCAAGTGCTTCGTTGTGGGCGAAGTAGCCGGTGGGGAACGGCTGGTCGGCGACCGTCGCCTGCCCGTCCAGAGCGCCTTCGACGATCTCCTGGCGGTCCACCGCGTAGAGGACCGCTTGGCGTACCTCGACCTTGTCGAACTCGCTCTTGGACCGGTTGAAGTTCAAGGTGTGCGAGTTCAGCGTCGGCTGCGCGCTGACGACGAGTTCCGGGCGAGCTTCGGCCGGCGCCACTAGGGTGGTCGAGACCTGAATGATGTTGGCGTCGTTGGAGGAGATGGCGTTGAGGCGCGTCTGCGGGTCGGCGACGACCTGCCATTCGAAGGTGGTGGCGCCGATCGCCGCGGGGTCCCAGTAGCCGGGGTTGGCCTTGAGTACATAGCGGGCGCCGGCCTCGGCGTCGGCGAGGGTGTAGCGGCCGGCGCCGGCCGGCGTGGTTTTCAGCTTGGTGGCTGCGGCCGGGGTGGCGAAGGCCTGGGGGCTCACCATCATGCCGGGTAGGTCGGAGAGGGTCAGCGGCAGCGCGGCACCGGGTCCCTTGAGCGAGATCACGACCGTCGTCGCGTTCTCGCTGCGTACGTCGCCGACCACTGCGAGTAGCGGAGCGGTGCCACTGTCGGGCTCCAAGGCCCGCTTCAGGTTGGCCACCACGGCGTCGGCGTCGAACACGGAGCCGTCGGAGAAGGTGACCCCCTCGCGCAGGTGCAGGGTGAGCGCCTTGCCGTCCTTGTCGAACTCCCAGGATTCGGCAAGGCCGGGGATCGGATCCCCAGCGGGCGAGCGGTGGACCAGGCGGTCGTAGAACATGCCGAGGAACAATCCGTCGGCACCGAGCATGGTCTTGTGCGGGTCCATTCCCGAGGCGGCCCAGCTGTTCTGGTAGACGACGGCGACGCCGGGGTCGATCTCGGCGTTCGGGTCGGCCTTGGTGGTCTCCGATCCGCCACCGCACGCGGCGGTGATCAGCAGCGCTACGACACTCGCTGCGCTCGCCAACTTTCTTTTCACTGAGTCTCTCCAACCATCCGTGCACCGCTGGGCGCGGCTTGCCCAGGCGCGATGCCGGAACGCTAGGACGAGAATTCGGTTCTCGTCAAGAACATAATTCCATTTTGGAATCTGCTTCTCATTTTCCGGGAACCGCTCTACGCTGCGGATGGGCCCGCTCTCTCGGGCCCCGAGACGACCCGGATGGAGGCAGCGTGCAGGGCAACGAGCTAGGCGATGCGGTGAAGGTGAGCCGGATCAGCAGCGCGGAGGTGATCGCTAAGGGTGACCGCTTCGCGAAGCTTCTCGACGAGGCCGGTATCCCTCGCGATGCCACCATCGTGTTGTTGTCGGGGAACCGGACCGAGTTCCTGTGGTGTCTCCGGGGCGCCAGTTGGTCGGGCCGCAACGTGGTGCCCATGTCGTGCCGTTGGGGAGTGGCGGACGCTGCACATGTGCTGGCGGACTCGGGTGCCGCCTGTCTCGTTGCGGACGCCGGCCAGGCCGAGCTTGCTACCGCACTGGCCAACCAGGTGCCCGCCGCGGCACGTTTCGTCTTCGGTGGCTCGCTTGCCGGCTTCCAGGAGATCGAGTCGTTGTTGCCGGCATCCGCGGAACCGTGCGCGGGGGAGAGGGCAGGGGACGTGGTGCCCTACACCTCGGGAACCACCGGGCAGCCCAAGGGCGTCGTCCGGGCGCCGCGCACCGGGCCGCCACCGACCTTCTCCGCGCTCCGGGGCGCGGCAATGTTGATGCAGACACCTGGCGCCGACAGCGGTACCCATCTGGTCTGCACACCGCTCTACCACTCTGCGCCGCTGTTCTACGCCGACGGCGCGGTCCACCTGGGCAACGACGTCGTGGTGATGGAGCGCTTCGACGCCGAGGCGTTGCTGGCCGCGATCGAAGAGCACCAGGTGGCCTCGATGTTCGTGGTGCCGACCCAGCTGACGCGGATGCTGGCGCTTCCCGAGGAGGTTCGCGCCCGCTACGACCTCACGTCGCTGCGTCTGGTGATGCACAGTGCCGCACCGATCTCCATCGCCGTCAAGCGTGCGGCCATCGAGTGGTTGGGACCGGTGCTCTACGAGTTTTATGGCGGCTCCGAAGGCGGCGGGGCGACGGGCATCAACTCGGCTGACTGGCTCGCCCATCCCGGTTCGGTTGGGCGGATCATCTCCGGCGCCGCGATCCGGATCCTCGATGAGGAAGGTAACCAGCTCCCAGCCGGCGTCGAGGGCCAGATCTGGTTCGAGGGTGGCGAGAGCTGGGAGTACCGCGACGCCCCGGAGAAGACGGCAGCTGCGCGCCGGCCCGGGATGGGCACGCTGGGTGACATCGGCTACCTGGACGGTGACGGCTATCTGTACCTGTGCGACCGGCGCACCGACCTGGTCATCTCCGGGGGCGTGAACGTCTATCCGGCTCAGGTGGAGGGGGTGTTGCAGGCGCACCCGGGTGTTGCCGACGTCTGCGTCTTCGGCACTCCCGACCCCGAGTGGGGGCAGGTCGTCACTGCCGCGGTGCATCCAGCCGCTGGACAGGGCCCTGAGCTTGTCGACGAGCTGATCGCGTGGGCCCGCGAGCGATTGGGCGGTCCACAGGTCCCGCGCCGCATCGTGCTGACCGAGCTGGTAAGGACCGAGACCGGCAAGCTCTCCCGCGGTAAGGTCCGCGACGCATTGCTGGCCCAGGGGCGCCGATGAGCGACTCGGGTCTGCGTCTCTCGCGTGCGGGCGCCGTCGTCCGGATGGAACTGGACCGGCCGCAGGTACGCAACGCGATGGGCTTGGACACCTTCGACGCGATCGGTGAGGCGGTGGCCGAGGTCAGCCGCAGCGAGGTCGACCGGGTGCTGGTCGTTGCCGGGCAGCCGGGGTTCTTCTCCGCCGGTGGTGAGTTGCCGCGCGAGCCCGCACAGCCCGTTGCCCACGGGGTCGGTCTGGTGCGGATGCAGCAGGTGGTGGGTACCGCGGTGCAGCGGCTGTTCTCCTGCCCGAAGCCGGTGATCGCAGAGATCGACGGCTACGCGTTGGGGGCCGGGCTCTCGCTCGTGCTGGCTGCCGATCTCGCGATCGCGAGCACGCGCAGTACCTTTGCCGCTCCGTTCGTGGAGCGGGGCCTGGGGCTCGACGGTGGGCTGAGCTGGAGCTTGCCGCGAGCGGTGGGGCTGCGCCGCGCCAAGCAGATCGTTTTCTACGGTGAGCCTCTTCATGCTGAGGAAGCGCTGGCGATCGGCCTCATCAACGAAGTGATTGAGCCGGAGCGCCTCGCCCAGCGCATCGCGGAGCGGGCCGAACAACTGGCCGAGAGGTCGCCGACGGCGCTGACCTTGGCCAAGCAAGCACTGAACCGGTCGTCGGCCACGTCGCTGGCAGATGTTGTGGAGACCGAAGCGCTAGCACAGGTGATCGGCACGCGTTCGGGGGAGGTCCGGTGGAGGTAGATGTCCGGCTCGACTCAGAGCCGGTGGACTGGGCTCGTCGCGCGCACGAACTGAACGAGAGTGGGGTGGACGGTCTGTTCACCTTCGAGGGAAAGCACGACATCTTTCTGCCCTTGGCTGTCGCCTCGGCCGCGGCGCCGATCGACGTGATGACCAACATTGCAGTCGCTGTCCCGCGCAGCCCGCTCCATCTGGCTCATGCCGCCTATGACCTCCAGCAGCTCTCGGGTGGGCGGTTCAGGTTGGGTCTTGGTTCACAGATCCGCCCACACATCGAGAACCGGTACGGCGCTACCTGGTCGCGGCCGGTAGCACGGATGCGCGAGATCGTCCTTGCTGTGCGGGAGATCCTCGACTCCTGGCAGGAGGAACGGAGCCCCCAGTTCGTCGGCGAGTTCACCCGTCACACGCTGATGCCTCCGACCTTCCGACCTGCGCCGTCGCAGCACGGACGGCCTCCGGTCATGCTCGGTGCGCTGGGGCCGTTGATGACCACGGCGGCAGCGGAGGTGGCGGACGGGTTGCTGGTGATGCCGTTCAACACGCGGCGGCACTTCGTGGAACGGACCCTGCCGGCTGTCGATTCGGGGTTGGCAACCTCGGGGCGTACCCGCGAGCAGTTCGTGATGGTTCCGCAGTTGATCACCGGGATGGGGCGCACCGACCAAGAGGTCGACACCGCCGCCCGCGGGACCAGGCAGTTGGTGGCGTTCTATGCTTCCACCCCTGCGTACCGACCGGTCCTCGAGGTGGAGGGCTATGCGGATCTGCAGCCGGAGTTGAACCGGCTCTCGAAGCTCGGTGACTTCGCGGCGATGGAGGCGTTGATCGATGACGATCTGCTCAGCGCGATCGCCGTCCTCGGGACACCTGAGCAGTGTGCGGCCCAGATCGTCGAGCGGTTCGGGCCGTACGCGCGCCGGGTCTGCGCCTACTTCCCGGGCTATCAGGTCTCCGCTGAGGATCTGAGCGCCTTCGTGACCGCGCTCCATGCGGCCGACGAATCACCGTAGGTACCCGCCGAGGAAGATCTGCGACATCTGGGCGGTGAACTCCGCGCGGCTGTAGGCACCTCGGTTCGGCCAGTGGCGGCTCGCCCAGAGCGCGTCGCGGACGGTCCGGTAGAAGGTCTCGGCGGGTACGTCGTCGCGGAAGGTGCCGTCCGCGACGCCGGCCTCGATCGCGTCCAGCCAGAGGGATCGCATCTCCCGTGAGGGGGCGTCGACCTGCTCGAGCAGGCCGTGCTCGCGCAGATAGCGCCGGTCCTGTTGGTAGATCGCGGTGGGTCGCGGGTGGTCGTCGATCACGGCCAACGTCTCGGCGATCAATCCGTCGATCGTCTCGCGGGGAGTGGTGGCCGCGGCGACGGCAGCGGCGAACCGCTGCTGGATGTCGCTCATGTACGCCTCCAGCAGCTCGGCGACGATCGCGTCCTTCGACCCGAAGTAGTGGTACAGGCTCCCCGACAGCACCCCGGCCCGTTCGCCGATCTCGCGGACGGTGGTGGCACCGACGCCGCGTTCGGCGAAGAGATCAGCGGCGTGTTCCAGGATCTCGGTCCTGCGGTCCTGCGTCATGGATTCCCCTCCGACAAGGACGTTCCTGCTCCAACTCAGTGGGAGCTGAGGCCTTCGTGCTGGGCCCTTTTCCTAGGTTATGGCCAAGCGCTTGCTCAAGTGAAGGGAGGGTAGCCGATGGCCATTGCCACCGAAGACCTGTTGGATCGGTTGAAGATCTTCGTCGGCCGCGAGGCCGAGCCGCCGCGCGTCGCGCGTTACGCCGCGAACACGGCGATGATCCGGAACTGGGTCGAGGCCCATGAGGATCTGAACCCGGTCTACGTCGACGACGACGCGGCCCGCCTGACCGGACGGTGGGGCGTGATCTGCCCGCCCGCCATGGTCTCGACCTGGGTGATGAGCGGTCTGCGCCGCTACCGCGAGGTGCAGCAGCTACGTGCCGACGGTGCGAGCGAGCAGCACGCCTACTCGCAGATGCTGTCGCTGCTCGACGAGAACGGGTACACCTCGGTGGTCGCCACCGACGTCGAGCAGACCTACGAGCAAGAGATCGCCACGGGCGACCGGGTCCGCTGCGACTTCACCATCGAAGCGGTCAGCGACTTCAAGTACACCGGCCTGGGCCACGGATGTTGGATCACGCTGCTGAAGGTCTACCGCAATCAGCACGACCATGTCCTTGTCACCGAGCGCTTCAAGCTGCTGCGCTTCGATCCCACCAAGAAGAAGGAGACGCCGGCATGAGCGGTGTGCCGCACCTGATCCGGACCCAGGACAACTCCTGGTTCTTCGACGCCGCCGCCGCCGGCCGCCTGGAGATCCAGCGGTGCAGTGACTGCCAGACCCTGCGCCACCCACCCGGTCCGGCCTGCCCGGTCTGCCGCAGCTTCGCCTGGGAGACCGTCGTCTCCTCGCGCCGCGGCACCGTGCACTCGTGGACCGTGTTGCACCACCCCAAGGACGACGCCTTCGACTACCCGCTCGGTGTCGCCCTGGTCGATCTCGCCGAGGGCACCCGCTTCGTCGCCGACATGGCCGGCTTCGACCTGGACGCTCTGGAGATCGGGATGGAGGTCGAGCTCGGCTTCGGCGAGCACGCCCACGGCGAGTGGCTGCCCCGGGTCTTCCCGGTCGGTCAGGCCGAGGGTCTCGACGGCGCGCCGAACCGGGAGGAGGCCCCGTGAGCCTGACGCCTTTCCCGAGCTTCGAGGTCGGCACCGCCCTGCCCACGTTGGAGATCCCGATCGACCGGACCACGATCGTGGCCACCGCGATCGCCTCCCAGGACTTCGAGGATGTCCACCACGATCCCGGCAAGGCCGCGGAGCGGGGTACCCCGGACATCTTCATGTCGATCAACTCGACCAACGGTTTCCTGGACCGCTATGTCACCGACTGGACCGGGCCCTACGGCCGGATCAAGAAGGTCAGCCTGCGCCTCGGCGTCCCCAACTTCCCGGGCGACGTGATGACGATGACCGGCGAGGTCGTCGAACTCGCGGGCACCGACGCTGTGGTCGCGGTGACCGGGCGCAACCAGCGCGGCAACCACGTCACCGCACGGATCGTCGTCGGGCCGAACCAGACCATGACTGAAGGAGCAGCACGATGAAGGGCTTCGCGCGGCAGAGTGCGATCGCAGGGATCGGCGCTACCGAGTTCTCCAAGAACTCCGGGCGCAGCGAGTGGCAGTTGGCCTGCGAGGCGACCCTGGCGGCGCTCGCCGACGCCCAGATCGCGCCGGAAGAGGTCGACGGGTTCGCGCTCTTCACGATGGAGACCAACCCGGAGATCGCCGTGGCCCGCGCCCTGGGCATTCCGGAGTTGAAGTTCTTCTCGCGGATCCCGCACGGCGGCGGCGGTGCCTGCGCCCCGGTGCAGCAGGCCGCGCTCGCGGTGGCCAGCGGCGTCGCCGACGTGGTCGTCGTCTACCGCGCCTTCAACGAGCGTTCGGGACACCGCTTCGGCCAGGGCCCGCCGCCGTTCGCCTACAACGCGAACACCGACCAGGAGTACCGCAACTGGATCAACCCCTACGGCCTGATGACGCCGGCGCAGCAGGAGGCCTTCCTTGCTCGTCGGTACATGCACACCTACGGGGCCACCAGCGAGGACTTCGGTCGGATCTCGGTACTCTCGCGCAAGCACGCCGCGAACAACCCGAAGGCGTGGTTCTACGAGCGTCCGATCACCTTGGAGGACCACCAGAACTCGCGGATGATCGCCGACCCGATCCGGCTGCTGGACTGCTGCCAGGAGTCCGACGGCGGCGTCGCGATGGTGATCGTCTCCGCCGAACGTGCCCGTGACCTGCCGCATGCACCGGTCATGATCGCCGGTGCCGCGCAGGGCGTCGGGCCGCAGCAGATCTCGATGTCCTCCTACTACCGCGACGACATCGACCTGATGCCCGAGGTGAAGCTGGTCGCCGATCAGCTCTGGGCCCAGGCCGGGCTCCGCGGCTCCGACGAGATCGACGCCGCGATCATCTACGACGCCTTCACCCCGATGGTGCTGCTCCAGTTGGAGGAGTACGGCTTCTGCGGCCGCGGCGAGGCGCCTGCCTTCATCCGCGACGGCAACCTCGAGGTCGACGGTCGCCTGCCGATCAACACCAACGGCGGCCAGCTCGGCGAGGGCTACATCCACGGTGTCAACGGCATCGCCGAGGGCGTCCGGCTGATCCGCGGCACCTCGGTCAACCAGCCGGCCAAGTCGCTGGCACACGTCCTGGTCACCGGCGGCTCACCCGTGCCGCACTCCGGCATCGTGCTGGCCGCCGACAACTGACCTGACTCACCCACACATTCTCTGGAGACGATATGAGCACCGCACCCGAACAGTCCTTCCAAAGCGACGACGTGATGACCGAACGCATCACCTATGCCCGGGCGACGCATGGCCAGGCCGAGATCGACGCTGTGTTGAGTGTGCTCAACGGCGGGCACCAGAGCCTGCGGATCGGCACGAACGTCTTCGAGCTGGAGCGCCGGATCCCCGAGATCTCGGGCAAGAAGTACGGCGTCATGGTGAACTCGGGTTCCTCGGGTCTCTACCTGGCGATCGAGTTGTTGAACCTGCCCGCCGGCAGCGAGGTGATCACCTCGCCGTTGACGTTCTCCACCGATGTCGCGCCGATCGTGCGGGCCGGGTTGGTGCCGTCGTTCGTTGACGTGAAGCCGAACACCTTCAACATCGACGAGGACAAGATCGAGGCTGCGGTCACCGCGAACACCTCGGCGATCCTGGTGCCGAACTTGGCCGGCAACTGCCCGGACTGGGACAAGATCCGTGAGGTCGCCGACCGGCACGGATTGAAGATCATCGAGGACTCCTGCGACGCGCTCGGCCCGACCCTGCGCGGTACGCCGACCGGTGCTCGTGCCGACATCGTGGTGACGTCGTTCTCGATGGCGCACATCATCACGTGTGCCGGCACCGGTGGCATGGTGATGATGGACGACGTCGAGATGCGTGACCGTGCGCTGTTGCTGCGGCGTTGGGGTCGTCGTTCGGAGCCGAACCTGTTCGGTGTCAACGCTGGTGCGGGCAAGGTGTTCCGTGAGGACCTGGACGGCGTGGCTTACGACAACGACTTCATCTTCGATGAGATGTCGTGGAACTTCGAGCCGCAGGAGCTGGGTGCGGCCTACGGGGTGGTCCAGCTGAACAAGCTGGGGGACAACTACAAGGTGCGTAAGGCGACCTGGCAGGCCTACACCGATGCGTACAACCGGTTCCCGCAGTTCTTCACCACCCCGGTGGAGACCGAGGGCCTCGACACGGCGTGGCTCTGCTACCCGGTGATGATCAACGCTGATGCGCCGTTCACGCGTTCGGACCTGCAGGAGCACTTGGACGAGTGCGGTATCGACACCCGCACGGTGTGGTCGGGCAACATCACCCGGCACCCGATGATGGCCGGTGTTGAGCACCTGGTCCCGGCCGATGGTCTGCCGGAGGCGGACGCGGTCTTCGAGCGTGGGATGACCCTGGGCATGAGCCACGGTCTGCCGCCGGAGCACATCGTCCGGATCGGCGACGCGATCGCCTCGATGGCGGAGAAGCACCTGTGAGCGGGGCAGCAGGCCGACTCGTCGGCCGCCGCGCCGTCGTCACCGGTGCCAGCCGCGGGATCGGGGCCGGCATCGTCGAGCGCCTCGCCGCCGAAGGTGCCGACGTGGTCGCCGTCGCACGCACGCTGGAGCAGCACGACCACCTGCCGGGAAGCCTGCAGGAGACCGTGCAGCGCGGGTCGCGCTACGGCACCAAGGTGCTGGCGCTGACCGCCGACCTGGCCGCCGAGGACGACCGTGACGGTCTGATCGGCCGCGCCGCCGAGATGCTCGACGGACCGATCGACATCCTGGTCAACAACGCCGCCGCAGCGATGTACCACTCGATGGCGGACTTCCCGCTGAAGCGCCGTCGGCTCACCTTCGAGGTCAACGTGCACGCCCCGCTGGACCTGGCCCAGCAGGCGTTGCCCGACATGATCGAGTCCGGTGCCGGCTGGATCGTCAACGTCTCCAGCGCCACCGCCAACCTGCGCCAGGGGCCGCCGTTCGAGTTGCCGCCGCCAGGGACCGCGATGGCGATCTACGGTGCCTCCAAGGCAGCGTTGAACCGTCTCACCAACGGCCTGGGTGCCGAGCTCTACGGCGCCGGCGTCCGGGTGAACACCATCGAGCCCCGGTTCGGGGTACTCACCGAGGGTGCCGCCGCGCTGGTCGGAGACTCCTATTCCGCCGACATCTTCGAGTCGATGGAGGAGATGGTCGAGGGCGTCCTGGTGCTCTGTGACTGTGCTCCGGAGCTGACCGGCCAGGTGACGGTGAGCCTCGACCTTCTGGAGGAGAACTCGATCCTCGCCCGCGGGCTCGACGGTCAGATCCGGGAGGCGGTCCGATGAGCAAGCCCGTCATCGTCGACCTCGTCCGCACCCCCTTCGGCAAGCGCGAGGGCTGGGTCTCCCCGCTGCACGCCACCGAGTTGATGGGCCACGTCCAGAAGGGCGTGCTGGCCCGTAACGGCGTGGACCCGACGGCCGTCGACCAGGTGATCGGCGGCTGCGTGACTCCGGTCGGTGAGCAGTTCGGCAATGTCACCCGCACCTCGTGGGTCCACGCCGGGATGCCGCCCGAGGCCGGGTGCACCACGATCGAGGCCCAGTGCGGGACGGCGTCGCAGACCGTCCAGCTGATGCTCGGCCAGGTCGCGGCCGGTGCCGTCGACGTCGGCGTCGCGTGCGGTGTCGAGGTGATGAGCCGGGTGCCGCTGACCCTCAAGCAGGGCTTCGGTCTGGGCACGCCGCGCCCCGCCGACTGGCGGCTCAACACCCCCGACCAGTACGACTCCGCGGACCGGATCGCAGTGCGCCGCGGCTTCACCCGCGAACAGCTCGACGCCTTCGGGGTCCGCTCCCAGGAACGGGCCCAGGCCGCCTGGGACGCCGGTCGGTTCGATCGCCAGGTACTGCCCGTCGAGGTGCCCCAGGCCGATGGCACCACCACGACCGTCTCCCGCGACCAGGGCCTGCGCGCCTCCACGCTGGAGGGCCTGGCCGGACTCCGAACCGTGAAGGAGGGCGGCCTGCACACCGCCGGCACCTCCTCGCAGGTCTCGGACGGTGCCAGCGCCGCCCTGATCACCAGCGCCGAGCGGGCTGCCGAGCTCGGGCTGACGCCGCGGGCCCGGGTGCTCGGGCAGGCAGTCGTGGGTGGCGACTTCGAGTACATGCTGGACAACCCGATCCTGGCCGCTCAGAAGGTACTTTCCCGGACCGGGCTGTCGCTGGACGCGATCGAACTCTTCGAGGTCAACGAGGCGTTCGCCGCGATCCCGATGTCGTTCGCCCAGGTGCTCGGGATCGATCACGACCGGCTCAACGTGAACGGTGGTGCGATCGCCCTCGGCCACCCGGCCGGTGCGACGGGGATCCGCTTGCTGGCAACGGCGATCGAAGAGCTGGAACGGCGCGACGCACAGTTCGCGATGGTGGCGATCTGCGCCGCCGCCGCGACCACCTGCGTGCTCCTGGAACGGATCTGAGATGCCGATCGCGCTGAGCGCAGAGCTCCGCGACCTGGCCGACGTCGTCCAGCAGATCACCAGCCGCAGCGCTGATCCGGCGAGCACGAGGGATCAGTTCTCCGCCCTGGCGTCGGGAGCTCCGGCTGCGGTGTGGCCGGAGCTGGTCGACACCGGTCTGCTGAGCCTGCACCTCCCCGAACCGATCGGTGGCGGCGGGGCCGGACTGATGGAGCTGGCGGTGGTGGCCGAGGCCGCGGCTGCCGGGCTCCTCCCCGGTGCCTGGCTGCCCACCGTGCTCGCGTCCTATGCCCTGGCCCAGCTCGACGCTGAGCACAAGGCGCTGCACGCCTTCGAAGAAGGTGCCACCGGCGCGCTGGTGATGGCCGGACTGCGGATCACCCAGGAACAAGGGCGGTTCACGGTCGAGGGCACCAGCCTGCCGACGCTCGGGTTGCCCGGTGCCCAGTGGGTCGTGGTGCGTAGCGACGGCCCCGAGCCGATGTGGTTCCTGCTCGGCCCGGAAGCGCTGAGGGATGCGGTGATCGTGGATCGCGGTGTGGACCTGACCCGGTCGATCGGCCGGTTGGACGGGGCTGCGCTGGACCCTGATGCCCTGCTCCTGTTGGGCTCCGGGCAACGGCCGACGATCGATCTCGCGGTCGCTGCCCTCTTCGCGGCTGAGGCTGCCGGGGTCAGCGGCTGGGCGGTCCGGACCGGCGTCGACTACGCCACGACCCGGATCCAGTTCGACCGCCCGATCGGTGCCTTCCAAGCCACGCAGCACAAGGCCGCGCAGATGTTGGTCACCAGCGAGGTGGCGGCCACCGCGGCGTGGGATGCGGCCCGCGCCGAGACGCAGAGCCCTGTCCAGCAACAGCTTGCCGCTCATCAGGCAGCGCTGAACGCGACCTTCCCCGCCGTCGAGGTGACCCTGGAGTTGGTCACGCTGCTCGGCGGGATCGGCTTCACCTGGGAGCACGACGCGCATCTCTACTGGCGCCGCGCTCTCTCGCTCGCCGCCCTGGCCGGGACCGAGAGCGAGGTGGCCGCTCGGTTGGGTGCCGTCGCGCTCGGCGAACAGCGGGACTTCACCTTCCTCGCACCCGACGCCCTCCCGGAGTTGCGTGCCGAGGTCGGCGCGGTGCTCGATCGTGTGCAGGCCTTGCCGGCTGAGGCCCCGGTCATCGAGGTTCACGTCGACCCCGACGAGCCGGACAACGACGAGGCGGAGGCGAGCTGGCAGCGGGTCCGTCCGGGCCCGGCCGCCACCCTGCTGGCGGAGGCCGGGTTGGTGGCGCCGCACTACCCGGCGCCCTACGGCCGCGCCGCCGACGTCGAGCAGCAGGCGGTGATCGCCGACGAGTTCGCCAAGCGGGGCTTGCGGCAGCCGTCCACCGTGATCGGTGAGTGGGCTCTGCCCACGCTGCTCGAACATGGCACCGCCGAGCAGCAGGAACGCTTCGTGGCGCCCACCCTGCGCGGCGAGATCTTCTGGTGCCAGCTCTTCTCCGAACCCGGCGCCGGCTCCGACCTCGCCTCGCTGCGGACCAAAGCCACCAAGGTGGACGGCGGTTGGCGGCTTCAGGGTCAGAAGGTCTGGACGTCGGGGGCACACGAAGCGCAGTGGGGGATCTGCCTGGCTCGCTCGGACGCCTCGGCGCCGAAGCATCGCGGGATCTCCTACTTCCTCGTCGACCTGGCCTCGCCTGGCGTCGAGGTCCGTCCGCTGAAGCAGGCGACCGGTCGCCACGAGTTCAACGAGGTCTTCCTCGATGACGTCTTCGTGCCCGACGACTGCCTGGTGGGCGAACGGGAACAGGGGTGGCGGCTGGCGGCCACCACCCTGGCCAACGAGCGGTTGCAGATGGGTGGTCGGTTGACCCACGGTGGCGCGCACCGGCTGCGCGCGGTGATCGACGGCGGCGACTACGCCACCGCCGTCGAGGTCGCGCTCGCCGCTCTGGGCCGTTGTACGGCACGGGAGAACGCGCTTTCCGCGCTCAACCTGCGGGCCATCCTGGCTCGCCTCGGCGGCCTGGAGATCGGCGCGGAGATCAGCGTCGCCAAGGTCTTCAACGCTGCGGCGCAACGCCAAGGAACCGCCGATCTGCTGGGGGTGCTCGGACCTGCGGGCGCGCTCACCGCCGGCGGCCACGCCATCGACCACCTCGGGCTGCCTGCCGTGCTCTTCGGCGGCGGCACTACCGAGATTCAACTCAACGTCATCGCCCAGCGTGTGCTGGGCCTGCCCCGGGAAGGACGCTGACATGCATCCGGAACTCTCGCAGGACTCGCGGCAACTGCGTCAGCAGTTGCGTGACTACTTCGCCGAGATCATCAACGACGAGGACCGTGCGGCCCTGGTCGACCAGACCGAAGGCGGGCCGGTCTTCGACCGGATCTACCAGAAGATGGGCGCCGACGGCTGGCTAGGCCTCGGCTGGCCCGAGGAGTACGGCGGTCGTGGGGAGAACCCCGAGGCGCTCTACGTCTTCTACGACGAGGCGCTGCGTGCTGGTGCGCCGCTCTCGCTGGTCACCCTGAACACGGTGGCGCCGACCCTGATGGCGCACGGCACCCAGGCGCAGAAGGAATTCTTCCTCCCGAAGATCCTCTCCGGTGAGCTCGTCTTCGCGATCGGCTACACCGAGCCCAGCGCCGGTACCGACCTCGCGTCGTTGCAGACCCGCGCCGCGATCGACGGTGACGACCTGGTGATCAACGGCAACAAGATCTTCACCTCCGCCGGTGTCTTCGCGGACTGGATCTGGCTCGCCGTGCGGACCGACCCCGAGGCACCCCGTCACCAGGGCATCTCGGTAGTCCTGGTGCCGACCAGCTCACCCGGCTTCTCGGTCACCGAGATCCACACCGTCGGCGGGATCAGCACCTCGGCCACCTACTACGAGGACGTTCGTGTCCCGCAGAGCAACGTGGTCGGCGAGCTGAACAAGGGATGGGGTCTGATCACCAACCAGCTCAACCACGAGCGGGTCGCGTTGGCTGCGCGCAACGGGATCGCCAACGAGCTCTTCGACGAGACGTTGGCCTGGGCGAAGTCGCAGCCGGTGGGCGACGGCGTCCTGCTGGATGTGCCGTGGGTGCGTTCCACCCTGGCCGAGGTCTACGCGCTGCTCGCGGCCGCCGACCTCTACAGCCTGCGGTTGGTCGCCGACGTCGCTGCGAACACGCTGGGTGGCGGCGATTCGGCTGCCGCCAAGATCTTCGGCACGGAGGCCGTGGTCACCGCCTACGGGCGGTTGCAGGACGTACTCGGCGGCTACGGTCTGCTCCGTCCGGGGAGCACCGGCGCCGCGGTCGAGGGGCGCGTGGAGACCCTGGCCCGCCGGGCCCAGAACAACACCTTCGGCGGCGGTACCAATGAGGTGATGCGCGAGATCGTCGCGGCCAAGAGCCTCGGCATGACGCTCGCCGCCCGTCGCCGTGAAGACAACGTGCAGAAGGCAGGACGCTGATGAGCAGCCAGATGGAATTCTCGCGCGGGGAGGACCTCACCGCGCTGGCCGACCTGGCCGAACAGATCTTCACCGATCAGGCCCCGGTCGAGAAGGTCGTCGCGGTCGAGCGGTCCGAGGGCGGCTTCGACGGCAAGCTGTGGCAGACCCTGGCCGACGCCGGCCTGCTGGCCGCGGTGCTCCCGGAATCGGCTGGTGGCGGCGACATGGGCCTGCTCGGCCTCGTCGCCATCGCCGAGCAGCAGGGACGACGCGTCGCTCCGGTGCCGTTCGTGGCCGTGGTCGCCGGCGCCGCACTGCCGATCGCGGAGTTCGGAAGCGAGGCTGCGCGCAGCCGTTACCTGGACCCGCTGATCTCCGGCGAGGTGCTGGTCACCTCGGGCTTCGACGGTGTCGGCGGAGAGGCCGGGCTCCGGGGCAGCTTCGACGGCGAGACCCTGCTGGTGCAGGGAACCGCGGTCGGCGTGCCGGCGGCGGACCGTGCTGCGGCGGCGGTCCTCGGCGTCCAGTTGGCCGACGGTTCGGTCCGCGTCGCGATCGTCGACCTGGCGGCCGAGGGCGTGCGCCGGGTGCCGGTGGCGACCACCTTCCGTGGTGCGGGCGCGAATCTCGAGCTCTCAGGCGTCCGGGTCGATTCGTCGGACCTCCTCGGTGGCGACGACGTCGCGGAGTGGATCCAACAACGGTTGCGGCTCGGCCTGGCCGGCGTGCAGATCGGCGTCTGCGCCGAGGCGCTCGCCACCACCGCCGACTATGTCTCGCACCGCGAGCAGTTCGGTCGTCCGCTCTCCACCAACCAGGCGGTCGCGGTCCGTGCCGCCGACGCCTTCTTGGACACCGAGGCGATCCGGTTGACCACCACGCGCGCAGCCTGGCTACTCGACACCGGCCGGGTCCAGGAGGCCGCAGCCGCAGTCCTGGTCGCCAAGTACTGGGCGGCCCGGGGCGGCCTGCGCGCGGTCCACGCCACCCAGCACCTGCACGGTGGCATCGGCGCCGACATCGACTACCCGATCCACCGTTACTTCCTATGGGGACGGCAGCTCGCCTTCTCACTCGGCGGTGCCGACCAGATCGCTGCCGAGCTCGGCGCCGTGATCGAGCAGGCGCCGCCGATCGGAGCGCCTGCATGAGCACCGAGGTGGTCGACCACCGCGAGGCCGCGCTCGATCTTGCCGAGGCCACGCGTGAGCTGATGCTCGTCTCCGCGACCACCGACATGGGCGTCGCCGAGCTGCGCTCGGCGACCGCCCGACTCCGTGAGGTGACGCAGCTGCTCGGGCAGCGGCGTCGTCCGCGGGTGCTGCGCGGTGACTTCGACGGTCCCGCCCGGGCCCGGGCCCAGGGGCCCGAGGCCAGCCACCGGCTCTTCCCCTTCCACCCGGTCGCCTTCCCGATGGAGCTGAGCTTCGGCGAGGACTCCGCTCGCGCGTCCGTGGTGGCCAACGCCCTCTTCGAGGGTCCGACGGACACCCTGCACGGCGGCTACGTCGCGCACATCATGGACTGCATGCTCGGGACGCTGATGCAGGCCCGCAGTACCAGGGCGCTGACCGCGTCGCTGGAGCTCACCTACCACCATCGCACGCCGCTCGACGAGCCGCTGGAGCTCTTCTCCCGGATCGTCGAGATCAACGGCCGCAAGACCGTCGCCGAAGGCTGGATCGAACACAACGGCGTCCGTACCGCTGAGGCTCGCGGCCTCTTCATCGCGCTCAAGGAGGAACTCTGATGTCTTACGCATTGACCGGCCTGGAGAACAAGGTCGCGATCGTCACCGGCGCCGGGCGGATGCGCTCGATCGGCAGGTCCGTCGCCGTCGAGCTGGCCCGCGCCGGCTGCGACGTGGTGATCACCGGCACCGGCCGGTCCCCGGAGTTCTACCCCGACGACGAGAAGGAAGCGGGGTGGCGCGACATCGAGTCGGTGGCCGACGAGGTCCGCGCCCTCGGCCGCAAGGCACTGCCGATGGTTGCCGACGTCGCCTCCGAGGACGGCGTCGAGCAGCTCTTCGACGCCGTCGAGGCAGAACTCGGTCCGGCGCAGGTGCTGGTCAACAACGCTGCCGCCTCACGCGGCAACGACCGGGTCCACGTCCTGGACCTCGACGTCGCCGAGTTCGACAAGGTGATCGCGGTCAACCTGCGCGGCACCTTCTTGATGACCCGGTCCTTCGCACGGCGCACGGTTGCCCGCGACGGTGAGGGCAGCATCGTCAACATCTCCTCGATCGGCGGCAAGCTCGGCGGTCCGGGGACGGCGGCCTACTCGGCGTCCAAGGCGGGCGTGCAGTCGCTGACCTCCTCGACCGCCAAGGAGCTCGGCCGACGTGGCATCCGGGTCAACGCGCTATGCCCCGGCGTCACCGCCACCAGCCGCCTCGACGACTGGAGTCAGGACGCCTGGGACGCCTACGTGGACACGAACCTGCCGTTGGGCCGCGCCGGCGAGCCTGTCGAGGTCGCTCATGCCGCAGTCTTCCTGGCCAGTGACCAGGCGGCCTGGGTGACCGGCCAGTGCTGGAACATCGACGGTGGCCAGCTCACCATCCGCTAGGAAAGAAGCCGATGTCTAACCGCAATGACGTGATTGCCCGGCTCACTGCGCCGGGCGAAGCATTCGAGATCCGTACCGAGCTGGTGCGTGGCCACGCGATGTCGGTCTTCGCGCACCGGCATCGCTCGCTGCTGGAGCTGCTGGAGACCTCGCGGCTCTTCGGCGACGCCGAGTATCTGGTGAGCACCGAGCATCGGATCACCTTCACCGACCACTACCGGATGGTCGCGGCGTTCGCCGCCGCGCTCCGGGACCGGTACGGCGTGCGACAGGGCGATCGGGTGATGCTGCTGAGCGCCAACCGACCGGAGTGGATCATCGGGTTCTGGGCCGCGGTGAGCATCGGTGCCGTCGCGGTCGGCGGCAACTCGATGTGGGCCGCCCCCGAGGTCGCCCACGGTCTGGAGCTGACGGAACCGGTGGTGGTCGTCGCCGACGCCGCACGCCGTGAGCACCTGTCCGGTGACGCAGTGCCGGTGATCGCGATCGAGGACGAGTTCTGGGCGCTGGTCGAGGAGTTCGCCGCCGCCGAGCTGCCTGAGGTCGAGGTGGCCGAGGACGATGCCGCGGTGATCCTCTTCACCAGCGGCACCACCGGTCGCGCCAAGGGCGCCACGCACAGTCACCGCAACATGGTCGCGGCGCTCTGGTTCCATCTGCTCAACGATGCCGTCGCGGCCGAGCTCGGCCACGCACCGTCGAACCGTCGCTACCTGCTGGCGACGCCGCTGTTCCACATCGCGGCGTTGCACAACCTGGCGGTGATCCGACTGGCGATCGGCGACACCGCGGTGATCCACCTGGGCCGCTTCGACATCGATCAGGTGCTCGCCCTGATCGAGCGGGAACGGGTGACGAACTGGGGTGCGGTGCCGACGATGCTGCACCGGTTGGTCGAGGCGGACCTGAGCCGCTACGACCTCTCGTCGCTGGCCAACGTCTCGGTCAGCAGTGCGCCCTCCTCGGCGGTCCTGAAGGCCCGGCTCCGGGAGGCTGTTCCGCAAGCAGCCAAGGCGTTCGGCACGACCTACGGACTCACCGAGTCGTCGTCCGCGGCCACTTTGGCGACGCCGGCCGAGCTGAACGAGGACCCGGAGACCGTGGGCAGCGCGGTGCCGACGATGGAGGTGCGGGTCTGCGACCACGCTGACCGGCCGGTGCCGGACGGCGTCGAGGGGGAGGTGCACATCCGCGGCCCCCTGGTGATGTCGGGTTACTGGCGCAATCCCGAGGCGACCGCGGCCAGCAGTGCTGCCGACGGCTGGTTCCGGACCGGTGACCTGGGGGTGCTGAACGCAGGCAAGCTGAGGATCTGCAGCCGACGTTCGGACCTCATCCTGCGCGGTGGCGAGAACGTCTACCCGGCCGAGGTGGAGGACCAGTTGGCTCAGCTGGACGGCGTCGCCGAGTGCATCGTGCTCGGGGTACCCGACGCCGACATGGGTCAGGCGGTCGCCGCGGTGGTGGTGGCTCGCGACGGGGCCGAGCTCACCGAAGCGATGCTGCGTGACCACCTCGAGTCGCGCTTGGCGCGGTACAAGATCCCGACCCGTTGGCAGATCGGAACCGCGCCTCTGCCGCGGAACGCGACCGGGAAGGTGAACCGGCGCGACATCGAGGTGGGGTGAGACTGAGCAGGCGCTAGCTCTTACAGCGCACGAGCCACGGGTGGGTTGAGACGACCTGCCCGTGGCTGTTTCCATCCCGGGAAGAGCACCTCGGCGGTACGCCGTGCGGCGTGGACGACCATCGGTGCCACCCGGTCGAGGGGGAGGGCCTGTTTGCCGGCCAGACTGATCGCGCCGACGGCGCCGTTGGGGCCGATGATCGGTGCCGCGACGGCGGTGATCCCCATCGAGCACTGCTCGGCGGAGTCGACGGCCAGCCCGTGCTGACGGCGGATGGAGTTCAGTTGGTTGTGCAGCAACGGCAGGTCGAGGGTGCGGCGACGCTGAGTGGTGCTGACGCTGAGCAGGCTGTCCACCTTCTCCGGGACCAGGCAGGCCAACAGCGCCTTGCCGCAGACCGTGTGATCCGCCGGGAAGCGGCCACCGACCCGGCTCGGCACGGTGCCGGAGGCGGCGCCGCCGATCTTGTCCAGGTAGTGCACGCGGGCACCTTCGAGGACGCCGAGGTGGGCGACCGCTCCGGTCGCCGCGTGGAGCTCGTTGAGGGCGGTGCCGGCGGCACCGCGGACGTCGTCGTAGGTGTTGCGGGTCCGCGAGGCGAGTCCGGTGGCCCGGGTGCCGAGGCTGAAGCCTCGTGGCCCGTGCTCCAGCCAGTTGAGCTCGGTGAGCTGGCTGAGGATGCGGAACGCCGTGGATCGGGGCAGACCCGTGAAGGCGGTGACGTCCTCGAGCATCAGGAACTCCTCGCCCAGCATGAAGACATCGAGGATCTGGGTGACGCGCTCGACCACGCTAGGGCGCGGTACACGTTCGCTCTGCTCGTCCAGATAGGGCTGAGTGACGGTCATTGACGACTCCCTCCCGTTCGTTCGGAGCTCTTAACCTAGCACTTGCTTGGTTGATTGGGCAGCCCCCAATTCGTTGCTCTCATCTGATGGGAGCCGGGCTTGAATGGCGGGTTCGGCTTGGTGGGCTGTCCCCGTCAGGCAAGGTTTCCGCGCCGGGCTGCGAGAGCGGCCGGTGTCGGGTGAGGGAGAGAGGCTGGGCATTTGCGAAAAGTGCTCCGGCGGTGCGCCGAACTGGTGGCCGTCTTGTTCCTCGTCAGCTTTGGAACCTTCTGGATGGTGTCCTTGATGGACACCGATCCGGCGGTCTCCATCCTGGGCGAGGGCCACAGCGAAGCGGCCTATGCGCAGGTGCGCGATGACCTGGGTCTCAACGACCCGTTGATCACGCGATACCTGAACTGGCTCACCGACGCCCTGCAAGGCGATCTGGGCACCTCCGTGGTGCCTCCCTATACCGACATCGCCGACCGGATCGGTGCTGCCCTTCCGGTCAGCGTCGAGCTCGCGGTCCTCGGCATGGGGATGGCGCTGATCTTCTGCGTGCCCCTGGCGATGTGGTCCGCCCACCGCCAGGGCGGGCGGATCGACCGGATGGTCTCGGCCGGCACCATCGGTGTGCTGTCGATCCCGAGCTTCCTCGCCGGTCTGCTGGTGATCCTGATCTTCGCCAACACCCTGGGCTGGTTCCCGCGCGCGCAATGGTCACGGTTGGAGGACGGCGTCTGGCAGAACCTGTATCACGCCTTCCTTCCTGCGTTGACGATCGCGCTCGCCGAGACCGCGATGTTCACCCGGATCCTGCGCAACGACCTGGTGACCACCTTGCAGGACGACTTCATCCTGGCCGCGAAGGCGAAGGGGATGGGCACCGTCCACATCCTGTTCAGCGACGCCCTACGCCCGTCGTCCTTCTCGCTGATGACCCTGATGGGCATCGGTCTCGGACGGCTGATCGGCAGCACCGTGATCGTCGAGTATCTGTTCGCCCTGCCGGGTATGGGTTCGCTGGTGGTCGGCGCCGCGAACGCCGGTGACTACGTGATGGTGCAAGGCGCAGTCCTGGTGATCGCGGTCGTCTACGTCGTCACCAACGCCTTGATCGACCTCTCCTACGGCTACCTCGACCCCCGGATCAGGAGGGCACATGTCTGACGTCGTGGACCTGGCCAAGCCAGCGGCCGCTGGCAAGCCGGCCAAGAAGATTCCCGTGCTGCGCGGTCGGCCCAGCCTGCTCCGCGGTCTGCTCCCGCTGCTCCTCGGTCTGATCGTTCTCGGGGTCGCCATCGGCGCGATGGCCAACCGGGGTTGGTGGCAACTGCTCGCCTTCGTCGTCGCGTTCGCGCTGCTGCACTCGGGTGGGTCGGCGCTCGGCCGTCGCCGCTGGGGTGCCGGTTTCGACCTGACGAGTTGGCTCTGCGGCACCTGGCTGGTGCTGCTGTTGGCGGGTGCCATCTTCGTGCCGTGGCTACCACTCGGCGAGAGCCAGAACCTGGCCGCCGCCCTCGGCGAGCCGACGATGGCCCGCCCGGACCTGCTGACCAACCGCCCGCTGGGCACCAACAACTTCGGGCTCGACCTGATGGCCCGCGTGCTCTACGGCGCCCGCTCCTCGTTGGTGGTCTCCATCGGTGCGGTGCTGATCGGCATGGTGGTGGGTGGCGCGATCGGCATCCTGGCCGGCTACTTCCGCAAGACCACCGACACCGTGGTCGGGATCTTCACCAATGCGCTGCTCGCAGTGCCGCCGTTGATCCTGCTGATCGCCCTCGCCACCGTGCTGGAGCCGAGCCTGCGCAACATCGCCTTCGGGCTCTCCCTGATGGCGCTGCCGAGCATGATCCGGATGGCCCGGGCCAACACTCTCACCTTCGCGCAGCGCGAGTTCGTCCTCGCCGGCCGCTCGATGGGTGCCTCCAACATCCGGATCATGGGCCGCGAACTGCTGCCCAACGTGATGCTTCCGCTGCTCTCCTACGGCATGGTCATCGTCTCGGTGCTGATCGTGGCGGAGGCCTCGCTGAGCTTCCTCGGTCTGGGCATCCAGGCACCGGAACCCTCGTGGGGCAACATGATCGCCGAAGGTGAAGGGTCCACCTTCGAGCAGCACCCGCACATCGTGCTGGTCCCCGGTGTCGTCGTCTTCCTGACCGTCTTCTCCTTCAACCTCCTCGGCGAGCGGGCCCGCAAGCGCTTCGACTCTCGCCAGGCCCAGCTCTAGGCGAGGAGCCAGTAATGATGAATCAGACCGAGACCCCGTTGCTCGAGGTCAACGATCTGCGCACCGTATTGCACACCCCGCGCGGCGACCTCGCCGCGGTCGACGGCGTCTCCTTCCAGCTGGGGCGCGGCGAGACGCTCGGCATCGTGGGGGAGTCCGGGTCCGGCAAGTCCGTGCTCGGCCGCACCGTGATGGGGCTGCACACCACGGGACCGATGAAGACGATCACCGGTGAGGTGCTCTTCGCCGGCCGCGATGTGCAGAAGCTCGACCCGCGATCCTTGCGCCAGCTCTGGGGCTCCGAGATCGGGATGGTCTTCCAAGACCCGATGACGGCGTTGAACCCGGTCAAGCGGATCGGCGTCCACCTGACCGAGACCCTGCGCAAGCACCGCGGTCTGGGCCGCAGACCCGCCAAGGAGCGGGCGATCGAGCTGCTCAGCCTGGTCGGCATCCCCGACCCCCGTCGCCGGATCGACCAGTTCCCGCATGAGATGTCGGGGGGTATGCGGCAGCGCGTCGTGATCGCGATGGCGTTGGCCAACGATCCGGCGCTGCTGATCGCCGACGAGCCGACCACCGCGCTCGACGTCACCGTGCAGCGCCAGATCCTCGACCTGCTGGCCAAGCTGCAGGCCGAGCTGGGGATGGCGATCATCCTGATCAGCCACAACCTCGGCGTCGTTGCCGGCCGGGCCGACCGGGTCGCGGTGATGTACGGCGGCCGGATCTCGGAGACCGCCTCCGCGCGCACGCTGTTCGACTCTCCGCAACACCCCTATACCGAGGCCCTGCTGGAAGCGATCCCGCGGCTCCAGGAGCCCCCGCACCGCCGGCTGGCCGCGATCAACGGCGCGCCGCCGGACCTGATCCACCCGCCGAGCGGATGCCGGTTCGCGGCCCGTTGCCGGCACCGCCAGGACGACTGCGACCTGACCCTGCCCGAGCTGACCCCGGCCGTGCACAACGAACAGCACCACTACGCCTGCTTCCACCCGGTGAACCAAGGAGGACGATGATGGTCGAGACCGTATTGAGCGTGACCGACCTGAAGGTCGAGTTCCCGCTCGGCGGCGGCCAGAAGGTGCACGCGGTCTCCGGGGTGAGCTTCGACGTCCGGGACGGCGAGACGCTCGGCATCCTCGGAGAGTCCGGCTGCGGGAAGTCCACGGTGGGCCGTGCGGTGATGCAGTTGCCGCGCCCCACGGCCGGGTCGGTCCGGCTGCTCGACGACGAACTCACCGGCTACGCCGGGCGCAGGTTGCGCCGTCAGCGGTCGCCGATGCAGATGATCTTCCAGGACCCGGTCTCGTCGCTGAACCCGCGACGGAAGGTCAAGGACCTGGTCGCCGAAGGTCCACGGATGCGCGGCCGGTCGGTGAGCGACGAGGAGATCCGCTCGATGCTGAGCGCCGTCGGGCTCGACCCCGACGTGGTCTGGGACCGCCGACCGCACGAGCTCTCCGGTGGGCAGTGTCAGCGCCTCTGCATCGCCCGCGCCCTGATGCTCGACCCGCGGATGCTGATCTGCGACGAACCGGTCTCCAGCCTCGACGTCTCGGTGCAGGCGCAGATCCTGAACCTGCTCGAAGACACCAAGGAACGTCACCGGCTGAGCATGATCTTCATCGCCCACGATCTGGCGGTGGTGAAGAACATCAGCGACCGGATCATGGTGATGTACCTGGGCAAGGTCTGTGAGGTCGTCCCTGCGGACCGGCTCGCCGAGCATGCCCTGCACCCGTACAGCCTGCTGTTGATCGACTCGGTCCCGGAGGCCCACCTTCCCGGTGCGGACCTGGAGACCGAGCAGGTCGCCGAGCGCAACAGCGAATTGCCCTCGCCGATCGACCCGCCCTCAGGATGCCGTTTCCGCACCCGTTGTCCGCTGGCCACCGAGAGGTGTGCTGCGGAGGAGCCGGAGATGCGTGAAGCTGCTCCTGACCATTTCGTTGCCTGCCATCACGTGGAGTTGTGAATGCGTACTTTTGCTGAGATCGTCCGGTCCCGTGCCGGCGACGAGAAGGTCGGTCTGCGGTTCGAGGACCAGAGCTGGACCTGGGCCGAGGTGGTCGATGAGAGCTCGGCCCGGGCCGCGCTGCTCGCCGACCTCGTGCCGTCGCCCGCGGATCGCCAGGTGCATATCGGCGTGCTGCTGGAGAACGTCCCCGACTTCGTCTTCTGGATCGGCGCCGGCGCGATGGCCGGTGCGGTGGTGGTGGGCATCAACGCCAGCCGGAGCGGACCGGAGTTGGCCGACGACATCCGCCACGCCGATGTCGACGTGGTGATCACCGAGCAGAAGCTCGCCCACCTCGTTACCGGCACCGACCACGGGGTGCCCGAGAACCGGGTGCTCAACGTCGACAGCGACGCCTATGCCGAGCAGATCAAGGGATATCTCGGCGCGCCGCTGCCTGCGGTGACCCCGACCCCGAGCGACCTCGCCCTGCTGCTCTTCAGCTCCGGCTCGACCGGCGCCCCGAAGGCCGTCATCGTCAGCCAGGGCCGATTGGGCACCCTGACCGACACCCTCATCGACCGGGTCCGGATGCGACGTGACTCGGTGGCCTACCTGTGTATGCCGTTGTTCCACGGGAATGCCGTGATGCTCAACCTGGCAACGGCGATGGCCACCGGCGCAACGGTGGCGCTGACCCGCAAGTTCTCCGCCAGCGGCTTCGGACCTGACATCCACCGTTACGGCGCGACCTTCGTCAACTACGTGGGGCGTGCCCTCTCCTACGTGCTGGGTACTCCGCAGGACCCCCGCGACGCGACCTCCACCCTGGAGCTGGCCTTCGGCACCGAGGCCTCCGAGGTCGACGTGGCCCGATTCTCGGCCCGCTTCGGCTGCGACGTGCTGGAGGGCTACGGCCTGAGCGAAGGGGTCTTCCGGATCAACCGGACCCCGGACACCCCGAGCGGTTCGTTGGGTGTGCCGGTCGGCGTCGAGGTGCGGGTACTGGACGAGGAGACCGGCGTGGAGTGCCCGCGCGCCACCTTCGACGACCAGGGCCGGCTGCTCAATCAGGAGGCCGTCGGCCAGATGGTCGCGATCGGTGCGGCCGGCTCGTTCGAGGGGTACTACAAGAACCCCGGAGCGATGGCGGACCGGATCCGCGGCGAGGACTTCTGGTCCGGCGATCTCGCCTACCGTGACGCCGACGGGTGGTTCTGGTTCGCCGGACGCTCCTCGGACTGGCTCCGGGTCGACAGCGAGAACTTCTCCGCGGCACCGTTGGAGCGGCTCCTGCAGCGCGCCCCCGGTGTGGCGGCAGCACCGGTCTACGCGGTCCCCGACCCGAGCACCGGCGACCAGGTGATGTGTGCCGTCGAGTTGGAGGCCGGTGCGGAGTTCGACGCCGCCGCGTTCGTCGCCTTCGTCGGTGCTCAGCCGGAGATGGGGGCCAAGTGGTGGCCCCGGTTCATCCGCGTGGTGGACCGGTTGCCGCTGACCGGCAGCAACAAGGTCAGCAAGGGCCCGCTGCGGGCGGAGGGCTGGCTCTGTGCCGACCCGGTCTGGACGCGGGTCGGTCGGAGCACCGACTACGTCCTCCTCGACGACGCCGCGCGGATCGAGCTCGAGGATGCCTTCCGCAGCCACGGCCGGATCGGCCTGATGCCAGGAGCGACATCGGTTGGCTGATCGGCCCACGAGGTTCCTGATCCCGGCGATGGTGGTCCTCACCCTGATCACCGGGGTCGTCTCCTCACTGGGCGCACCGCTGGTCCCGGCGATCGCCGAGCACGAGGGGGTCCGATTGGTCAGCGCCCAGTGGGCGCTGACCGGCACCTTGTTGACGGCTGCGGTCAGTGCCCCGATCCTCGGACGGATCGGGGCTGGCCGACGCCGCAAGCCCACCATCATCGTGGTGCTGATCGTGGTGGTGATCGGCTGCCTGCTCGCTGCGCTGCCGCTCGGCTTCGGTGGCTTGGTGGCAGGCCGCGTCCTGCAGGGATTGGGCTTCGGCGTCTCGCCATTGGCGATCGCGGTGGTCCGTGACGCCTTGGACGATGAACGCGGACGGCTCGCCGCAGCCACGCTCTCGGTGGCCAACGTGGTCAGCGTCGGCGTCGGGTTCCCCGTCGCTGCCGGAGTGGCGCATCTGGTCGGCGTCAAGGGTGCTTTCGGTCTGGCCGGTGCGCTGGCGCTGGTCGCGCTCGTTGTTGCGGTGTGGACCGTGCCCGGGTCAGCGGCAGTGGTCGCCTCAGGTGTCGACTGGGTCGGCGCCGTCCTACTCGGTGCCGCCACCGTGGCGATCCTGTTGGCACTCAGCCGGTCCGGGACCTGGGGCTACACCGACCCGCGGACGGTGACGCTCAGCGGGCTGGGGCTGCTGCTGGGTGCGCTCTGCACCTGGTGGCTGCTCCGCGTGCATGCGCCATTGGTCGATCTCCGGTTGGCGTTGCGGCACGGAGTGATCGGTGCCAACGCTGCTGGGCTGCTCGCCGGGATCGGCATGTACCTGATGATGGCGATGGTCGTGGTCCTGGTCCAAGGCGGAAACGACGGCGGCTTCGGCCTCCGACATTCGCTGCCGATGGCGGGCCTGATGATGACGCCGTACGCGGCAGCCAGCGTGGTCGGCAACCGGCTCGCGCTCTGGTTGGGGCCACGGATCGGTCCGGACCTGGTGCTGCCGGTGGGCTGCCTGCTCTTCGCCTGCGCCAACCTGATCCTGGCCGGCTGGCACGACCACCTCTGGCAGGTGGCGTTGGTGATGGCGATCGGCGGTCTGGGCAGTGGGGCGACCTTCAACGCGATCCCGTGGCTGATGCTGCGGGTCGTGCCGCACCACGAGACCAGTAGTGCGCTCGGCTTCAACATGGTGATGCGGTTCGCCGGTTTCGCCACGGGCAGCGCGCTCTCGGTCGCGGTGCTGGCCCAGCACACCGACGTCACCGGGCACCCGGTCGAGTCGGGCTTCGTCGCCGGATCGCTGACCGGGGTGGTGATCTCGGTGGCGGCGGCGCTCTGCTGCCTCTTCCTGGCGCGCGCCGCGGGACGGGCGGCCGAGGTCGGCTGACCCCGGCCGCCCGCGGTGCTCAGCTCTTGTTGCCGACACCCGTGGTGTCGAGCGCGGCCACGCTGCGGGCCGCGAAGTTCTTCGCAGCCGGGCGATCCTCGAAGTACGGGCTGACCAGCTGGGCCAGCTCGTCGGTGCTGAAGGCGCCGGTCGACGAGGTGAACTTCTGCTCCACCGTCGGCGGCGCGAGCAGCGCGACCATGTCGCCGTAGACGACGAAGACCTGCCCGTTGATCTGGGCCGCGGCGTCCGAGGCCAGGTAGGAGACCATCGTGCCGACCCGCTCGGGGGCCAGGATGTCGAGGCCGCCGGCCTCCGTCGGGTCCTCGAAGACGTGGGCCGTCATCTCGGTCCGGGCCCGGGGTGCGATCGCGTTGGCGCGCACGCCGTAGCGGCTCATCCCCTGCGCGACCGAGAGGGTCAGCGCAACGATGCCGGACTTGGCCGCGGCGTAGTTCGACTGGCCCGGCCCGCCGAAGAGGAACGCCTCCGAGGCGGTGTTGACGATGCTGGCCGAGACCGGGTTGCCGGTGCTCTTGGCCTGCGCACGCCAGTGCACCGATGCCGCGTGACACAACGCCGCATGGCCCTTGAGGTGGACCCGGATGACGTCGTCCCACATCTTCTCGGTGAGGTTGAAGAGCATGCCGTCGCGAATGATTCCGGCGTTGTTCACCACGATGTCCAGCGAGCCGAGCTCAGCGACGGCGGCCTCCACCATCGTCGCGCCCAACTGCCAATCGCTGACGTCGCCCTTGACCGCGATCGCCCGCCGTCCCAGTGCTTGGATCTCGGCGACCACGGTGTCGGCAGCGTCGCCCACGTCGTTGACCACGACGTCAGCGCCTGCAACGGCCAAAGCGAGTGCCTCGGCGCGCCCGAGGCCGGCCCCGGCCCCGGTGACAACGGCTACGCGGCCGCTCAGATCGGTAGTGCCCATCGTGTTGTCGCTCCTTCTCGAATGCAGTCGTATCCCTGTCGAACCTAGGGATTCGCAGCCTCCGAGATCGGCGAGGTCCCGTCAGATGGTGGCGCGGGGATCAACTGGGTGGGACCTGGCCGACCCCGAGCCGGAATGCCCGGCAAGGTCGGAGGTCCAACCATGAGGAGGGCGCTGTGCCTATTGACCTTGCCGCCGCGATGGCGGCACCGCCGACGACGAAGACGATCAGCTGGACCACCCGCGACGTACTGCTCTACCACCTGTCGCTGGGAGCCGGCCGCGGCGCCGATCCGCAGTTGCGCTGGACCTACGAGCAGGAGCTCCAGGTGCTGCCGACCTTCGCCCTGGTGGCCGGTCAGGGGCCCTCGGCCGGCGAGCTGGCGCCGACAGCTTTGCGGCTGACCGGCTGTGACATCGACCTGCGCCGGATCCTGCACGCCGGACAGGCGGTCACTGTGCATCGTCCGTTGCCCGCGATCGGCGAGGCGACGATCACCACCCGGATCGCCGATCTGTGGGACAAGGGCAAGGCAGCGGTGATCGTGCTGGAGCACAGCGCCGTCGATCCGGCGGGGGAGTTGCTGTGGACCACCAGGATGCAGATCTGGGCTCGGGGTGAGGGCGGCTTCGGTGGTGAAGCGGGTCCGACCGAGGACGCAGCGCTGCCGGCACGGGAGCCGGACCTGGTCGTGGAGCGGGCGACCTGGCCCGACCAGGCTCTGCTCTACCGGCTCAACGGCGACCTCAATCCGTTGCACGCCGACCCGGCATTCGCACGGGCGGCGGGCTTCGAGGCCCCGATCCTGCACGGGCTCTGCTCCTACGGGATCCTGGCCGGTGCGGTGGTCGAGGAGCTGCTCGACGGCGACGCCGCCCGGTTGGCGGCGCTCGAGGTCCGCTTCGCCGGCACCCTGACGCCGGGGGAGACGCTCCGTCTCCGGATGTGGCGTGAGGCGGATCGCCTGCAGCTGTTGGCGACCTGCGTCGAACGCGACGATGCGCCGGTGCTCACGCATGCCGGCGCGCTGATCCTCTCTTAGGTTCCGTGAACAGACAGAACGGCGCCGACCCGCACTGCGGATCGGCGCCGTTCTTCATGCTCAGGTCAGCTCTTCCACGCCTTCGCGTAGAGGACCATCGAGTTGCCTGCGCCGAGGACGCCGCGCACGTTGTCGTTCCACAGCACGGTCTCGGCGTACGGACCGAAGGTCAGGAACGGCACGTCCTCGTTGACCCGCTGCTGGATCTCGTCCATCACGGCCTTCTGCTCCTCGTAGGTGGGCGCGACCTGGAACTTCTCCAGTAGAGCGTCCATCTCCGGGCTCGTCTGCGAGCCGTACAGCTGGGTACCGGTGCTGTGCAGGATCGCGAACATCTTGGGGATCGGGTCCGGCTCGCGGAACGAGTGGCCCCAGGCCGAGACGTCGTAGTCGCGGTCGACGACGACCTTGGTGATCAGGTCGGCGACGGTGCGGGTCAGCACGGTCTCCACCTCGAAACCGACAGCCTCGAGCAGAGCCTTGACGGCCAAGGCGGTCTCGCGCGACGCCGGGTCGGAGCCGTCGGTGTACTCGATCTTTCCGTCGAAACCGTCAGCCTTGGCCTCGGCCAGCAGCTTCTTGGCGGCCTCGGGGTCGTAGGCCAGGCCCTGGGTCTTGCCGTGCCAACGCGAGTACTCCGGGAAGATCGTCGGGCTGCCGCCGCCGGCGCCGCTGAAGGCACGCTCGGTCAGCAGCTGGGTGTCGATCGCCAACTGCATCGCCTTGCGGACCCGCGGGTCCGCACCCGGACGGCCTTCGCTGGCGTTGATCAGCGCGCTGTTCTGCGCAGCGGTCATGTTGACCACGCCGTGCGGGTCGTTCTTCAGCGCGTCCTCGACCTGGTTGGGCTCACGGATGAAGGCGACGTCGATCTCGCCCTTGGCCTGCGAGTCGATCGCGGTCTGGGCGTTCGGCAGGTAGACGAACTTGACGGCGTCGAGCTTCGGCTTGCCGCCCCAGTAGTCCTTGCGGGCGTCCAGGGTCAGCGACTCCTGCGGGGCCCACTTGCCGAGGGTGAACGGACCGGCGCCGACCGGCTTGAAGGTCTCGCCCGCGCCGGAGGCCTTGCCGACGATCATGCCGGGGCCGGTGGTCAGGATGCCGGGGAACTGCACCCACGGCTTGTTCAGCGTGTAGACCACGGTCGAGGCGTCGGGGGTCTCGACCGTGGTGACGTTGGCGTTCCACAATGCCGCCTCGGGGGCCGGCATCGAGGCGTACCGCTCCTGGCTGGCCTTGACCGCGGCCGAGTCCAGGGTGGAGCCGTCGGAGAAGAGCACGCCGTCGCGCAGCTTCAACGTCCAGGTGATGTTGTCCTCGGTGCTGATCCCCTCGGCCATCTGCGGCACGAAGCTCTGGTCGTTGGCGTCGTAACGCATCAGCGAGTCGTAGATGTTGAGCATCTCCGAGCCACCGGTGGTCAACGCGGCGATGGTGACGGCCGGGTCGAGCGAGCGCGGCTCGGCGAACGAGGCCATGCTCAGGGTGCCACCCTCGACGGCGTCGCCGCCCTTGTCCTTGCCGAGGAACCCCTCACGGATCGAGGAGAGGTCGACGGCGTCCTGCTTGCCACCTCCGCCGGACTCGGCGGAGGAACATCCGGCGACCAGGGCGGCCGCCAGTCCCACGGCCACAAGGGCGTGGAGTTTCGTGCTTCGGGTTCGGTTCATCCGAGCCTCCTTCGGTGCAGCCCGATCGGGCGTTGGTGGGTGGTGCGAAGTGCTGGTGCGGCTCAGGCCGGCACCTGGTCCACCGGCGCTTCGGCCGGGTAGGACGCCGGCGAGATGGCGTAGGCGTCCTTGAGGACGGCGACGAAGGTGTCGTCGTTCCAGGGGTCCGAGGGCTCGCTGAAGGCGATGCCGCGGGACCGCAGGTCAGTGATGAGCAGGTCGAAGATGATCTCTTCGGTGAGGTCGTCGGTGTGGTCGTAGTAGCGGGTCACCTCGGCAAGGTCGTCGAAGACCCGGGCGCCGTAGTGGAAGAGGAACCGCATCTCGCTTGCCGCATAGGTGCGCAGCACCTGGTCGCCGTTCTTGATCGACCAGGCGTCGTCACCCTCGGCCGCGATCACACTCTCCAGGCTGAAGCCTTCGGGGTTGGCACGTCGGTCACGGGGGCCGCTCGCCTCGCCGCGGTGGAACATCCGCGGGTTGTGGACCACGACCGCGTCGTTCCAGAACGGCGCTGGGAACCGGGCCGGTGCGGCTGCCGGGCCGTCCGGCCAATAGGTGAAGCCGCCGTCCTCGGCGCTGGGGTAGTAGTAGGTGATCACCTGGCCGGTGCGCACCTCCCAACGGTCGAAGAGGCCGGACTTCGCCATCACCGCGGAGAGCCAGACCGGCAGCTTCATCATGTCCATCCCACGCCAGGACTGGGGATCGAAGTGACCGGCGTCGAGGCTGTGGGCAGGGGCACGCAGGTTGAAGAAGAACTGGGCCGGCAGCGCGTACTTGGCGCCGAACATGCCCTTGACCAGGTTCAGCAGCTTCGAGCTGTAGAAGATGTCCTGCACCTCTTCGTGCAGAGCCACCGCCTGCTGCGCGAAGTAGCCCCGGAACGTCGGGGTGATCAGGTCGCTCAGCTTGAGGTCGGTGCGCCCCTGCTGGCCGCCGCCCGCGACCGCGAGGTACTGCTCGGCGCTGGAGAAGGTCTGCGCCGCGATCGAACTCCACGGCCCCTCCTGTCGCAGCACCGTGAAGAGCCGCTGCTGCTCGTCGTCGGTGTACATGTCGGGCACCAAACGCGGAGGAACCACGGGCGTGAAGGCCCGTCGCACTCGATCTGGATGCATCTGCCTGTCTCCTTCCAACTCACCTGGCCTGGTTCGCAACCACCGAGTGGAACGTGCGGTTGCCTTGTGGCGTCCGTCACGCTAGGCGGGCGGCGGTGCGAGCCAGGGCCAGGTTTCACTGGGTTGGATCGGAGAGCGGATCAGGCCCAGTTCGCGGGGCGCTTCTCCAAGAAAGCGCGCGAACCTTCGCGGGCATCCGGGCTCTCCAGGACCCCGGGAATGGCGGCGTTGACCCGTTCCCAGGCCTCGGCGGTCGCCAGCTCGGAGGCGTCGCGGAGCAGGCCACGGGTGACCCGGACGGCGTTGGGGCTGTTCGCGGCGACCGCGTGCGCGAGCTCCAGGGCACTGGCCAGGACGGCGTCGCCCGGCACCACCCGGTTGACCAACCCGAGCTCGTAGGCCCGTGCTGCGTTGATCGGCAACGCGGTCAGCGCCAACTCGAAGGCGACGGCGCGAGGGATCCGCAGGGGAAGGAAGGTGCCGCCGGCGCCGGCCACCAGGCCGCGGGCGACCTCGGGGAGGCCGAAGAGCGCATGGTCGGCGGCTATCACCAGGTCGCAGGCCAGGACCAGCTCGAACCCACCGGCCACGGCCGTGCCGTTGACCGCGGCGATCAGCGGCTTGGTGCTGCCCTCCTGGATCAGACGCAGGTAGGTGGCGGTCTCCGGGCGGGGCGCGGGAGAGCCCTCGGTGGAGCCGCCGACGCGGGTGAGGTCCATCCCGGCGCAGAACGCCTTCTCGCCGGTCGCCGTCAGCACGATCACCCGGACCTCAGGGTTCTCCTCGTGAGCGAGCAGGCCGTGCACGATCCCGTCGATCATCGCGGCGTTGAGCGCGTTCCGCTTCTCCGGTCGGTCCAGCGTGATCAGGCCGACGTGGCCTTCGGTGTGGTGGGTGACGGTCATCGGGTGATCTCCATGAGTTCGATCCAGTTCTGGTCAGGGTCCTCGACGGCGGCCACCCGCACGCCGGGGCCCATCGTGGTGGGGCGCATCCCGATCCGGTAGCCGGCGTCGCGGCAGGTGGCCACGACGTCGTCGAGATCGCTGATGCTGAAGGTGCAGTAACGCATGCCGCCGGCGCCGGCACGCAGACCGCCCGGCTCCGGTTCGATCTCGATCTCCCGGTCGAGCTGGACCAGCTTGAGCGTGCTGTTGCCGACGTCGAGCAGCAGTAGGCGCCCCACACCGGGGACGTTCATGTCGCCGCGCACCTCAAGGCCGAGCAGGTCACGGTAGAAGGTGAGCGAGCGTTCCACGTCGCGCACCACGATGCCCAGGTCGAGGCCGGGCTTGGTCAACTTCATCGGGTTGCCTCCAGGGCGGCGAGTCGTTGGTCGCGGACCGCCGAGCGGCGGACCTTGCCGGCGTCGTCGCGCAACGGATGCTCGACGAACTCGAAGCGGCGTGGGATCTTCGGGCCGGCCAGGTGGTCACGCAGGTGCGTGCGCAGTTCCTCCTCGGCGGAGGCGCTGTCGGTGCTGGCGTCGAGCTGGACGACGGCGTGGACGTACTGCCCGAGATCCTCGTCGGGGAGGCCGATCACCACCGCACTCTGCACCTCCGGGTGGGACTCCAGAGCGCTCTCCACCTCGGCGGGATACACGTTGACGCCCCCGGAGACGATCATGTCGGTCCGCCGGTCGGCGAGCCGGACCCAGCCGTCGGCGTCGATCGAGGCGAGGTCGCCGTAGCCGCGCCACTCGCCGGTCGCAGCGGTGCTGCCGATGTAGGTGTGGTGGCCGCTCGCCCGGGACCGGAAGACCAGCTCACCGATCTCACCGGGCGGCAACGGCAGACCGTCGGCGTCGACCACCCGGACGTCGTCGTCGGCCTGACCGATCGCACCGGGATGGTCGACCGCATCGGTGCCGGTGATCCGCAGGCCCCCTTGTTCCTCGGTACCTCCGTACCACTCGATCACCCGGTCGGGGCCGAGCCACTCCAGCCAGTGCTGCTTGAGCCAGGACTGCCAGGGTGCGCCGGTGCTGAAGAGCAGACGGAGGCTGGAGAGGTCCGCGGCCCGGCGCTGCGGCTCAGGCAGGCGCCAGATCCGGTGCGTCATGGTGGGCACCAGGAAGGCCCAGGTGACCTGGTGGCGCTCGATCAGTCCGAGCGTCTCGCCGGCGTCGAAACGCGGCGTGATCACCACGCTGCCGCCGGTCAGCAGCCCAGCGGTGGCGAAGATGAAGGGGCCTTGGTGGTAGAGCGGTCCGGGCACCAGCACGGTGTCGTCGGTGCCGATCGTGTACCGCGGCACTCTCGGGTCGACCAGGGCCGGAACGCCGGCCATGATCAGCTTCGGCAGGCCAGTACTGCCGCCGGAGCCGATCACCTTCCAGGGCTGCTCACCGGTCGGACGCGGCAGTTGGTCCAGCCGCTCGGCGGGCAGCTCGGCGCGGAGCGCAGCCGGGCTGAGGGTGGTCCAGTCGGGGTGTGGTTCGCCGATCACCACGGCGGGTTTCGCCAACGCCAGCAGGGCATCGCGTTCGCGGGCCGGTAGATGGGCGGCGAGCGGGAACGGGACGGCGTCGAGGCGCCAGGCCGCGAACGCTGCGACCAGGAAGTCGATGCTGTTGGGCAGCGCGATCGCCACCACGTCACCGGGGCCGACGCCCGCGTCGGCGAGGTGGGCCGCGGCGAGGTCGGTCGCGGCCGCGAGTTGCGGATAGCTGAGGGCGTCGTCGCCGCAGGAGATCGCGGTCCGGTCCGGGTAACTGGCGGCATGGGCGGCGAGCACGTCGCCCATCGGGATCAGGGGATCGCTCATCGGCCGAAGACCGTTCCGCCGTTGAGATGGATGACCTGCCCGTTGGCCAGCCCACCGGCCTCGGAGGAGAGCCAGACGCAGGCTTCGCCGACGTCGTCGGGGCGGCCGAGGCGGCCGATCGGGATCGAATTGATCAACCGGTCGACGCCTGGGTCTCCGGCGCGGCCGACACCTTCCATCAGGCCGAGGGCCAACGAGTTGGCGGTGATCCCGGCGGGACCGTACTCGACGCCGAGGTGGCGGATCAGGGACTCGCCACCGGCCTTCGCGGCACCGTAGGCGGCGACCCCGATCGCGAGCCCGCGGGCCGAGGCTCCCGAGGAGATCTGGATGATCCGGCCCCAACCGCGCTTGGCCTGACCGGGGATCACCAGCTGGGTAAGGCGCATCAGGGCGGCCAGGTTGAGGTCGATCTGCAACTGCCAGTCCTCGGGCGGCATCTCGGCGAACCTGTTGGGGCGGCCGCCACCTGGCGGTACCCCGGCGTTGTTGACCAGGATGTCGATCTCGAGACCGTTGACGGCGGTCTCGGCGGCAGCGGCGTCGGTGACGTCGAAGGCCAGGCCGAGGGCGTCGCCGCCGTGGTCGCGGATCTCGGCGGCGACGGCGTCGGCGCGGGCCGGACTGAGGTCGTTGACGGCGACCTTGGCGCCGGCTGCGGCCAGGCGCATGGCGATGCCGCGGCCAACGCCTTGGCCGGCCCCGGTGACCAGTGCCACGCGGCCCGCCAGTGGGCGTGCGTCGTAGGGCTCCATGGCTCTCTCCTTGATGAGTGGGTTGAGCTGATGATGCTGGCTGGGGTTGCAGGCTCCGCGCCGGGTTCCCGTCTGACGGGAGCATGCGCCCAGGTCGGGCGTGGGGATCTGCGTGTCGCCACTAGGGTCTGGGGGCGGGTGGTCCTGAGGAGGAACGATGAGCGAACCGATGGTGCGGTTGGACGACAAGGTCGCGTTGGTGACGGGGGCCGCCGTCGGCCAGGGCGCTGCGGAGGCACGGCTCTTCGTCGAGCTCGGTGCGACGGTGATCGCGACCGATATCGATGGTGCGGGCGTGGCCGCGTCGGCGGCGTCGATCGGGGCGGAGAGTTACCAGCTCGACACGTCGTCGGCAGCCGACTGGCAGCGGGTGGTGGACGCGGTGGTCGCCGACCACGGGCGGGTCGACGTGCTGGTGAACAACGCCGGGATCCTGCGGAGCGGGGAGCTCGCGGATTGGGCGGAGGAGACGCTGCGGCTGGTGCTGGACGTCAACCTGCTGGGGCCGATGCTCGGGATGCAGACGGTCGCGGCGGTGATGCCGCGCGGTGGCTCGATCGTCAACGTCTCGTCGACGGCCGGGGTGCGCGGCTACCCCGGGGCACTGCCGTACTCGGCGTCCAAGTGGGGGTTGCGCGGGGCAAGTCGCTCGGCGGCGTTGGACCTTGCTCCGCAGGGGATCCGGGTCAACTGTGTCTGTCCGGGCGCTGTGGAGACGCCGATGGTGGCGGACCGGAGCTCGGACTTCAGCCATCTGCCGATCCCGCGTCGGGGTTCTGCGGACGAGATCGCCCGGATGGTCGCTTTCCTGGCGTCGTCAGCCAGTTCCTATGCGACCGGCGCCGACTTCGTGGTGGACGGCGGTGCCACCGCCTGACGCTGCCGGGTTAGGTTCGAGGCGATGGATGAGTTGAGTCTCGGAGTCGTCGCCCTCCTCCTGGTGGCTGCCTTCGCCGCGGGGTTCGTGGACGCCGTGGTCGGTGGTGGTGGGCTGGTGCAACTGCCTGCGCTGCTGCTGGGCGTGCCGGGTGCCTCGCCGGTGCAGATCCTGGCGACCAACAAGTTGGCCTCGATCTGCGGGACGGCGACGAGTGCCGCGACCTACTACCGGCGGTTGCGACCGGACCCGCGCACCTTCGTGCCGATGATGGTGCTGGCGTTGACCGGCGCCTTCGTCGGAGCGTTGGCGGCCAGGCTGATCCCCAAAGAGGCGTTCACCCCGATCGTCCTGGCCGCGTTGATCGTGGTCGGTGCCTACGTCCTGCTCCGGCCCGACCTGGGGGAGAGCACCGAGCTGCGCTTCGAGGGGCACCGCCATGTGGTGGCCGCGATGTTGGTCGGCTTCGTGATCGGCGCTTACGACGGCGTCCTCGGCCCCGGCACCGGCAGCTTCTTCGTGATCGCCCTGGTCGGGCTGCTCGGCTACGATTTCCTGCAAGCCTCCGCCAAAGCCAAACTCGCCAACTTCGCCACCAACCTCGGTGCCCTGCTGCTCTTCATCCCTACCGGCGCCGTGATGTGGAAGCTTGGCCTGCTGATGGGCGCCGGCAACCTCCTGGGCGGCTACCTCGGCGCTCGCACCGCCGTCGCCCGTGGCGCCGGCTTCGTCCGCATCTTCTTCATCGTCGTGGTCGGTGCGTTCGTGGTGCGGCTGGGTGGTGAGGTCATCGGGGTGTGGTGATCGAGCCCCTGTTGATCGAGCTTGTCGAGATCAAGTTCCCACACCGATCTTTGTGTCGGAGGGTCGTGATGGACTGTTTTCATGATCGAGATCGATGCCACGCACACCCCGTATGAGGTCACTGACCTCGATGCGGGATGCCTGCTTGCGGTGATCTCCGAGAGCCACGAATCCTCGTTGGTGCTGGCTCGGCGGCAGCTGCGGTTGGCCCACCAGTGGTGTGTCGTGAACCCGGTCATCGACGGCGGCGCGGCGGCTTCGTGGTCCGACGACCCCGCGTTGGCGTCGTTGGAGTTGGACGATGTGCTGGGCGGCGCCGGTACGCCGGCGGTTGCGGCGTTCGCAGCGGAAGAGTTCGCGGTCGCCGCCAACCTCACCCGCCAGGGCGCGATGAGCCTGCTTGCGGACACCCTCGATCTGCACCACCGGCTCCCGCGGCTCTGGGCCAAGGTCGAACTCCTGGAAGTCCCAGGCTGGAAGGCGCGCCGGGTTGCGGAGCTGACCAGGAAACTCTCCGCTGAAGCCGCGGCCTGGTTCGATACCCAGCTTGGTGTTGGTGAGCGCTATGGCTGGCCGACCATCGAACGCACGCTGGCGATGGCGGTCACCAAGTTCCACCCCGAGTTGATCCGCGACAAGACCGGGCCCCTCTCCAAGGCCGACTGGGACGTCACGCTCACCCACAAGCACGGCCCGGAAGGCACCGCCTCGGGCACCTCCACGTTGGACGTGGTGGGCGATTCGCTCGACCTGGCCCGGTTCCACGACCTGGTCTGCGAAGAAGCCGAAAAGCTACGCCGCGCTGGAGATGTGGACACGCTGGGTCAGCGGAAGGCGAAGGCACTCGGGTCCATCGCCGAGGCGCAGGACACCCTCGACTTCGAAGGTCTCGACAAGCTCGACCACCGGGATTCCGGGGATCGAGCTTGTCGAGATCACTCCCGCGACTACGACCGGGGGTCTCGACAAGCTCGACCACCGCGGCGCGGGTTGCGGGTCTTCGTGCACACCACGCTCACCGATCTCTTCGGCACCGACGACCTCGCGATCGCCGACGCAGACAAGCTCGGTCCGGTGCTCGTCGAACAGCTCACCGACTGGCTCCAACGCCACGGCTCCATCGCCACGATCACCCCGGTCATCGACCTGAACCGCACCGGCTTCGTGGACCGGCACGACCCACCGGCCTGGATGGCCGACCAGGTCCGTCAACGCGATCCGCACTGCGTCTTCCCGCACTGCACCCGCAGCTCAGCCGACGCCGACCTCGACCACATCACCGCCTACGACGAGACGGGGCCGCCGGGCCAAACCCGGCCAGAGAACCTGGCGCCGCTATGCAGACGCCACCACCTGGCCAAGACCCACGGCCGCTGGCGTTACCAACGCACCAAAGACGGCAACTACCTCTGGACCGACCACCGCGGACGAGCCTGGCTGGTCACCGCCGTCGGCACCGTCCTCCTCGACTAGCGCTACCCCAAGAAGCCCGCAACCTCCGGAACCACACGGTCACCGAAGGCAGCGGCGCGCCATCGTGGTGCCCGCTCGCCAGGGCGCACTCCCAGCTGCCGCTAGCCACGTCCCAGTCGCGCCTTCGCTACACGCGCGCCTCGGCCGCGCTGCCCGCCCGCTCCACGTGCCCGCCGCGGTCTAGTCCGCCGCCGTCCCACCGCTGCGGAACTTATCGTGCAGATGACAACTTTCGCGTTCAGCCTCGGCAACGGCCACCCGCGGTCCGCGGTTGGTTCCTACCGTGCTGCCAAGGACGTCGAACGTGAAGGGGACGAGGGATGAACCAGCAGCAGAGCAAGGTTCCGGCATGGCTGAAGACGCGCACGTCGGTGGGCGTGATCTGCGGGCTCCTCGGGTTGATGATCGGTGTCAGCGGAAGCACCGACGACGGCAACGACGACAAGGACGCTGACCGGATCTCGGCGCTCAGCGACCAGCTCGAAACGCTGCAACACAGCTCCGACGAGATGCAGGCCGCAGCCGCCACCAGTGTCGACCAAGAGACAGCCGACGCAGCCGTCGCGGACGCCGTCGAGGAGGCGGTCGCCGCGGCCGAGAGCGACGCGGCGAAGGCCCAGCGTCAAGCTGTGAAGGCAGCAACCGCCAAGGTGCGGGCCCAGGAGCGGAAGAGGGCCGACCGGCGGGTCGCCGAGGTACGGGCACTCGCGGCGGTCCCGAAGCAGGCCACACCGCAGCAAAGCACGCCGAAGCCCCCGCCCGCGGCGAGCACCGACCCGCGGTTCGGCACCTGCGGCGAGGCCAACGCCGCCGGCTACGGGCCGTACCGCCGTGGCGTCGACGCCGAATACTCCTGGTACATCGACCGGGACGGCGACGGCGTCGTCTGCGAATCCTGACTCAGGCCGTGTGGGCCAGCATCCCTTGCGAGGTCTGCTGGGCGGCCTGGACGACGTGACCGAAGAAGCGTTCCACGTTCTCCAGGCCCACACCCGCGATGCCGATGGTGGCCATCGAACCGTCCGGCATCGGCACCGCGGCCGCGACCACCCCGATGTTCATGTGACTTCGGCTCGCCGGTGCGAACGCCATGAACCGACGGCGACGCACCCGGTGCAGCGTGCCGTGCAACGACGGATGCTCCCACAGCGGCGACCGGCCGCTACGCCCGTCGATCAGCGTGTCCACCTGCTCGGGGCTGAGCGTCGAGAGCAGCGAGAGCCCACAGATCGAATGGTCGGCAGGGAGCTTCTTGCCGATGTGGGACGGCACCGTCTCCGCGAACGGGCCACCGATCTTGTCCAAGTACCGCACCGTCGGACCATCGAGAACCGCCAAGTGGGCAACGGCTCCGGTGCCGATGTGCAACTTGCTCAACGGCGTCGACGCCGCGTTGCGGAGCGCATCGTGGGCGGTAGTGGCACCGGTGCCGAGCGTCAGGCTGCGGACGCCGAGCCGGTAGCCGGGCGCGGCGTGGATCAACCACCCCAAGGAGACCAGCTGGTTGAGCATCCGAAACGCCGTTGATCGCGGAAGCTCGGTGATCCGGATGACGTCTTCCAGAAGCACCGTCTCGGGTCCGGAAGCGAAGACATCCAAGATCTGAGTCAACCGTTCGGCGACGCCGGGACGTTGCGCGGGTGCCTTGTCGGAGACGAGGGGGAACGATCCATCAACGTCGTTCAAGATTGACCTCCTGCCACATTCTGCCGCCGCAGACTAACACCGATTCGGGTGACCCAGACCACTGTGCTGGTTGGGCTCCCAGAGAGCCACTCGGCACTCCCATCAGATGAACCCAGCCCTTTGCCGCTGGTGAGGCGCAGTTGCTTCGATCACCTCAACGTCGTGTCGTCTAAGGCGGGAGGTCATCGAAGACGATGTTGAAATTCATGGTGAAGCGGTCCCTGATGGCCGTACCGATCCTGCTGATCGTCAGCACGATCACCTTCGGCCTGGTGCTCGCGATCCCGGGCGACCCCGCCTCGCGGATCGCCGGCGACCACGCCACCCCGGACCGGATCGAAGCGATCCGCGCCCAGCTCGGGTTGGACCAGTCGCTGATGACCCAGTACGGAGCCTGGTTCTCCGACGTCGTCCGCGGCGACCTCGGCAACTCGCTGATCACCCAGGTGCCGGTCACCGAGATGATCACCAGCCGGATCGAGATCACGCTGTCGTTGGCGATCCTGGCTCTGCTCTTCGGCGCGGTGATCGGTATCCCACTCGGTGTCGCGGCGGCTCGGCGTCCCGGTGGCGTGGTGGACCGGGCGCTCCAGGTGGTCGCCGCGATCGGGATCGCGATGCCGACCTACTGGCTGGCGTTGCTTGCGCTCTATGTCTTGTCCCTGAAGCTCAACTGGCTTCCCATCGGACAGTACGTGCCGATCGCCGAGGACCCGTGGGGCTGGTTCCAGCACCTGTTGATGCCGGCCGCCGTGCTAGGCGCAGCCCTCGCCGCCGAGTTGATGCGTCAGGTGCGCAGCGCGATGATCGAGGTCGCCGCGAAGCCGTACGTGACCACTGCCTGGGCGGTCGGCAACAACCGACGCCTGGTGACCTGGAAGTACATGGCGAAGAACGCGGCGATGCCGGTCGTCACCGTGCTCGGCATGCAGTTCACCCGGGTCCTCGGCGGTGCGGTCGTGCTGGAGGAGATCTTCTCGCTGCCCGGCCTCGGCAGCCTCGTGGTCGACGCGGTCCGTGACCAGGACCTGCCGGTGATCCAGGGAGTGGTGTTGGTCTCCGCGGTGATCGCGGTCCTGGTCAACCTCCTGGTCGACCTGTCCTATGGGTTCCTCAATCCGAAGGTGAGCAAGGCATGAGCGCCCCCAACGACCTGCGCCCAGAACGCTCCCGGACACCGCGGGTGGTGCGCCAGTTCGTCGCCGATCCGACGGCGATGGTCGCCTTCGGTTTCCTGATCCTCCTCATCCTGGTGGCCCTGCTGACGCCGTGGATCGCTCCGCATTCGCCGGACACCCAGCACCTCGATCGGGCGCTGGACGGTCCGAACGGCACGCATTGGCTCGGTGCCGACCAGTTGGGCCGGGACGTGCTGAGCCGCTTGATGTACGCAGCCCGGCTCTCGCTGATGGCAGCGACCGTCGCGGTCGGGATCGCGGTCGTGATCGGCGTACCGATCGGGGTGGCCGGTGGCTACTTCGGTGGCTGGGTCGACCGGATCGTGGTGTTGATCGCGGACTCGCTGATGGGATTCCCGTACCTGATCCTGGCGATCGGCGTGGTCGGCGTCCTCGGCCCCAGCCTGGTCAACGCGATGATCGCGATCGGCGTGGTCTACGTCCCGCGCCTGATCCGGGTGGCGCGCAGTGCCGTCCTCGCGGTCCGTGGCGACACCTACCTCGAAGCATCCCGCAGCATCGGCGCGACGTCGGCCTCGATCATCGTGCGGCACGTGGTGCCCAACGTGATGCCACCGGTCGTTGTGCAGATCTCGCTGATGTGCGGCTTCGCGATGTTGGCCGAGGCCAGCCTGAGCTTCCTCGGTCTTGGCGCGCAACCGCCGGCCGCAAGCTGGGGATCGATGCTCAGCTCCTCGGTTCGCTACATGGATCGTCAACCCCTGTTGATGATCTGGCCCGGTCTGGCGCTGGTGCTCACCGTGCTGGCGATCAACCTGGTGGGCGACGGACTGCGTGACGCCTTCGCTCGCCGTGACAAGAGGAGCGGTTCGTGACCACCTCCGCAGCGACGTCGACACTCGCCGTCGAGAACCTGATGATCGGTCTCGACCGGGCCAAGGGCGACCAACCGCGCCGCCTCGTCGAAGGGGTCAGCTTCACCGTGGAACGCGGTCGCACCCTGGGTCTGGTCGGGGAGTCGGGATCCGGCAAAAGCCTTACCTGTATGGCGATCCCCGGCCTCCTGCCGCGCGGCGTCCAACGGTTGGGCGGCTCGATCACGGTGGACGGCGTGGAGCTCGGCGGCCTCGCCTCCGACGAGTTGGAACGGGTCCGCGGGACCGAGATCGGTGTGGTCTTCCAAGAGCCGATGTCGAGCCTGAATCCCGCCTTCACCATCGGCGACCAGATCGCGGCAAGGCTCCGTCGCCACGAAGGTCTCTCCAAGAAGGAGGCCCGGCTCCGGGTCGTGGATGCCTTGGGCGCCGTCGGGATCCCACGTCCCGACCTACGAGCCGACGCGTACCCGTTCGAGCTCTCCGGCGGGATGAGCCAGCGCGCGATGATCGCGATGGCGATCGTCGGCCGGCCCAAGGTTCTGCTTGCCGACGAACCGACGACGGCGCTCGACGTCACCGTGCAGGCCCAGATCCTGACCCTTCTCAAGAAGCTCCAAGAGGAGCTCGAGATGGCGATCATCTTCGTCAGCCACGACCTCGGCGTGGTCAAGGAGATGGCCGACGACATCGCGGTCATGTACGCCGGCCAGATGGTCGACCACGGACCGGCCGACCGGGTCCTGGCCAAGCCCGCGCACCCTTACACGGAGGGCTTGCTGTTGGCCAGCAGGCCGCGCGGTGCCGGCGGCGACGGCCTCTTCGTGATCCCCGGCGCGCCGCCCTCGGACCCGGGCGCGGTCGCCGGATGCCGGTTCGCCCCGCGCTGCCGGTATGCCGCCGAGGAGTGCACGGCCCAGACCGCGCTACGCCCCGTTGCCGCCGCTGGTCAGAGCCGGTGCACGCGGTTGGTCGACCTCGATCTGCAAGGAGTGAACTCTCATGTCTGATCCGCAGAATCCCAGAGCCGCTGCACTGTTGGAGGTCGAGGACCTGCACGTCACCTTCGGTCGGAAGCACAAGACCTACGCCGTGAACGGGGTCAGCTTCACCGTGAACGCGGGTGAGACCCTCGCGCTGGTGGGGGAGTCGGGCTCCGGGAAGTCGACCACGGCCCGCGCCGCCCTGCACCTGGAGACTCCTGACCGCGGGCGGGTCCGGCTGATGGGCCGCGATCTGGCCGAGGTGCGTACCCGGGAGCTCCGGTCGATGCGGCGCCACGCCCAGATGGTCTTCCAGGACCCCTACTCCTCGCTCGACCCGTCGATGACGATCATGCGGATCGTCGAGGAGCCGCTGCGGGTGCATACCGCGATGAGTCGTGACGAACGGCGCGAACGTGTGGTCGAGGTGCTGGGCCTGTGCGGCGTCCCCGCTGCCCACCTGCACCGGTTCCCCGGTGAGTTCAGTGGCGGCCAGCGGCAGCGGATCGCGATCGCCCGAGCGATCGCGACCAACCCCGAACTGGTCGTCGCCGATGAAGCGGTGAGCGCTCTCGACGTCTCGATCCGTAACCAGATCCTCAACCTCTTCGAGGATCTGCAACGCAAGCTAGGCATCGCCTATCTGTTCATCACCCACGACCTCGGCGTCGTCGAGCAGGTGGCGCACCGGGTGGCGATCATGTACCTGGGCCGGATCGTGGAGCTCGGGCCGACCGCCGAGGTCTTCGCCGAGCCACGGCACCCCTACACCCGGGCCCTGTTGGATGCGCGCCCCGACCTCACCCGCGATGTCGGCGGAGTGCGACAGACGATCCAGGGCGATCCGCCCGACCCCACCGACCTGGTGCAGGGCTGCGCTTTCGCCGGACGTTGCCCCTACGCGGTCGACCTGTGCCGTGAGGTGACGCCGGCCTCGATCGAGATCGACGGCCGCGAGTCGGCCTGTCACCTGGACGGCCGGCTGGTCGCCGAGGTGCCCGGAGCCGAACCGAGCGGGGCCGAACCGAGCGGGGCCGGTCGATGAAGCCAGACACCACACGCCCGAGGACCGAAGCCTGGCGCGACGTCGTCGAGCAACGGCACAGTTGCCGTGCCTTCACCGACGAGGTCCTCGACGACGCGCTGCTGACCGAGCTCTTCGCCCTCGCCCAGCGGACGCCGTCGTGGTGCAACGCCCAACCCTGGCAGGTGGATCTGGTCACCGGTCCGGCTCGGCACCGGCTCGCCGCAGCGTTGGAGATCGCCTACGACTGCAGGCCTCCACAGTGGGACATCGAGCCGCCGGTCGAGTACCTGGGCGCGCATCAGGTCCGACGTCAGGCGGCGGGCGCGGGCCTCTACCGGGCGACCGGGGTGAACCGCTATGACATGGCGGGCCGGGTCGCTCAGATGCGCCGCAACTTCGAGTTCTTCGGGGCCCCGCAGGTCGCGGTGATCTCGGTGGGGAGCGCGCTGGGGGAGTACGCCCTGGTCGACGCCGGCGGCTTCATGGCCTCGGTGCTGTGGAGTGCCGAGTTCCTCGGCGTGGCGGCGATCGCGCAGGCAGCGCCGGCGCGCCACTCCGACCTGATCCGCGGCGCCCTGGGCATCGGTGACGACCACCTGGTGATCGGCTGCATCGCGCTGGGCCGCGCCGACCCCGACCACCAGGCCAACCAGTTCCGCACCGGCCGCGCAGCGCCGGACGAGGTGCTCCGGATGCACCGGACCTGAATCACCCGACTGCACGGACGTGCCGCGCAGTCAGCTCTCGGGAACACCAATGAACGGCGGGTCGCGACCCAGCCGGGCGCGAGCCTGCGCCCATCCGGCGACCGCACGAGTAGAAAGAAGATCCACGTGAAGCAGATCAACCGCCGCATCTCCGCAGCCAAGGCACTGGGCGCGATGGTCCTGGCCGGTTCGCTGGCGCTCAGCGCCTGCGCCAGCAGCGACACCGAAGGTGGTGGCGCCAAGGGCGACAGCACCTTGGTGTTCGGCAACTGGGGTGGCGTGATCGCCTCCTTCGACCCGCACAAGGACGGCCGTACCGACTCCAACCTGGTCCTCTTCCCGGTCTACGACCGGCTGATCCACCAGGACCCGGACGGCACGCTGATCCCCGGCTTGGCGACCGAATGGGAGTTCACCGACGACACCACCTTCACCATGAAGGTCCGTGAAGGTGTCACGTTCCAGGACGGCACTCCGCTCGACGCCGAGGCGGTGAAGGCGAACATCGAGCGCGCCAAGTCGATCGACGGCGGGAAGGGCCCGCACTCGGGGACCCTCGCGCCGGTCGAGTCGGTGGAGGCGAAGGACGGCCTGACGGTGGTCTTCCACCTGTCCCGGCCGGCCTCGGCGCTGCCGATCCTGCTCAGCGAGCAGCCCGGCGCGATGATCTCGCCGAAGGCGTTCGACACCGACCTCAACCAGCACCCGGTGGGCGCCGGTGCCTACACGCTGACCTCCTACACGCCGGGCAGCGAAGCGGTCTTCACCGCCTACGACGGCTACTGGGACAAGGAATCGGTCGGCCCGAAGACGATCAAGGTACTGATGCAGGCCGACCAGGAACGGCGGATCGACGCCTTCCAGACCGGCCAACTGGACGCCACCTTCGGCCACACCGCTGCGCTCGCCAAGGCGGACCGCCTCGGCCTGAAGATCGAGCCGCAGGTCGCGCCGGGCTACTTCCACCTGCTGCTCAACCGGTCCCGCAAGCCGTTCGACAACGTCCAGGTGCGCCAGGCGATGAGCTACGCGATCAACCGTCAGGGCCTGATCGACACGCTCTTGGAGGGCAAGGCCGAGGAGAACCAGCAGCCGTTCCGGCAGACCTCGGAGGAGTTCAACGACGACCTGGGCACCGCGGTCTACGCCTACGACCCGGCCAAGGCACGCGAACTGCTCGCTGAGGCCGGCTTCGGCAAGGGCCTCTCCTTCACCTGCGTCGTCTCCGGCGGCGGTGGCGGCTTCGTCAGTCAGTTCGCAGAGCTGATCCAGGACAATTTCAAGGAGGTCGGCATCGACATGAAGATCAAGCTCGTCGACGTCCCGAGCAACGAGATGCTGGCCGAGAAGTCCGCCGACTGCGGCGTGATGCCCTACGGCACCCTCTCTTCGGAGGTCGCCGCGACCCAGCTCTTCTCCGAGAACGGCTACCAGAACCCGGGTGGCACCTCGACGCCGGAGCTGGAAGCCCTGGTGGCCAAGGTGAACACGCCGCTCGAGGGCGCCGAGCGTGAGGCTGCCTACGACGAGCTCACCGAGTACGTGATGGACGAGGCCCTCTTCATCAACCTCTTCTACCACCAGTGGTCGGTGCTCTCCTCCGACCGGGTGAAGGGCCTGAAGTGGTACAACGGCGGTCAGTACACCGAGTTCCGTGGGGTCGAGATCAAGTGACGACTCCCCCCTTCGTTCGGGCGGAGACCCTGCCCGAGGCACTCTTCCGACATCTCGACCGAGGCGGAGAACTCCGCTTCGAACTGGACCGCGAGCAGTACTCGATCGCCGAGCTGGCGCTGGCAGCACGTCGTCTGGCGACCCGGATCGCAAGATCGGTTCCCGAGCAGGGGCGGGTCGGGGTGATGGCCCGCAACGGCCATACCGCGTTGATCTCCTGGTGGGCCTGCACCCTGGCCGGTCGGGTGCTGGTGCCCTTCAACACCGGCGTCCGCGGCGCGATCCTCGACCACCAGATCGCCGACGCCGACCTCTCCCTCGTGATCGTCGAGGCCGAGTTCTGTCCGGCGATCGACGACGCCCTGCGGGCGACCGGGCTGCGGGTGCCCGCCCTGATCGACGGCGACGGCGTGCTGCCAGCGACGAGCACCGAGCCGTTCACGAAGTCCTACGTCGAGCTGGAACCGCTGCCGTTGGTGGCGCCGGACCCGTTCGCGATCAGCCATCTGGTCTACACCTCGGGGACCACCGGTCCGTCCAAGGCGTGTGTGGTCAGCCATGCCTACCTGGGCAATCTCGGCAAGCACATGCGCGAGAACCTGGAACGGGAGCGCGGCGAGAAGCTGTGGACGGCGAACCCGCTGTTCCACCTGGCGGCGATCGGACATGTGATCGGTTCGCTACAGCTCGACGCCGAGATCGCCGTCGCACGCCGTTTCTCGGTGACCCGGTTCTGGGAGGACGTGGTCAGTTCCGGGGCGCGGGTCGCCGCGCTGATGGGTTCGATGCTGGCCTTGGTGCTCAAGGCGGACGAGAACGAGTGGACGGCTCGCGGTCACGGCCAGTTGCGCGCCGTCAGCGGGGCGCCGGTCAGCGCCGAACTGTCGGCCGCCTGGTCCGAGAAGTTCGGCGTACCGCGGGTGGGTTCGGCCGCCTACGGGATGACCGAGGCGTCGCTGATCGCCAGCTCGCCGGCGGGTGGGGTCCGACCCGGTTCGGCCGGTCGCCCCAACGACGACTTCGAGGTCGCGATCGTCGACGAGAACGGCTACCGGCTCCCGGACGGCGCCAGCGGTGAGGTCGTCTGCCGGCCCAAGGTGCCGGGGATCATGTTCGACGGCTACTGGGGCCAACCCGAACGCACCCTGGAGACCTACCGCGGACTCTGGTTCCACACCGGCGACCTCGGCCGGCTCGACGATGGCTATCTCTACTTCGTCGACCGCAAGAAGGACTGCATGCGGCGTGGCGGCGAGAACATCTCCAGCGCTGAGATCGAGGCGGTCGCCCTGCAACACGGCGACGTGCTCGAGGTGGCGGTCCACGCCGTCCCCTCCCCGCTCGGCGAGGACGACGTCAAGGTGACCTGCGTGCTCCGCGATGGCGCCGCCGTCAGCGAGTTGGAGCTCTTCGAATGGCTGCTGCCCAAGGTGCCGCGGTTCGCGGCGCCCAGCCACGTGGAGTTCCGCAGCCAGCTCCCACGCAACGCCGTGGGCCGGGTGCTCAAGCACCAGTTGCGGGACGAGGGTGTGACGGTCGCGACCGTCGAGACGAACTGGAGGGCACGGGTATGAGCGAGCAGACGGGGCAGCCCGAGAGTCCGCTCGCCGGCCTGCGGGTGGTGGAGTTCGCCGGGATGGGGCCGGCACCGTTCGCGGCGATGCTGCTCTCCGACATGGGCGCCGACGTGATCCGGATCGACTCGCCGCTGCAGAGCGAGGATCTGCGCTGGCGGGCCGAGCGGAACCCGATCAACCGGGGGCGGCGCGCGGTGGTTCTGGACCTCAAGGAGGCCGAGGGACGTGCGGCGGCCGAGGAGCTGATCGCCAGCGCCGACGTCGTCCTGGAGGGCTTCCGCCCCGGCGTGATGGAGCGCCTGGGTCTTGACCCCGACCGGTTGGTGCAGGAGTACCCGCGGGTGGTGATCGGCCGGATGAGCGGGTGGGGTCAGGACGGCCCGGAACATGCCGCGGCCTGCCATGACATCAACATCCTGGCGATCTCGGGTCTGCTCGACACCATCGGGACCGCGCACTCGGGTCCGGTCGCACCGCCGATGTACCTGGCGGACTTCGCCGGAGGCGGACTGGTCTTCACCTACGGGGTGCTCTGCGCGCTGATGGAGCGGGAACGGTCGGGACGCGGTCAGATCGTGGATGCGTCGATGGCCGAGGGGACCTCCCTGCTCTCGCTGGTGGTCCGGGGTCTGATGACGCGGGGCGACTGGGCGGGACCGCGCGGCACCAACGAGCTCGACACCGGTGCGCCCTACTACCGCACCTACGAGACGGCCGACGGTCGACACCTCGCGGTGGGGGCGATCGAACCGCAGTTCTACACCGCGTTGGTGACGACGTTGGGCTTGGCGGAGGCCGAGCTTCCGGACCGGGCGGTGAAGGAGAACTGGCCGCAGCTGCGGGCACTCTTCGGCGAGCGGTTCGCGGCCCGCGACCTCGCCGAGTGGACGACGCTCTTCACCGGGGTGGACGCCTGTGTCGCGCCGGTGTTGCGGATGGGCGAGGTGACCGAACACCCGCAGTTCGTGGCTCGCGAGGCGTTCGTAAACGTCGACGGGATCGTCCAGCCGGCACCGACCCCTCGGCTGTCGCGGACGCCGGGGCGGGTGCAACGCGGGATGCCCGCCCACGGTGAGCACACCGAGGAGATCCTGGGCGCACGGGTCTGACCGGGTGACGCGGCCGAGGTGGGCAGCAGCTCCCCTCGGCCGCCACCTACGTGACCTGACTCACCCGAACGCTCGGAATACTCAAGGAGCCGACGCCGGTTGAGCCAGACGTGTGGAGTGAGGTGTCGACCCAGGGCGAGCTGCTGACGCGGCGACTCGTCGTCGACCTCGCACGCACCCAGAGTTCCCGCTGTCCTCGATGACTTCCGCCCGCTGAGCCACCCGGCCGCGGGCCCTTCTGCGTCATCGACTCTGCCGTGCCCGCCTGCGCACGGCGCGAAAGGCAATCTCCTTGAGTACCTCCACTGCTGCGCCCTCCAAGCGCCGCCTCCGGCTTCCTTCCTTCGGCATCCAGGTGCTGATCGGCCTTGTCCTGGGCGTGATCCTGGGCCTGGTGGCCCGCGAGATGGGTCCCGACAGCGTCAACGCCGACGGCGTGATCGACCCGAACTGGTTGACCGAGACCCTCACCACCGTGGGCAGCACCTTCGTCACCCTGCTGCGGGCGATCGTCCCGCCGCTGGTCTTCCTGGCGATCGTGGCGTCGATCGCCAACCTGCGAGAGGTCACCGGCGCCGCCCGGTTGGCCTGGAAGACCCTGCTCTGGTTCGCGATCACCGCGCTGATCGCGGTGGGGATCGGCATCGTCCTCGGTCTGGTGCTGCAGCCGGGCGAGAACGCCGGCGTCTCCGCTGACGCCGCCGCCGCACCGGGCAGCACCGGTTCCTGGCTCGACTTCCTGACCGGGTTGGTCCCGGCCAACGTGCTGGGTATCGGCGCCAACGCCGCTGCCGACGGCAGCATCGGCATCTCCTTCAACGTCCTGCAGATCCTGGTCGTGGCGATCGCGATCGGTATCGCGGCGCTCAAGGTGGGGGAGCCGGCCGAGCCGTTCCTGGCGATCGTCCGTTCGGCGCTCGCGATCGTGCAGAAGGTGCTGTGGTGGGTCATCCTGCTCGCCCCGATCGCCACCGTCGGCCTGCTGGGTAAGGCTGTTGCCACCTACGGGTGGGACGCACTGGGTTCGCTGAGCACCTACGCGGTGGCCATCTACGCCGGTCTCGCTCTGGTCCTGCTGGTCGTCTACCCGGCGCTGCTGCGCCTCAACGGCCTGTCGATCAAGCAGTTCTTCACCGGCGCCTGGCCGGCGATCTCGCTGGCCTTCGTCTCCCGTTCGTCGGTGGGTACCATGCCGGTGACCCAGTCGGTCACCGAGCGGAACCTCGGTGTGCCGAGCTCGTACGCCTCGTTCGCGGTGCCGCTCGGTGCGACCACCAAGATGGACGGTTGCGCCTCGATCTACCCGGCGATCTCGGCGATCTTCGTGGCCCAGTTCTTCGGCCTGGACCTCTCGATCACCGACTACCTGCTGATCGCCTTCGTCTCGGTGATCGGTTCGGCCGCCACCGCCGGTGTCACCGGTGCCACGGTGATGCTGACCCTGACCCTCTCCACCCTGGGGCTCCCCTTGGAGGGCGTGGGTCTGCTGCTGGCGATCGACCCGATCCTGGACATGGGCCGGACCGCGGTCAACGTGGCGGGCCAGGCTCTGGTGCCGACCATCGTGGCCAAGCGGGAGGGCATCCTGGACGCGGCGACCTACAACGCGACCCGCACCGGAGACGCCTGGCGCGAGGACGAGCCGGTCGCCGTCGCGGCCTGATCGAGCGTCCGCCCTACGCAGGCAACGACGCCCCGAGCACCTGGTGGTGCTCGGGGCGTCGTGCGTTCTGCGGGCTTCGCGGAGGTGGGTAGCCCTAGGAGATCTTGGTCAGGGTGACCCGCTGTCCGACTTTCTTGTCACCTGGATGTGCCCCGATAGGGCAGACTCGAAGTCGATGCAGCCTGAAGAGAACCGCTTCGAAAGCGATCCGGACGAGCTACTGACCGACGACACCGCGTTGCCGGTGGGCTGGACCGTGGAGCCACCAGATCCCGACGATCCAGCCCAGGTGGAGCGGCTCACGGCGCTCTGGCGTGGCCATCAGGTGACCGGGCGCGGTTGGGCGAGCGCCACCGCCGGCGACGTCCGGATCGAGATCGGTCGCCGTGGACAGCGGGTCCGCGAGAATGTGGTGATCCGCGATGAGGCCGGCCGGATCGTCGCCTGGGGCATGGTGCATGACCGCTCGATCGCCCGCATGGTCTTCCGGCCGGTGATCGACCGTGACGCCGACGCCCGTCTTGCCCGGACCTGTTCGGCGGTGCTCGTCGCCTGGGCACAGGCTCAGGCGGTGGAGGTCGGCACAGCCAGGGGCCTGAAGTCGCAGCAGATCGACACTGAGGCGTTCGCCGATGACGAGCTGTTCCAGCGACTGTTGGCACGCAACGGCTTCACCTGGGTACGGACATGGTGGCAGATGAGCCGCCCGGTCACCGCCGACGAGGCGGAGCTGGTCCCCGACCCCGCGGACTGGTCTGCCAACGGCGTCCGTTTCCGACTGCTCGGCCGGGACGACTCCGGGGTACCGGACCCGGTCGACGTGCACCGGGTGCACGACGTCTTGGAGGAGGCGTTCGCCGACCACTTCAACTCCACCGAGGAGACCTTCGACGAGTTCGTCTTCCGGCTCCGCGAAGACCCGGGCCACCGCTGGGACCACTGGTGGCTGGCCGAACTCGACGACGGCACCCCCGCCGGTGCGCTCGTCGGCAGCCGGTTGCCGGGCGACCCGCCCGGCTCCTATGTCGAGTACATCGGGGTACTGGCGAACGCCCGCGGCCGTGGGGTGGCGAAGGGACTACTCCATACCGTGATCGCCGACGCGGCACGCCGCGGTCGTGACCGGGTCGGTCTGGAGGTCGACGCCGACTCGCCGACCGGTGCCGACGGTCTCTACACCTCGATGGGCTGGCAGACCCGCTACTGCACCGAGTCCTGGCATCAGGAGATCGCGATCGCCCCGCAGTAGCCCTCAACCAAGCAGTAGCCCTCAAACGAATGTGGCGGCTGGTTCCCAATAGTCGGGAGCCAGCCGCCACGTTGTTCTTCAGGGGCCGATCAGCGCTTGACCTTGCGGCCCTTGCTGGTCGCGGTGGTGGTCAGGTACTTCGTCTTCTTGACCGTGATCTGAACCTTGATGACCTTGCCGCGGTCCTTCTTGGAGATGTTGTAGCTGGACTTCTTCGCGCCCTTGATGACCTTGCCGTTGCGCAGCCACTGGAACCGGATCGTCACTGGGCGAGGACCCCAACCTCCGACCTTGGCCGTCAACCGCTTGCCCGCGCGTGGCGTGCCGACGAGCTTGACGGTGCCCTTCTTCAGCGCCTTCTTGGCGACCGCTCCGGGGGAGGTCTTGACGTAGCTGCCCCACCAGCCCGGCCGGCTGACGGTGACGCGGACATGAAGCTTCTTGCCCAGATCCGCCGCTTGGACGCGATAGCTGCGCTTGGTCGCACCCGCAATCGAACTGGTGCCGCGCAGCCACTGGTAGCGCACAGTCGCTGCGGGGTCCGCCGTCACCGAGGCGGGCGCGGTCAAGACCCGGCCGACAGCCGGCTCGCCGCTCGCAACGATCGCCGTCGGCAACGGCAGAGCCGGTCGGGTGCCAGCTACCTGGACCTGTACCCGGGCGAAGGAGTCGCTGCCATCTACGTAGTTACCCTGGCCGTCCTTCTTGTAGATCTTGAGCCGGGCGTCGATCCGGGTCCCGGCGTGCGCGGCGGTAACAGGGAAACTGGACGTCGCGGCGTCGTACGTGGTGAATGCGGGCTGCGGCACGCCATCGACGAACCAGCTCAGTTCGCTATAGGTCGCACCCGGCTTGCCGAAACTCGCGGTCAAGGTGCTTCCTGCAGCGGCGGTACCGGTGACCTGTAGTGGTGAGCTCGGCTGGACGTGCTGGGTGCCGACCATCGAGACAGGCGTCGTCAGTTGGGCCGGCTTGTAGCCAGTGCGGCTGGCGGTGGCCCTGGCGTAGACCCACTTGCCGGACTGGGCTGCGGTGGGGGTGAAGGTGGCTCCGGTGGCTCCCGGAATCGGAGTCGTCGGAGTGCCGGAGCTCTGCTCGTACCACTGGTAGCTGAAAGTGGCGTTGGTCGGACGCCAGCCCTCCTGGCCCACGATGGTGAGCGGCTTGCCCACCTCGTAGGAGCCGATGATGAACGGGTCTACCGGAGCCATCCCGAGTCCCTGCCGAGGCAGCTTCATGGTGAATGTCTTCGACGGGGTCGATGGGCTCGACGTCCAGGTCTGGGCCGACTCCATCGAGGTGGCGTTGGGCCAGCAGGTGTCGCGGTGGCGCACCTCCGGCTGCCAGAAGCCGGTGGTCGTGGAGGCCGGACCGTAGTAGTCGTCGTTGAAGCAGACCCGATACTGGCCGCCAACCGGGACCGTCCACGTGAAGCGGCCGTTGCCGTCGGTGAGTTTCGGCCCGAATTGCAGCGTGCTCCAAGAGTTGCCTTCGCGGATGTAGATCTCCCAACCGACGTGGGGGAGAGGCTTTCCGGCCGCGTCGAGCGCGACTCCGGTGATCGATCCCGTGGCGGCTTGCGCGGGGGCGATGGCCAGGCCGGTCAGGCCCAGGCCGACGGCCGTGGTCAGCGCGACGAGGGCGCGGGTGAGTCTGGTCTGCATGGGGCTCCTTCGCCGGAAAACGTGCGGGGCCGAGGGTACAGATCTGTCGGCTCCGTTACGGGTCTACCCGGACGGTTGCAGGTTCAAACAGATGTCGTCCGCCGTCCATCGTCCGCCGCTGTCGGGGTGCCCAAGAATCGGCGTTAGGATCGGGGACGATGAACGGCGACGATTACTGCGAGTTGTGCGACCTTCGACTGAGCGAGTGCCACCACGGTCGGCCCGCTCCGACACCGCCCCCGCCGGCTCCTGCCGCGGTGCGGGCGCCCCGGCAGACCGCGGCCACCCGCCGGGTTCCCGGCACCAAGGCGGCGCCCGCGGCGCCTGCTGCGCAGCGCCGGTGGACCAGCTCCGCGGACCTGGAGCTGGTGGTGATCGCGATCCTGGAAGAGGCTGGCGGCGAGCTCAGCAACGGTGACGTCCTCGAGCAGATCGAGGAACGCCTCACCGACCACTTCCGTCCGGGCGATCAGGACAAGACCCCGACCGGCGAGCTGCGTTGGCAGCTCGCCGCCCGGAAGGCCCGCCAGAGCTTGATCGGCCAGGGCGTGATGGTGAAGAGCTCGCCCGGCCTCTGGACCCTGGCCTGAGCCTCCTCAGAAGTGGGCGCCGCCGTCCACCCGCACTTCGGTGCCGGTGACGAAGTAGGCGTCCTTGCTGGCCAACATCGCCACCACGGCAGCGACGGCGTCCGGGGTGGCGAAGCTGCCGTCGCCCAGCGCGGGGCTCATCTTGGCGAAGAGCCGGTAGTCGGCGTCCTCGGGGAGGCCGGGCCCGGCGTTCGCCTCACTGGTCGTCTCGCCGGTGGTCATCCCGGTCGCGATGCCGCCCGGCTGCACGCTGTTGAAGCGGATGCCAGCTCCGCCGAACTCGGCAGCGAGGGCGTGCGTCATCGACTGGATGCCGCCCTTGCTGGCGGCATAGGCGGCCATGTACGGGTGGGCGAACTGTGCCGAGGTCGAGCTGAAGTTCACGACGGCGGGACCGTCGCCCTCGCGCAGCGCGCCGATCGACTCGCGGATCACCACGAAGGTGCCGACCAGGTTGACCCGGAGAACTCGCTCGAAATCGGCGACCGAGGTGGTCACGGTGTGCGACGAGCGGAGGATCCCGGCCGCGTTGACCACCGCGTCCAGCCCGCCCAAGGCTGCCTGGGCCCGGGCGACGCCGTCGATCACCGACTGCTCGTCGGCCACGTCCATGGTCACGGGCGTGATCCGCTCGGCGAGCGGGCCGGCCTTGGCGAGCGTGTCGGCCAGGCCTGTCGCGGAGATGTCGGCGGCGGCTACCCACGCGCCCTCCGCGAGGACGCGCAGCGTGGTGGCCTGGCCGATGCCCGATCCAGCACCCGTGATCAGGACTCGTCGGTCGGTGTAGCGGTTCATCTCATCCTCCCAGTTTTGGCGTTTCATGCCAGTGTGGCACATCGTGCCATCTCCTGCGGCAGTAGATTGCCGGTCATGGACAGTGCCGGACTCGTCGCCCGCCGCAGAAACGCGACCCGCCTGGAGATCGCGCGGGCGGCCGCGGAGCTCTTCTCCCGCAAAGGTGTCGCCGGGACCGGGGCGGAGGAGATCGCGCAGGTCGCCGGCGTCTCGCTGCGGACCTTCTACCGCCATGTCCGGGTGAAGCAGGACGCCGTGATCCCGCTGCTCGAGGTCGGTGCCGAGGATTGGCAGGCCCGCCTCAGTCAGATCGCCCCCGGCGCCGACCTGCGCCCGGCGATCACCGACGTCGTCGCGCAGGCACTCGCGGTGATCGAAGGCCCGGGGCCCGGCCAAGAGCTCACCCGTGGCCTGATCCTGACCATGCTCGAGGACGACGACCTGCGCCGGGTCTGGGACAAGGTCAATGGTGACTCGGCGCGCGATCTCGAGCCGATCCTCGCCGTCCACCTCGACGGCAGGGATCCGTTGGCGGCGCCCCTGCTCGCCGAGGCGGCCACCGCGGCGATCCGGATCACCCTGGAACGCTGGGCGGCGGACGGAGCCCCCGCGGGCGCACGACTGAGCGAGTTGGCCACCGAGACTTTCGAGCGGCTCAGTCGCTGGATATCCTAGCGCCGTCCTCGCCCTCCGGCCGACCGGGGTTTCCGCGGCGAACCGCCCCGAAACGCAGGTGGTAGAGGGGCCGGGGTGTAAGATGGCGCCATCGGCCGGGCCTGGTCTGCGTGTGGGCAGCCCCCCGCCGTCCGGTCATCGCGATCGCCAGCCGTTGCAGTGGCTTCCTTTTCGCAATGCCCGGCCCAAGTTCCGTCCTAGGGGTTCTCAAGCCCCGTCGGCTCGCACATACCTGACGTGGGAGCCTCGAGGAGAATCGATTTGGCATCACGACGTCAGGGCCGTTCGGGAAACCAGAACGGTCAGCGCGGGCAACGTCGTCCCCGTGACAACGAGGGCATCATCCCGGTTCTGGCCAAAGCAGTCCGCGAGGTCGAGCACGACGTTCAACGTCGACAGATCTCGACCGGAACGCACGCCAAGTTCCAGGTGATCGCCCTCTTGGCGCGCGACGAGCGCCAGCGGGTCAAAGCCGCGACGCTGACCGACGCGCAGCGCGACAGCCAACTCAAGCGGCTCGACGGGATCGCCACGATCCTGGCCCAGACGGCGGCGCGTGAGCCGCAGTTCTTCCACCTGCTCGCCGACGAGGCCGAGATCTCCGACTCGGCGAAGCGGCTGATGCGGGAGATGCAGATCGCCGGCGGCATGCAGCCCGCTCCGGAGCCGGAGCCCGCCGCGGAGGACCCGGAGGCCGTGGCCCGCCACGAACGCCAGGTGACCCCGCCCAGCGTCATTGCCGCACAGTTGTCGCATCCGTTCCAGAAGCCCGAGTACCTGCCGCCGGTGGAGATGCCCACCGAACGTCGGCTGATCGGCTGGGAGCTGATCGAGCCGCTGCTCAACTCCTTCGAGCAGGCGAAGCCGGGGGCGAAGTCCTCGATGGCGCTGCCGGAGCCGATCAAGACCGTCACCAACACCGGCCGCGAGCTGATGCTCCACCAGGCCGAGGTGATCACCGCTGCGGCGCAGGGGCATCGCACGTTCCTGCTCGCCGACGAGCCCGGTCTGGGTAAGACCGCGCAGGCGTTGCTCGCCGCCGAAGCGGCCGGCGCCTACCCGCTGCTCTGTGTCGTCCCGAACGTCGTCAAGACCAACTGGGCCCGCGAGGCGCAGGCCTGGACCCCCACCCGCAAAGTGACCGTGATCAACGGTGACGGCGCCGCGATGGACGGGTTCGCCGACATCGTGGTGATCAACTACGAGGTGCTGGACCGACACGTCGGTTGGATGGGCAAGCACGGTTTCCGCGGCATGGTGGTCGACGAGGCGCACTTCATCAAGAACCGGAAGTCGCAGCGCTCGCGCAACGTCCTCGACCTGGCTGAACGGATCCGTCGCCGGGCGGGCAACCCGCTGCTGATGGCGCTGACCGGTACCCCGCTGATCAACGACATCGACGACTTCCGGGCGATCTGGGAGTACCTCGGCTGGATCGACGTGAAGACGCCGAACCGCGAGCTGATGGCGGCCCTGGAACGGACCGGCCTCACCCCGATCGACCACGCCTTCTACCCCGCCGCACGTTCCGCGGTGGTGGAGATGGGCATCGTGCGCCGTCGCAAGGTCGACGTCGCCGCCGACATCCCGGCCCGCCGGGTGGCCGACCTGCCGGTCGAGCTGGAAGGGGCGCTCGGTCGCTCCATCCGCGACGCCGAGCGCGAGCTGGCGACCCGCCTCATGCAGCGCTACGACGCCGCGCTCTCCACCCGTGCCGCCAAGCACGAGGAGGAGTTCGACCCCCGCGTCATCGACCTCGATCTGGTCCGCCGGGTGGCGAGCTGGGAGGTGTCGGACGCGAACGACTCGACGGGTGGCCAGAACGTCTTCTCGATGGTCCGCCGGATCGGCCAGGCCAAGGTCACGATGGCTGCCGACTATGCGGCCCAGCTGGCGCACAGCGCCGGCAAGGTGGTCTTCTTCGCCAAGCACATCGACGTCATGGACGCGGCGCAGGAGTACTTCACCCAGCGCGGTCTGCGCTACGCGACGGTCCGCGGCGACCAGTCCGCGACGGCGCGCCAGAACCAGATCGACGCGTTCGTCAACGACCCCGAGGTCGCGATCATCGTCTGCTCGCTGACCGCTGCCGGCGTCGGCCTGAACCTGCAGGTCTCCTCCAACGTGGTGTTGGCGGAGCTCTCCTGGACCAACGCCGAGCAGACCCAGGCGATCGACCGGGTGCACCGGATCGGTCAGACCGAGCCGGTCACTGCCTGGCGGTTGATCGCCGCGCAGACCATCGACGCCCGGATCGCTCAGCTGATCGACTCCAAGGCCTCGTTGGCCGCTCGCGCTCTGGACGGCTCCGACGAGGAGATCGTCGACTCCGCCGACATCCAGGTCGAGGCGCTGGCCGGGCTGCTCGCGGATGCGCTCGCCGAGCGGGCCGCGACGCTCGCGAAGGTCTGATCTGCGAGCGCCGCAGAGGTGCTCAGCCGGTGGTGAAGCGGAGGCTCTGCAGCTTCCGCATCTGCTCGGCCAGGTCATCGACCGGGCCGGCCACCTCAATGGTGGGGGCGATGGCGTTGATCGGCAGTGCCGCCACCGGTGCCGCGGGTACGCCCCACTCGGTCAACCAGGCGGAGAGCTGCGCCGAGCTGCTGGCGAAGACGATCCGGCCCAGGCCGACCCACGCGTGCGCTGCCGAGCACATCGGGCAGTGCTCGCCCGAGGTGTAGACGGTGGCGACGGCGCGCTCGGTGGGGGAGAGGTTCTCCGCCGCCCAACGAGCGATCGCGAACTCCGGGTGCTGGGTGGCGTCGCCGCCGCTGACCCGGTTGTGGTCCTCGAACAGCACCTCGCCGGCCTCGTTGACCAGCAGCGAACCGAACGGCTCGTCGCCGAGGTCGATCGCCTGCTGGGCGAGCTCCACGCAGCGGATAAGGAACTCACGGTCGGTGGGGGTCACTTCGGTGCTCATATCGCCAGGGTAGACGAGACGGATCCACTGGCAGTTCGGGCCCGCACCGGGTGCGGAGGTGCCCCTGGACGGCGAACTGCCAGCGGATCATCAGCTCAGTTGAGTGGGTCCACCTCTTCGTAGTCGCCGACCGTGGCGGCCAGTCGGGACAGGTGGTCGTCGGCCATGCCGTGCTGCTGTTCAAGTGAGGTCAACGTCGCGGTGTGCGCACCGATCGCGTACTCGGCCGTCATCCCGATCCCGCCGTGCAACTGGATCGCGGACTGGCCGACCATCCGCCCGGCACGGGAGACCTGAAGCCCGGCCCGGGTCGCGGCCCTGCTCAGCCCCTCAGGCTGCTCGGCGAGCACCATCGTCGCCCAGGCCACCATGCTCCTGGCCAGCTCCAGTGCGACGTACATGTCCGCAGCGCGGAAGGTCAGCGCCTGGAAGTTGTTGAGCGTGACGCCGAACTGCTTGCGGCTGGTCAGGTAGCCGGCGGTCAGGCCGAGCGCCGCCTCCATCACACCGACCGCCTGGTTCCCGGCGATCACCCGGGCCCGGTCGGCCGCCGCCTCGATCGCGACGGTGGCGTCGCCGGAGCCGAGACGGGTGGCGCTCGCGCCGCGGAACTCGATCCGGGCCGCCTTGCTGCCGTCGAGGACCGCGAACCCGGCACGGCTCACGCCGTCGGCGCCGCCGTCGACCAGGAAGAGTCCGGTACCGCCGTCGAGGGCGGCCGAGACCACCAGCAGATCGGCGCTGTCGCCATACGGAACAGGCTCCTTGACGCCGTCCAACCGCCACGCATCGCCGTCAGCGGTGGCGTGCACGGCGGTGGCGCTCGCCGTCCAGCGGGTGCCGGCCTCGGTGTGCGCGAAGGCCGGGACCGAGGTGCCTTCGCTGAGTGCGCCGAGGTGCTCGGCGCGCTGTTCGGGGGTGCCGAGCTCGGCGATCAGGCCGCCGGCCAGGACCACGGCCGGGATGAACGGTTCGGGTGCCAGCACCCGGCCGATCTCCTCGGCGACCAGCGCCACCTCGATCGGTCCGGCGCCGGTGCCGCCGTCGGTCTCGGCGAAGGGGAGGCCGAGGATGCCCATCTCGGCGAGCTGGCCCCAGAGCCTTGCGTCGTAGCCGAGGTCGGTGGACACCGTACGGCGTCGGTTCTCGTAGTCGCTGTAGTTCTTGGTCAGGAGGCCGCGGACCGCCTCGCGCAGCGCGTTCTGTTCGTCGTCGTGTGTGAAGTCCATCGATTCGCCTCTCAGAGTCCGAGGATCGTGCGGGCGATGATCTGGCGCTGGATCTCGTTCGATCCGCCGTAGATCGACGCCTTGCGCAGGTTGAGGTAGACCGGGGTGGAGACCCGCGCCCAGTCCGGGTGCTCGGAGAGCTCGCCGGCGAACGAGGAGAGCCCGGCCGGGCCGGCGAGGTCGACGGCCAGCTCGCTGACGGCCTGTTGCAGCTCGGTGCCGCGCAGCTTCAAGACCGACGACGCCGGATGCGGCTTGCCGTCGGCTGAGTTGGCCGCGACCCGGACGGCGGTCAGTTCCAGCGCGAGCAGGTCGTTCTCCAGCTCGGCGAACCGGGCGGCGACCAACGGGTTGTCGAGTTGGCCGACCTCCCGCGCCCACTCCTTGGCGGCGCCGAGAACCCGCTTGGAGGCGCCCACCGGAGCCACGCCGACCCGCTCGTTGCCGAGCAGGAACTTCGCGTAGTCCCACCCCTTGTTGAGCTCGCCGACCAGGTTCTCGGCCGGGACCCGGACGTCGGTGAACCAGACCTCGTTGACCTCGTGGCCGCCGTCGATCAGCTCGATCGGCCGCACTTCGAGCCCCGGCGTGGTCATGTCGATCAGCAGGAAGGAGATGCCGGCCTGCTTGCGGGCCTCGGGGTCGGTCCGGACCAGGCAGAAGATCCAGTCGCCGTGCTGGCCGAGCGTGGTCCAGGTCTTCTGGCCGTTGACGACGAAGTGGTCGCCGTCGCGGACCGCGGTGGTGCGCAGCGAGGCGAGGTCGGAGCCGGCGTCCGGCTCGGAGAAGCCCTGGGACCACCAGATGTCCAGGTTCGCGGTGGCGGGCAGGAACCGTTCCTTGATCTCCTGGGAGCCGAACGCAGCGATCACCGGACCCACCATCGAGGCGTTGAACGCCAGCGGTGCGGGAACGTTCGCGCGTTGCATCTCCTCGTGCCACAGGTGGCGCTGGAGCTCGGTCCAGTTGCGGCCACCCCACTCGACGGGCCAATGCGGGACCGCATAGCCGTGGGCGTTGAGGATCCGTTGGCTGGTGACGAACTGTTCCTTGGTCAACTCACGCCGGGCCGCGACGGTGTCGCGGATCTCCTCGGGGATCTGTGTGGTGAAGAAGGTGCGCAGCTCCTGGCGGAACTGCGCATCGGCGTCTGACAACTGCAGTCGCATGGGCCACCTCTCGTCTCGATTGGCCTCATCATGGCGCAGCGAGCAGCGCCGCAACAGGGTTCGTTAGCCTTGAGTGTCATGGATTGTCACCACTTCGCGGCCGGACGTTGCCGTTCCTGCAACTGGCTGGAGCAGCCCGTCGCCGACCAGGTGACGGCGAAGGAGCGCGGCGTCCGCGAACTGCTGGCGCCGTGGCCCGAGTTGAGCTGGCTGGAGCCGGTGAGGAGCCGGGAGGCGGGGTTCCGGAACAAGGCGAAGCTGGTCGTCTCCGGCTCGATCGAGGCGCCCGTGCTCGGCATCCTGGACGGCGCGGGCCACGGCGTCGACCTCAGTGACTGCCCGCTCTACCCGGCCGCGTTGGCCGCCGCGTTCGCGCCGCTCACCGAGTTCATCACCCGCGCGGCGTTGGCCCCCTACGACCTGATGGCGCGGCGCGGCGAACTGAAGTATCTGCTGGTCACCGTCTCCCCGACGGGCGAGTTGATGGTGCGCTGGGTGCTCCGCTCCACCGAGCCGTTGGCCCGGATCAAGAAGCACCTGCCGTGGCTGCAGGCGCAGTTGCCGCAGCTGCGGGTCGCATCGCTGAACATCCAGCCCGAGCACAAGGCGATCCTGGAGGGTGAGCGCGAGATCCTGCTCACCGAGGTGGAGACGCTGCCGATGGAGCTCGACGGGGTGCGGTTGCAGTTGCGTCCGCAGAGCTTCTTCCAGACCAACACCGAGATCGCAGCCGCGCTCTACCGTCAGGCTCGTTCCTGGGTTGACGATCTGGCGCCGTCCTCGGCCTGGGACCTCTACTGCGGGGTGGGCGGTTTCGCCTTGCACTGTGCGGCACCGGGGCGCGTGATGCACGGTGTCGAGATCAGCGCCGAGGCGGTGCAGAGCGCGATCACCACGGCGACCGAGTTGGGCTCGGTGGCGACCTTCGAAGCCGGTGACGCAACGGCCTGGGCACTCGCGCAACCCGCAGCCCCGGAGTTGGTCGTGGTCAACCCGCCGCGCCGCGGCATCGGCCCGGAACTGGCGGCCTGGTTGGAGACCAGTGTGGCCGACGCCGTCCTCTACTCCTCGTGCAACGCCGTCACCTTGGCCCGTGACCTGGCTGCGATGCCGAGCCTGCGTCCGGTCAAGGCGGTCCTGCTCGACATGTTCCCGCACACCGCGCACTACGAAGTGCTCACCCTGCTCCGTCGCGGCTGAGGCCCGATGGGAGGGTAGGGCCATGAGCGCGACCCCGGCCTACTTCCTGTTCCACGGTGCCGAGACCGTCGACGGTGCCTCGGTGGAGAGCTTCACCGCGACCGAGCACACGGCGAGCCCGTGGGGCGCGGAGATGCAGCACGGCGGTCCGGTGGCCGGGCTGTTGACCCGGGCACTGGAGCAGCACGGCGCCCGCGAGGAGTCACGGCTCTCCCGGGTCACCGTCGACCTGCTGGGGGCTGTTCCGCTCGGGGAACTCCGGGTCCGGGCCACCACGCTCCGTCCCGGCCGCCGGATCGAGCTGCTCGCCGCCGAGCTGGAGGCTCCGGTCGATGGCAGTTGGCGGGCGGTCGCCCGCGCCCAGGCCTGGCGGCTCGCCACCCAGGACACGAGCGCCGTGGTCAACGACCCGTTCCCGCACCCGGTGATGCCGGAGCACGACGTCCTCGGTTCTGAGATCCTGCCTGCGGTCTGGCAGATGGCCGGCTTCGTGCCGACGTTGCGCTGGCGTGCCGCCGAGGGGCTGCGCCTGGCGCCGGGGGAGCCGAACACGGTCTGGCTCAATCTGACCATGCCGCTGGTGGCCGGTGAGGAGACCTCTCCGCTGGCTGCGGCGCTCACCATCGCCGACGTCGCCAACGGGATCGGTGCTCGCCTCGACCCGCGCAGCCACACCTTCTTGAACACCGAAATGACCGTCCACCTCTTCCGGCCGCCGAGTGGCGAGTGGTTCGGGCTGGAGGCGGAGACGGCGGTCGGGCCTGACGGCGTCGGGCTCAGCCAGGCGTTGCTGCACGATGTGGTCGGCCCGATCGGGCGGATCTCACAGAGCCTGTTGGTGGAGGCCCGCCGCTAGCCTCACAGGATCGCTAGCAACAGCAGGGGAACGCCGAGGGCGACGAGGGTGGCGACGGCGCCGAGTACCAACGCCCGAGGGCCGATCCCGGCCAGCTCGCGTCCGGTGAGTCCCAGCCCGAGGCCGTACATCCCGGCGGCGAGCAGCACGGTGGCGGCGACGCTGGCGATGTCGACCACCGCGGCGGGGAGCAGCCCGGTCGAGCCGACCAGGCAGGCGGCGACGAACCCGACCACGAACCAGGGCACGCCGGGTGCGTCGGCGGAGCCGTGACGACGCGACAGCGTCAGCACAATCGGGGCCAGTCCGATCACCCGGCCGAGTTTAATGGCGATCGCGATCGGCGCCGCAGCTGCCCCGATCAGCGACGCCGAGGCGATCACCTGTGCGATCTCGTGGATGCTGGCGCCGGCCCAGATCCCGGCCTCGGTCTCGGTGAGATGGAGCAGGTCGGCGAGGACCGGGATCGCCAGCATGGTCGCGGTGCCGAAGACGGTGACCAGGGCGACGGCGGCGGCGATGCTGCGCCGGCTGGCCTGCACGGCGTCCTGGGAGGCGGCGATCGCGGCGGCACCACAGATCGAGAAGCCAGCTGCGATCAGCGAGGTCAGGTCGTGGTCGACGCCCAGTCTGGGGCCGAGCCAGAGCGTGGTGGTGAAGGTGGCCACGACGGTGGCGATGATGATCAGGACCGCACCAAGGCCGACGTCGGCCAGGGCGGAGAACGAGAGCTGCAGCCCGAGCAGCGCCACCCCGATCCGGATCAGCGGCTTGGAGGCGGCGGCCTGGCGGTCCAGGGCGGCCTTGCCGCGGCCGAGGTTGGCGATGAGCGCGCCCACGATCAGTCCCCACATCAGGGCGCCGACGAACGGCACCACCTGCGCGGCCAGCACCGACGCACCCGCTGCGGCGAGCGGCGCCCAGACGGCGGGCAGGCGGCGGGTGGGTGTGGGGGTGTGGGGGAGGAGCGTGCTGGTCATAGCTCCACTCTGGCCGGATCCGTCGCGCCGGAGTAGAGACGAAGATCGCCGCAGCTTATAAGCTGCGTTTATGACTGGCGTGGATCTGGAGACGCTCCGGCTACTGGCTGCGATCGGGGATCTCGGCAGCATCAACGCGGCCGCCACCCGGCTCGGCATCTCCCAGCCGGCCGGTAGCGCCCGACTCCGTGAGTTCGAGGCGCGCTGGCAGATCTCGGTCGCCGTCCGGACGCCGCGCGGGACCCGGCTGACCCCGGAGGGCGACGCCGTCGTCGGTTGGGCGCGCAAGGTGCTGCGCGAGGTCGAGGCGATGGAGTCCGGACTCCGTGCGATGACGGCGGCGCAACGTGGCGACCTGGCCGTCGCCGCCAGCCTGACCATCGCCGAGTTCCTGTTGCCGCGTTGGATGAGCGGGCTCAAGGTCGCCGCGCCCGGCGTCCGCCCACACCTCCAAGTGGTCAACAGTGAGGCGGTGCTGGAGTTGCTGGCCAGTGGCGCGGTCGCACTCGGCTTCATCGAGGACGCCGAGCGGCCGCAGGGGCTGAGTCAGGCCGTGATCGGCTACGACTCGATCGTGGTCGTCGTCGAACCGAGTCATCCGTGGGCGCGGCGCAGCTACCCGATCCCGCGCGAGCAGCTCCTGGAGGAGTCCTACGTGCTCCGCGAGCCGGGAAGCGGAACGCGCAGCACCTTCGAGCGGGCGTTGCGGGCCGTCCCCGAGGTGGCGCTGGAGGCCAGCTCCACCCAGACCCTGGTCGGTGCCGCGCTGGCCGGGGTCGGGCCGGCCGTGCTCTCCGCGCTGGCGGTGAAGAGCTATCTGGAGCGGGGCGAGTTGGTGGCGGTCCGGACCGAACTCGATCTGCGCCGACCGCTACGGGCGGTCTGGCCGCGCGGGCAACGGCTCACCGGCCCCGCCCGGGAACTGCTCCGGATCGCGACGTCGGCGAGCGGGGTCGACTCCACGACCGCGCTGCGCCAACGTCGCGACTGAGCTCAGCGGACCTGGCGGACCTGGAACTGCATCCGCGGGTGCGCGTAGGCCTCCTGGGACTCGACGAGCAGCAGCTCGCGGGAGCCGGCCTCGAGGGTGTTGCTGAGCAGGTCGAAGATGCTGGAGACGGTGCGGGCCAGGGCGTCGCCGGCGTCGCCGCTGGAGCGGTAGTGCGCGGTGAAGAGGGCGGCGGTGACGTCGCCGGAGCCGTTGGCCTTCATCGGTAGCAGCGGGGTCTGCACGATCCAGGCGCCGTCGGGGGTGACGGCGAGCATCTCGACGGTGTCCGCCGGACGGTCGGCCTGCTCGACGCTGGTGACCAGGACGGTGCTCGGTCCCATCGCGCGGGCGGCGTCGGCGGCGTCCAGGATCTCGGCGAGGGTCTGCGGCTCCCGGTCGGTGAGGAAGCCGAGCTCGAACTGGTTCGGAGTGATGATGTCGGCCGCGGGGACCACCCGCTCACGGAGCAGGACCGGGATCGCCGGGTGGACGAAGCAGCCGCTCTTGGCGTTGCCCATCACCGGGTCGCAGGCGTAGATCGCGTTCGGGTTGGCGGCTTTCACCCGCGCCACGGCGTCGAGGATGACGTCGCCGATCGCCTCGCCGCCCTGGTAGCCGGAGAGCACGACGTCGACCTCGGCCAGCGCGCCGCGCTCCTCGATCCCGGTGATCACGTCACGGACGTCGTCGGCCGCGAGCAGCGGTCCGCGCCAGGCTCCGTAGCCGGTGTGGTTGGAGAAGTGCACCGTGAAAACCGGCCAGACCTCGTGGCCGAGGCGCTGGAGCGGAAAGACGGCGGCGGAGTTGCCGACGTGGCCATAGGCGACCGAGGACTGGATGGAGAGGATCTTCACCGGCCTAGTCTCGCATCCCGCTGACATACCGTCGGTCGGTATGTATTGTCGCCAAAAGTAGAACGCGTTACAGTTGCGTGGGCGGTGTGGGCTGTGCCACACCCAGGGAGTCGAAGAGGTGTGCACGGGATGGCCAAGAAGTCCTATTCCACGGTGGCCGACTACGTCGTGGTCGGGGCCGGTTCCGCAGGTTGTGCGGTTGCCGGAAAGCTGGCCGGCGCTGGCGAGCAGGTGATCCTGATCGAGGCTGGCGGCAGCGACAAGTCGATCATGTTCAAGCGCCCCGGCATGATCACCATGATCCACAGTGACCCGAGCCTGAAGAAGCGGTTCGACTGGGGCTACTACACCACGCCGCAGGAGCACGTGAACGGCCGCCGACTGCCGGCGACCCGCGGCAAGGTGATGGGTGGCTCCGGCTCGGTCAACGGCATGATCTACGTCCGTGGCAACAAGGAGAACTTCGACTCCTGGGAAGCCGAGGGCAACAAGGGGTGGGGCTACGAGGATGTCGCCAAGTCCTACCGGGCGATGGAGGACTGGGCTGGCCCCGACAGCGAGCTGCGCGGCAAGGGCGGCCCGATCAAGGTGCTGGAGAACCCCGACATCTGTGACGCCGCCAAGAGTTTCATCGCCGCCGGTGTCGACGAGCTCGGTGTCCCGCTGAACCCGGACTACAACGGTGAAGACCAGTTCGGCATGCACGTCATCCAGGAGAACACCGGCAACGCGATCCGGTACTCCACCTCCCGCGGCTACCTGACCGAGGCCGACCTGCCCACCCTCGAGGTGCAGATGCGCGGCACCGTCTCGCGCGTCGTGATCGAGAACGGCCGCGCCGTCGGCGTCGAGGTGATCGAGAAGAAGGGCGAGCGACGGATCATCCGCGCCCGCAAGGAGGTCATCCTCTCGGCCGGTGCCTTCGGCTCGCCGCAGATCCTGATGCTCTCGGGTATCGGCCCCGCCGATCACCTGCAGGAGAAGGGGATCGCCGTCGTCGAGGACCTCCCGGTCGGCGACAACCTGCACGACCACCTCTTCGTCCCGCTGACCTACGCGGTCGACAACTCGCCGCACCGCAGCACCGCGATGTACTTCGGTAAGGGCATCCTCAAGGACCGGATCAAGCCCGGCAGCAACTTCCTGGCCCACTCCGTCTTCGAGGCCGGCGCCTTCCTGCACACCTCGCTCTCCGACGGCACCCCGGACCTTCAGCTCTTCGCGATCCCGTGGTCCTACCCGCCCTTCCAGGACGAGCCGGTCCGGCTCACCCCGGACAAGCGCCCCTCGCTCTCGGTCTTCGCGACCCTGATCCGGCCGCGCTCGCGCGGCACCGTCCGCCTGGCCAGCGCGGACCCGCTGGCCGCGCCGGTGATCGACCCGCAGCTGCTCGCTGAGCCCGACGACCTCAACGTCCTCGTCGAGGGCGTCGACATCCTGCGCTCGATCATGTCGAACGCGGCGATCGCCAAGCACGTCAAGGAGGAGTACGAGCCGGGTCCGGCCTACTCCGGCCAGCGTCTGCGCGACGAGGTCGTCAAGCGGGTCAGCACCGTCTACCACCCGGTCGGCTCCTGTCGGATGGGTGTCGACGAGCGCGCCGTGGTCGACCCCGAGCTGCGGGTCCGCGGCATCGAGGGCCTCCGGGTCGCCGACGCCTCGATCATGCCGTCGATCATCGGCGGTAACACCAACGCGCCGTCGATGATGATCGGCGAGAAGGCCGGCACCATCATCCTGGAAGGCCTCGGCGCGTGAGCGCGCTGGTCCGCCCGGCGTCGGTGACGCCGGAGTTCCTGAACCGGCTGGTCTCCCGCGTCCCGGGCTCCACCGGCAACACCTGGAAGCTGACCGAGGTGTACACCGGCGAGGTGCTCGTCGAGCTGCCGCAGTCGACGCCGTCCGACATCGAGGGCGCCTTCGCCGCTGCCCGCGCCGCGCAGCGCGAGTGGTCGCAGTGGTCGGTGGCCAAGCGGCTCGGGGTCTTCAAGAAGTTCCACGCACTGGTGCTCAAGCACAACGAGACCATCGTCGACCTGATCCAGGCCGAGTCGGGCAAGGCGCGTCGGATGGCGTTCGAGGAGACCCTCGATGTCCCGATGGTCACCGGCTACTACCTGAAGCGGGCCAAGAAGGTGCTCGCGCCGAAGAAGCACGCCGGCCCGGTGCCGGTGGTCTCCTCCTCCCTGGAGGTGCGCCAGCCCAAGGGCGTGATCGGCATCATCGCGCCGTGGAACTTCCCGTTCGCCACCGGTATCTCGGACGCCATCCCGGCGCTGATCGCCGGCAACGCGGTCGTCGTGAAGCCGGACAACAAGACGGCGCTCTCGCCGCTCTACGGCGTCGAGCTGCTGGAGAAGGCAGGCCTGCCCAAGGGTCTCTTCCAGGTGGTCTGCGGCGAAGGCCCGGACGTCGGCCCGACCCTGATCGACAACGCTAACTACGTGATGTTCACCGGCTCCACCAACACCGGTCGAGTGATCGGCGAGCGGGCCGGGCGCAACCTGATCGGTGCCTGCCTCGAGCTGGGCGGCAAGAACCCGATGATCGTGCTGCCGGACGCGAACCTGGACGACACGGTCAAGGGCGCGCTCTTCGGCGCCTTCGGCAACACCGGGCAGATCTGCATGCACATCGAGCGGATGTACATCCACGACTCGATCTACGACGAGTTCAAGGCGCGGTTCAAGGCCGCCACCGAGAAGCTGGTGGTCGGGGCCGCCTACGACTTCGGGCCCAACACGGGCTCGCTGATCAGCCCCGAGCACAAGGACCGGGTCGCCGCGCACGTCGCGGACGCCCTGGAGAAGGGCGCCACCGTCGTCACCGGCGGCAAGGAGCGCCCGGACCTCGGCCCGGCGTTCTTCGAGCCGACCATCCTGGAGGGCGTCACCAAGGAGATGTTGGCCGGCCACACGGAGACCTTCGGTCCGGTCGTCGCGCTGCACCGGTACGCCACGGTGGACGAGGCGATCGCGCTGGCCAACGACACCGACTACGGCCTCAACGCCAGCGTCTGGGGCGGCGACCTCAACAACGCGATCGCCGTCGGGCGCCGGATCGAGTCCGGCAACGTCAACATCAACGACATCCTGGCGACGGCCTACGCCTCGAAGGGGACGCCGTCCGGTGGCGTGAAGCAGTCCGGCGTCGGCGCCCGCCACGGCGACCAGGGCCTGCTGAAGTACACCGACTGCCAGAACGTCGGCATCCTGAAGAAGCAGGTCATGCAGGTCCCCGACGACAAGCCTTTCGAGAAGAACGTCGAGGAGCAGATCAAGGGCCTCGCGATCATGCGCAAGCTCGGCATCCGCTAGCCGAACAGTCAGGCATACGCGCCGAACAGTCAGGCATACGCGCCGAACAGTCAGGCAAAAGCATCGAACCGGCACAAGATGTGCCGGTTCGACGCATATAGGTGACGGTTCGGCCCGTCTCAGTGACGGTTCGGCGCGAACGAGTGACGGTTCGGGCTAGGCGACTTGGAGGGAGCGCTTCGAGAGGCCCATCCAGAAGCCGTCGATCACCTGATCGCCGGGCTCGTCGGCCTTGGCGGCGACGCCGAGGGTGATGAAGAGCGGTGTGTAGTGCTCGACGGTGGGGTGCGCGTACGGCATGCCGGGGGCGCGCTCCTTGAACCGGGCGAGCTCGTCGACGTCGCCGCGAGCCAACGCTTCGCCGGCCCAGGCGTCGAACTCCTTCGACCAGCCCGGGGCCGCGGCGTCGATCCGCCACTCCTTGAGGAACGGCAGCCCGTGGGTCAGGAAGCCGGAGCCGATCACCAGGATGCCTTCGTCGCGCAGGGCGCGCAGTCGCTGGCCGATGCCGAGCAGGCGGTACGGGTCCTGGGTGGGGAGTGACATCTGCACGACCGGGATGTCGGCGGCCGGGTACATGATCTTCAGCGGTACCCAGGCGCCGTGGTCGAGGCCGCGGCTGCTGTGCTGGTGGACCGGCTCGGTGGCGGGCAGCGTCGCCGCTACCCGCTTGGCGAGCGCCGTGGAGTCCGGGGTCTGGTAGGTCATCTTGTAGTACTTCTCGGGGAACCCGCCGAAGTCGTAGACCAGGGGGACCTGGGAAGCGGTGAGGCTGATCGGGGCGGACTCCCAGTGCGCGCTGACGATCAGGATTCCCTTGGGGCGGGGGAGACGCTGAGCCCAAGCCGCCAACTCGGCGGACCAGAGCGGGTCGTCGAGCAGCGGAGGAGCGCCGTGGCCGATGTAGAGGGCGGGCATGGTGGTGGTCATGGAGTCAGCGTACTCCGGTTTTAGTTGATGCTTCAAGTAATTTACGTCACCGTGCCCTCGCCTAGGCTGTGCGCCGTGTCCTCCACCTCCGTGCCCGCGTCCTCCGCCACCCGGCTCGCCGACCTCCGCGCAGCCGGCCTGATCGCCGCGGACTGGGCCGACGCGCTCGCCCCGGTCGCCGGGCAGATCGAGCAGCTCTACCGATTCCTGGACGCCGAAGCTACCGCCGGCCGCCAGATACTTCCCGAGCGTCATCAGATCTGGCGGGCCTTCGCCCGGCCGATGAGCGAGGTCCGCGTGGTCATCGTCGGCCAGGACCCCTACCCGACCCCCGGCCATCCGGTCGGACTCAGCTTCTCCGTCGCCGACCACGTCCGCCCCGTACCGCGCAGCCTGGTCAACATCTACGCCGAGCTCGACGCCGACCTGGCGATCCCGCCGGCCGCTGACGGCGATCTGTCGGCGTGGGCGGATCAGGGCGTGATGCTGCTCAACCGGGTACTGACAGTGCGCACGGGCGCTGCCGACTCGCACCGTGGCAAGGGTTGGGAGACGATCACCGACCAGGCGATCGGCGCCCTCGCGGCGCGAGGTGGCCCGCTGGTGGTGATTCTGTGGGGCGCCAAGGCGCAGCGATTGGCGCCGCTGCTCAACGACGTCGCGGTGATCGCCTCTCCGCATCCGTCGCCGCTCTCAGCACGGAAGGGGTTCTTCGGTTCCAAGCCGTTCTCCGCCGTCAATGCGGCGTTGGCGGCCCAGGGGACCGCGCCGATCGACTGGCGTCTCGGTTGACGTGACCGTGGGCCGCGGCGACGCTGAGGGCGTGAACCCCGACGAGCAGATCTTCGCGCTCCTCGACGACCTGAACGCCGAGGCCGACGCCGCATTCGGCGCCCAGCAGGCCCTGGAGATCGCCGACCAGGCCCGGGCCGAGTACGGCACCGTCACGCTCAACGCCCGGCTGATGGCAGCGGTCGGCTCCGAGGTCACGCTCGATGTGGTCGCGCTCGGCACCGTCCAAGGGCGACTCTCCGCCGTCGCCAGCAGTTGGCTGCTGCTCCGGATGCCGCAACGGGCCTGGGTGATCCCCACCGCGGCTCTGCTCAGCTGCGACGGCGCCCCTTCGCATGCGGTGGCCGAGCTCGCCTGGCCGCGGACCGCGCAGCTCGGCCTGGGCTCCGTCCTCCGCCGGATGGCCGACTCCGGCGATCCGGTCCAGCTGGTGCTGCGGGACGGCGCTCGGCTGACCGGCGGGTGGCGGCGGGTCGGCGCGGATTTCGCGGAGCTCGCGTCCGCTGAGGGCCGACGTCTGGTGCTGGTGCCGTTCGCTGCGATCGCAGCCGTGGCTCAGGTGGCTTCGGCGTCGTAGGGCGGAAGCTCGTTGGCAGCCAATGAGCGCGACTTCCGGGCCGGCCGCTCGGCGTCGTCCTCCTCGTCCATCGCTTCGAGGATGTGCTTGCGGACCAGGGTGCGCGGGTCGAGGTCGCGCAGTTCGAGGTCGGCGTACTCCGGGCCCAACTCGGAACGCAGGTCGTCGCGGGCCGAGTTGGCCATGGTCCGCAGCTGGCGGGCCAAGCGGCCGGCCTGTCGGGCGAGGTCGGGCAGCCGGTCAGGGCCGAAGACCAGAACGGCCACCACGGCGATGACTGCCATCTCCGGCAGGCCGACCCCGAACATGGGTCAGAACCTGTTGGACGGGGTCAGGCCGAGCTGCATGCCGGCCAGGCCACGGCCGCGACCGGAGATGGCCGAGGCGATCTTGAGGAACTCCGCACCGGCGGGGCTCTCGGGAGCGCTGGTCACGATCGGGGCACCCTTGTCGCCGCCCTCGCGGAGCGCGACGTCGATCGGGATGGTGCCGAGCACGGGGACGTCGTAGCCGAAGCGCTGCGAGAGAGTCTCCGCGACCCGGGCGCCGCCGCCGACGCCGAAGATCTCCAGGCGGTGCTCCTTGCCCTCCTCGGCGCAGTGCGGGCAGGGCAGGTAGCTCATGTTCTCCACGACGCCGATCACCCGCTGGTGCATCATCGAGGCCATCGTTCCTGCGCGCTCGGCCACCTCGGCGGCAGCCTCCTGCGGCGTGGTGACAACGACGAACTCGGCGTTCGGCAGGTGCTGGCCCAGCGAGATCGCCATGTCGCCGGTGCCCGGCGGGAGGTCGAGGACCAGGGCGTCGAGGTCGCCCCAGTAGACGTCGGCGAGCATCTGGACCAGGGCGCGGTCCAGCATCGGTCCGCGCCAGGCGACCACCTGGTCACGGCGCGGCTTGAGCATGCCGATCGAGATCACCGAGACGCCCGACTCGGTCGGCACCGGCATGATCAGGTCGTCGACCTGGGTGGGCCGCTGGTCGGCGACGCCGAGCATGGCGGGGATCGAGTGGCCGTAGATGTCGGCGTCCACGATGCCGACCTTGAGGCCCTGGCCTGCCAGCGCCAGCGCGAGGTTGACGGTGACCGACGACTTGCCGACGCCGCCCTTGCCGGAGGCAACCGCGTAGACCTTGGTCAGCGAGCCGGGCTGCGCGAAGGTGATCTCGCGCTGCGCCTGGCCACCGCGGAGGGTGTCGCGCATGGCGGAGCGTTGTTCGTCGCTCATCACGCCGAGCTGCAGGTCGACGCCGGTGACGCCGGGGACCCGCGAGACCGCGGCGGTGACGTCGCGGTTGATGGTGTCCTTGAGCGGACAACCGGCCACCGTCAGCAGCACGGTGACCGCGACCGTACCGTCGGCGCCGATCTCAACGCGGTCGACCATGCCGAGCTCGGTGATGGGCCGCTTGATCTCCGGGTCGTTCACCGTGGCCAGGGCCGCGTTGATCTGCTCGAGGGTGGGGGTGCTCATGAGCGGCAACTCTACGTCGTAGCGGGTGATCCACCCGATTCGGGCTGATCGGTCTCATCGGTGGCGTTGGCGGCGCGTTCGTCGAGTTCGGCGAGCAGGGTGCGCAGTTCGGAGCGGACGAAGTCACGGGTGGCGACCTCGCCGACCGCCATCCGGAGCGAGGCGACCTCGCGGGCCAGGAACTCCATGTCGGCGTGGGCCCGGGCGTTGGCCTGGCGGTCCTGCTGCGCGATCACCTTGTCCCGGATCTCCTGCCGGTTCTGTGCCAGCAGGATCAGCGGTGCCGCATAGGACGCCTGCAGGCTGAGCATCAGGGTCAGGAAGATGTAGGGGTACGGGTCCCAGGCCTGGTCGGGGACGAGCCAGTTCCACAGCACCCAGACGACCACGAAAAGGGTCATGTAGAGCAGGAACTTCGCGGTACCCATGAACCGCGCGAACTCCTCGGCGAAGACGCCGATGGTCTCGGAGTCGTAGGAGGGGCGCCGCAGCAGGGGGCGCCGGGTCTCGCGGGGTACGTCGAGTCGAGGGCGTCGGGCTTCGGTCACGCGTCACCTCCCAGGCGGCTGGCTTCGCGCCAGTTGTCCGGCAACATGTGGTCGAGCAGGTCGTCGACGGTGACGGCGCCCAACAGGCGGCCATCGGGGTCGACGACGGGGGCTGCGACAAGGTTGTAGCGCGCCAGGTGGGCGCCGACCTGGTCGATGCTCATCTCCGGGCGGAGCGGGTCGAGGTCGGCGTCCAGTGCACCGGCCACCAGGGTGGACGGCGGTTCGCGGAGCAGTCGTTGGATATGCGCGACGCCGAGCAGCTTCCCGGTCGGCGGCTCGAGGGGCGCGCGGCAGACGTAGACCAACGCGGCGAGCGACGTGGTCAGGTCGGGATTGCGGACCCGGGCCAGCGCGTCGGCGACGGTGGCGTCGGGGGAGAGGATCACCGGCTCCACTGTCATCATCGCGCCCGCCGTCGACTCGGCGTAGGAGAGCAGGCGCTTGACGTCCTCGGCGTCCTCGGGCTCCATCAGGTCCAATAGTTCGGCGGCGGTCTCCGGCGGGAGCTCCGCGATCAGGTCGGCGGCGTCGTCGGGCGACATCTCCTCCAGGACGTCGGCGGCGCGCTCGGAGTCGAGGTCGCCGAGGATCTCGACCTGGTCCTCCTCCGGCAGCTCTTCGAGGACGTCGGCGAGCCGCTCGTCGTCGAGGGCCGCGACGACGGCGCTGCGCCGGGTCTTGGGCAGGTCCTGGATCAGGTTGGCGGCGTCCGCGGGGCGCATCTCGTTGATCTTGGCGAGCAGTTGGGTGGCGCCCTGGTCGGCGTGCCGGGTGGTGAGGTCCTCGACCTCGGTCCACTCCACGACGTGGGTCTGCCCGCGACGCCGGAAGCCACGTCCGGGCTCGACGATGGCGACCCGGCTGACCACCCAGTCCCGGCTGCGGGCCTGTTCCATGGCGACGTCGTAGATGGTGCCGCGGACTTCGGAGCCGCGGATGCCGACCGTGCGGTCGAGGAGCTCGCCCATCACCAACGCTTCGGTGGGGCGCTGCTCGAAGCGACGCATGTTGAGCAGGCCGGTGGTGTACACCTGGCCGCTGTCGATGTGGGTGACGCGGGTCATCGGCACGAAGATCCGCCGGCGCCCGAAGACCTCCGCGACCAGGCCCAGTACCCGCGGTTGGCTGGCGCCGGACCACAGCGAGACGACGAGGTCGCGGACCTTGCCGACCTGGTCGCCTTGGGGGTCGAAGATCGGCAGCCCGACCAGGCGGGCCACGAAGACGCGGGAAGGGGTGGCGCTCACAACGACCAAGGTTATCGGGCGACTAGGCACGCTCGGTGGTAGCCGCTCCGGTAGGCTCGGCGCGGTGAGCACGAGGGTCCGGATCGACGACAACGGGATCACTGCACCTGCTGAGCGGGAGATGGTGCTCGATGTGCTCTTCGACGGGCGGCGGATCTGGTCGTTCTGGCTGCTTCGAGACGGTGTCCGGCAAGGGCGCGACAGTTTCGTCGAGTGGCCCCCGGCGCTGCGGCGGTTCTTGGACGGCACCGTCGAGGTGGGTCTGGTCGAGCACGCCACAGGCGAGGTGCAGTTCACCGGCGAGGTCGCGCTCGGCGGCCGGAGCCCCGAGCGGATCAAGGTGGAGACCGAGGACGGCAAGCCGCTGGGCCTGGACAAGTCCAACCGGCTGGCGCAGACCTTCGACACCCGCAGTTCCGAGCACGTCGCGCCGCTGCTCGACTCGATCGAAGAGGTGCTGGCGGCGCTGAAGAAGGCCGGCATCGACGCCTTCCCCGCCTACGGAACGCTGCTCGGTGCGGTCCGCGGCGGCAAACTGATCGGCCACGACAGCGACGCCGACATCGGCTACGTCAGCCAGCACACCAAGCCGGTCGACGTGAGCCGTGAGTCGTTCCGGCTGCAGCGTCGGCTCAGCGAGATGGGCTACGAGATCACCCGCTACAGCGCCGCTGCGTTCAAGGTCGACGTCGCTGAGGCCGACGGTTCGGTGCGTGGCCTCGACGTCTTCGGTGGCTTCCTCACCGACGACGAGCACCTGATCCTGATGGGGGAGATCCGGACGCCGTTCAAGCGGGAGTGGATCTTCCCGCTCGGCACCACCACCCTGGAGGGTCGTGAGTTGCCGGCGCCGGCCAACACCGACAAGTTCCTGAGCGCCACCTACGGTCCGAGCTGGCGGGTGCCGGACCCGGCCTACCACTTCGAGACGCCGCAGAGCACCCATCGGCGACTCAACGGTTGGTTCCGCGGCACCCGGGTGGGCCGTGACAACTGGGATCGGGTCTGGTCCAAGGCGGAGCGCGAGCACCGCCATGATCTGACCCCCGACGCACTGACCCTCTGGGCCGCCGAGAAGCTCGCCACGCCGGCGCAGTTGGTCGACATCGGCTGTGGCGCGGGGGCAGCCGTCCACTACTTCGCCCAGCAGGGCGTGCCTTCGGTCGGCCTCGACTACTCGCCGCGCAGCTTCGCCCACGCGGCTGTGCTCGCTGCCGCGGAGGAGCTGCCGGCGCGTTACGAGCGAGTCAACCTGCTGGAGCTTCGTCAGACCCTGTCCTGGGCGGCCCGGCTGGCCCGGGACCCCGGCCCCAAGCTGGTGCTGGGCCGGCATTTCCTGGACACCACGACGGTGGCCGGGCGCGAACACTTCTGGCGGATGGCCGAGATGTTGACCCGCGCCGGCGGCCAGACCGTGGTCGAGTTCGTGGTCCCCGGTGAGGGGCTGGAGAAGGTTCGCTTGCTCCGACCGCTGCGGGTGCAGCGGGTTCGGCGCGAGGTGCAGGAGCGAGGGGCCCGCGTGGTCGACGTGACTGAGTACGACTCCGACACCGCCGCGGTGCTCGGTGCTGACGCCCCCCGAACCGGTGGGCGGATCCGTGTGTGTCGAATGGTGGTTGAGTGGCCGTGAAGATCAACGAACTGCGCAATGTCGTCTCGCGTGGACGCGCGAAGGTGAAGCAGGCCGGGGGCGCACGGGTGGACATGGTGCGCCTGGCAGCTCGGGTGACCGAGCTTGAAGCCGAGGTCCAGGAGTGCCGTCAGCTCAACCTGCGTCTGGCGGAACTGACCGACCTGGTCACCGAACTGCTCCTGCCGGTCGCCCAGCGCGACGAGGAGAAACTCGCCGCGCTGGTCACCAAGTACTCCGACCAGTTGGGCTGACGCCGCCGGCGTCAGTTGCCGTTGGTGACCGGCGCCGCCGTCCAGCGAAGATCCTGACTCCACCCGGTGGCGCTGCCGGGCACCGACTGCAGTCCCAGTGCGCTGGTGACGACGTTCGCCACCGAGGCGTTGCGGATCGTCGGCGTGGTCCACGACAGCTGGTTGTAGGAGCGGGTCAGCTGCGGGTTGAGACTGAAGAGGTCGGCCCCTGCCGGGATCCCGAGCTCCGGGCCCCAGACGATGAACGGCACGGTGTGGTTGGCCGCCTTCGTCCGGTTGCTGTGTGAACGACCGGATCCGCCGTTGCTGCTGGTCAGGACGACCAGGGTGCTGCCGCGCAGCTTGGAGTTGCTGCGGACCTCCCGGGTGATCCGGCCGACCTGCTGGTCCGCCGCGATCAGGGCGTCGCGGTAGCGCTTGCTGGTGAAACCGTACTTGTGGCCGGCCGCATCGGGGCCGGTCAGCTGGAGGTAGGTCAGCGCTGCGGGAGATGTCTTCAGCTTGGCGCGCGCCGACTTGATCAGCTTGTTGGTGTTGGACTGGTAGCTGCGCACGCTGAGCTTGTTGCGTCCCGAGTCGAGACCCTGCGGGTCGGCGCCGCCGTACTTGCTGGTCCAGGAGGCGAGCAGTTGGTGGGTCTTCGAGGAGTCGGTGTAGGCCGCGGTGGACTGCTCGTTGTTGTGCACGATGTCGAAGATGCTGGATACGTAGCGACCAGCCTTCTTATGCGTCGTCGTGGAGATGCTCTCGGTCTTGACGCCGTGGCCGCCGGAGCTGCGGTAGACCCGCTGCCCGGTCAGGATCGAAGCCTGGTTGGCCAGCCCGACGGTCGACTCGGTGGCGGTGTGCGCCCGCGTCGTCGAGGCACCTTGGGCGACCATCGCGTTGAGGTTCGGCAGCTTGGAGCCGAGCTTCGCGATCATGTTGGGACGGAGACCGTCGACGGAGATGGCGATCACCCGTCGGATCGGGGTCGACTGCAGCCGCGACGGCGCGATGCTGACGTCACTGATCACCAGCGGGTGGTCGGTGGCTTTGGCGACGAGGGCGGTGCGGAGCCGCTGGTGGCCGGAGAAGGCGACGTCGGTGGTGCCAAAGATCCAGTCGACGCCGATCGGCTTCGGTGGGGTGCACTTGCCCTTGCTGGTGATGCCGCCGGGGCCGGCGGGCTGCACCCGAGCCCGTTGGACGACGTCGCACAGGTAGTTGCTGGTCTCGTTCATGTCGCCGGTCATGAAGACCGGGATGTTCGGCTCTGCGGCGCGCAGGCTGTTGATCAGGTTGACCTGCAGGGTGCGGGCCTCGTTGCGGTGCTGCTGCGGAATCCCCTTGCGCCGGTCCGCTGCCGTGAAGCCGCCGAGGAAGTCGGCGGCATTGTGGAAGTTGCTCACCCAGATCTGTTGGCCGGTGCTGATCCGCTGCAGCCGGATCACCGGCATCTGGATCCGGCTGACGACACGGTTGCTGCTGGGCCCCTTGAAGCCGTAGGGGATCGACTGCGTCCGGGCTTCGACCAGCTGCCACTCGCTCTTACGCCAGATGATCGAGTTGTGCATCGGCGCGGACTGGGCGCCGAAGTTGGCTCCGGGGTAGACCCCGTAGGCGCCGCCGGTACGGCTCATGAAGTCGGTGTACTGCGAGGCCTGGAACTCCTGCAGCCCGACGACGCCGAGGTTGTATTGCTGGAGCAGTTGGACGGTGTGGCCCATCCGCACCTTCGAGTTGGCGTAGCCCTTGCGGCCGCCATTCTTGTCGGTGTGGCCCGCGCCGAGGATGTTGAAGGAGGCGATCCGGAACTGGGTCGCCTGATCGGTGCTGCTGGGCACGTTCTCCTTGCGTGCGGAGGCGCTGTTTGCGGTGCTCGCGCTGCCGAGGGTGGCGGCCAGCGCCAGGGTGGCGCAGGCGGCGATGCCGGCACGCAGAGCACGCCGGCGGGCGGGCTGGTGCGCGATCTTCGGGGAAGTGAACAGGCGCATCGGGAGACTCCAAGAGACGGCGACCGTGGTGCGGACCCGGCCCAGTCTAGGTGCAGAAGTGGCGGATGTGACAGCTGAGTCGGAAGAAACTTACAGTGACTGGCGTGTCGGAATCGGCATTCTGCGGGCAAACTCGGTAAAGTGCTCCGATCTATGACTACGTTCCGGGGATCTAGCTCAAAGGGTAAAGATGGCTGAGCGTCTCGTGCTCCACATCGGTGCGATGAAGACGGGCACGACCTTCTTGCAGTCCGTTCTGATGACGAACCCCGAGCCGTTGGCTCAGGCAGGTGTGCGGTTCCTCGGTGGCCGCTTCGGTACCCAATCCCTCGCGGTGCGCGACATCCTGAACCTGCCCAAAGCGCCCAAAGCGAACCGCAAGCGTTGGCAGAAGCTGGTCGCCGAGCTGGCTGAACCCGAGGTGCAGGTCGGCGTCGTCTCGATGGAGTTCCTCAGCTTCGCGCGGCCCAGGCATCTGGCGGCGTTCTTCGAGCCGTTGGCCGGTGTCGACGTCGAGGTCGTGCTCACGGTCCGCGACATGTTCCGGGTGGTGCCTGCCCAGTGGCAGACCTTCACCCGCAACTTCGGCACCGACAGCTGGTCGAAGTACCAGCAGCGGATCGTGCCCGGGCTGCTGAACCGCCGCGGCGGCCAGGCTGCCCACACCTTCCACCGGGCCCAGGACATCGAGACGATCCTCGACCGGTGGCGCACCGTCGTCCCCGACGACCGGATCCACCTGGTCACCGTGCCCGGACCGGAGGCTCCGCGAGATCTGCTGTGGCGTCGCTTCCTCGAAGCAGCCAACCTCCCGCCGATCGAGGTGGACCTGTCGCAGACCAAGGACAACTCCTCCGTCGGCTACGCCAGTTGCGACTTCCTGCGTCGGGTCAACCAGGACCTCGGCGACGTCCGGCCGGCCAGCTACCGCAACGAGATGCGTCCGTTGATCAATACCGCACTCGCACCGTTGCGCGGCAGTGAGGGCAAGCCGGTCCTCGATCGGCGTACCGCGCGCTACGCGGCGCGACGCAACGACGAACTGCGCCACCTGCTCAGCGACGGACCGCACCCCTGGGTCGGTGAACTGACCGACCTGCCCGGGTTGGACGCGCTGGGCGACGTCGCCCGGCACAGTGCCCCGCCAGAACTTGACGAGGTCCGGCGCTCCGCCGAGGCCGCCTGGACCTATGCCTCCGGCAGTGAGCCGGTACCGAGCGGTCTCTCGCTCGACGACCTGGTGCACGCGACCGCGCGTCGCATGCGCCAGGCCTACAACTGGACGTGAACCAAGTGACTCAGCGTTTGTATCTCCATGTCGGCCTGCTGAAGACCGGCACCACCTTCATCCAAGATGGTCTGTGGATGCACAAGGAGGCCCTCGCCGACCGCGGGGTCCTGATTCCGGGACGGCACCGGCGGCGTCACCTGATCGCCTCTCTCGATCTGCGCGACGACCCCAAACTCGCTCGCCGGACCGGCGACGTCGAACAGCCCTGGCAGGACCTGGTCGACGAGGTCCGGGCGTGGGAGGGGGCGACGGCCGTGATCAGCCATGAGTTCTTCGCTCCGGCATCGCCCGAACACATCCAGCGCGCCGTCGACTCACTCGGTGACGTCGAGTTGCATGTGGTGATCACTGCGCGGGTGCTCACCGAACTGGCGCCGTCGCTGTGGCAGGAGTGGGTCAAGAACGGCGGACAGCGCGGCATCGAGGGTTTTCCGGGCCGCACCGCCTACGACCCCCACGATGAGTGGGGCTGGGCGGCGTTCGATCTGGCTGACGTGTTGTCCCGCTGGTCGGTCGCGGTCCCCGATGAGCGGATCCACATCCTGCCGATGCGTGCGGGAGCGCGGACGGCGGACATCTGGGAACGCTTCTTGGAGATGTTGGAGGTCGACACCGATCTCCCCGCGCCCGACGAGGCGGCCAACGTCAGTCTCGGTCTGGTCGAGATCGAAGCGCTGCGCCGGATCAATGCGCAGTTGGTCGACTTCGACAACGCCGGTGACCGTAGCCGGTGGATCCGTACCTACCTCGCTGGGACCGTGATGCCCAACGGGCGCGAGAAGTTCCGGCCGAGTCCGCAGCGTTGGGAACGCCTGGTGGGTAAGGCGCAGGACGCCGTGCGGATCCTCGAGCATGGGAAGCACGACATCCGTGGCGATCTTGCGGATCTGGCGCCTGAAACCGAATTGCCGGATCTGCGGCATCCGTCCGAGGTGAGCGACGCGGAGATGCTGGCGGTCACCACGCAGACGATCGCGACCATGCTCGACGACGTCCGCGAACGGAACCGCGAGCGCTACCGGATGCAGGACCAAATCGGTGAACTTTCGATTCCGCCCCTCCATGTAAGGTGCTGGCGAAGGCTCATCGGTTTCGGGAAGGATCGAGCGTGAAGTTCATCGCCGTGGGGGCAACGGTGGCGGCAATGGTCTTGACGGGCTCGTTGTCGGTTCCTGCACAAGCAGACCTAACGACCAACGCCAACACGGTGAGCGCGCAAGCCGCGACCGCGCCGGTCGCGGCGAAGAAGAAGAAGTGGGAACCGCCGACGGGCGCCTTCTTCAACATCCCGCGTGGCACGGATCTCTCCAAGCAGTGGACGATCGAACGGCAGATCGTCAACGCGATCAACCGCACTCCCAAGGGTGAGTACATCCGGATCTCGGTCTTCTCCTTCGACCGGATGCCGGTCGCCGACGCGTTGATCCGCGCCCGTCAGCGAGGTGTCCGCGTCCAGATCCTGCTGAACAATCACCAGCAGAACTCGGCGATGTACAAGATGTACAAGATGATCGGCAAGTCGCCGAAGCGGAAGAACTTCGCGTATCGCTGCTCGTTCGGATGCCGCAGCGGCTTCGAGAACCTGCACTCCAAGTTCTTCCTCTTCTCGAAGACCGGCGGTGCAGAGAACGTCACGATGCTGGGCTCCACCAACCTGACCGCCAACGCGGCGATCAACCAGTGGAACGACCTGTACGTGATGAAGGAGAACGCGACGGTGCACAAGCACTTCGTCACGCTCTTCAACCAGATGCGTAAGGACAAGAAGGTCAAGAACCCGTACTACAAGGTGGACCTGGGCAAGCGGTATGAGCTCCAGGTGATGCCGTTCAACGGGTTCAACAAGCGCAACGACCCGATGATGAAGGTGCTCAACAAGGTCAAGTGCACGGGCGCTGCCGGTGCACCGGCCGGCGTCAAGGGCCGCACCATGGTCCGGATCCACATGCATGCCTGGCACACCAAGCGCGGCGAGTGGCTGGCAGCGAAGACCCGTGCCCTCTATGCGGCTGGCTGCGATGTCAAGGTGATGTACGGGATGGCCAGCGCTCCGGTCCGCAAGATCTTCGCGACCAAGACCAACCGCGGTGCGCTGCCGGTCCACATCAACGGCTACGACACCGACGAGGACGAACTGATCGACCTCTACGGTCACGAGAAGATGCTGACCATCGCCGGCAACTGGAACGGCGACACCAAGGCGCGCTACACCTGGACCGGCTCCAGCAACTGGGCGAACTCCGGGATGCGCGGCGACGAGCTGATCTTCCGGATCAAGGGCGACGGCGTGCTCCGGAACTATCACAAGAACTTCAACTACATCTGGAAGTACCGCTCGCACCTGGCGAAGTACATCGACTACGGCAAGAACTCCGCGCTGTCCAACGGCAGCAACCTGCGGATGGCACCGCGCCAGCAGGAGACCTACCCCAAGCCCGGTGGCCCCGCCTGGGAAGAGGGCTGAGCCCTTCGCCCACCCCGGTGCTACCGCCAGCTCCGCGAGATAGTCCCTGACGAAAAGCCCCTGAAATCGACGATTTCAGGGGCTTTTCG